>JBCLCL010000021.1:0-44167 GCA_038915815.1 Candidatus Limnocylindrales bacterium
CGGGCGGCGGCAGGCGGGCGGCGGCAGGGCGGCCGGGGTCGAGCACGACTCGCCCTATACTCACACTCCCATGCGATTCCTGAACAGGTTCGTCGACTCGAACGAGCGCGAGGTCCGACGCCTCCAACCCCTGGTCGACGCGGCCAACGCCCTCGAACCCGAATTCGAGGCGATGTCCGACGAGGGGATCCGCGCCGCGTTCGCCGAGCTGCGCACCGAGGCCCTCGAGGCCGCGAAACCGGACGAGCCTTCCGACGACGAGCGCCACCACCCCGATCTCGAGCGCCGCCGCGAGCTGAAGCGAGACCGTCGACGGCGCGAGAACGCACGACTCCAGAAGGCCCTCGACGAGGTCCTGCCCGACGTCTTCGCGATGACCCGCGAAGCGATGAAGCGGACCCTCGGGATGCGCCATTTCGACGTCCAGCTGATCGGCGGGGCCGTCCTCCACCAGGGCAAGATCGCCGAGATGCGGACCGGCGAGGGCAAGACGCTGGTGGCACCGCTGGCCGCCATCCTGAACTCGCTCGGTGGGCGGGGCGTTCACATCGTGACCGTCAACGACTACCTCGCCCGGCGCGATCCGCAGTGGATGGGCCCGATCTTCCACTTCCTGGGCGTGAGCGTCGGGATGATCACCCATGACGCCTCGTATCTCTTCGAGCCGGGCCATCCGACGAACGATGAACGCCTGGTTGACCTGCGCCCGGTCGATCGCGCCGCGGCCTACGCCGCCGACGTGACCTATGGCACCAACAACGAGTTCGGCTTCGACTACCTGCGCGACAACATGGTCCTGGAGCTTGGCCAGCGGGTCCAGCGCGAGCGCAGCTTCGCGATCGTCGACGAGGTCGACAACATCCTGATCGACGAGGCGCGCACGCCGCTGATCATCAGCGGCCAGGCCGAGGAGTCGGCGGACCTCTACTTCACCTTCGCCCGTCTCGTGCCGCGCCTCAACGAGCGCCCGGAGGGCGAGGAAGCCGGCGGCGACTACGTCATCGACCTCAAGGACAAGGCCGTCTCCTCCACGGAGGAGGGCATCACCAGGATGGAGGGCTGGCTCGGCGTCGAGAACATGTACGACGCCGACCCGCGGCTGGCCCGCCACTTCGAGCAGGCGCTCCGGGCGCACGCGCTCTTCAAGCGCGATCGCGACTACATCGTCAAGGACGGCGAGATCGTGATCGTCGACGAGTTCACCGGCCGCCAGATGCCGGGCCGGCGCTGGAGCGAGGGCCTCCACCAGGCGATCGAGGCCAAGGAGGGGCTGCGCGTCCAGCGCGAGAGCGTGACCCTGGCCACGATCACCTTCCAGAACTACTTCCGGCTCTACGACAAGCTGTCGGGCATGACCGGCACGGCGATGACCGAGGCCGAGGAGCTCTACAAGATCTATCAGCTCGAGGTGGTCGCGGTGCCGACCCACCGCGAGATGATCCGCGAGGACTCCGCCGATCTGGTCTTCCGCGACGAGAAGGCCAAGTTCAACGCCGTGATCGACGAGATCGTCGAGATGCAGGAGGCGGGCCGCCCGGTCCTGGTCGGGACCATCTCGGTCGAGAAGTCCGAGGTGCTCGCGACGATGCTCAAGCGCCGGGGCATCCGCCACGAGGTCCTCAACGCGAAGTTTCACGAGAAGGAAGCGCCGATCGTCGCCCAGGCCGGGCGAACCGGGGCGGTGACCATCGCCACGAACATGGCCGGTCGCGGCACGGACATCCTGCTCGGCGGCAACCCGGCGGGCCTCGCCTCGGAGAACCTCCACAAACGCGGCCTCAACCCGGCCGAGGTGGACAAGGAGACCTACGCGGCCGCGCTCGCCGAGGCCAGGGCGGTCACCGAGGAGGACCACGAGCGGGTCGTCGGCGTCGGCGGCCTGCACATCGTCGGCACGGAAAGGCACGACTCCCGGCGGATCGACAACCAGCTGCGCGGCCGTGCCGGCCGCCAGGGGGACCCGGGATCCTCGCGCTTCTACCTGTCGCTCGAGGACGACCTGATGAAGCGCTTCGCGAGTGAGCGGGTGACCGGGCTGATGGAGCGCCTGGGGCTCGAGGATGACGTGGCCATCGAGTCGCGCCTGGTCTCGCGCACGATCGAATCGGCCCAGAGCCGGGTCGAGGGCTTCAACTTCGACATCCGCAAGCGCGTCGTCGAGTTCGATGATGTCATCAACAAGCAGCGCGAGACGATCTACGCCGAGCGCGACAAGGTCCTCCACAACGAGGACCTGACCGAAACGGTCCAGGCGTTCCTGGACGAGGAGGCCGATGCGCTGATCGACTCGCACCTCGTGGGCGAGGATCCGAACGAGTGGAACCTGGACGGCCTCTCCCACACGCTCGTCGCGATGGGCTTGTCCGGCGAAGGCACCTCGGCCGACGACCTGTGGGAGGTCGGCAGCCGCGAGGCGATCGCCGAGCACGTCCGCAGGCTCGCCGACGACCGGCTGGAGGCGCGTGTCGCCGAGGTCGGCGAGGCGGACTGGTCGATGGTCGAGCGGATGGTCCTCATCCGCACGATCGACTCGCTCTGGGTGGAGCACCTCACCGAACTCGACGACATGCGTCGGGGGATCGGCCTGCGCGGCTACGCCCAGCAGGATCCGCTCAACGAGTTCCGGCGGGAGGCCTTCCGGCTCTACGAGGAGCTGCGCGGGCTGATCCGGCACGGTGTGGCCTCGACCATCTTCCGGGTCACCGTCACCCGTGGCCAGGGAGCTTCGGGCGATGGCACGGACCCGGCCGTCGCGGCCTCGCTCGCCCGGGGAGCTGCCGCCCTCCGCGGGGGCACCGGTTCAGCGTCGATCGCCGCGGCCACGGCCACGGCCACGAGCGGAGGCCAGCCGGTCGCGGTGGGTACGGGTGCCGGGACGGGCGTCCAGGGCTCGGCCATCCTGCGTGGTGGACCCCTGGCGGTCCCGGCGGCCCGTCCCGTGCGCGAATCCCTGGGCGACCAGGTGATCGCCGGTCCGGGCGTCAGCGGCCCCGACGGCGCGAGGCCCGGCTACACGCCGAGCGGCGGGCGGATCGGGCGCAACGATCCCTGCTGGTGCGGCTCCGGTGTCAAGTACAAGAAGTGCCACGGACGCTGAGTCGCACGAGGCGCAGCAGTCCGTCGGTCGCGCAGCCCACCGGAAGCCCGTGCGCCGCGACCTGATCCGCCTGACCGGCGCGGTCTGCCTGGGGGTCGCGCTGGCCGGCGGCTATGCCACCTATCGGATCTGGGCGCAGGGTCAGCGCGACGAGGAACGCCCGGCCGGTGCGATCGTCGTGATGGGGGCGGCCCAGTACGACGGACGCCCGTCGCCGGTCTTCGCCGCCCGGCTGGACCACGCGGTCGCGCTCTACTTCGCCGGCGTGGCGCCGCGCCTGGTCATGACCGGCGGGCGGGCCGAGGGTGACCGGACGACCGAGGCGGCCGCCGGGCGTGCCTTCGCCATCGCGCTCGGAGTGCCGGCCGACGACATCCTGGTCGAGGACCGCAGCCGGACGACGCTCGAGTCGGTCCGCGCCGTGGCGGCCCTGCTCGAAGCGAGCGACGCCGAGAGCGCCGTCTTCGTATCGGACCGCCCGCACATGCTGCGGGTCCTGCGGATGGCTGCCGATGAAGGGATCGCGGCCTTCGGGTCGCCGACGCGGACCAGCCCGATCGAGGGCGACCTGGCCGGACAGGTCGATGCCACCCTCCACGAGCTCGGAGCCCTCGCGTTCTACTTCATCACCGGCGGATCGTCCTGATCCGGACGGACCGGCGAAGATCTCGCAGCGGCCGCAGATTTCCCTCTTGGCGATAGGGGATTGGCCCCGTATACTGTGCCAAAATCCGCCGTTCTGGGCCGCCTGAGCCCCCGGCACGTGACCGCGCCCAAGCCCCGTTCACCCTGCCCCGCACCATAGAGAGGGAGCTCGTGAAGCAGGCCGAGGAAGCAGCGTTCGTCGATCTCATCGCCTGCGAGCGCGACTGCCGGACGTGCAGTTATGCCGCGGCGCTCGACTGCGACGGCAACTGCGGCGTCTGCCCCCACAACGGCTACTGCCCGTGCGTGAACCCCGTCGTCGCCCGAAGCAAGACGGCATTGCGGCTCATCGAGCTGCGTCCCATCCTGCTCCAGGATCTGCGGGTCCGGAACTAGGTGGAAGCCTCCGCCATCCGCGACCTGGCTGAACGGATCCGGTCGACCTCGGGGCATCTTTGACCTCGAGGCCAAGGCCGGACGCGTCGCCCAGATCGAGGCGCTGACCCAGGCACCCGGCTTCTGGGATGACGGCCGTTCCGCCCAGAAGGTCCTGCGCGAGGCGGACGGCCTGCGCAGTGAGATGACCATCTGGCAGGAGTTGCTGGCTCGTGCCGGCGACCTGCTGGCCGCCGTCGAGCTGCTGACCGAAGCCCCCGACGCGGAGCTGGAGGGTGAGCTGGAGCGCGATGCGGCGGCGCTCGAAACCGACTACTCGCGTGAGCGGACCGCACTCCTCTTCTCCGGCGAGTACGACGTTCGGCCGGCGCTTCTCTCGATCAGCGCTGGAGCCGGTGGGACGGAGGCCACCGACTGGACCGAGATGCTCCTGCGGATGTACCTGCGCTGGGCCGAGCGCCACCGCTTCCCGACCGAGATCCTGGACCAGCAGGAGGGTGAGCAGGCCGGCCTCAAGAGCGTCACGGTGGCGGTCAACGGCCGGCGGGCCTACGGCTGGCTGCGGGCGGAGCGCGGCGTCCATCGGCTGGTCCGGATCAGCCCGTTCGATTCACAGAACCGGCGGCAGACCACGTTCGCGCTGGTCGAGGTGCTGCCGGAGGCCGACGAGGACGTCGAGATCGAACTCGACTGGGATCAGATCCGGGTGGACACCTTCCGATCCCAGGGCGCCGGAGGTCAGCATGTCAACAAGACCGACTCGGCGGTCCGGTTGACCCACCTCCCGAGCGGGATCGTGGCCCAGAGCCAGAACGAACGCTCCCAGACCCAGAACAAGGAGCTGGCGATCAAGGTCCTCAAGGCCCGACTTCTTGAGCAGGTGCTCGAGGAGAAGGAGGCCGCCGTCCGAAAGCTGAAGGGAGAGCACGTCGAGGCCGGCTGGGGGAACCAGATCCGGAGCTACGTCCTGCACCCCTATCAGATGGTCAAGGACCTGCGCACGAACTACGAGACCGGCAACACCTCGGCGGTGCTCGACGGCGACCTGGACGCGTTCATGCAGGCGGAGCTGGAGCGAGGCCTCGGGGAGCAGGTCACGACCCCGTGAGCGGGGCGCTTCGGGCGGGATCGGTCGATGGACTGACCTACCGACCGGTCCGCCCCGACGAGATCGGCGCCTGCGCCGCGATCTGGCGCACGGCCATCAACGACTACGTCGTGCACCTTGGCCAGGCCGAGATCCCGTCGGAGATGAACCCGATCATCCGGCTGTTCACCCACCTCCGATCGACCGATCCGGAACGGTTCATCGTGGCCACGCGACACGACCCCGGTCCGACCGAGGCCTCCGCGACCGACGCCGCCGAGGAGATCGTCGGGTTCGCCTCGGCCGTCTCGCGAGAGCGGCTCTGGTACCTGTCGATGCTGTTCGTCCTGCCCGGACACCAGGGTGCCGGGCTCGGCCGGGAACTGCTGGCGCACGTCCTGCCGGCTGACGACGGGGTGGCTCGGGCGACGGCCACGGACAGCGCCCAGCCGATCGCCAACGCGCTCTACGCCTCGTGCGGGATGGCCCCGCGCATGCCGCTGCTCAACCTGTCCGGTCTGCCGGATCGGCCGGAGGCGTTCGGGGCGCTGCCGTCGGGGGTCGTGCCCGTGGCGTTCGATACGCTGGCCGCCGGCCCTTCCGACGGACCTGGCCATCGCGCGTTGACGGCGGCGGTGGACGATCTCGATCGCGAAGTGCTGGGCGCCAGCCATCCCATGGACCACCGGTTCCTTCGGTCGGAGAGCCGCTCGGGCTGGCTCTACCATGGGCCGGACGGTCTGCCGCTCGGCTATGGCTATGCGGGCGAGGCCGGCCGGCTCGGGCCTGTCGCGGTCCGTGACGAATCGCTCCTGGCGCCGATCCTTGGCCACCTGACCTCCGTGGTCGTGCCGCGCGGGGCGTTCGCCACCTGGATCGGAGGCGCGGCCGATCGCGCCCTGGTCGCCACCCTGGGCGCCGGCTTCCGGCTCGATCGATTCCCGGTGCTGCTCTGCTGGGATCGGCCGTTCGCGGATTTCGCGAGGTACCTGCCGATCTCGCCGGGCCTGCCTTGAACCCTGGCCGTCGTTTGCCGGTCCATCGCTTGCCGGTCCTGCGGATCGGGTGGTAGCCTCAGGTCCGACGTGGCGCTCCCTGCCGTGCCCGCGGACGGAGTCCAGCCGATCCAGCCGACAGGCGGACGGACGACGCGAGTCTCGACCGCGGAGCCGAATGTGATCACAGCCACCCCAGCGCGCACGATCAGCGACCGGGTCCCGGGCAAGAGCCGTGCCGGGACGGATCCGGAACGACCGATCCTCGTGCTCCACGACGTGACGATGCGCTATCCCAACGGGAAGCTGGCGCTGCGCGATGTGGACCTGGTGATCCCCGAGGGCGACTTCCTCTTCCTGGTCGGCCCGTCCGGTGCGGGCAAGTCGACCCTGATCAAGCTGCTGATCCGGGATGAGGTGGCGACCCGTGGCGAGGTCGTCCTCGACGGCCAGGACCTGGCCAGACTGCCGCGCCGCAAGGTCCCCAGGATGCGTCGCAAGATCGGGATCATCTTCCAGGACTACAAGTTGCTGCCGTCCAAGACGGTCTGGGAGAACGTGGCCTTCGCCCTGGAGGTGACGGGCACGCCCCGCCGCACGATCGGACCGGCGGTCGATCGCGTCCTGGCCCTCGTCGGGTTGACCGGCCAGGCCCGGCAGATCCCGTCGCAGCTGTCCGGCGGCGAGCAGCAGCGCACCGCGATCGCGCGGGCGCTCGTCCACGATCCGCGTCTGATCATCGCCGACGAACCGACCGGCAACCTGGACCCGTTGATCAGCTGGGAGATCCTGCAGCTGTTGCTCCGGATCAACGAACTGGGGGTCACGGTCATGATGGCCACCCACAACGCCGGGGTCGTCACCGCGCTGCGCAAGCGCGTGGTCGCCCTGGAGGAGGGTCGGGTCATCCGCGACGAGGTCGGTGGCGCCTACCATCGCGAGGACTGAACGATGTTCTCGTTCATCCTGTTCAGCCTGAGCCGCGCCTGGCAGGGGTTCTGGCGGAACGCGGTCATGAGCCTCGCGGCGACCGCCACGATGGTCCTGATGCTCCTGTTGCTGGCCGGCTTCTGGATCCTCCAGACCGGTCTGCTGGCCGGCCTGCAATTCACCGAGCAGAAGGTGGAGGTCGTCGGCTATCTCCAGCCCAATGCCCAGCCCGACCAGGTCGCCACGCTCACGGCGAAGCTGGAGGCGATGCCCGAGGTGGCGGCGGTCAGCCACATCGACCGCGACGCGGCACTCGAACGCTTCCGGGCTTCCATGGCGGCCCAGGGCCGCGAGGACCTCACCCGCTACCTGGACTCGAACCCGCTCTACGCCAGCCTCGAGGTCAGGCTGGTGGATCCGGGCGACGTGCGCGCGGTCGGCGACGCGCTGCGCGCCGACCCGATCGTCCGCAACGTCATCAACATCGAGGACCTGGTCGAGCGCGTCCTGACCGTGACCAACATCCTGCGGACCGCGGGCACGATCATCCTGATCATCGTCGGGATCATCGTGCTGTTCATCATCGTCAACACGATCCGCCTCGCCGTCGTCGCGCGGGCCGAGGAGATCGAGATCATGCGCCTGGTCGGCGCCTCGGACGCGTTCATCCGCTGGCCGTTCGTCTTCGAAGGGGCGTTCGTCGGGCTGCTCGGGGCCGTCCTGGCGCTGGGCGTCCTGGCCGCGGTCGCCGATCCGATCGGCGGCTTCATGGCGGACTTCTTCCGGGTCCTGCCGCTCCAGTTCGGCTCACTCACCCGCGACGTCGTCGCGCTGGTGCTGGGTGCCGGGGTGGGCCTCGGCGTGCTGGGTTCGTGGTTGTCGGTCCGGACCTACCTGATCCGCTGAGCGCGATGCCGACAGCCGACCAGGATCCCACCCTGACCCTCGACGCGCCCGTCGGCGCAGCCTCGCCCCCCGAGCCGGCCCCCGAGCCGGTGTCGGGGCGCCGGATGCGCGCCCTGCCGCTGGCGATCTCGGTGGTCGCCATCCTCGCCGGGTCGGCGCTCTTCATCTCCGGCTATTCGATGGGCCGCCAGGCGGCGGACCAGCCCGGGACGCCGGCCTCCGAGGACGCCGCCTTCGAGCCGTTCTGGGACACCTGGCACACGATCGTCGATCGATACGCGGGGGGCGAGGTCGATCGCGTCGCCCTGATCCAGGGCGCCATCCGGGGGATGATCGACGCCCTCGGCGATCCCTACTCGTCGTACATGACCTCGGACGAATACCGCCGCAGCCTGCTGGGGATCAGCGGGCAGTTCGAAGGGATCGGCGCCGAGATCGCGACCCGGGCGCCGGGTGGGACGCAGGGGTGCGCCACGCTCGGACCGGACTGCCGGCTCGTCATCGTCAGCCCGCTGGCCGGCTCTCCCGCGGAGCTCGCCGGGCTGCTGGCCGGCGACATCGTCCTCGAGGCCGACGGCGTGTCGCTCGACGGCCTCAGCGTGGACGGCGCCCGCGACCGGATCCGCGGGCCCAGGGGGTCGGTCGTGACCCTGACGGTCCTGCGCGGCGACGCGGCTCCGTTCAAGCTCGCCATCACTCGTGACCTGGTCCAGTCCAGGGAAGTCGTCAGCGAGGCGCTCGCCGAAGGCAGCGTGGGCTATCTCCGGCTGAGCGGCTTCTCCGACGCGGCGGCGGACCAGCTCAAGGAAGCGCTGGCCGCCCATCTGAAGGCCGACCGCACGAAGCTGGTCCTGGACCTGCGCGGCAATCACGGCGGGTACGTCACGGCGGCTCGCACCATCGCCAGCCAGTTCATCGCGTCCGGTGTCATCTTCTGGGAGCAGGACGCCTCCGGCCGGCAGGTCGCCACCGACGCGCTCCCAGCCGGGATCGCCACGGACCCGGACCTGCAGATCGTCGTGCTGATCGATGGCGGCAGCGCGTCGGCCAGTGAGATCGTCGCCGCTGCCCTCCAGGACAGCGGGCGGGCGACGCTCGTCGGCCAGACCTCGTTCGGCAAGGGGACCGTGCAGCAGTGGCAGGAATTGTCCGGCGAGGGCGGCGCCTTCCGGCTGACCATCGCCCGCTGGCTCACGCCGGACAAGCGCTGGATCCACGAGCTGGGCCTGACCCCGGACATCGAGGTCACCCTCCCGGATCCTGTTCCCGCCGGCACGGACCCGACTCTCGAGCGGGCGCTGGAGCTGCTGGATCGGCCGCGCGTGGGCGTCCTGCGGCGGGCCGCTGGGCGGGCCGCTGCCTGACGCGGGCCTGACGCGGGCCGGGCCTGACGAGGCGGGAGCAGCCCATCCCCTGTGCCGGGTGAGGCCGCTGACGGCCAGGGCCCCTGAGCCCGACCCGGTGAGCCGGGTGATCCTGGACAGCATCAATGGCGGGACAGATGAGCGTGGCGCTGGCCGAGTCCTGTCGAGACTCGGCGACCACCGACCGTAAATGTCTCCTGGATGATGCGCTCCAGCATCACGCTCGTGGCGGACGGCTGGGCGCTCAGCTCATTCCGGCCCGACCAGCACAGACGTTGGGATGCCGCCTGACGAGGCGTCGACCCTTGCGCCGACCTCCCGCATCGGGTACGGTTCCCCGGAACGAAAGGAGGTGATGTGCAGTGATCGACAGTACCCGTAGCTGCACCACCTCGCAGGAGATGGCCGTTTAGTCGGACACCCTGTGGGTGGCTAAGCAACTCGGACGCCGGCCCGCATCGGGCCGGCGTTCGTGCGCTCCGAGGAGTGACCGATGCGCGACGAGATAACCGTCGCCCTGAACCGAAGAGCCCGCCACGAGTTCACGATCGACGAGACATTCGAGGCGGGGATCGTCCTGACCGGCACGGAGATCAAGTCGATCCGGGCCGGCAAGGCCAACCTGTCCAACGCCTTCGCCCGGATCGAGCGTGGTGAGGCGTGGCTGATCGGCGCCCACATCGCGCCGTTCGAGGGTGGCAACCGCTACAACCACGAGCCCAAGCGCGTGCGCAAGCTCCTGCTCCGTCGATCCGAGATCGACGAGCTCCTGGGCCGGACCAGGTCCAAGGGCCAGACGATCGTCCCGCTCCGGCTCTACATCAACCCGCGCGGCCGCGCCAAGCTCGAGCTCGCGCTGGCGCGCGGCAAGCAGCTCCACGATCGCCGCCGGGACATCGCCGACCGGGACGCTCAGCGCGACGTCGCCCGCGAGCTCGCGGACGCAGAGCGCGGGCGCTAGACGATGTCGGGGTCGGGCTTGCCGGGATCGACGGGGCTGACGCCCGCCCTCCGGCTCGGGCCACGGATCGAGGCGGTCGACGCCCACGCGGCCGGCGAACCCGGGCGAGTCATCGTCGGCGGGGTGCAGGACGTGCCGGGGGCCACGATGTTCGACAAGATGTGCTGGCTGCGGGCGAACCGCGACGACCTGCGCCTGCGCATGCTGCGAGAGCCGCGCGGCTATCCGGCGGCGAACTGCAATGTCATCCTGCCGCCGACCGATCCGGCCGCCGACGCCGGCTACGTGATCATGGAGCAGGTCGAGTATCCGGGGATGTCCGGCACCAACACGATCTGCGTCGTGACGGTCCTGCTCGAGACCGGGATCCTGCCGATGACCGAGCCGGTGACCGAGCTGACGCTCGAATCGCCGGCGGGGCTGATCCGCGTCAGCGCCGAGTGCGACGGCGGCAAGGTGGTCGGCGTGACCTTCCGGAACGTGCCGGCCTTCGCGACCCATCTCGACACGCCGGTCGAGGTGCCGCAGCTCGGGACCGTGACGGTCGACGTCGCCTACGGGGGCATGTTCTACGTCATCGCCGATGCCGGGCCATTCGGGCTGCGCCTCACCCCCGACGAGGGCGCCGACATCGTCCGGATCAGCGAGATGATCAAGGCCGCGGCCGCGGAGCAGCTGCCGGTCGTCCATCCGGATCAGCCCGGGTTCGCCGGGATCACGATCGCGCAGCTCTCCGGCCCGGCCCATGATCGGGCCAACGATCGACGCAACGTGGTGACCGTCTCGACCGGCACGCTGGACTGGGCGCGACCGGCGACCTGGACCGGCGCCATCGATCGCTCGCCCTGCGGGACCGGGACGTCGGCCCGGATGGCGGTCCTCCATGCGAAGGGGCAGCTCAAGGTGGGCGATCCGTTCCGCCACGAGGGGATCCTGGGCACCGTCTTCACCGGCCACATCCTGGAGGAGGCGGTCGTCGGGCCGTACCGGGCGATCGTGCCGTCGATCACGGGTCAGGCCTGGATCACCGGCTTCGCCAGCTACGTCGTGGACCCGACCGACCCGTTCCCCGACGGGTTCACGGTGGGCGACATCTGGTAGCGGCCCGGATCAGCGGAGCCAGTAGCGCCGGTTCATCGGCAGGTCGCTGACCGGCTCGACCTCCAGTGGGCGGCCAGCCAGCGTCACCCTGCCATCGCGGGGGTCGATCTCGATCGGCGCGGTCGCACGGTTGCGCGCGAAGTCGCCGCGGGTCAGACCTCGCGTCCCGTGTACCGCCACGAGCGTTCGGCCGGCGGCCGCGAGTCGCGCGGCGACGGCGCGGTTCGAGGCCGCCCGCTCCGACACGAAGGTCATCGACAGGCTGGCCGCCGCCCGTCCCCGGCCGCCCCAGTCCGCCCGGTAGCGTGTCGGCTCGGAGCGCTCGACCGTGGCGTTGCCGTCACCGAGTGGCGCCCAGGCCGGGAAGCCGGCCTTGAGCACCAGTTCGGGCTTCACCCCGAAGAAGGCGGGCTTCCAGAGCACGATGTCGGCAAGCCGTCCGGCGCGGAGCGACCCGACGTGATCCGAGACCCCGTGGGCGATAGCCGGTTCGATCGTCACCTTGGCCAGGTAGCGCAGGACGCGATCGGTCGAATCGAACGCGTCGTCGGGATCCGCCGGCAGGCCCGGATGGCCCGCTCCGGCCGACGACGACCGCCAGGCTCGCATCACGTGGGCGAGCTGGATCGTCCGCCGGAACGTCTCCATGATCCGGCCCATCCCCTGCGAATCCGAGTTGACGATGCCGATCGCGCCGAGCTCGTGGAGGGGGCCTTCGGCCGCCATCGTGGCCGGGTGGACGCGTTCGCGGACGAGTTCCACGTCCCCGGGGACGGCGAAGGACGCCCCGTGATTGAGCACGATCATCGGTACCCCCTCGGCGGCGGCGTGGACGCCGAAGGGCACGGTCGGGGTGGTCGACGAGCAGAGGATGTTCGCCTCACGCACCAGACCGAGCAGGTCCGGGAGGTGGCCGCCGCCGCTCCCCTCCACGTGGTAGGCGTGGACCGTCCGCCCGGCGATCGCCGCGATCGTGTCCTCCAGCTCGGCCGACTCGTGGAGACCGTCCGTGTGCAGGGAGACGGAGACGTCATGGGCGTCGGCGAAACGCAGGACGTGGTCGATCAGCTCGGGATAGGCGCCGTAATCCTCGTGGATCTTGAACCCGCAGGCGCCCGCGTCGAGGAGCGCCTCGAGCGAGCCGTCGTCCTCGGTCCTGGCGCCGGCCTGCAGCCCGACGTTCAATGGCCACTCGGCCAGCGCGAGCAACCTCCGTTCCATCTCCCAGGGCGGCTCCTCGAAACCGGCCGTGATCAGGGTCGTGACGCCGCCGGAGAGGGCGGCTGGCATGAGGGCCGGGCTGATGGCGTGGACGTGGCTGTCCACGGCGCCGGCCGTCGCGATCAGGCCGTAGCCCATGATCGGCCGGGTGTGCGGCCCGATCGGCAACTCGATCCCGTCACTGATCGCGCCGTTGCCGGCACGCCCGACGCCGACGATCCGCCCGTCCTTGATCCCGATGTCCGCCTTCAGCGCGCCGATGAGCGGATCGAGCACGAGGGCTCCGGCGATCACTACATCGAGGTCCGACGGGCCCGGCCGACCCTGAGTCGCGCGCGGCCGGATCGTCTTGGCATAGCCCCAGATCGGCTCGTCGCCGACCGCCTGCCGATCCTCGGCGACCCGGATCCAGAGGTCCGTGTCGGCCAGCCGGACACGATCGCCGGTGCTCGGGCCATAGCGGGCGAGGCGCTCGGCCGGGGAGAGCCGGCTCACCGGTCGCCTGCGCCGTCGAAGCGAACCAGGCGAACCGTCCGCGTCTCACCGGGCGACCATCGTTCGGAATCGCCGGCCGGCAGGTCGAGACGGAACCCCCGGACCACCGCTCGATCGAAGATCAGCCGTGAGTTGACCCGCTCGAACGGGTAGTGCGACGAGACGCGGATCACCCGACTCGATTCGCTCCGGACGGTCAGTTCGAGCTTCGCGCGAGGTGGTCCGTCCGGGTCGCCGTCGCGTTGGGCGACGCGGATCGCGCCGGGACCGTCCGCCCCGATCGGGCGATCGGGCCGTGCCAGCGGATCGAGCAGCACGACCAGCCGCGTCCCGTCGCCGAAGAGCACCTCCAGGCGGACCTCGTCCACCAGCTCGCGAACCCCGGGCATCACATCATCCGGGTCTACCGCGGCTCGCCCGGCCGCCTCCACCGCCACGTAGCCGGCGCCGGCTCGAGCGGCGTCCAGCATGGCGTCGCAGATCAGGGCGATCGCCTCTGGGGCGTTCAGGGCAAGACCGGCAGCTCGATGCCGCCGAGCCAGCTCGGCGGCGGTGAAGATGAGGAGACGTTCCTCCTCCCACGACGTCAGGCGCATGGCCACATCGTAGCGACGGAACGGGGCGCAGAGGCCATGCCCAACGTTACCGCTCGACGGTGAGGCCAGCCTCCGACCGGCCCTGGCGCGCCGCCCACCAGAAGAGGGCGACGCCGGTCGCCGACGCCGCCGCGCACAACGACAACCCGACCGTGACGCTCACCACGCCGAACTGGACCAGTGCGCTCATGACGAACGGCGCGACGAGTCCGCGCGCCCCGGTGATCGCATTCCAGCCGCTCATCGCGGCCGCGCGCGAGGCGAGTGGCGTCTGCTCGCTGATGACGCCAGCGACCCCCCACCTCGATCGATGAGCTGCTCACCCCGATCGCCACAGCGCCGATCCACAGGAAGGCGACCCCCGGCGCCACGACATAGGCCAGCAGGCCCCCGAGGCCGACGATGCTGCCCCAGCGCATGGCGGCGAGCGCGTCGGATCGATCGGCCACCGCCCCCCAGGCCAGGAAGGAGACGGTCGTGGCCGCGGCGCCGAGCACGCCGATCACCCCGACATCCGAGAGCGACAGGTCGAGCCGGTCGACGTAGATCAGGGCGAACAACGGCCCGGCCGCGATGAACCCCCCACCGAAGAAGCCCTGGGCAAGGGCGACCCGCTGGAGCGTCGGTCGAGCGCGCAGGGCCCGGATGGATTCGCGGGCGGAATAGGCGAGTGGAGCCGCTGCCGCCGTCGCCCGGAATCCCGCGTACGCGAGGGCGCAGGCCGCCCCGACCAGCCCGGCCAGCGCGACGGCGGTCGAGCCGCCCAGGCGGTCCGCAAGGAGGCCTCCGACCAGGGCCGCGATCGCGGCCGAGGCTGCCCGGCCCGTTCCCAGGAAACCGACCACCCGGCCGCGGATCCGGGCCGGGTAGGAGGCGCCCCAGAGACGGAGCTGGAACGGTGAACCGAACGAGACGCTGATCCAGAAGACGAAGACCACGGCGATGATGACCGCCGTACCCGGCACGAACGCGAGCACCACGAGTGAGCCGGCGCCGATGCTCCGCAGCAGGGCGAACCGGCGCGTCGATCGCGGCCCGAAACGTCCGGCGAAGACGCTCAGGAGGTTGGTCAGGAAGGGCGCCGCGGAGAGGGCGGCCAGGCCGAGCGGTTCGAGACCGCCGCGACGGGCGATCGTTGGCAGCAGTGACGAGACCAGCGCCGCTGACACCCCGTAGCCGACGGCCGCGATCAGGTCGAGCGACAGGTTGCGCGAGATCGGGCGCAGGCCCTCGATCGAATCGCGCGTCGGCCTTGGCACGCAGGCACCTTACAGCGACCCGGGCAGTCTGCGAGGTACTCCGGCGGCTCAGTGCTAGAGTAGTGGTCGAGCCGGTACTCGGACCTGTGGGGATGTGTGGTTTCGACAGGGCCCAGCTACCGGGGAACGCGAGCCGAGGACGCCACTGGGCCTCGTTAATCAGGTGGCAAAAAGAAGTACCTGGCAACCGCCAGCCGACTCTCGCTCTCGCTGCTTAGGCAGTAGAGTGAGCGTGGAAGCTGCCTCCGCCTCGCGGGTAGTGGAAGCGTCATCCAGCGGGGCTGCGATCCGGACCAGCGTCACGTAGTCCGGAGTCAAGCCCGATCTAGGGGCACGTGACTGGACCGCTCGGCAGGGTGCCGATGCCCGTTCGAGCGGTCGACGACAAACCATCGGACACGCTCGTAGTGGTCTCCGGCGAAGGGTTCTGGACGGGGAGTTCGACTCTCCCCCATCTCCACCAATCGCGTCAACCCAGCGGCAGGGTCAGCGCGGCAACAGATGCTCCGCGCTGAACCCCAGCAGTGCGTGGCTGCCGGTCAGGTCGAAGGCCACCTCGCGACCCGGGATCGCCCGGCGGATCTCGCTCATCGGGTGATATCGAGCGAGCAGCTCGGCCGTCGGCTCGCCGGAGTAGGTGTCGGGCGCCATGACGTTGATGACCTGGCAGCCCCCGATGTCGCATTCGACGGCCAGCCCGAAGGCTCGAGCGGCGTCGCGGATGTCGAGATAGGCCCAGAGTTCGCAGGCCAGGCCGGACGGATCGCGAGCGACCTCGACCGCCTTCGCGACGTGCTCGTCCATCGGCGCGGTGTTCGAGATCCTGAGCGCCACGACCTGGTAGCCGTGGCGCCGGTGCATCGTCCGCGCGGTCGCCTCATCGACCTCCTTGGACAGTGCGTAGGGGTCGTTGCCGACATTCGGGTGGTTCTCGTCGATCGGGACGTAGCGCGGCGAGACCGGAGGCGAGGCGAAGGGCAGCCCGGTCACCGAGGTGCTCGACGCCAGTGCGACGCGCGGCACGCCGGCGATGCCCGCCGCCTCGAGCGCCACGAACGTCGCCTGCGTGTTCGTCGCGAAGACCTCGAATGGACTGCCGTGGCGTGGCGACGGGAGCGCGGCAAGGTGGATGAGGGCCTCGGCGCGGGCCCGGTCGAGGAGACGGGCCATCGCGACGACATCGCCGAGGTCGCCCCGCTGCCAGCTCGCTCCGTCGTCGGCGAAGCCGTCCGGAGGCGCCACCCGATCGAGGGCATGGACCTCGTGGTCGTGTGCGAGCAGGTCGGTCACGACCTGGCGACCGATCCGGCCGGCTGCCCCGGTCACGACGACGCGCATGCGCGGACGACCCCTCCCTGAAGCTGCGCTAGGGTGCGATGGGTGTCGGTGTCGGCTCCGGTGTGGGTTCGGGTGTCGGCTCTGGCGCGGGCCTGTCGTCGCCGACGAGGACGATCCCGGTGATCCGTGCGTAGCTGGAGTAGTAGGTCTCCTGGTGGATCATCGCGCCGGCCGCGTCGTAGACGGTCCGGCTTCGCCAGACCTGCTTGCCGTCCACCGGGTACTCGATCCGCTTGCGGACCCCGGGCGCCAGCGTGTCGGTCAGCTGGGTGGAATCGCTGGCCGGCCTGATGTTCTTGACCGTGGGCGGCCCGATGACCACCGTTCGGCCGTCGGGGACGCCGTACAGCTCGAACTTGACGTAGCCGCGCGTGCCCTGCTTGATCTTGTAGCCGCGGATCAGGACCGGAACGTCGGTGTCGTTGGTCCATGACATCGTCTGGACCGAGCCCGACGCGCTGATGAAAACGGTCGCGTCCAGGCCCAGCGGGTAGCGATCGATGTAGTAGTAGTGGTTGCGTCTTGCGCCCATCTCGAAGCCGGCGCGCAAGACCGCGTTGAACAGCGTCGTGGAGGTCGAGCAGATCCCGCCGGCCAGGGCGCCCTGCGGCTCGGTCCGGCCGTTGATGATCGCGCCGCCGTCGCGATAGCCCCGTTCGCGGGTGACCGGCCCGATAGCGTCCCAGAAGTCGAACGTCTGGTGCGGCCCGACGACGTAGCCGTCGATCTCCAGGGCCGGGATCCAGATGTTCGCCCCGAAGCCGTTCTTCTCACCGATCTGGAAATAGGTCGTCCACTCGCCACCGGGCAGCTTGACCATCTGAGGCGCGAATGCCTCGGCCTGTGCGGTGGTCAGGGTCGGCGGCGTCACGACCATGGTGGGCACCAGTTCGGCGGTCTCGGCGCCCGCGGTCCGAGCGGTGAGCAGCTCCTGGACCTGGGCGACGGTCGCCGCGACATCGAGCTTGTACCCATCCGCGCTCGGCGTGATGTCGGTGATCTTGCCCTCCGACGTGACGAACGTCGCGCTGACTGGTTCGCGGTCCACCCTGGTGGCCAGGGCTTCCAGCAACCCGGGCAGCCGGGTCGTGTCCATGACCGGCCGATACGCACCGTCGGAGGTCTTGCGGAACGAGACCCAGGCGCGCAGCACGGGACCGTCGATCGGCAGCCTCTCGTCCCCCACCACCAGCAGGATCTGGCTGGTCACCCGCTCAGCGCTCCGCTTTGCCTCGAACGCCTCGGCCGCCGAGACGTCCGGTTCGAGCACCCTGACGCCGAGGTCCACCTCGATCTGGTCCGGGGCGTCCATCCGGGCAAGAGCCGCGGCCAGCGACCCGATCGCCGGCGCGGGGTCGGCGATCCGCCCGACGTGTCCCGGGACGACGACGAACTGCCCGGTGGCTTCGATGATCACGGTCGAATCGCGCGGGTCCACCCGGAGCTTGTCGGCGATCGCCGTGACCCGGCGCGCGAGTTCCTCGGCGTCCAACGTCACGCCCGGCTCCAGGACCACACCTCGCAGCGCCGTCCGTGCGTCGGCGACGGCCCGCTCGATCGGAGAGCCGGTGCGCCCCACGGCCAGCGCGGCGGCGAGGAGGGTGTCGATGTCCGGACCACGTCCGATCTCGTCGTAACGGACGACCTGCTCGTCGTCGATGCCGGTCAGCACGATCCGGCCCTGGGCGAGTGCCCCATAGGCGCGCTGGAGGTCGGCGCGCGCCGCGTCGGGGGTCAGTCCCGAGAGATCGACCGAGCCGACGCGAACACCCGGCAGGATCCGACCGACATATCGCTGGTCGTAGGCGTAGAGCGCTCCCGCAGCGATGAGCAGCGCGACGACGAGCCCGATGGCGAACGCCATGCCGAACCGCAGCCAGGCCGATGGTCGGCCTGGTTCGCTGGTCTGTCCGAGCGTTTCGGCGGTGGCAGTCATGGATGGAGCGCGATCGTACCAGCCGGGCGCTGCGGGCCCGTCAAGGCCGAGGGTCGGTCAGTGACGGATCCGCTTGAGCGAACGTGACGGATCGTCCCGCCGATCAGCTGGCGCTGCGAGGCACCAGCACGACGCGCCGGTTCGGCTCCTCGCCGATCGACTGGGTGGCGACTGCCGGATGATCGCGCAGCGACATGTGGATCCAGCGCCGCTCGAGGGCCGACATCGGCTCCAGCTGGAGCATCTTGCCGGTCTCCACGACACGGGCGGCCGCACGTTCGGCGAGCTCGCGCAGCTGGCGCTCGCGCCGGCCGCGGTAGTCCTCCACGTCCACCAGGACGCGCGTCCAGGCGCCCATCTCCTTGGAGAGCATCAGGTTGACCAGGTGCTGCAGCGCCGAGAGCCGTTCGCCCTTGCGCCCGATGAGGGCGCCCAGGGCTTCCTTCTCATCGCCCTCTGCGACGACGTTGAGCCGACTCGTCTCACCGCTCTCGACCTGGATCTGGACGGCGAACCCGAGGTGGCTCATCAGCTGCTCCAGGATCGCCTTGCCTGCCGCGAGCGCCTCGGGCGAGGCGTCCGACGCCTCGAGGTCGGCGTGCTCGGCAGCGAGTGAGCCGCGGGCTGCCGCGACCTCGGCTGCCTCGGAGGCCGACAGGTCGGCCGGACCAGCGTGGGACGGCGCGCGGCTGCGGTCGTCCCGGCGCGGTGGGCGATCCTCCCGACGGGGAGGGCGGTCGTCGCGGCGGGGAGGGCGGTCGCCAGACGGACGCTCCTCGCGGCGCGGGCCTCCGGCCTCGCGTGGTCGGTCGTCCGGGCGCGGACCACGGTCGTCCGAGCGGGGCCCTCGGTCGTCGCGGCGCGGCGGTCGGGCCTCGCGTGGTCGGTCGTCCCCGGGTCGGTCGTCCCTGGGTCGGTCGTCCCCGGGTCGGTCGTCCGGGCGCGCACCACGGTCGTCGCGGGCTGGCGCGGGCGCCAGCGGGACGGCTGCGGCCGCCTCGCGCTTCGGTGCAGCGCCGCCGAGGGCGGCCCGGGGTGCGGCCACGATCCGGGCGGGCTCGGCACCCATGCCCAGAACCCCACGGCTACCCGGGGTCAGGATCTCGAAGTCGAGGTCGTTCAGCTCGGCCCCAAAGGCTTCGCGGGCGAGGCGCAGGGCCTCCTCGACGGTCTTGCCGGTGAACTCGCGGTACTCGCTCATGTCAGCGTCGTCTCCCTCGTCGGCCCTGACGGCCCCGCTCGCGGGGGCGGATCGTCGAAGCGGCCGTCGTCTTCTTGTCAGCGTCGGTCAGGATGGCCGCCCGCTTGCTCGGCTCTGGTGGCGGTGGCATCGCCACCGGGAAGCGCGGAGTGTGGTTGGTCGCGAAGCCCGGTGTCCAGCCCAGGAACGGGAACATCCCGCCCCAGCCGATGATCAGGTACTGCTGGACGATCGAGAAGATCGTGGCCGTGATCCAGTAGATGAACAGGCCGGCCGGCAGGAACCCGCCATAGGCGACCGAGATCAGCGGCAGGAACAGCATCGTCTGGCGCATGACCCTGGTGTTCGGATCGTCCTCGTTCGTGCTGACCGGCAGCATCATCCGGGACTGGATCAGCTGGAGGGCCGCCGACAGGATGGCGAGGACGCTCAGCCCGAGCACGAACCCGGCGACGTTGAGGTCGAAGAAGGTCGAAGGTCGGCTCACGTCCAGATTGCCGAGCGCCGGGATGACCGTGTCGATGCACGGCTTGGTTGCGTCGATGACGCCGTTGACCAGGTTGGTGCACTGGAGATCGACGATCTTGACCCCGAACGCGCTGAGCAGCGCCCGCGGATCCTGGTTGGTCAGTCCGTTCTGGATGACCGAGTACATGATGAACAGGAGCGGCATCTGCAGGAGCAGGGGCAGGCAGCCGGCGAACGGACTGACACCGCGCTCCTTGAACAGCTCCTGCTGGGCGAGCCGGGCCTTCATCGCGTCGCCCTTGTAGCGCCGCTGGATCTCCTTGATCTCGGGCTGGAGGAGCTGCATCCGGCGTTGCGAGACCAGCTGGCGGCGGTAGAGCGGGATGACCACCGCACGCACGACGAGGGTGAGCACGACGATCGCCCAGCCGATCGCGGCCGGTGCCCCGATGCCCTCCAGGAAGGCGTAGACCGCGACCAGGATGATGAACATGACCTGGAAGATCGGGGTGAACGCCCAGGCCAGGAAGCTGATGGGGTCCGCGCCCGGCTGGGCGGCCGTGAGCGGGGGATTGGGGGTCGGCGAGGCCGACGGGCCGCCGGATGGGCCCGGTCCTCCGGTGGCACACGCCGCCACGAACAGCACGACCAGGGCGAGGAACAGGAACGGAGCGACCCGGTCCCAGGCGGACCGTCGGGATGTCACGAGCTGTGGGCCTCGTTAGCGGACGGGGTCATAGCCGCCGGGATTCCAGGGATGGCAGCGAGCGATCCGCCGCGCTCCCATCCAGCTCCCCTTGAGCAGACCGTACTTCTGGATCGCCTGCTCCGCGTAGTGCGAGCAGGTCGGCTCGAACCGACAACTGGGCGGCAACCAGGCGAAGACGAACCGGTAGACCCTGATGAGTCCGATCCCGATGCGCTTCAACCAGCCGAACCTCCGAGAGCGCCGCCCCTGCTGAGGGTCCGGCGCAACGCCTCGACCATCACCCGATGGTCGGCCGCGATGATCGATGGCCGGGCGATGATGAGGACGTCCCAGCCCGGCTGGAACGACGGCGCCATCGCCCTGAGCGCCTCGCGGAGTCGGCGACGGACACGATTCCTGACCACCGCACCGCCGAGGATTCGGCCGGTCGACAGCCCGAAGCGGGTCGTCTCGAGATCGGTCCGCCGGAACCGGGCGGTCAGCAGCGGGTGGGACCGTGTTGTCCCGTCTTGCTGGAACGCCGCGAAGTCCTGCGGGCGGGAAAGCATCACGAGCCGCGGCGTGTTCGAGCCGCGCCCGATGGTCAGGCCGTCAGCCGCTTTCGGCCGCGAGCGCGACGAGCGGCCAGGATCCGCCGGCCACCGGGCGAGCTCATCCTGGCGCGGAACCCGTGCTCCTTGGCGCGGTGGCGCTTCTTGGGCTGGTAGGTCTGCTTCATCGGGACTGTCCGGGATCCTCTCCATCCGGCCTCGGGGGACGGTCTGTCACTACCCCTGAAGGCACGCAAACGCGTCTGGCGCCCGAAAGCGCACGGCGCGTCGTCGTCGCGGGGGATGATATGTCGGCCCTCTGGGGGTGTCAAACGAAACGGGCTGGGCCGGCCAAGCCGGCGTCTCGCTCCGATACCCCCAGGGAGTATCCGAGAATCGCCTTGCGATGGCCGGCCGGCCGGTGCTATCCTCTCCGAGCCCTCGGCGCCGGAGACGTACGCGGGAGTTCCTGGAACCCCGGAACGGGATCCTCGGGAACGCGTCGACCGGTGTCCACAACGGGCGCATCCGACGCGCGAGATTCCGGCCCCCGGCGCCAGCTTCCGTGGTCTAGGCTACCCATCCACCGTCCACCACCGCAGGACCCCATCGACGAATGGACGCGAAGCAGGTCTGGCGAGCCGCTCTGGGAGAGCTGCAGGTCTCGCTCTCCCCAGCCAACTACGAGACGTGGCTGCGCGACACGCAGCTCGCCGACGTGGACGAGCAGCGATTCCGGATCGCGGTCCCGAACGGCTTCGCCAAGGACTGGCTGGAGACGCGCTACCGCTCGCTGATCAGCCAGACGCTGGCCCGGATCGTCGGCTACAGCGTCCAGGTGGAGTTCGTCATCGGCTCGGTGACGGAGGTTGCGGTCGGCGTTCCCCAGGAACCGGAGGCGGAGACCGGCCCGGCCAGGCCGTCACAACAGGTCCGCGTGGAAGCTACCCGCGTCGGTGGCGAGGGCGGGACGACCTATCTCAATCCGCGCTACACCTTCTCGAATTTCATCGTCGGCTCCGCCAACCGACTCGCTCACGCCGCGAGCCTGTCCGTCGCCGAACGCCCGGGCCACGCCTACAACCCGCTCTTCCTGTACGGCGGCGTCGGTCTCGGCAAGACCCACCTGATGCACGCCGTCGGCAACCAGGTGATCGTCAAGTTCCCGCGCAAGCGCGTCGTCTACGCCACGAGCGAGAAGTTCACCAACGAGTTCATCACGTCCATCCAGCAGGGCAAGATCGACGAATTCCGTGCCCGCTATCGGCGGATCGACCTGCTCCTCATCGACGACATCCAGTTCATCGCCGACAAGGAACGGACCCAGGAAGAGTTCTTCCATACGTTCAATGCCATCCACGAGGACGGCAAGCAGATCGTCCTGTCGTCCGATCGTCCACCCAAGGCGATCCTGACCCTCGAGGAGCGCCTCCGCAGCCGGTTCGAGTGGGGTCTCATCGCCGACCTGACCGCACCGGATCTCGAAACGCGCATCGCGATCCTGCGGGCCAAGGCGGAGGAGGGGGCGGTCCCGATCACCTCCGATGTGATCGAATTCATCGCTCGCAAGGTCGTCAACAACATCCGCGAGCTGGAAGGCGCGCTGAACCGGATGGTGGCCTACGCCAGCATGGGCGCCATGCCGATCGGCATCGAGCTTGCCCAGGCTGTCCTTTCGAACGTCCTCTACAACCCCAAGAAGCGCCAGGTGACGCCGGAGCGGATCGCCAAGGTGGTCGCGGACTACTACAGCGTGCCGATGGATGTCCTTCAGGGCCAGAAGCGCGACAAGGCGATCGTCGTCCCGCGCCAGATCGCGATGTTCCTGATGCGCGCGGAAACGGACGTCTCGTTGCTCCGGATCGGCGCCGAACTCGGCGGGCGCGACCACTCGACGGTCCTGCATGCCTGCGACAAGATCACCCGCGAAGTCGCCGTCAACGACGACCTGCGCCGCGAGATCGCGGCGGTCCGGGAGCTGATCTACGCCGACTGACTCGCGCCGGCCTCAAGCCGACGCGGCGCCGGGTAGATCGGAGACGGGCCCTTCCGGCCTCCATCCTGTGGACAACGGCCCCGATTCGGTGGACAAGCCGGTGCGGCTGTGGAGATCGTCGTTGGGATCGCCGTCTTGCTCGACGGGTCGATGTGGACCGCTCGGCTCGAACGAGGGGGCCATGGCGACGGGCGGCCGAACCATCCACGCCCTGTCCCGTGGCCTGCCCACCGGGCTGGCCACCCTGTCCGCACTGCGCGACCACCCGTCCACCGTCCACCTGAGCGTGTCCGCTCGGGTGTATCCACCGGGTCC
Source organism: Candidatus Limnocylindrales bacterium (assembly GCA_038915815.1). Classification (GTDB taxonomy): domain Bacteria; phylum Chloroflexota; class Limnocylindria; order Limnocylindrales; family CSP1-4; genus SPCO01. The sequence goes on from JBCLCL010000021.1 coordinate 23,547, forward strand.
ACACCATGATGATGATGATGACGGGATGAGAAGATAGAGAGAAGATACCCACGACCCGGTGAACCATCCGAACGGGCTGCGATCCCGCGGCCACCTTCCCCTTCCAGCGACAAGCGTGGAGTGCCTGACGTGAAACTCTCGGTCATGCAGGAGAACCTGGCGCGCGGCCTCTCCGTCGTCAGTCGGGCGGTCTCGAATCGAAGCACCCTCCCGGTGCTCGCCAACGTCCTGCTCAGGACCGAGGACGCCGGACTCAAGCTGACCGCCACGAACCTGGAGATCGGGATCACCTACTGGGTCCCGGGCAAGATCGAATCGGACGGTGCGATCACCGTCCCGGCCAGGCTGCTGACCGACCTGGTCAACTCCCTGCCGGGTGGCGACCGGGTGGATCTCGCGCTTCAGGCCGGCAATACGCTCAACCTGCGCTGCGGGCGGTTCGAGACCCACTTCAAGGGGATCGATGCCGATGAATTCCCGGCGATCGGTGCCGCGGGTGAACGCCCGACCACCAGGATCGCCCAGAACGTCCTCCGCCGGGCCCTGGCCGAGACGGCCTTCGCGGCGGCCAGCGACGAGGCGCGTCCGATCCTGACCGGCGTCCTCGCCCGCTTCGAGGGTGACCAGTTGACCCTCGCCGCTGCCGACAACTACCGCATCGCGGTCAAGACCATCCCGATCCTGGACCCCGTTCCGGAGACGAGTGTCGTGATCCCGGCCCGGGCGCTCAACGAGCTGGCGCGTGTCCTGGCCGATGTCGACGACCCGGTCGAGATCGTGCTGGCCGGTGGCCGCAACCAGGTCCTCTTCCATCTCGATGGGATCGATCTGGTCAGCCGGCTGATCGACGGTCAGTTCCCGAACTACCAGCAGATCGTCCCGCAGGGCCACACGACCCGGGCGGTCCTTGACCGCGAGGAGCTCCTGCGCGCCGTCCGCCCCGCCGCCCTGATCGCCCACGAGTCGGCCAACATTGTGAAGCTCCAGATCGGTGCCGACGGCGAGCCCGGGATCACGGTGAGCGCGAGCGCCGAGGTCGGCGATCACGTCGGACAGGTCGAAGCGGCCGTCGAAGGCGACGGGACGACGATCGCGTTCAACGCCCGCTACCTCGCTGACGTGCTGACCAACGTGACGGCCGAGCAGTTCGCGCTTGAACTCAACGGGCCGCTCTCACCCGGCGTCTTCAAGCCGATCGGAGACGACAGCTACATCCACGTGGTCATGCCCGTTCGGACCACCTCCTGACCCACGAACCGGAGGCCGGCCGGGCACCACCGGGCCGGACGAACCTGCTCGAGAAGATCAGCCTGCTCGACGTCCGGGGCTACGCGTCCCTCGACGTCGCGTTCGGCCCTGGCCCGCACCTCATCTGGGGCCCCAACGCGGCCGGCAAGACCAGCCTCCTGGAGGCGATGGTCCTGCTTGCCTGGGGCCGTTCGCACCGCACGGCCGCAGACGGCGAGATCATCCGCTGGGGGGCGGACCTGGCCCGGATCGAGGGGCGTGTCGGCTCGGAGGTGGTCGAAGTCGCGATCGTGCGCGCCGGGTCCACGGGCTCGGCCGGCCGCAAGCGGATCCGGGTCAACGGGCTCGGCCGACGGGCTGCGGGACTCGCCGGCCTGCTCCGCGTCGTGGTCTTCGCGCCGGAGGAGATGCTCCTGGTCGCCGGCTCCCCGTCTCTCCGGCGAGCCGTCATCGACCAGCTGGCCTCGTCCGGCTCGCCGGCCTACGCCGATGCCCTGGCGACCTACGGGCGGACGCTGCAGCAACGCAACGGACTCCTGCGGGCGATCCGGGAAGAGGGAGCGTCGCGCGACGAACTCCGCTTCTGGGACGGCGCGTTCCTCGACGCAGGAGGCGCGATCGTCCTCGAGCGCCGGCGGTTGCTCGGGGTGCTTGCCGGGCCGCTGGCGGCAGCGCACGCCGAGATCGCCCCCGACGAGGCGGCCGAAGCGGCGCTGACCCTGGGCTATGCGACCAATGCCCCGCCGCTCCCCGGGGAGTCGCCCCGGGACGCGCTGGCCCGGCGCCTGGCTGAGACCGCCGACAAGGAGGTCTGGAACGGCTCGACCCTGGTCGGGCCGCACCGCGACGACCTGGTGTTCGCGCTCGCCGGGCGCGATCTGGCGAGCTTCGCGTCGCGGGGCCAGCAGCGGACCGCGATCCTTGCCTTCAAGCTGGCCGAGCTCGATCTCCTGACCGGGCTCGACGGCCGGCCGCCGCTGCTCCTGCTCGACGACGTCTTCTCGGAGCTCGATCCCGAACGCCGATCGCATCTCGTGCGCCGGATCGCGGCTTTGCCGCAGGCCTTCATCACGACGACCACGCTCGACGACCTCGACCCGGGGCTTCGCGCGATCGGCACCGCCTGGGAGGTGCGCAACCTGCCCGACGGCGCATGCCTGACTGGCGCCGCGACGACGGCCGGTTCGCCGGAAGGCCTGGCCCGATGACCGTCCGGCGACGGCCGATGGTCCGCCTCGGCGACCTGATCCCCGATGCCGCCCGGGCCCTCGGCCTCGAGGAGGAGTTGCGCCTGTCGAGGGCGATCGCGACCTTCGAGGCCCTGGTCGCCGAGCGCGTTCCGGCCGCCTCGGGCGCCTGCCGGGTCACTCGGCTGGAAGGCTTCGCCCTGGTCATCGAAGCCGACGCGCCGATCGTGGCCCAGGAGCTCCGGCTGCGCGGGCCGGAGTTGCTGGCAGCCTTCGCCGCGGCGCCCGGCGGGGTCGGTGCGCGAGAGCTCCGCGTGCAGGTCCGGCCAGGGCGTCGCCGCGTATAATCCGCGACACCCGCCAGCCAGCCGAGGTCGGGCGGTCGCGACCGTGGTCCCCGCCGACCGGACCGCCGCCCGCAAGCACTCGCGTCGCCCCCGCCAGCGTCGTCCCGGACCTCCGGGTCCCGCCGATCACGAGAGGCCCGGATGGCCGTTCGACTCCAGCTCAAGCTCGGCATCGTCGCCGAACAGGACCGGCTCGCCGACTCGCCCGACACGCTCGTCGTGGTCGAGCCGAACGTCGGCTCCGTGGCGCGCTCGAAGGGCAACCTCTACCTGCTGGTGACCTCGCGGGCCATCTCGCGCCATGCGCTGGAGGCCACCCGCCTGGCCGCGGAGACGATCCGCAACGAGTACTACTACGACGAGTCCGCCGGGATCCGGGTCTGCCTGCAGAAGGCCATCAGCACGGCCAACAAGCGGCTCTCCCATCAGGCCGACCGGATGGGCCTGCGGACCGCCGACGGCAACGGGCCGATCGGGGTCGGCGTGGCCGTCGTGCGCGGCAACGAGATGTACGTGGCGACGGTGGGGCCGGCCGAGGCCTACCTGATCCGCCAGGCTCGCCTATCGACGCTGCCCGACCCACATCGCGAGCGGGGCATGCCGTCGGTCGACCTGGAGCCGGACGTCTGGCGCGGCGAGGTGTCGGTCGGCGACTCGCTCGTGCTCGTCTCACCCAACATCATCTCGAAGCTCGGCTCCGACGAACTCAAGGACGCGATGCTGACCCTGCACCCGCAGTCGGCCATGGAGCACCTGCACCACCGCTTCGTGGCGGCCGACGGCTCCGGCAGCGACGGGGCGATCGCGTTCGAGGCGACCGAGGTCTCCTCGACGGCCAGGGGACGGACCCTGGTGCCGGTCCGTCCGTCCGCGCCGCTGGCCGGCGCTCCGGATCGCTCGCCCATCCCGCTCGCCGACAACGTCCAGGCCGCCGGTGCCGCCGTGAGCACGGCCGCGGCCAACGCCAGGACGGCGGCCGGCGGCGCGTTGCAGCGAGCCGTCGCATGGGCCCAGGGGCTGATGCCCCAACGCAAGCCGATCTATCGGCGGATCACCCCGCTCGCCTCACGCCGTGAGACCCAGCGGCGGGCGGCCCTCGCGGTCCTCGCCCTGGTCGTGGTGGTCGGCGGGCTGGGCCTCGGGGTCTATCTGCTCGGGGGCAACGGGTCACCCGAGCAAGCGATCAGCTCGGTCAACGCCGGAGAGCAGGCGATCGAGGCCGCCCGGGCGGACCTGGCGACGGTCAGCGGTCCCGGCATCGACCTGATCGCCGACGACCCGGAGCAGGCACTCCAGCTGTTGACCGATGCCTATCGGCAGCTCGACGCGGCCGAGGCCGCGGGGGTGGGCCAGTCGGTCGTCGCCCCGATCCGCGCCAGGACCGTCAGCGGCCTCGACCGGCTCTACGGGGTGGTGCCGGTGGCTACGGAGACGCTGTTCACGTTCGTGCCGGCGGAGGGCGCCGACCCGATCGACCTGCGCGCGATGGTCCGGGGGCCCGGCGGCGTCCCGTATGTCATCGATCGCTCGACCCGCGCGGTCTACCGGGTCGACCTCGACGCGCGCAAGGCCACGCTTGTCGCGCGGGTCGGCATGAAGCAGGGTGGGGCGACCTTCTCGAACGCGCGCTACCTCGGGGTGGGCGGGCCGGACGACCTGTTGATCCTCGATGCCAAGAACGTCCTGTGGCGCTGGCGCCCGGCCGATTCGGAGGGCACCGGCACGCTCACCCGGGTCAAGGTCCAGGGCTCCGCGTCGTGGGGCGACGATATCAAGGGCTTCAACACGTTCCTCCGGGACGGGTCGCGCGGGCTCTACAACCTGTACATCATCGATCCCTCCGAGCAGCAGATCCGGGCCTACTCGCCGGCCGCCGACGGGAGCGGATTCCCGGCCGCGCCGACCGCCTGGCTGGCGACCGCGCGAGACGTCTCGGCCATGAGTTCGTCCTACGTCGACGGTGACATCTTCGTCGTCGACGGCGGGGCGCTCGTCCGGTTCGTGGCGGGCAAGAACGACCGCTGGGAGGCCAGCGCCCCACTCGACACGCTGCTGCGCCCGGCGCCGGCCTACTCCCTGGTATCCGGGGCGACCGAGCGGCGGGTGGGCAACGTCTACGCCTTCGATCGGCCGAACGGGCGGATCGTGGCCATCGACAAGGAGAAGGGCACGTACGTGGCCCAGTACCGCCTGGCCGGCGGCGTCGCGGACTGGTCGGACCTGCGGGCGATCTACATCGTGGCGGGGATCGAGGAGGCACCGGCCACGCTGGTCTGGTTGTCGAAGAGCGGTGTCCACCAGGCAGTCCTGCAGGCAGTCCCGGACGTGGCCCCGCAGTCATCCCCGTCGGCCCCTCCGAGCAGCCCGTCTGCCGCGAGCCCAGAGCCGACCGCGACGCCCTGATCCTGCCGCCATGATCCCGCTCCGGGATACCAACCCGACCCGCCGCCCGGCGCTGGTGACCTTCGCCATCGTGGTCGCCTGCGCCATCGCGTTCGGTTGGGAACTGGGCATGCTGGCGCGCGGGGAGGCCGCCTTCGAGCGGGCGATCTCCGCCTGGGGCGTCGTGCCCGGGCGACTGACCGCCGCGTGGGGGCGGGGCGAATACCTCTCGGTCGAGAGCCTGACCCTGCTGACCAGCCAGTTCCTGCACGGCGGCTGGCTGCATCTGCTGGGCAACCTGCTCTACCTGTGGATCTTCGGGAACAACGTGGAGGACCGCCTGGGTCGGGCCGGCTTCCTGCTCTTCTACCTGGCCAGCGGCGCGCTCGCCGGCCTGGCCCAGGTCGCCATCGACCCCGGTTCGACGATCCCGACCATCGGTGCCTCGGGGGCGATCGCCGCGACGCTCGGGGCCTATCTCGTCTTCTATCCGGGCGCGCGAGTGACCTCCCTCGTCTTCCTCGGGTTCTTCTACCAACTGGTCCGGATCCCGGCCGCCATCGTGCTCGGACTCTGGTTCCTCCTCCAGCTCGTCGTCGGGTTCGGGTCGCTCGGCGTCACGCAGGGCGGCGGCGTGGCCTTCTTCGCCCACATCGGCGGGTTCGTCGTGGGAGCCGTCGTGGCCTGGCTGGTCAGGCTCCTGGGCGGACGGCCGACGGCCCCGGCACGCGTGGGATAATCCGGCCATGGACGAAGGGCTGGTCGAGATGGTCGTCGAGAGCGTCCGGGTCCACATGCTCTCCAGCCGCCACGTGGTGATCCTGAAGCAGATCGACCGCGACCGCTATCTGCCGATCTGGATCGGCCCCTGGGAGGCGAGTTCGATCGCCATGAAGCTCCAGGGCGTGACCACGGAACGTCCGCTCACGCACGATCTGTTTGCGACGACGCTCGATGAGATCGGCGCCAGGATCGATCGGGTGGTCATCTCCGCATTGTCGGAGGAGACTTTCCACGCGACGATCACCATCGAGCGCGACGGGAAAGCGGTCGAGGTGGATGCCCGCCCGTCCGACGCGTTGGCGCTTGCGGTGCGCCGGGGGGTCCGCATCTTCGCCTCAGGCGCGGTCCTCGACCAGGCCGCCCTGGGCGCCGACGGAGGGTTGGGCGACGAGGGCGCGGAGGGCTCGCCGCTCGAGACGATCGGCGAGGGGGTCGTCGATCCGCGGCTCGATGTCTTCCGCGACTTCATCAACTCGCTCGACGCGGGCCAGGAGGGCGAAGGCCGCTCGAGCTGAGGCCGGACGGCGGCGGGCGCCCGCTCCGGCTACCCTCCCTACCCTCCGAGGATCGACCGGCCGCGGCGCAGCGCCGCCGCGCGGTCGGCCCACATCCGGAGGCGCAGGAGCCAGAAGTCGCGGACGGCCCGCAGGATCACCCGGGGCCTGGCTCCGGTCGCCGCTCCCGCCGTTCGCGGGTAGTGCGGGACCCCGACCTCGGCAACCCGCCGGCCGGCGGCCTGGAGCTTGATCAGCAGCTCGGCGGACAGGAAGGCTCCGTCGGAGCCGACCCGGAGCCCTTCGAGAGCGTCGCGCCGGAAGAGCTTGCAGGCACAGTCCACGTCGGTGACGCGCAGGCCGAAGAAGATCCGGTTGGCCAGCCGGTAGGCCCGAGCGTAGAGGGTTCGCACCAGCGGGTCTGCGCGCCGGATCCGGAAGCCGACCACGACATCCGGCGCGTCCGAGGCGGTCAGCCGTTCGGTCAGCCGGCCGATGTCCCCGACCCGGAACTGGCGATCGCCGTCGGTGAATGCGATCAACTCGTAGCGCGCGGCCCCGAACCCCGAGCAGAGCGCCGCCCCGTAACCCAGGTTGACCGGATGAGGAACCAGTCGGACGATGTCGGGATGTCGTTCGACGAGCGCCTCGGCGATGCTCGCCGTCGCGTCGCGTGACCCATCGTCGACCACGATGATCTCGAACGTCTCCGCCAGCCCCGGGAGCGTCGCCAGGGCCTCCTCGACCAGCCCCTCGACGTTGGCCTCCTCGTTGTGTGCCGGGAAGAAGTAGGAGAGTCTCGCCAACCGCGGTCGGGCGCCGTCATGCGGAGCGGTCGTGGTCGCGCTTTGCGCGCCCTGCGTCCTGACGAGATCCAGGTCGTTCACGTCGGTGGTGTCTCCATGCCGTGGTCGAGGCGAGTCCGTTCGTCGACGATCATCGGATCCGGCCGCCGAGCACGGACCCATTGTGCCGCCTTCGTGGGTTCCCGCGGATCGACCGATCGACGAGCAGGCCCCGGGGCACTCGACACGCGGAGGCCTGCCTCACGCTGCTCACCAGCCGAGCAGGCGGCTCCAGACCACGCCCCACAGGTTGATGGCGATCGAGACGACGAGCAGGGCTGCCCCCAGCGGCAGCCCCCAGCGGTATCGACCCGCGAGGCGCTCGGCGCCGAGGGCCACCAGGAGCAGCGCGAAGGGCGCCGCGTCGTTGCTGAACCGGTAACCGAACTGGACCCAGCCCTGGCTGAAATGCATCAGGTTGACGACGGAGATGCCGACGATCGCCAGCAGTCCACCGGCCACGAGCCGGCTCGTTCCAGATCGGCGCAGCAGCGCGATCGCGAGCAGCCAGGCCGGGCTGGTCAGGATGACGCTCATCCCGATGTCGCGCGGCACAGCCAGTGGACAGGCGGCATCGAACAGGCCGCGGACCGCGCCCGGCTCGGCGCAGACCAGCGTCGGGGTGATGGCGATGCTGTCCGGCAGCCTGGTCGGCAGCAGGTCCGGCAGGCCGAACAGGGCGATCCCGAGGTTCTGCGGGATGTAGCGCGGGTCTTCGACGGCCCAATCGGGGTGGTAGCCGAGGGTGGGATAACCGTTGGATTCGAGGACGTACAGGTAGTCGTAGGCGGGATGGAAGAGGTGTCCGGTGGTAAGCAGGTTGTAGAGGACCAGGGCCAGGATCGGCAGCGCCGCCCCGAGACCGGCCGACCAGCTGCGCCGGCGCCAGTCGCCGCCCCCCCCCCGACCAGGGCGAGGAACGGCGCACCGAAGACGACGGTCAGCCGCGCCGTGCAGGCAAGCCCGAAGAGCAGGCCGGCGGCGAATTGTCGGGGGTCCACGGTCGGCAGACGCCCGGACAGCGGGGTGAAGGGGCCATCGGTCCGCCCGCGATGGACCTCGGATGGCCCTGGATCGGCGCCCCGGTCCGCGCCGACGGCGACGCCGACAGCCAGCAGGGTGAGCCCCATCGCCACGATGTGAGCCTGGTACCAGGTGGTGGTGACCTGGGCGGTGAACCAGAAGACCGTGCCGATGGCCAGGAAGACCGTGCCGCCGACCCGGATGGCCGGCCTGATCGCGAGCCGCCCGAGGACCCACCAGCAGATCGCCACGTCCAGCGCGGCCAGGATCGTGAAGATCGCCTGGGCGTCCGTCGCCAGCCCCCAGAGCGCCACGAACGGAAGCAGGACGACCGCGGGCAGCGGCGGGAAGGGGAGCAGGCCGCGAGGCACGCCGTCGCTGGTCGCGATCGGCAGGACGTCCTGGAACCAGGCGTTGCCCGAGACCCCGACGACTCCCTCGACCGGGAAGCGGATCGCCGCGTGACCCTCGAGGAAGGCGGCCGCCTGCCAGACGAAGTGGTCGTAGTCCGGTCGATCCGGGTGGCCGAGTAGACAGCCAGCGCCCCCAGGGCCAGGAGCAGCCCGGCGGCGATCACCAGCCAGCGGGCGGTGCGCGGCTCCGGCCAGGGGGCGGTCCGGGGGTCCAGCGAGTCGCCCTGTGCTACGCTCCGGTCCACCTTCCACGCTCGTGCAGGAGCCGTTTCCCGGTGATTGGCCCCGCTTCCGAGGGGACCGAGCGAGGCACGGGAGCGCCTGCGCGGGCGACCGGGACGCGGGTAGCCGTCGGCGCGGTCCTCGCGGTCCTCGCCCTCGGGCTCGCCCTCCGCCTCATCATCGCATACCGGCTGCCCGGGTCCGGGTTCGCGACCGACCTCGAGGCCTTCGAGGCATGGGCGCGCGACCTCGCGGCCCACGGGCCCTCCGGGTTCTACCAGCGACCGTTCTTCCACGACTACACACCGGGCTACCTCTACGCCCTCTGGTTCATCGGCTGGCTCGTGATCGACGTGCTCCACGCGCAGGACTGGGGCGACGCCGTCCCGTTCTTCCAGGCGTTCGGGCTCAAGGTCGTGCCGATCCTGGCCGACCTCGCGATCGGTTGGCTCGTCCATTCGATGATCCTGGAGCTCGGCGGTCGGCGCCGGGTCGCGCTCATCGGCGCGGCGGTCGCTGTGCTCAACCCGGTCAGCTGGTTCGACAGCGTCGTGTGGGGCCAGGTCGATTCGGTCGGCGTCGTCTTCATGCTGCTTGGTCTGCGAGAGCTGTGGCGCGATCGACCCGAGCGCGCCGCGATCTGGACCGTCGTCGCCGCGATCGTCAAGCCGCAGCTCGGCATCCTGATCCCGCTGGTCGCCGTGGTGACGATCCGGCGCGCCCTCTGGCCGGCCGGCGGCGGAGGCGATCCGGCACGGACCGGGCGCCCGATCCGGATCCTGACCACCGGCCTGGCCGGATACCTCACGGCCCTCGCCCTCTGCCTGCCGTTCGGATTGTCCGTGATCGAGTTCAGCCCCGATCCACCGTTCGTCCGGTCCGGTCTGCTCGGGCAGGTGGCCGTGGCGGCCAGCGGATACCCGTATCTGACGGTCAACGCCTACAACCCCTGGGCGCTGGTCCCATCTGACCGCGGGTTCAGCCTGGCCGATTCGGGCCAGTGGGTCTGCGACTTCGCCGGGGCCTCGTCGCCGACCACGGTCGGCACGGACTACTGCGTCTTCGGGAGTGCCGTCTATGCCGGCGTCCCGGCCTTGCTGATCGGGACCGGCCTCCTGCTGGCCAGCGTCGCCCTCGTCCTCTGGATCGTCGCCCGGCGACCGGACCGGCTCGGCTTGCTGGTCGGCCTGGCCGTCCTCGCCCTGGCGTTCTTCGTGGTCCCGACCCGGGTCCACGAGCGCTACATCTATCCGTTCTTCGCACTCGGCGCGATCCTGGCCGCAGTCTCCGTCCGTTGGCGCCCGGCCTACCTCGTCCTGTCGCTGGCGACCTTCGCCAACCTGTACGTCGTGCTGACCACGCTCTACCCGGGCAATCCATCGATCAGGGACTGGCTCGGGATCGGGCCGGCGATCCGGTCGGAGGCCGTCGTCAGCGCGATCGCGCTGGCCTTCGGGCTCACCTTCGTGTGGGCTCTCCTGCAGTTGCGACGCGACGCCCTGGCGCCCGCGGACGATCCGGCGGGGTTGCCGCCATGACCTGGGCCGACGACCGCGACCCCGCGCTGCCGACCTGGCGACGTCGCGCCACCTTCACCGACCTCGGCGTCGTCGGCTGGCTGCGCGCGCGCTTCGGGGCTGCGCCGATCCGCCCGGACCGGAGCGCGCTCCTCGTGACGGAGCGTGGCGGCCGGCTCGATCAACTCGATCTTTGGCTCGTCGTCGTCCTCGTCCTGGCCAGCCTCATCCTGCGGACCTTCCGCCTGGCCGAGCCGTATCAGATGCACTTCGACGAGGTCTATCACGCCCGGACCGCCACCGAATTCCTGCAGGACTGGCGCTACGGCATCGACCACGACATCTACGAGTGGACCCATCCGCACCTGGCCAAGTACGCGATGGCAGCCGGTCTCGTCGCGTGGGGCGGGGATGAGGTCCGCGCCACGAGCGCGCTGGGGGTGAGCGTGCGTGCGGCCGCCATCGAGCCACGGCGCCTTGATGGGGCGGCGCCGGGCGGGGCAGCGGGGGAACGAATGCATATCGCGACCGGCAGCGAGATCCGGACCTACGACCTGCGGACCCGCAGCCAGGTGTCGGCGGTGCCGGCTGACGGGGCCGGCGCCCTGGCCTTCGACTCGACCGCCGCTCGGCTGCTGATCGGCTTTGACGATGGGCGAGTGGCGACCCTGGACCCCGGGACCCTCGGTTCGGCCGGCGCTGATGCCGGACCCGGGCCGGTCGCCCTCGCGAAGGTGGATCACCCGGTCGAGCGGCTCCTCGTCGCTGACGACGGCCAGAGCGTCATCGCCGCCTCGTCCGACCGGCTGAGCGTGATCGAGCTTGCCACGGGTTCCGTGACCGGGACCCTGGACCTGCCCGGCATCGCCGACCTCGCACCGGGCGGTTCTGGGTCCGCCCTGGTGGCGACCCTGGCCGAGGTGACCGATCCGACCGCGGTCGCGGCGAGACTGGCGGGGCTGCTGGGCGGCGCGGCCGGGGACTACGGAACGAAGCTCTCGGACCCGCTCGTCGGGCCGACGGTCGTCCTCGGTCCTCCCGGCAGCGGCGACGTGCGCACCAGCGTGGACGCGGCGATCGCCGACGGCTCGCTGCCCGGCATCTCGGTCCAGGACGTGGCGCGGATCGCCGTCGCCACGGCCGATGGCGTGGCGTTCATCGACCCGACCCGGATCTCCGTCGTGGCCAGGGTCAGCCTCGCCGGCGGTGCCCACGGGCTGGCCCTCGTGACCGGACTCGACGACGCGAAGCTGTACGCGACCGCCGGCGGCCCGGATGAGCCGACCTACGCCGTGATCGCGATCGGCGGCGACGGCGCGAAGGACGGCCCGGCGGACCTCGGCAGCCACCCACTCCCTGGGCCGGGCAGCCGGGTCGTCTACGACGGATCGAGCCAGCAGGTCCACATCCTCGGCCGGGTCCCGGGCTCGACCGGTTCGGATGCGGACCGCTGGACGGTCTACGTCGTGGAGCCGCACGCCAACGCGGTCTATGCGGACGCCCGCCTGCCAACCGACTTTTGGCCCGTGGCCTGGGCGGCCGACATCGAGCCGGCCTACCCGTCCGACGACCGCCAGCGGCTGCTGGTCTTCGATGGCGCCGGCGCGACGGCCGAGATCGGGATCGGGGCGCATGCCTTTGCCTGGCGTCTGCCGGGCGTCATCGCAGGCGCGGCGGCCGTGGGCCTCCTCTTCCTGCTCGCCCGGATCCTCTTCCGGCGGCGCCTCGTGGCGGGGCTCGCCGGGCTCTTCGCGCTGGCCGACGGCATGTTCTTCGTCCAGTCGCGGATCGGCATGAACGACGTCTACGTCGGCCTCTTCATCGTGGCTGCCTACACGATCTTCGCCGCCGTCTGGGCGGGCTGGTGGCGCGGCCGCGCCGCCGTCTGGCTGGGGCTTCCCGCCATCGGCCTCCTGCTGGGCCTCGCCCTGGCCAGCAAGTGGGTCGCGGCCTACGCCATCGGGGCGCTCCTGCTGCTGATCCTGGTTCGCAGTGCGCTGGGGCGGGTCCTGTCGATCCTGGGGCTCGTGGCGATCAGCGCCGTCCTCGGCTACATCGCCATCAGCGTGCCCGAAGGGTCCGGCTTCGGGAACCTAACCTTCCTGCTGATCATGGTCGCCCTGACCCTCGTGGCGGTGATCGCCAGCGTCCTCCACCCGATCGCCTGGACGGACACGGAGATGCGCTTCGCGGCGACCGCCCCGGCTGGCGCCGGCGCGGTCGTCTTCTTCGGCGCGCTCGGGCTCGGACGACTGGATGCCGCGATCTCCTTCAGCTCGCTCTCGATCACGCCGTTGCAGCTTGCCGTGGCGCTGGGACTCGGGTCGCTCGCCGTCATCGCGGTCTTCCGGCTGGCTGGTCAGCTCGGCTTCGGACCGGCGGCTGGGCGTCCGGCAGCAGACGATCCGGCCCGTCTGCTGGACCCGCCGGCCAGGGCGCCAGGCGGCTGGCTCCTGCCGGGCTCGGCGCTGGGCCTGCCGATCGCCTGGGTCGCGGTCTGCCTGGTCGGACTGCCGCTCGCGGTCTACGTCGCGTCGTACCTCCCCTGGGCGATGGTCGGCGGCCACCAGATCATCGCGGGCTGGCCTGCGGGCCACGACGGCCAGACCCTGGTCGACCTGACCGCCCAGATGTATCGCTACCACAACGGCCTGACCGCCGCCCATGCGGCGTCGTCCCCGTGGTGGGCCTGGCCGATGGACCTCAAGCCGGTCTGGTTCTACCAGGAGGGACTCGGTCGCGGCACATCGGCGTCGGTCTATGACGCGGGCAACCTGGTGATCTGGTGGATGGGCATCCCGGCGATGGCCTTCGTCGCGTTCTCGGCCTTCAAGCGTCGCAGCCTCGCGCTCGCGCTGATCGCCGTCGGCTTCGCCGCCCAGTGGATCCCGTGGGCGCGGATCGATCGGGCCGCCTTCCAGTACCACTACTACACGGCGCTGCCGTTCGTGGTCCTGGCCCTCGCCTACTTCGTCGCCGAGCTGTGGCACGGCCCATCGCGCCGGACATGGCAGCTGGCGCGGGTGGCGGCCGCCGTCGCCGTCGCCGCGCCGGGGATCCTGTGGATCCTCTCCCGGCCACTGTGCGGCTTCGTCGCCGTGCTCTCCGTCAATCCGGGTTCACAAGCCTGCCCGGCGGTGATCCCGCAGTTCGTCCTGACCGCCCGTTCGGGAGCCCTGGCCATCGTGGTCGTGGTCGGGCTGCTGGTCATCCTGCGGCGCTTCATGGATCTCGACCGGGGTTCAGCCCGCGTGGTCGGCGCGCGGGGCCGAACCGCGGCCCTGGGCCTGATGCTCGGCTCCGGCCTCGCGGTCGCCGGCGCGCTGGTCGTAGCATCGCTCCTGCCCGATGCGGCGATCCTGACCCTCAACGGCATCCCGGTCGAGCCGATCGCGATCGTGGTGGGCACCCCGCTCGTCTACCTGGGGTTCCAGGTCTTCGGCGCGACCGACCCTCGCCGCTTCGTCGCTGGGTTCGTGGTCGCGGCCGTCGCCTGGTTCGCGATCCTCTACCCGAACATCGCCGCGCTTCCCCTCCCGACCATGATCGTCAACGCCTACCAGGGGATCCTGCCGACCTATCTCTACGCGTTCCAGTTCCCGGTCAGCACGGTCGATCGGACCGGGCAGACGCCGCTCCTGACCCCGACCCTGGCGATCCTGGGCGCCGCCCTGACCGTGACCTGCCTGGTCGTCGCCTACTCGGCCTCGGTCTGGCGAGTGGTGCTGGCCGAATCGAACGGCTCGGCCGAGTCGCCCGACCCGTCCGACGAGCCCGACGGCCTGACCCGGACCGGCGGCGCCTGAGGGACCGGCGCCCGGAAGTCGACCGGCAGCGAACCGCTCGCGGCGAGTCTCCGGATGACGAACCCGTAGTAGTCCTCCACCCTGGCCGCGACGCGCGGCCAGCTGAACGCCTCGGCTCGCAGCCGGCCCGCCGCGCTCATCTCGGTCCGCAGCTCGGCATCCCCGAGCAGGCGCGCGATCGCCCGGGCCAGCTGCTTCGGCTGGTGCGGTGGGACCAGGAGGGCCTCTCGACCGCGCCGGACGACGCCCTTGTAGCCGTGGATGTCCGAGGCCACGATCGGGGCTCCGGCGGCCATCGCCTCGAGCAGCACGATCCCGAACGATTCCCGCCCGGTCGCGGGCGAGGTGAAGACCTCCACGGTCCGGAAGAGCTGGGCCTTCTCGGCCTCGGAGACCCGGCCAAGGAACTCGACCTCCTGGAGTCCGCGTGTCGCCACGTAGCGCCGCGCTTCGCGCTCTTGGGGTCCCGATCCGACGACCAGCAGGCGGTTCCCGGCACCCGCCCGGCGCAGGATCCGGTGGGCCTTGAGCAGGTCCAGCACGCCCTTGCGCGGTTCGAGCCGGCCGACGAACAGCACGTTCGGCACCCCGTCCTGCCAGCGCGAGATCGGGACGGCTCCGGCGAAACGCGGGACGTCCACCCCGTTGGGGATGACCTTGTAATCGCCCGGGAAGAAGCGGTCGATGAAGTGCCGGGCGGCCGCACTGACCGCGATCCGGCCATGCAGGCGGCGCGCGTGGCCGCCCATGATCCGACTACCCAGCTCATACGACGGCGAGAAGCCGGCGTAGGCATGGAAGGTGGCCACGTTGACGCTGCGCGACTCGCGCAGGAGCAGCAGCGACAGGAACGGCACGAACGGCTCATGGAAGTGGAGCAGGTCGAAGCGCTCGCGGGCGAGCAGCTCGCGGACCTGGCTGATGTAGCGCGGCGAGAAGGTGAGCGTCCCGACCGACCCGTTGGCCGGCATGCTGAATCCGACACCGATGCGCAGGATGTCGCCCTCGGAGGCGCGCTGCGGCCCGTGGCTGGCGGTGATGATCCGCACGTCGTGGCCGCGCAGGCGGAGGTTCTCGTAGAGGAACCGCACGTGCTGGGCCACCCCGCCCGACTCCGGGTAGATATACGGACAGACCAGGCCGATCTTCACCGTCGGTCCTCCTCATCCCGTTTGCTGCCGAGGCGTGGCGGCGCCGTCGGCTCGAAGCGTGGCGGCCGCAGGCGGCCGCCCGGGTAGCCATGATCGCGCCCGGTGCCGTCGCGGCGGAGGCGACCACGCACCTCGTCGCGCGCATCGAGGCCGCGCTTTTGCAGCTGCCGACCGAACGTGCCCAGCTGGCCGACCGTCGGGTGGAAGGCCCCACCGTGTTCGGTGGTTCGCGCCCCGATCGCCCGCCGCAGGTCGGCGGCATCGCGACCCGGGAAGGTCGTCCAGCCGGTCGCGACCGCCGCCAGGGCGTGGGCGTCGCTGTTGCCGATGTGGGCCAGGCCCCGCTCGTCGGCGAAGCGGGTGACCCGGGCGTGCCACGGCTTGCCGAGCGTCGTCGGATTGAAGGTCTCGATCGCGTCGGGGTGGACCGCCGGGTCCGGGTCATCGAGCAGGCGGCGCAGGACCCACGCCTGGGCGCACAGGGGGTAGGGGACGAGCGGATGGGCGGGGATGGCCAGGCCGCCGGCGTCATGGATCGCGGCGATCGTCGCGCGCAACGAGCGATACGGCCGGATCGGGCGGTCGATGAACAGGGCCAGCAGGTGGCCCCCCAGCGTGGTGACCTCTTCCCCGACGATCACCTCGGCGCGCAGGCCGCGGTCGGCGGCGATCATCCGGCCGGCCAGGGCCGCGTCGATTCGCTCGTGGTCGGTGATGGCGATGACGTCCAGGTCCGTCGTCCGCTCGACGTGGTCGAGGATCGCCTCCACCGTCGCGGTCCCGTCGCTGGCCACGGTGTGGATGTGGAGGTCGGCCCGGCCTCGCGGGAGCGGCTGCTCCGTCATGTCGTTGTCTCCGGTGCCTGAGCCGGTGCAAGCGCGGCCTCGAGATCCGGCCAGATCGGGAAGAAGACGGCCCACCATTGCTCGGGCGCCACGGCGACCACCCGTTCGAAGGCGGCGGCCACGGCAAGCATCGTGGCGGTGACCCGATCGCGGCGCGAGCCCTCGGTCGGGACGGGGACAGCTTCGAGCCGGCCGCCGTAGCGGCCGATCGCGGTGCGCCGGACGCCGACCACGTAGAGCGGCGCGCCGCTCTCGACGGCGAGCATCGCCGGCCCGATGGGCAGGTTCGTAGGTGCGCCGAAGAGCGGCGTCGGCAGGCCTCCACCGGTCAGGTCGCGGTCGCCGACCAGTCCGACCGAGATCCCGTCTCGCAGGGCGCCAAGGAGCTCGCGCCGCGCCTCGCGCAGGCCGACGATCCGGACGCCCGCCGCCCCGCGGGTCCGCACGAAGTAGGCCTGCAGCCCGGCGTCGTCCACCGTCTCCATCGGCGCCACGGCAGCACCGACGCGGGCCGCCAGGTAGAGCGCCGGGAGCTCGATGGCCCCGAAGTGGAGCCCCACGAAGATCACCGCGCGGTCGCCCGTGAACGCCTCGGCGATGACCTCTGGTGTCTCGAGGACGAGCCGTTCGTCCAGGTCACCGGGGCGCAGGGCCGGGGTCCGCGCCACTTCCAGGTAGTAGCGGGCGCTGTGACGGAAGGCCGCCCGGACGAGTCGCTCGAGCGCCCTTGGGTCGCGGGCCGCCGCTCGCGCCGCTGCCGGCCCGCGACCGTCGGCCTGGAGCGCCTGACAGACCCGGCCAAGATTGCGTCGCGCCTGGGCGGCGCGCTCCGGCGCCAACCGATACCAGGCATCGCCGGCGAGGTCGGCCAGCTTCGTCAGCGGCCATTCGGGCAGGTGGCAGGCGAGCCACGAGGCGGCGATCAATCCCCGCGAGCGCAGCCTCATCGGCCGGCCTCCATCCCGGCGGCGTCGGCCTCATCGCGCGGCCGGCCCCGTGCGGGGCCCGGATCCGGGCGCCCGGCCAGCATCGCCTGGGCGCGCCGCTCGAGATCGGCCGCCTCGCTTTCACTGGCGGGCCAGATCGGCTTGAAGCTGTACCACTGCTCGGGCGCCGGCCGGATGGCGTCGGCCAGGGCGTCGGCCATCGCCTGGCTGGCGCGTTGGAGCGCGGCAGGGTCGCCCGGCGGCACGTCGATCGGGGGCGCCCACGAGACCTGGAAGCCGCCGTCTGCCGTGCGATGGATCGAGATCGGCAGGATGCGCGAGCCGGTCTTGGCCGCGAGCGTCGCCGGACCGGCCGGCAGGGTGGTCCATGCTCCGAACAGCTGGACCGGGATGCCGTCGCTCCGGTAGCCCCAATCGATCAGCAGGGCCAGCATCTCGCGCCGCTTGAGCACCCCGAAGATCTCGCGCAGGTTGCGCCAGGCGATGACCCGCACGCCCCACGCCTCGCGCTGGCGGCGAAGCAGCTCGTAGAGCTCGGGGAACGATGAATCGTCGGCGAGCACGCTGATCGGCATCCCGTGGTGGGCGATCCCGGCCGCGACCGCCTCGTTGTTGCCGATATGCCCGACGGCGAAGATGAGCCCGCCGCCCGGCGCGCCGCGCCAGATCCTGCGGACCTCGTCGGCGTCGAGATCGGTCGCCATGAGGCCGACCTTTTCCGGGGGGATGGAGGGCAGGCGCATCAGCTCGACGAGATAGCGTCCGTATTCACGATAGGCGCGCAGCGCCAACCGGCGGACCCGGGGGTCGTCGGTTGGCAGACCCAGGACATGCCCGAAGTTCCGGTTCGACCAGCGGCGCTTGGCCGGCCAGGCCAGGTACGACGCCTGCGACAGGCGCCCGATGACGGCCTGCGCGAGGCCGGCCGGCAGGACGCCCAGGAGCCACGTCGTGCCCTTGTACCCGGCGACGGCGACCCGTTCGACGACCCGTGGTCCGGTCTTGCCGCGGCGGTGCGGCGCCTCGAGCTGGTGCTCCCGTGACCTCACCTGGCGGCGGCGGCCACCTTGGCCCTGGTCCCGGCCAAGCGCTTGAGCGTCCGCTTGGCGGGCGCCTCGGTGCCGACCAGCGTCTCGTTGTCGTCGCCACGGATGAAGGCCTCGACCCGGTTGAACGCGATGTCGTCGTGGATCTGCTGGGGCGGGCTCTTCATGAAGTAGCTCGACGGCGCGACGAGCGTCCCGGTCAGGCCGCGGTCCAGGCCAAGCTTCAGGCAGCGGATCGCGTCGGTGATGACGCCTGCGCTGTTGGGGCTGTCCCAGACCTCCAGCTTGAGCTCCGCATTGAGCGGCACGTCCCCGAACGTCGTGCCCTCCATCCGGATGTAGCACCACTTGCGGTCGAGCAGCCACGGGACGTGGTCGCTCGGGCCGACGTGGATGTCGTCGGGATCGAGCTCGTAGTCGAGCATCGAGGTGACCGCGTTGGTCTTCGAGATCTTCTTCGATTCGAGACGCTCGCGCTCGAGCATGTTGAGGAAGTCGGTGTTGCCCCCGAAGTTCAGCTGATACGTGCGGTCCAGGCGGACGCCGCGGTCCATGAACAGTCGGGTGAGGACGCGGTGGGTGATCGTCGCGCCGACCTGGCTCTTGATGTCGTCACCGATGACCGGCAGACCGGCCTCGGCGAAGCGGCGCTGCCAGTAGGGCTCCCGCCCGATGAAGACCGGGATGGCATTGACGAAGGCGACGCCGGCGCGCAGGGCCTGCTCCACGTACCACTTGGTGGCCTCTTCCGAGCCGACCGGGAGGTAGGAGACCATCACATCGACTTCGCGCTCCTTGAGGATGCCCACGATGTCCGCCGTGGGGCCGGGCGCCTTCTCGATGATCTGGCTCAGGTACTTGCCCAGGCCGTCGTGGGTCATGCCGCGCTCGACCGTGACCCCGGTGTGGGCGACCTGCTGGAAGACGTAGGTGTTGTTCGGCTTCGTGTAGATCGCCTCGGACAGGTCCACCCCGACCTTGTTCTTGTCGATGTCGAAGGCGGCCACGAACTCGATGTCGCGGACGTGATAACCGCCCAGGTCGACATGCATCAGGCCCGGGACGAAGTCGTCCTTCTTGGCGTTCTCGTAGTAGTAGCGGCCCTGGACGAGGCTGCTGGCGCAGTTGCCGACGCCGACGATGGCGACCCGGATCTTGCCGTCCTTGCGCCGCCCGGCGCCGGCCCATGTGTTGGCCGGCGTCGCGCCGCTCTTGCCGTCGCTCTTGCCGTCGCTGCCGTTCTTGCTCACGTTCGTTCTCCGTGCTCCTTACTGGGTCAGGGTTGACTGATGATTGGCCTGGCTGCGGACGTGGAGGATCCGCTGGATGACGGTGAGGGTGGAGCCCACGGTGATGATGGCGAGGGCGATCTGCAACGCGACGGTGCCGGGCGCGAGCGCGGCGGTGCCGAGCTGCGTGAGCCTGACCTCCGAGACCTCGACGGTGGTTCCGAGGAGACCTGCCAGGACGAGACCGAGGCTGAGGATGACCAGGCGGACCTCGCGAGGCATGACCCCGACCACCGCCATCCCGGTTCCGTGGGTGAAGCCGAGGCCTTCCGACCTGGCACGCGTGTAGCTGACCAGGACGGCGGAGCCGAGAGCCGCCGCCGCGAGCAGCGGTCCGTCGCCGCTTCGGACCGCCTGGAGGCCGGCGACGATGCCGATGTAGACGATCACCTCGCCGGCGCGGTCGAAGACCGAGTCCATGAACGCACCGAGGTTGCTGACCCGGCCGGTCGCGCGGGCCAGGGTCCCGTCGAACATGTCGAACACGCCGCCGAACAGGATGACCACCCCGCCGGCGAGCCAGAGCTGCTGTGAGACCAGGATCGCCCCGACGACCGTGATCCCAAAACCGATCAGCGTCAGCGCATCCGGGGTCAGGCCGAGGCGACCCAGGCCCAGGGCGAGCGGCTCGAAGGCCTTCCTGATCCGGGTTCGGGCGTCGTTCGAGATCGTCATCGGCTAGCTTGCGAAGCCCAGGATGGCCTTTTCTCGAGCAGCGAACTCGGCGAACGCCTCCTCGCGCAGCCGGCAGACCGTCTCGCGCCCGTTGCGCCGGGTCTCGACGACGCCCGCGGCACGCAGTCGTCCCAGGTGCCACGAGACGAGCGGCTGGGAGAGCCCGACGTGGGCGGTCAGCTCGGCGACGGTCGCGGCGCCGACGGCCAGGCGGCGCACGATCCGGAGGCGGTTGACGTCGGCCATGGCCTTGTGGAAGACCCGCAGCTGGCGCAGATCCTCGGGCTGGGCGACGGCGGCAGCGATCGTGCTGCGGACCCGGGCGGGCGAGGGAGACAGGGTGGCGACTCCTACCGCGTGCCGTGGTCGCATCAACCACGGTTTATATCAATAGGCGTTGA
>JBCLCL010000022.1:0-41986 GCA_038915815.1 Candidatus Limnocylindrales bacterium
CCTGCTCACGGCCTGTGGACGGCCAATCCTTGGGTAGTGTGGAGCCGCATGTCGCGCCCTATCCTTCCGAAATGGCAACCACCCACCGGCAATTCGGCGCACAGAGCATGACCGCACCCCTGCACGATGTGCTGGTCAAGCGCCCCGGTTCCGCTTTCGGGGCGGCGTTCGACGATCCGGCCCACGGCTTTCTCCATCGCGTCGACCTGTCCATCGCGCAGCGCGAACATGGCGCGTTCGTCGAAACCCTGGCCGCGCTTGGACCGCGCGTGCACATGCTGGATGCCGAGACGCACAGCCCGGACCTCGTCTACACGTTCGACCCGCTCCTGGTTTCCGATCGTGGCGCAATCGCGCTCCGACCGGGCAAGGCGAACCGAGCGTCCGAGCCCGCCACGCTCGAGGCCTGGACGAACGCCGCCGGCATCCCGACCGTCGGGCGGATCCAGGCCCCCGCGACCGTGGAAGGTGGCGACACGTTCTGGCTTCGGCCGGACCTGTTCTGCATCGGGCGGACGTTGCGGACCAACGACCATGGGGCCCGCCAGCTGGCCAACCTCGTCGGGGGCGATGTGCGGGTGTTCGACCTCCCGTACTGGCGCGGTCCGGCCGAGCTCATTCACCTGCTCTCGGTCGTCTCGCCGGTGGCCGACGACCTGGCCGTCGTCTACCTACCGCTGCTTCCGGTGGGCCTCTGGGAGCTGCTCCGCGAGCTGGAGATCCGGCTGATCGAGGTTCCCGACGACGAATTCCCGACGCTGGGCTGCAACGTACTGGCCGTGCGGCCCGGCGTGGTGATCCTGGCCGAGGGCAACCCACGCACGGCCGCGGCACTGGCGGCGGCCGGCTGCGAGGTGCACACCTATCCCGCGACGGAGATCGGGCTGAACGGGTCCGGTGGCCCGACCTGCATGACCCGCCCCATCCTGCGTGGCTGAGCCCGGGCCGGGTCCTCGCCGCCCACCGGCGGCGCCGCGATCGATCGGGCGCGTTTCGCGGCTCCGACGCGAGCCGCTGCCCTAAGGGAGCGGCGCCTCGGTTTTCGCCCTGACACTGGCCTGGGCGAACGCCCGTCGGTTCGTTCGCAGCAGGACGACCGGGAGGAGGACGGCGGCCACGCCGAGGATACCGAGCGAGGCATAGCCGACGGCGGCCATGATCACGCCCGACCCGAGACTCGCCGCCCCAGCCGAACTCCAGATGAGGGCATCGGCGACCCCCTGGATCCGTGTCCGCTCGTGGACCTCGAGGTGCTCGGACAGCAAGGTGCTGCCGGCCACGAAGCCGAGGTTCCAGCCGAGTCCGAGCAGGAAGAGCGCGACGAGGAGAAGGTCGCCGCCGGCAGGCGGCGCCACGGCCGCCAGGACGCCTGAAAGGGCGAGCACCGCCGTGCCGACGAAGATCGTCCGGACCGGGCCGATCCGCTCGGTCAGGCGGCCCGACAGCGGGGAGAGGGCGAACATCCCGAAGGTGTGGGCCGCCAGGACGGCGCCGACCGCCCCGAGACCGTGGCCGTGCTGGGTCATGTGGAGTGGGGTCATCGTCATGATCAGGGTCATCACGAATTGCCCGACCACGAGCGCCACGATCGCGGCCGCGACCGCCGGCCGGCGAAGGGTCGTGCCGATCGAGTCGCTCCCAGCCGCGGGTGCGGCCTCATTGGGCTGTGCCGCCGATTCGTCGGCGATCTCGTACGGGTCCGGGCGGAGCAGGACGAACGAGAGGATCGCCGCGATCGCCACGAAGAGTACCGGCACGAGGTAGGGACCGGCGAGGGGCGGCAGCCCGGCTCGCTCGGCAAGGTCGCTGGCGATGGGGACCAGCCACGGGCCGATGACCGCCCCGATCGTCGCTCCCCAGACCACCATCCCGATGGCCGACGCCCGCCGGGCCGCCGGCACGAGGTCCGCCGCCGTGTAGCGTGAGAGCTGGTTCGAACTGTTCCCGAAGCCGATCAGCAGGGTTCCGACGAGCAGCAGCGGGAACGATCGGAACAGGACGGCCGCGGTCGCGACGAGCGCTCCGATGACCCCGACGGCGTAGCCCGCCACGATGCCCGGTCGACGGCCGCGTCGCGCCATGAGCGCCGACAGCAGCACCGAACCGAGGGCCGAGCCGAGGACCACCGTCGCACCCGGAGCCCCGGCGAGGGTCGGCGACCCAAGGAGGTCCTGCGCGACGATGCTCGAGATCGAGACAGCCGCGATGTGCCCGGTGCTGCCGAGGGCGACCCCCGCGATGAGGCTTCGGCGTGCGCGGCGCCGCGCGGCGCTGAGGGCGGTCGGTGCAAGCGTCTTCATCGTGGTCGAACGATAAGTCGTCGAGCGGCCCGCGGCATCGGTGCGCGGTGAACGCGGTTCCGCCCCGTCGTCAGCGCCCGCCGGCCTGGGCCTCGGCCACCTCCACGTAGCGGCACAGGGCGTCGACCAGGCGCATCTGCTCGGGGGTCCGGCAACCGGCCTCCAGCAGGGTGGGGGAGGCGATGACGATGGCGATGCTCCGGGCCCGGGAGACGGCCACGTTCAGCCGGTTGCGCGAGTAGAGGAAGCCCATGTCCCGCGGCGCGTCGTCGCGGCTGGAACTGGCGGTCGAGTAGATCGCGACGATCCCCTCGCGGCCCTGGAACTTGTCAACCGTACCGACGTTCCCGGCTCGGCCGATTCGCCGCTCGAGGGCCGCCTGGATCTCGGCGACCTGGGCGTTGTACGGCGCGACGACGATGACTTCCCCCAGTTCGATCGGCCGCACGGTCCCGTCCGACTCGGTCCAATCCCGCCCGACGATCGAGTCCACGATCCGCGCGACTTCGTCCGCCTCCTCCCGCGACCGCGCGGCATTGCCCGTATGGGCGACCGGTAGCCAGCGGACCCCCGCCCCGCCGAGCCGATCGCCGCCGCCGACGACCCGGATGGCCGTGGAAGGGTGGGTGTCCAGGCGGCCGTCGTAGAACGCCGGTGAGATGAAGTCGTTGACCAGTGGGTGGAGCCGCCGGGTCGCCTCCAGGAAGAGCCCGCGTTCCGGCGGCACGGTCACGGCCCCACCGACGAGGTGCCCGAGCGCCGATGCGTCGGCGCCAGGCGGGTGGACCCCCTGGGTGACCATCGGCAACTGGTTCGGATCGCCCACGAGAACGACCGACCGGGCACAAGTGGCCGCCGCGACGAGGTTCGCCAGCGAGAACTGGCCGGCCTCGTCCACGAACAGGACATCGATCAAGGGTTCGGCGGTGCCTTCCACGACAGCGTCGAGCTGTCGTCGGGCGAGGAGCCAGGTGGTCCCGCCGACGAGATCGACCGCGCCGTCCCGGATCGCGCGCTCGACGGCCTTGGGGTCGTCGGAGACGGTGATGTCGTCGCCCGGTTCGAGATGTGCGTCCAGCTCGCCCGCCTTCTGGAGGATCCGGACCCGGCCGCCATCCTCCGTGGCGGCCCTCACCACCTCCTCGAGGAGGTTCGTGATCGTCTTGTGGGACTGCGCGGTCACCGCCACGCGGCGGCCCGCGGCGACGAGTGCGGTGATCATCCTGGCCGCCGTGTAGGTCTTGCCTGTGCCGGGCGGTCCCTGGATCGGGAGGGTCGTCCGGTCCAGCGTGAGGCCGATCCGGCGACCTGCGGCCACGAGATCCTCGCCCTCGTGCGCCAGCGAACCGCCCGCGTGATCGGTGAGCCGGGGTGGGCGGCGGAGGAGCAGCTCGGCGATCGCCGGATACTGGCTCGCGGGTCCGAACCCATAAGCGATGACGTCATCGGCGACCCGGAGCAGCGCCTCCTTCATGGCCCGGCTGTCGATCGGTGTCGGCCCGATCAAGGCCTCCGGGAGCGTTTCGTCGCCGCCGCTCCTGGCGAGGTCGATGGTCCCGTGGGTGTCGTCGAGACCCACGATCTCGCCGACGCTCCCACCGTCGGCCTTGCTCACCGGCTTGTCACCGAGCTTGAAGGGGTGGTCCTGCGGTTCGAACCGGAAGCGCCGCACCCGCCGCCGTCCGAGCGGCGCGAGCTCCCCGACGAAGACCAGCCCTGCGAGGGCATCGCGCTCTGCGACCAGTTCCTCGACGGTCCGGTCGTTGCGCAATTCATACCAGCGCCACCAACCCGACTTCTCCTCGCGGCGGTGCCAGTCGAGCAGGTCGGCCAGGAGTCGCCGGGCGGCCGCCTCGTCGCGGTTGTCGTCCGGCGCGAGGGCACCGGCCAGCGCTACGACGCGCTCCGCGACCTTCGCGTCCCACGCGGAGACGCCCTCGCTCGGCGCGCCCGAGGTTGGCGTCGGCCGCTGCCAGTCCTGGTCGCGCCAGCGCTCGATTACCTCACAACGGCGCTCTTCGAGCCAGGTCCTGAGCATCCACGTGGAGAGGCAGTCGTCCCGGTTGTAGTCGGCGATCCCGTCGAGGATCGATCCATCCCGCGTCTTCAGCCAGCGCTCGAACTCGACCACGCTGAAGCCGGCCTCGGTGACCGGGCCCTCGCGAGTCGGCATGTAGAACTTCTCGATCTGCTTGAGCGAGTACGACTCGACCGACGCTCGAACTCCCTGGCGGACGACAGTCAGGAGGTCCACCAGCACGTCGCCACGGAGGAGGATGTCCACCTCGTCGACGCGGGTCGCGTGCCGCTGCATGAGGCGCTTGACGGCCCCCGACTCGTAGCCGCCGTAGTGGTAGACGTGGAGATCGGGGTGCCCGGCCCGGCGGGCCATCACGAAGTCGATGAACTGCTCGAAGGCGGTCTTCTCATCGTCCGGGGTCCGACCCCAGATCGGGGCATAGACGGGCTGGCCCGAGTCGATCGTCGTGACCCCGAGGAGGTATTCGAGCCCGGCCTCGGTGGCCCATGGATCCGCCTCGATGTCGAAGAAGACGTCCCAGGGCGAAGGTTCCGGCAGCCGTGCGAGGCCGCGCCGCCCTTCCTCGGCGGACGGCTCGATCAGCTCGTAGACGCGTTCGCCCGTCTCGCGCTCATGGAGTTGCAGGCGGGCCTGGTTACGGAGCCGCTCCAGCTGCGGCCCGGGCACCCCCTCGGCCGGCGTGTCGGCCGGCAGGACGGCAAGGACCGACAGGGTCGTGATGCCGGCCTGGACCAGGCGTTCCGTGTCCACCCGGCGCATGCCGGCCACGATCGAGAGATGGTCGTCGTCGCGCCGCCGCTGGATGCAGGTGGGCGACCAGGCGCAGACGCGGCAGTGGTCGACCGGGTCCGGATAGGTCCCGGCTGCGGTCGGATCGCCGGCATCGCGGGCGATCCTCGCCTCGAAGCGGGCCCGGATGTAGCGGAAGTAGGCAGAGAAGTCCTCGGTCCGGTAGCTGTGCTGCTCGAGGTCGCCGGTCACGACGGTCAGGAACTCCGGTGCGACGCCCTGTTCCTGCTCGAGGAGGCTCGCGTAGACGCACAGCTGGATCATCGCGCCGGTCTTGACCGCCCGGGCAAGCTTCGTGTCGGCGACGTCGTAGCTCCACGAACCGAACGCCGGCGATGGCCGGTCCGCCCGCTTGAACAGGAAGTCCGCGTGGCCGCGCCAGTGACCGTCGAAGAAGGTGGCCTGGAAGACGACGTCCGCTCCGGAGCGCATCGCCGCCCGGGTCGCCTCCGCGGCCGCCTCGAGGGCGACCACCGATCTGAGGTCGTCCTTCTTGATCTCGACCACGCTGCGGCCCTCGGCACGGAGGCGATCGAGGTAGGCGGCCTCGTGGAGCTCGCCCTTCTCCTGGATCAGGTTGAGGGTGGGATCCTCGCGCCGATGCGGCCGCTCCCAGATGCCCGCGACGCGGCCGAGTTCGAGGGTGGCCAGGTGGTCGCAGGCGAGGTAGCCGACGAGGTCCGTCGCGCTCAGGACAAGCCGGCCGTCGAGGAGTTGCACCAGCGGACTCTACCGGCCCGCCGTGCCACCTAGCGCGGCACGGAGCAGCTGGTCAGCCGAACAGCGCCGCCACCGCCGCCTCGAAGACCTCCGTGTGGCGGTCCACGTCGGCCTCCGTCGTGGCCGGTGACATGAGCGCCATGTTGTGGAACGGCGTCATCAGGATCCGCCGGTTCATCGCCCAGAGATGGAGGAAGCGCTCGAGATCGGCATCGGTGTTCGCCCACTGCTCGGCTCCGGTCCGTGGCGGCGAAGGCATGAAGTGGTACTCGGCTCTGGCTCCGAGGCGGGTCACGTGCCAGGGGACCGCGGCGTCTCCGATGACCCGCGCCACGCCGGCCTCCCAACGCTCGGCGAGCGGGATCATCCGCTCGAACGCCTTCTCGGTCAGGACCTCGCCGAGCGTCGCCCGCGTCGCCGCGAGCGACAGAGCGTACCCGGCGAGCGTCCCGCCGATCCCGCCAACGTCGGAGTCGACGACCTCGAGTGAGGTATGGATGCGGGCGGCGACCTCGGGCGTGAAGCCGTAGGCGGCCGACGGGATGCCGCCACCGATCGTCTTGCCGATGACGACGAGGTCCGGCTCGAGGCCCCAGACACCCGTCGCGCCACCCGGGCCGGCGCAGATGGTGTGGGTCTCATCGATGATCAGCAGGGTCCCGGTCCGGCGGGTGATGTCGCGGACCGCCTCGAGGTAACCGGGCTCGGGCAGCACGATCCCGACGTTGGTCAGGGCGGGCTCGATCAGGACGGCGGCCACGTCGCGATCGGCCAGCGCCTGTTCCAGGCCGGCGACGTCGTTGAACTCGACCACTCGTGTCGTCATAGCGACATCGACCTGCGGCCCGACCGAGCCACGCACCGGCACGACCGCGCCCGATGGATCCAGGACCGCGATCGCCTCGTCCACGGAGCCGTGATAGCAGTGATCGTGGACGACCACCTTGGAGCGGCCGCTGATGTGACGGGCGAGCCGAAGCGCCCAGCGGTTCGCGTCCGTCGCTGACAGGGCGAACTGCCAGGTCGAGACCCCGAAGCGGCGGGTCAGCTCCTCGCCGACCCACGCTGCGTCCTCGGTCGGCAGCATGTGGGTGATCCCGCGACGAAGCTGTCGCTCGACCGCGGCGATGGTGGGCGCCGGCCCGTGGCCGGCCATCGCCCCGGTGTCGCCGAGGCAGAAGTCGATGTAGTCATGGCCGTCGACGCAGCTGAAATGCGCGCCCGTCGCAGCCTCCACGTATGGCGGGAACGGACCCGCCCACTTGACCATCCAGGGCATCGGGACGCCCTCGAGAAGCGATGCCCTGGCTGCCTGGTGGAGCGCCGCAGAACGAGGGTGTTCGTCGGCGAAGCGATCCATCTCCACCGCCATCAGGGCGGCCAGGCGAGATCGGTCGAGGCCTGCTGGCTGGGTCACGGCGGATCCTCAAGCGGACGGGACGGTCCCACGAGGATGGGGCCTCGATCGGCCGAGCGCGCGGTCATCCCGCGCGGCGCGACGTCAGGGTTGGGTCAGTGCGATCGGCGGACGAAGCCGCAGACAGGGCAGTGGGCCTCGCCCGTCCGGGGATCGAGCTCGAGGTAGGTGGGGCAGCCGTTGGTGCTGCAATAGGGCTGAGAGGCGGCGGCGGCGCGGCGACGCAGGCGTCGCATGGCCGAGGCGCGTCCGGTGACGGACGTCTGGGTGGAACGGGACATCATGGTTGTTGGCTTCGTTGCTTTCTGGCGCGCCGTCATCGCGGGATGGGCGATCGGCTGCGCGGCCGGGGTTCGCTCCGATCGCCGATTCCGGCTGGGAGCGCTGGTCTTGGGTGTCTCCGCGTCGTGGCCGGGAGCGCGTATCGGGCGCTCTAACCGGGTCATCGCGTCAGACGGGTTACTCGGCGGAGTATGGACCGCCTCCCGCGATCCGTCAAGGAATGTGGTCTCGGCATGTCGAGGCAGTGACGAACGGCCAGCGCACTGTCACCTGATGAGCACGGATCCTCCCGAACCTCTCCTTTCGAGCGATCACGATCCGCGACAGCAGTCTGCTCTAGTCGGTCAGATCCGCGCAGGCGATGTGGTCATAGATCTCGACGCCAGGCTTATCCCCGTGTACGGTCAAGATCCGACCCGCCGAAGGGATGACGTACAAGAGATTCGGGAAGCCCTTCACGTAGGTGACCTCGCCCGCGTCGTTGGCCTTGACATCCTGCTCCAATGGCAGCATCACGTTCGTGTCCTGCGCGGCACAGGTGCCGGCGTGCATGTTGAGCAGGTGGTGGGAGTTCGGGTTCAGACCGAGTATCTCAACCGTCATGGTGTAGCCACCGGCCGCCGTATCGATCGTGACCGTGCCGTGCGCGCCAGAGCCCGCTCCGGGCTTGAGCTCGAAAGTAAGGCTGCGTGGGTTCTCAGCGGGCAGCCCGGTCGGCGAGGATGACGTGACTGCCCCGGCAGACGACGTCGGCGCTGGCGGAGCGGAAGCCGGACCACTGCAGCCGATCATCACAAGCGAGATCAATGCCACCGGGACTGCGAACGTTCGGGTGATCCGCATCGTGCCCAAAGGTTGCCTGCCGGTCCGGGCGCGTGTCAATCGCGACAATGCGGCAGGATTGCGGTCTGTTCATCGAAGTTTGGTTGAATCCGCAGACGACAGTAGGCAAACTCCTGTCCCGTCGGGGGGTTTCACGAACCGCTGTGCTTGAGGAGGTTGGCTGTGACGCTGAGACGGTTGGCGCGATCGCGCATCGCGAGGCTCGGCCTCGCCGGATGGATCCTGGGGCTCGCCGCGGTCCTGGCTGCCGCTCCGGCATCGCTCGCGGCCAACCCCGTCACCCTCACGACGCCATATCCCGCGATCGAGGTCGCCCCCGGGGCCAAGATCGGCCTCGACATCTCCATTCGGACCGCGAGCGCCGGGCGCGTCGACCTGTCCCTGTCCGACGTTCCAACGGGCTGGACGGCAACCCTCCGGGGCGGCGGCTTCCTCATCAACGGCGTCCACTCCGATGGCACCGAGGGGGCCGAGGTGACCCTCGACGTCAGCGTGCCGGCCGGCGCCGCCTCCGGTGTCCAGCGGATCGAGGTTCGTGCCGACAGCGATGGTTCGACGGCGACCCTCCCCATCGACATCAGGGTCGCCCCGAATGCCGCGGGTGAGGTGTCGCTGACCACCGATTTCCCGGAGCTCAAGGGTGCCTCCAACGCCAGCTTCAGGTTCAACCTGACGCTGAGCAACGACACCCCGGACGACCTTACGTTCGGCGTCGTGGCAACGGGACCGCAGGGCTGGACGGTCGATGCCAAGGTGACCTCGCAGGCCCAGGCGGCCAGTGCCATCGTCAAGGCCGGTGACACGACAGCCATCGAGGTCACGGTCGAAGCGCCGGAGAATGCGCCGGGGGATGTCTACCCGATCAGCGTCGAGGCGACGAGCGGGGGGCGCACGGCGCACGCCGATCTGTCGGTCGAGATCACCGGGAGCTACGAGCTCAATCTCACGACGCCCGATGGTCGCCTGAGCGCGAACGCGTCGGCCGGATTGCAGACCGACCTGTCCGTCACGGTCCAGAACACGGGGACCGCCGACATCGAAGGCGTCAAGCTCTCGGCCACCACGCCAACCGGCTGGGAGGTGACATTCGAGCCCGAGACGGTGACGGTTCCAGCCGGAGGTGACGTCCAGGTGACCGCTCACCTGACTCCGTCGGGTGACGCGATCGCTGGCGACTACGTGACGACCTTCCGCGCGTCGTCCGATCTGGCGAGTGCGACCAGCGAGATGCGCGTGACCATCGAGACCTCGCTCGTGTGGGGCGTGGTGGGCGTCGGGCTGATCGCCCTGGTGGTGCTCGGCCTGTGGTGGACCTTCCACCGCTACGGCCGGCGATGAACGCCGAGGGCGCCTCGACGACGGCCCATCGCCAGCGTGCCGAGCCGGTCGTTCGGGCCCGCGGCCTGACCAAGCGCTACGGGTCGCTGACTGCCGTCGACAGCCTGGACCTGGAGGTCTTCCCGGGCGAGATCTTCGGGCTTCTCGGGCAGAACGGCGCCGGCAAGACCACCACGATCCTGATGCTGCTCGGACTGACCGAACCGACCAGCGGCAAGGCTTGGGTGATGGGCCTTGACCCGACCCGCGAGCCGCGCCGGGTCAAGCGACGGGTGGGCTACCTGCCCGACGCGGTGGGCTTCTACGGGGGGATGACCGGGCGCCAGAATCTGCGTTACACGGCGCGGCTCAACGGCCTCCGTGGAGCGGCCGCCGAGTCGGCCATCCAGGACGTCCTGGAGCAGGTCGGTCTGGCCGACCGTGCCAACGATGAGGTCCAGCAGTATTCGCGCGGGATGCGTCAGCGGCTCGGCATCGCCGACGCGCTCGTCAAGTCCCCCGACCTGCTCATCCTCGACGAGCCGACCGCGGCGATCGACCCGCTCGGCGTGGTCGAGATGCTCGAGTTGATGCGGACGCTCGTCCGCGACCGCGGCCT
This sequence comes from Candidatus Limnocylindrales bacterium, assembly GCA_038915815.1. GTDB lineage: Bacteria > Chloroflexota > Limnocylindria > Limnocylindrales > CSP1-4 > SPCO01. Next base: position 10,329 of record JBCLCL010000022.1, read on the forward strand.
GGCGATCCTGCTGTCCAGCCACCTGCTGACCCAGGTGCAATCGGTGTGCGACCGGATCGGCATCTTCGCCGCCGGCCGGCTGGTCGGACAGGGGACCGTGGACGAGCTCGCCACCACCTTCGGCGACGGCACGGCAACGATCGAGGTCGGCCTGGAGCTGGCCGACGACGTGCTTTTCGCTCGAACCCCCCGGGTTCTGGGCGGTCTGGCCAACGTGGAGTCGGTCACCCCACCGACGGATGGTCGAGGCGCGTGGCAGCTCGTGGTCCGTCCGGCCGCCGCGGAAGCCCAGGTCCGCCAGGCGGTCCTGGTCGCCGCTGTCGAGCATGGCCTGCACCTGACGACGTTGCGCCCGATCGTCCCGTCCCTGGACGACATCTACCGCATGGCCGTTGTCCGGACGGCGGCATGAGCGCCGAGGTCAAGCCAAGGATGCGCCCGAAAGTCAGGCGTCGCCCGGCAGACGTGGCGCCGCGGGTCGACGAGATCGGTGCGGAGGAGAACCTGCCGCAGGCCGGCTGGCGGGTGGTCGCGGCCAAGGAATTCGGCGACCACCTGCTGAGCGTCCGGTTCATCGTCCTGCTGATCGTTCTGGGGCTTGCCGCAGCGATCCCGCTCTACTTCGCCGCCGCCCAGATCCGGTCGGTGGCGCCGCAGGCAAGCGGCGCTGCGGCCGTCTTCCTGGCCCTGTTCACGCTCGGCTCCCAGGAGATCCCGATCCTGCGCGTCGACACCTTCGTTGGGATCGTGGCGCCGCTGCTCGGCCTGGCGTTCGCCTTCGATGCGGTCAACGGCGAGCGCTCCGAGGGCACGCTTCCGCGCCTGCTCGCCCAGCCGATCTACCGCGACGACGTGATCAACGGGAAGTTCGCGGCCGGGATGGCGGTCATCGGGCTCGTGCTGGTCTCGGTCGTCGTGTTCATCGCCGGTTTCGGGATGCTCCGCCTCGGGATCGTGCCCCATCCGCCCGAGGTGCTGCGGCTCCTGGGCTGGGTCGTCGTGACGTTCCTCTACGTGGCGGTCTGGCTGGCGTTCGGGCTGCTGTTGTCGGTGCTCGTGCGCCGCGCGGCGACGGCGGCCCTGATCGGTTTCGGCATCTGGTTGCTGGTGACGATCTTCGGGCAGCTGATCACCACCCTGATCGGTGGGCTGCTGGCGCCCGGTGCGGATGCCAGCGTCGACACGCTGCTCGGGAGCTATCAGCTCCAGCAGCTGGTCACGCGGCTCTTGCCGAGCACGCTCTACAGCGAGATCTCGGTGGTCCTGCTGAACCCGTCGGTCACCCAGGTCAGCACCCCGGCGACGCTCGGCCAGCTGCAGCAGGTCCAGCAACAGATCCCGACCCTGCTCTCTCTCGACCAGAGCCTGTTGCTCGTCTGGCCGCACGTGGTTGCGCTCGTCGCGCTGGCGGTCGTCTGCTTCGCCGGGGCCTATGTCGCGTTCATGCGCCAAGAGGTTCGGGCCTAGGGTCGCGGGCCCAGCCGCGCGCAACGCGCTCAGCCGTCGCGGGCGACGACCCCGATGATCTCGTCGCCGTAGCGGTCCAGTTTGGTCGGCCCGATCCCGGGAACGCGGCGAAGTTCCGCGATGGAACGCGGGCGACGCTCGGCGATCGCCTCGATCGTGGCGTCGTGGAAGACGATGAACGGGGCGACGGCGTCGGTCTGGGCGCGGGCCGTTCGCCAGGCACGGAGCGCGTTCGAAAGCGTGGAGCGCTCGGCTGTATCCACGCGGGCCGGCTGTCTGGCCGGAGGCCGCGCGGCGCTCGGGGATCCGGCCGATCGCACGCGTGACGCCGTCGGCGGCACCAGCCCATCGAGGAAGCGCGACCGGTTGCGGCGACCTTCGCGTCCCGTGGCACCGGTCCGGCTGGTCGCCCACGAGAGCCAGAGGTGGCGCCGCGCCCTGGTGATCCCGACGTAGAGAAGCCGTCGTTCCTCGGCCAGTTCGGCCGGCTCGGTCGCCTGGCGGATGGGCAGCGTGCCCTCTTCGAGAGCGGGCAGGAAGACGGCCTCCCATTCCAGCCCCTTGGCGCGGTGATAGGTCAGCAGCTCCACGCCGGTCGCGACGCCACCGGCTTCGATCTCGGTGCGCCGTTCCACTTCGGCGAGGAACGCTCCGAGGTCCGCCGACGGATCCGCGCGGGCAAGATCCTGCGCCAGCTCGAGGAGCGTGACGACAGCGGCATGACGCTCGCGCGCGGCCTCGCTTTCGGGCGGCGCATCCCGTCGAACACCCAGCTCACGCTCGTACGCGGCGGCCAGGCGCTCCACCCACGTCTCCTCGCTCGCACCGGACGCTCCATTCGAGCTGCGGGTCATGGCTCGGGCGACGGCGACGGCCCGTCGGACGTCCGGGCGGGCGAAGAACCGCTCGCCGCGGACGTGGAACGGGATCGCGGCCGCCCCCAGGGCGCCCTCGATCGCGGGCAACTGCGCGTTGGTCCGAACCAGGACGGCCATCTCGCCGTGCGGCGTTCCGTCCCGGGCGAGTGCCTGGATCGCGTGGACCACGCCTGCCAGTTCGGCCTCCCCTGACGGAAAGTCGGCGATGGACGGCGCGGGGCCCGCGGGCAGGCTCGCCACGAGGCGTTTGGCCGGCCGACCCGGTGCGCCCCCGACGAGTTCGTCGGCAGCGGCTCGACCCGCGGCCAGGACCCGATTGGCCAGGCCGAGGATCTCCGGGGTCGAGCGGAAGTTGGTCTCGAGGGTCACGATCCGGGCGCCCGGGTAACGCCCGGCAAAACCGGTCAGGTACCCACTCGTCGCCCCGGTGAACGTGTAGATCGTCTGGTCCTCATCGCCGACGACGGCCAGGTCGTCCCGTCCCCCCAGCCAGACGTCCAGTAGGGCGGCCTGGAGCGGGTTGGTGTCCTGGTACTCGTCCACCGAGAACCAGCGATATCGATCTCGCACCTCGGCCGCGACCGTCTCGGACGACTCGATCAGTTCGACCGTGCGAGCCAGCATGTCCTCGAAGTCGATGAGCCCAGCCTGTTGGAGAGAGGTCTCGTAACGATGGAAGAGCCCGGCCATCAGGTCGAGCGGCAGCGGCGCGTCCCGCCCGAGCGCGGTCACGCTGGCGATGTATTCCGACGGTCCGATCCGCCGAGCCTTGGCCCATTCGATCTCGGCGGCCAGGTCGCGGACGGCCAGGTAGCGATACCCGCCAGGCAGTCCGGCGACCAGGGGAGCGAGAATCGGGACCTTGGACTCCACGATGCGGGGTGGATCCCCGGCGTTGACGCGTGGCCAGAAGTGGCGCAACTGGCGGAGGGCGGCTGCGTGGAACGTAGCGGCGGTGACGCCCGGGTGACCGAGCGCGGCGAGTCGCGCCCGCATCTCGCCGGCCGCCTTGTCGGTGAACGTGACGACCAGGACATCGCGCGGACGAACGACGCCGGTCGCGAGGGCATAGGCCACCCGCCGCGAGATGACCCGCGTCTTGCCGGTGCCGGCGCCGGCCAGGATGCAGAGCGGGCCCGAGGTCGTGGTGACCGCCTCGCGCTGGGCAGGATCGAGGTTGGCAAGGAGGGCGTCCGGGTCGCTCGTTGGCACCGGGTCATCGTAACGGGGAGCCCTTCATCGGCGATCAACAGCTCACGCCCCGACGCCGCGCAGGGTGCACTCGCGGGGCGATGATCCGCTGGAGCATCATTCCGACGCCATTCGCGCACGGTGCCCCCTGAGTTCAGCCGGGATCGCCGGGCCGCCGAGCGTGGATCTCTCCCAGTTGATGCGCCGCTGCATCACGTTCCCCTGTCGAGCCGGGCCGGACCGCGGGCCGGCCTCGGCTCCGAAACCGTCTAGTCGGAGGGCCGCGCACGCCTTATGCTCGTGCCCCATGACCACGGGCGGGCGTCCCGTCCGGCCACCGCACTCGAGGGAGCATCGATGGATCAGAGCGAACCGAGCGGCGACCCAGGTACGCCCGCAGAAAGCGGCTGGGCCGCCCCGCCGCCGCCCTTCTCGGCCGGTCCGGCCGGGTTCGTCTATGCCGACGTCCCCAATCGGGCCATCGCCTACATCATCGACGCGATCATCCTCGGGATCGTGAACCTCGTCGCGTACGGGATCCTCGCCGCGGTCGGCCTGAACGTCCTCAGCGGCCTGACCTACAACTACTTCGCCGGGCTCGTCCTGGCCGTCGTGTCGCTGGCCATCAGCGGCGCCTACTTCGTGTACACGTGGACCTCCTTGCGCGGCACGGTCGGCATGAAGGTCCTGGGCATGCAGGTCGGCAATGCCAACGACGGCAAGACGCTGACCATGGACCAGGCGGTCCGGCGCTGGATCGCACTGGGAGCGCCATTCGGCCTGGCCCAGGCATTCAACCCGCTGCCGGGCATCGGGATCCTTCTCGGCCTGGTCGCGTTCGGTTGGTTCATCTACCTGCTCTGGACGACCTATAGCAGCCCGACCAAGCAGGGATTCCACGACAAGTTCGCGAACACGATGGTCGTGAAGGCGGCGCGCGCCGCCGGCTGACTCGAGCCTCCGCCCGCTCGAACGCCCCCGGCTCAGCCGGGGGCGTCGCGCTGCCCGGGGCGACTCAGAACGGGGGCCATGGCACGGCCGGCCAGGTCGGTGAGGGCAACGGGAAGCGGCCGGATTCGAGCAGGGCGTCGGTCCGACGGACCGTCGCCCGGACCTCGGCGCGCGACAGGAGCGACCGGAGCGTGGTGCCCAGGTCGCCCTCCAGTGCTGCGCGGATCCGGCGCAGCCCATCGAGCTCGTCGGACGCGAACGGCTCGCCGCGCCACGCCCACAGCACGGTCCGCAGCTTCGGCACGGACGAGAAGCAGACGCCGTGGTCCACACCGAGGATCTGCCGCCCACCGTCGACCGCCAGGATGTGGCCGCCCTTGCGGTCGGTGTTGTTCATGACCGCGTCCAGCGCCGCCATCCGACGCAGGCGCGGATCGTCCTCGATCACCATCGCCACGATGTCCACAGCCGGATCCGCCTCGACGAACGACTGGATCATCCCCTCACCGAACGGGCCGTCGCGCAGGATCGTCGGCGGGACGATCCCCCAGCCGGACGCTGCGGAGACATGCCACGCCGCGACCTCGCGCCGGGCGAGCGTGCCGTCCGGGAAGTCGGCCAGCGGGCGCTCGCCCAGGATCGGCTTGTAGATCGCGTCAATGCGAACCGGCGGCTGCGGGTCCGGGCAGACCTTCGTGACTGTCACCAGCATCGCGTTGTTGGACGAGCCGACGATCCGTCCGACGACCTCGATCTCGCCGTCGCGCAGGACGTCCATGGCCGTCGCGTCGTCGAGCACCGCGAGGCTGTCGGCTAGTTGACGAAGTGGCCGTTGCGCCGCGGGCAGATGTGCCCCTGCGGATCCAGCGGTCGGCCGCACAGCGGGCACGGTGGTCGACCGGCGGCCACCACCCGGGCGGCTCGGTTGACGAACGAGCGCGCCGCCGCGAGGCTGATCCGGACGCGCAGCAGGTCTGGGCCGTCCTCGTCCTGATCGTCATCGTCGTCGGGGTCGATCGCCTCGCCGTCCTCGGACTGGGCGCGGGCCTCGACCAGGATCTTCTCCGCCCCGCCGTCCCACCCCAGCGTCAGCGACCCGGCCCGGAATGCCTCGTTGAGCGGCTCGTCGAGCGGGGCGCCGTCGTCGGTGAGGGCGGTCGGTTCCGGGGTCGCTTCGGGGAGGCCCCGTCGCTCGATCTCCGCGATCAGCGCGTCGAGTCGCTCGGCGAGGACCGCGACCTGGACCTTCTCGATGACCACCGAGACGACCCGTGGGCCCTGACGCGCCTGGAGGAAGAAGGTCCGGTCGCCCGGTTGCCCGACCGTCCCGGCCACGAACCGCTCCGGTGGATCGAACAGGTAGCGTCGTCGAGGCATGTCCAGACTCTATACCGATTCGCCTCCGCGTCGCCGCCGGGCGCGAGCGTCAGCCGACCTCCACCGAGACGGTATGCCAGCCGCGCGCCCCGTCCGGGGCAGGGCGACTCCGAAGCTCGGTCTGGGTCTCACCCGACCCGTCCGTGGCGCGGACCGCGATGCCATGCCGCCCGGGCGTGGCCGCCCAGTCGTAGACCCACTGGACCCAGGTCGCGTCGGAGATCGGGGCCGACAGCCGCGCCTCGTGCCAGACGTCGTCGATCGCCACCTCGACCCGGGCGATGCCTCGGTCTGGCGCCCAGGCGATCCCGGCGATCGGCACGGGGCCCGCGACCACCCGCCCGCCGCGCGGCGTGTCGATCCGCGACTGGGTCAGGATCGGGGCCTCCTTCGCCCAGCCGAGCGGAACCCAGTAGCCGTCGAAGGACTCGAGGGTGGTCAACTCCAGCTCGGTCAGCCATTTCGTCGCCGAGACGTAGCCGTAGAGGCCGGGCACGATCAGGCGCGCCGGGTAGCCGTGCGCCGGGGGGAGCGGCTCGTCGTTCATCTTGAGCGCGATCATCGGCTCACGCGACTCGTCGAGCACCCAGGCGGTCGGCATCCCGGCGGTCCAGCCGTCCACCGAGCGGCCTACCAGCTGCGTCGCGGAGGGCTGGACGCCCGCCAGCTCCAGCACATCGCGCAGGCGGACGCCGGTCCACTTCGCGTTGCCGACCAGGTTCCCGCCGATCTCGTTGCTGACGCAGGCGATGGTCACGTACTGCTCGAACATCGGCAGGCCGATCAGCTCGTTCCAGGTCAGCGTCGTCTCCCGATCGACCAGGCCATGGATGCGCAGCGACCACGTCGCCGTGTCGAGCCTGGGCGTCAGCAGCGAGGTGTCGATCCGGTAGAAGCGGTCGTTGGGGATGACGATCGGGGTCAGGTCTGCGACCGTCGCGGACAGGTCGGCGCCGGCGGCGAGCGCGGGGACCGTCTCCGACGCCGGCGGTACGGACGGCCCGGATCCGACCGGTGCGACACGTTGGCGTTCGATCAGGTTCCGCCCCACGAGGCCGGCGGCGATCGCACCGACGCCGGTCCCGCCGGCTCGAATGAGGAACGATCGACGGGACCAGTCGGGCATCCGGGCGGTTGGCCCCGCAGCCGCGGTCGCGGCGGCCGCTCCGGCTCCCGGCACCCTGGGGCCGAGCAGCCAGCTGAGGATCCAGAGCCCCGCCCCGACGGCGACGACGGTGGAGACCACGGTCATCGCCGGGTTGGCCAGGGGATCGCCCAGGGTTGCCAGGAACCCGATGGCGCCGAAGACCCCGAAGCCGAGCGCACCAAGTTCGTGGCGCCGGCGGGCGAGCACCCCGAGGCCGGCCCCGACGAAGACGCCGACGGCCACCACCAAGAGCTCGAGGGCGAGCTTGTCGTTGAGCCAGAACAGGCCGACGACGAGATCCTTGGCGCCCGGTGGCTGAAGGTCGATCGCCACCTGGCCGACCGCGGCGACCAGCGAGCTGCCGGCGGGCAGGATGCCGGCCATCAACTCGGAGACACCCAGCGCGCTCGCTGCCGCGACGCCGCCGACGAGCAGGGCCCGCCCGTCGATGCGAGCGCCCAGCGGGCTGGATCGTCGGGCGCCGGGCGCCGTGGAGGTCGTGCTCACGTCGGCATCATCCTGCCCGGGTGTGACATTCCGGTGTCAACCGCGCAGTCGCGCCCAGGCGCGGCCGTCACGGTGTTCGACGGCGATCGGCAGGTCGAACGCCCGGCCCAGCACCTCATCGGTCAGCGTCTGGTCGAGCGGCCCGGCCGCGACCAGCCCGCCCGCGCGCAGGACGAGGGCGTGGGTGAAGCCCGGCGGGATCTCCTCAACGTGGTGGGTGACCAGCACGATCGCGGCCGGCCTGGGCTCATCTCCCAGGCTGGCGAGGTCGCGCAGCAGCGTCTCGCGGGCACCCAGGTCCAGGCTTGCCGCTGGCTCATCCAGCAGGAGCAGCTCGGGATCGGGCATCAGCGCCCGGGCGATCGACGTGCGCCGCCGCTCGCCGGCCGACAGCGTCCCGAACGGGTGCTCGGCGACCCCGGCCAGCCCGAGGCCGGCGAGGAGCCCATGCGCCCGGGCGCGATCCTCGGCGCTGTACTCGTGCCACCACGGCTCGGTGGCGGCATGGCGGGCGGTCATGACCAGATCGATCGGGGTCAGATCGGCGCGCAGGGTGGCTTCGACGGCGCTCCCGGCCAGCCCGATCCGCCGCCGAAGCTCGCGGGAGTCCACCCGCCCGTAGCGGGCACCGAGGACCTCGATGGTGCCGGCGGTCGGCCAGAGCGTCAGACCGATCACGGAGAGGAGGGTCGTCTTGCCCGATCCGTTCGCTCCGATGACGACCCAGCGCTCACCGCGGCGGATGACCAGGTCGACCGGGCCCAGGATGGTCCGTCCCGAGCGGCGCACGATGAGCCCGCGAACGTCCACGATCGGGAGATCGGCCGAGGGCGGATCCGGGCTCCCGGCGCGATCGGTCACGGTGGCGGTGGTTCGACGATCGGCGTCGGGGTCGGTTCCGGCGGCGGCGGCTCGACGATCGGCGTCGGGGTCGGTTCGGGCGGCGGCGGCTCGGTCGGCGGCGGCTCGGTCGGCGGGGGCTCGGTCGGCGGGGGACCCGCGTCCGAGGGCGACGGTTCGCCCGACGGAGAGCCGGACGGTTCCTCGGAGGCAGGCGGACAGGGGAGCGGGACCGGTTCAGAACCCGACGGCGACGGCGCCTCGAAGGACGGGAGTTCGCCGGTGACCGGATCCGGCGTCGGGACCAGGTAGCAGCTCGGGGACGGGCTGGGCGAGCCACAACCCTCACCACCGGAGAGCGGCCCCCACGAGGCGCCGTAGGGCTGGAACCGGCGGTTGAAGAAATAGCTCGTGCGGGTTCTGTCTGGACCGCCGGCAGTGCCCGGACCTCGCTCGGCGCGCCGCAGCCAGTCGCGATCGGCCTCCAGCCAGGCGCTGAAGCGTCCTTCGTAGACGTTCGGATGGGTGAGGATCGCCTCGCCGCAGACGCCTGCGGGGATCGACTGGCGCGGCTGTGTGTCGGCGATGAACCACTCGCTGACCGACGGCCCGCCAGCGGTGGCCAGGAAGCCGGTCCACGGGTCGATCGCGGCCTGGACGAGGCCTTCGGCCGGCTGGACGAAGTCGGTCACCGGCCACGCCGTGCTGGCCTCGTTGATGAATCCCTGCCAGACGTAGGTGGAGACATCGATCGAGAAGACCGGCGCCTCGGGCGTCGAGACCAGGCTGTTGTCGGAGTTGCCGTTCCAGACCCCGACCGCCAGGGCGTAGGCACCGGACGCACGGCTCTGGGCGGTCGGCGGAGCGATATAGCCGTAGGCGTTGAGGTCCTTGGCATCGTTGTTCGTGCCCGTCTTGAGCGTGGCCGGTCGGCGCCGCTCCGGGCCGTCGATCGCGAACCGGCCCCAGAACGGGTTGATCCGGGCATCGGTGTTGCCACTCAGGATGTCGGTCACGATCCAGGCGGCCTGTGGGCTGATCACCTGCGTGCCTTCGGGTGGCACGTACGGGTCCAGGACGTCCGTGCCGGCACGGTCGCGGATCGCCAGGATGGTCGTGTGGCCGATCGCCCGGCCGCCGTTGGCCAGGGTTCCGTAAGCGGTCACGAGGTCCACCGGCGGCACCTCCTGGACGCCGAGCGCGAGCGCCAGTCCGGCATCGGTGCGATCGACCTGGAACTTCATCCCGAACTCCTGCGCCTTGGCGAAGACGTGGTCCGGGCCGTTCACGGCCATCGCCCTGACCGCCGGGATGTTGAGCGAGAACTGGAGTGCGTTCCGCACCCGCACCGGGCCGCGTTCGAGGTTGTCGGCGTCGCTGGGCGTGTAACCGCCGCCGAAATCCGTGGCGACGTCCATCAGCATCGTGCCGGCGGTCAGGGTCCGATCGTCGATGCCGACCGCGTAGTTGAACGGCTTGAAGGCCGAACCCGGCTGGCGGAATCCCTTGCCGACCACGTCGTACTGCGGCTGGAAGGCCGGGCGCGTGGAGGTCGAGTAATAGCTCGCGCTGCCGACATAGGCGACCAGCTCGCCGGTCTGGTAGTCGAGCGCCACCAGCGCGCCGTTGCGCAGGGCCTTGTCGCGCAGGTTGGCCATCCACGGCTCCAGCTTCTCGAACCCGAGCGCTTTCGCGGCCGCCTCGGGATCGCGGGCGTGCGGAACGAGGGCGGCGGCCCGGACCCACTTCTCGGCCAGCTTCTGGAGTCGATAGTCCAGCGTGGTGGTCACGCGCAGGCCACCGCGTTCGATGGCCTCGCAGGTGCTGGCGGCCGGCCCGCACAGCTGCGTCGTCAACTCATCGCGGACGGCCCAGACGAAGTGCGGCGCGACCCAGCGAGGGGTGATCTGGCTGGCCAGCAGGACCTCCTCGTCGCGGGCTGCCCTGAAGTCGGCCGCGGAGAACTGGTCGCCCGAGATGGGCGTCCGGCCGGCGGCCAGGAGGTCCAGGACCGCGTTCCGGCGCTCGACGATGGTCGTCGCAGCGGGCACCTTGAGTTCGCCCTTGCCGGGTGGACAGGCGGCATCTCCGGCGACCGACACCGTGCAGCGCTCGATCGCATTGCGAACCAGGTCGTAGTTGGAGGGGGACTTCGGCAGAGCGGCCAGGATGGCGGCCTGTGCCGGGGTCAGCTCGGCCAGTTCCACACCGAAGTAGCCTTCGGCGGCGGCCTTGATCCCGTAGCTCTGGTTGCCGTAGTAGTTCTGGTTGAGGTAGGCGGTGATGATCGCCTTCTTGCCCTCCTCGCCCTCGAACCGCTGGGTCACCCGGATCGACTGGATGATCTCCTTGAGCTTGCGCTCGGCGGTCCGCCCCGGATCACGCACTAGTTCGGGCGGGAGGAGGCGCTGTCGGACGAGCTGCTGAGTGATCGTGGAGGCGCCACGGCTGTTGCCGCGCAGCGAATCCAGGCCGGCAGCCACGATGGCCACGGGGTCGAAGCCGGCGTTCTCCCAGAAGGTCTTGTCCTCGATCGCCGTCGTCGCATCGAGCACCAGCGCCGGGATCTCCTCGAACGTGACCACCTCGCGCCGGGCGTCACCGAAGCGCGCCAATTCGCGCTTGCCGGTGCGATCGAAGAGGACGGTCTCCTCTGGCAGCACGTAGGTCGTGAGCGATGCCGGGTCCGGCAGATCGGGGTCCGAAGCGAGGGCCGCGTAGATGCCGACGGCCGCCATCGCCCCGATCGCCCCGAGCCCGGCCAGGAATCCGAACACGATGATCGCGACCCAGCCCAACGTCGTCGGTTGCGATCGGCCGGTCCGGCGCGGGCGGGCGGCGGGGCGGCGGCTGGCGGGCTGCAACGCTGGCGAACTCCCTTGTGATCGTGCGGCGAACGGCCTAAGGATGCCCCAAGCGGGCCGATCACGATGGCGAACGCCGGGCGGCGGCCACCGCCGCGACAACCTGGGTCGCACGCTCCCGAACTCCGGGCGCATCGCCGTCACCCACCAACCAGCCGCCGAGACCGACCGCGATCGCGCCCGCGGCGATGAACGCCGGCGCGGTCTCCAGCGTCACGCCGCCGGTCGGGAGGAGCGGGATCTCCGGGAAGGGACCGCGCAGCTCACGGACGAAGGCGGGCCCCACGACGGATGCGGGGAAGAGCTTCACCGCCGCGGCACCGGCCCGCCAGGCGGCGAGGATCTCGGTCGGGGTGGCGCAGCCGGGGAATGCTGGGATGCCCCGCTGGGCGGCCCAGGCCACGAGGTCAGGATCGAGATGGGGCATGACCAGAAAGGTCGCCCCCGCGTCGATCGCGCGTCCGGCGGAGGCGATGGAGAGGACGGTCCCGGCCCCGATCTCGAGGCCGATCTCCGGCCCGCGCCGGGCGACCGCCTCGATCGCCGCGAGGGCCTCGGGCTCCGGATCGTTGAGCGTCAGTTCGAAGGCGCGAACGCCGCCGGCTGCCAGCGCCTCGGCGACGGCCGTCGCCCGCGACGCGCCGAGGTGGCGCGCGATGGCGACGACCCCGCCCGCCAGGATGCCGGCCGGGATCGCCGGCCGCGGCGTCGCGCCTGTCATCCGTTCGCCCTCCTCTGTCTGCGCATGGATCCGAGGGCACAGCGTAGTGTCGGACGACCGTAGTCGTCGGGTGGGAGGGGGTTGAGAGCCCGCGGCCGGTGAGCCTGACCCAGGTCAGCCGAGTGATCCTGGTCAGCATCATTCAGGAGACAAATGAGCGTGACGCCGGCCGAGCCCGGTCGGACCTCGCCGGCCACCGAGCGTGGCTGGCCCCAGGATGATGCACTCCAGCATCAAGCCAGCGGCCGACGGGTCGTAGCCGATCACTGGATCAGCGGCGGCGGGAGTACCTCGAAGGACCTTGACCCGCTGCACGCACGCTAGCGACGCAACAGGAACGGGACCAGGCGGGCGACCGGATAGACGACCAGCGCCAGGAGGAATGCCAGGACGATGGCCGCCGGCCCGTGTGGCAGTCCGTTGGCAGATTCAAGAAGGGCGATCTGGCGGAGGAGGCCGCCGGAACCTGCCGAAGCCGGGTCGGCGTTGCTCGATCGCCGCAACGGCCCACTCATGTGGCGCCTGGATCGCGTCGTCACCGGTCGTCCTTCCGTCTGGTCGGCCTCGAGCCGGAACCCGATCGGGCGGGACGCGCGGGTCAGGTGATCCGGAGCCTCCACGCCGGCTGCGTCCTGACTCTATCCTGCGCTCTACCTGCAGCGGGTTGGGATCGCGCGTTGTTCGAGACGCTGGAATTCTATACCGTGACCGGCCTCATCACCACCGTGGCGGTGGTCATCGGGATCGTGTTCGGGCTGGCGTAACTCCGCGCGGAGGCGCGAAACCGTCGCGACCTCGCCTCGATCCAGTTCATCGATACGGCCCGTACGCCGGAGGTCCTCCGAGCCGCCTCTCGCATCCTGGCCCTGCCCGAGGACGCCGACCCGGAGCTCGTCCGCGGCGATCCACGACTCGTCGAAGCGGCGCTCGCGACATACAGCGCGTGCGAGGCCTGGGGCTCGATGGTCTTCGAGGGCGTGGCGGACCTCCGGCAGGTCGATCGGATGGTCGGCGGCCTCGTCCGCCTCACGTGGCGCCGCCTGCGGCGGTGGGTCGAGTCCGAACGCGAGACGAACCCGAACACCGCCGAGTGGTGGCAGTGGCTGTACGAACGGCTCGAGGCGGATCCCGACCCGTCGAAGGCCTTGGGAGCTCACGTCGCCTATCGGGGACGGAGGCGACGCTAGCCGTGGCGACCGCCCAGATCGACGCCTATCTCGCCGCGCTGCCGGCCGAGCAGCGGGCCGCCCTCCAGGGCCTGCGCGAGACGATCGCCGCGGCGGCACCCGAGGCCGTCGAGGCCATCAGCTACGGGATGCCGGCGTTCCGCCACCGAGGGCGGGTGCTGGTGTGGTACCTGGCCGCGAGGCGGCATTGCTCGCTCTTCCCGACTGCTGCGACCATCGACGCCTACCGCGCGGAGCTGGCTGACTTCGCCGTCGCCAAGGGCACCATCCGGTTCACGCCGGATCGCTCGCTCCCGACGGACCTTGTCACGAGGCTCGTCCGTGACCGCGTGGCCCAGGTCGACGCCGCCGCCACCCGGAGACGGTGAACCGCATGCCCTGATGGCTGAGTTCGTGGCCGCTCGACTTATTGTCGTCTCGGGGTCATGCGCCTGCCACCCACGCCGCGATCTCACCGAGGAACCCGGCCCTCACCTCCTGCGATGCGAACGAGTGTCGGGCGGCGCGGCGCTGGAGCTCGGCCAGGTCGTCCCGGGTGAGTCCGGCGATGCGGACGACGTGTCGCAGCTCGTCGGTCAATGTCGTGTGGAAGAACGGTGGGTCGTCGCTCGAGATCGTCATATTCACGCCCGCGCGCCAGAAGGCGGCCACCGGGTGCGTCTCGAGCGACGGGAAGAGGCCGATCCGAACGTTCGATGACGGGCAGACGTCGAGCGGCACCTGCTCGCGGACCAAACGCTCAAGGAGGTCGGGGTCGTGGATCGCGGCGACTCCGTGGCCGATCCGGTCGGCGTGGAGGATGTCGAGCGCCTCGATGATGCTCTCCGGCGGTCCCATCTCGCCGGCATGGACCTGGAACCCGAGGCCGAGCCGCGTGCTGGCATCGCGCAGGACGTGGAACGACTCGATCGGCTCGGTCGACTCGACACCGGTGAGGCACAGGCCGACGATCGGCGCATCAGCCTCTTCGACGAGCTTGATCGTCGCAACCGCCTCAGCGCTGCCGAAATCCCGGATCGCGTCCACAACCAGCCCGATTCGCGTCCCGGGCCCGCCCGCCGCGAACCCACGGTTGAGCGCGGCCCACATCGCCTTGGGCTCCATCCCGTTCCGGACGTAGATCATCGCCGTGAAGATGGCCTCCGAGTACGCGACGTTCTGGGCGGCCTGCCCGCGTGCGAAGTCGGTGGCGACCAGCTCGAGATCCTCGGGCGTCCGGACGAACTGGTTCGCACGCATGTAGGTTTCGAGGAAGCCGCCGAAGTTCGGGTACCTACCCGGATAACGACCTTCGATGAGCCGCAGGGCGCTCTCCGGGTCTGCGCCGTGTCTTCGAGCGAGCGCGGAGGCTGTCGTCTCGGTGATGGACCCATTAAGGTGGACGTGCAGCTCGACCTTCGGAACGGTGGTGATGTCGCGTTCGGTCGCAAGGTCTGCCATTGGGCTGGCTCCTCCTGATCGGTTTCGGCCGCGGCGAAGTCCGCGCATCTTCGGTCCGGGGATGACGACCGTCAACGGGAGCACGGGTTCGTTCCGCGCCTTGATCGAGCGTGCCTCGCAGAACCTTGACGTTGGCTGCCCAGCTGGTGAGTATAGCGGTTAACGATATAGCGACGAGCAGGATCTTTTGTTAGGAGGATTGCAATGACGTGGTCGATCGAGAGCGTCCAGGACGCGATGGTGGCTCCCTCCGACGTGTTCCGGCTCTATGCCGATCCCTCGACCTGGAGTGAGTGGGGTCACAACGCGAAGTGGGCGCGCGCGGTCGGCCCCCTTGTCGAAGGCGGAACCGTCGATGTTCGGGCCGGCTACGGCAAGGTCTATCACTGCCTGATCCGTCGTTTCGTCGCCGACCGTGCGCTCGAGCTGGAAGCTCGGCCGCCATTCATGACCGTGATTCAGATCTACGAAGTGGAGCCGATCCCGGACGGTGCGCGCGTCCGCCACCGTCTCGAAGTGTCCGGCCCGCTGGCCGGCATCACACGGTTGATCCGCCTGGATCGCGTCTATCAAGGCTGGCTGGACAAGGAAGTCGGGAAGCTCATCGAGCTCGCAGCGAGAACCCGCGATGCCGTGGCAGCCCGCGGCTCCGGACCGGCTGGGGCTAGTCTGTCGTAACGCTGACGCCGATCGGACAGCTGACCGTGGTTCCCTGGCCATCCTCTGGGCGGTGCGCCAGGTTGATGTCAAGCCCGAGCGTGCGCTCCTCAGCCTTTCGGCTGGACGACCGCCAGCACATTCCGGCTCGGGTCCACGAACCACGCGGCCCAGGAATGACCCATGTCGGCGATGCCGTCCACCGTCACCGGGTCGGGGGCCTGGTACTCCTCGATGTGTACACCACGAGCCCGGAGGTCGGCGATGGCCGCCCGCAGATCCGGCACGCGCCAGGCCATCTGGGTCTGGGTATCCGAGGTGCCGATGGTGCTCAGCGTGACCACCAACTGCGTCCCGTTGCCGCAGCGGAAGACGATCCGATCGCCCTCATCCTCCCGCAGGATCTCCAGCCCGAGCGTGTCGTGGTAGAAGGTCCGACTGGCCTCGAGGTCGGTCGATAGCAGGATCGGAAATACCGGGTGGTCGCTCAGCATGGGCACGCCCTCCTTGGCTTCCTCGTCGTCGGGTCGGCCGCCAGTCTGACGCATCGAGCAGGTGACCAGGGGCAGTCGTGCACGGCCGCCGCCGACCGCTCCGAAGGCGCTCGTCGTGCCGGTGCGCTAGACCTGCTCGATCCTCTCTGCGGACTCCCCGAGTGACACTCCAAGCCCGATCGGGCAGCTCACCCCCGTGCTGTGGTCCGGGCAATAGCCCCGCGGGTTCTTGTCGAGTCAGGCTACTGCCGTCTCAAGGTCATGCCGCGGCGACCCAGGCATCGATCACGGCGATGATCTCGGCCTTGATATCTGGGGCGGCGAACGAGTTCCGGGCGCCCCGGCGCTGGAGCTCGGCGAGATCGTCCCTGGTCAGACCAGCAATGCGAACGACGTGTCGCAGCTCTTCGGTAAGCGTCGTGTTCATGAACGGCGGGTCGTCGCTCGAGATGGTCATGTTGACGCCGGCTCGCCAGAACGCGGCGAACGGATGCGCCTCGAGCGACGGATAGATGCTGATGGCAACGTTCGAGCTCGGACAGACGTCGAGCGGCACCTGCTCGCGGACCAGTCGCTCGAGGAGCACCGGGTCATCGATCGCGGTGACGCCATGGCCGATTCGATCACTGTGGAGGACGTCGAGCGCATCGACGACACTCGATGGGGGCTGATGCTCACCGGCGTGGACCTCAAGCCCCATGCCAAGTCGGGTAGCGGCGTCACGCAGGCCGGTGAACGCCGCGATGGGCTCGCGACCTGCCTCGCCGGTCAGACACAGACCGACGATGGGTGCATCGGCCTCCTCGACGAGTCGGATCGTCGCGTCCATCTCAGCCATCCCAAAGTCCCGGATCGCGTCGACGACGAGCGCGACACGTGTGTCGCGCCCGCCCGCGGTTAGCCCACGGCGGAGGGCCGCCCACATCGCGCGGGGCTCCATGCCGTTCCGGACGTAGATCATCGCCGTGAAGATGGCCTCGGAGTACACGATGTGCTGGGACGCCTGGCCCCGCGCAAACTCGGCAGCGACCTGCTCGAGGTCGTCCGGCGTCCGGACGAACTGGTTCGCGGCCATGTACGAGTCGAGCCATCCAGCGAAGTTAGGGTACCGGCCGGGATAGCGCCCGTCGACGAGCCGGAGGGCCTCGTTGGGGTCGGCGCCGTGCCGGCGGGCGAGCGCGGAGGCGGTCGCCTCGGTGATCGAGCCGTTGAGGTGGATGTGCAGCTCGACCTTCGGAACGGTGGTGATGTCGCGTTCGGTCGCGAGAGGTGCCACTGGGCTGTCCCTTCCTCATCGGCTTCGGCCGGGGCGAAGTCCGCGCATTGTCGGTCGGGGTACGACGACCGTCAATGGGCGAAGCCGCTCCTGAGTGGAGCCTGCCCCGCTCCGCCGAGACCTCGGTCGCGACGCATTCAGTCGCTGACAGTCGCACCGACTCCAAGGCCGATCGGGCAGGCCACGCCGGTCGAGTGGTCGGGACAATAGCCTCGCGGGTTCTTGTCGAGGTATTGCTGGTGGTAGTCCTCGGCGTAGAAGAACGGACCGGTCGGCGCGATCTCGGTGGTGATCGGTCCGTAGCCCGCGGCGCTCAGGTTGGCCTGGAAGGCATCGCGTGACGCCTCGGCGGCGGCACGCTGCTCGTCGTCGGCGGCGAGGATGATCGAGCGGTATTGCGTCCCCGTGTCGTTGCCCTGGCGCATCCCCTGGGTTGGGTCGTGGTGTTCCCAGAACGTCTTGAGCAGGTCCTGGTAGGTGATTCTGGCCGGGTCGTAGGCGACGAGGACCACCTCGGCATGGCCCGTCATCCCGCTGCAGGTTTCCTGATAGGTCGGATTCGGGGTCGATCCGCCGGCGTACCCAACGGCAGTCGCGACCACACCGGGGAGCTGCCAGAAGGTCTTCTCGGCACCCCAGAAGCAGCCGAGACCGAAGATGGCCGTCCGGGTTCCGTCCGGCCAGGGGCCAGCGAGCGGGGTTCCCAGAACCGCGTGCCGGCCTGGTGTCATGATCGGCTCGGGTCGGCCGGGAAGGACCTCAGCGGGGGAGGGCGGAGTCGGCTGGCGAAACGGGAGGAACCTCATGCCGGGATTCTACACACGGAGAAGCCCCGGGCTCACGAACCCGGGGCTTCGGTCCCTTGGTGACGACACTCGTGGCCGCCACGGCAGCCGTCGGCCGATCAGCGGGTGAACGCGCCGACCAGCATCGATTCGCCGAGGGCTTCCCTGGCCTTCGCCGGATCGTCAGTCGCGAAGGCGACGTGGACGTTCGCGCCGGCCATCCCGACGGGCATGGCCGCTTCGATGTTCACGCCGGCGTCCGCCAGCTTGCGGGCGACGGCCGCCAGGCTTCCGGGCTTGCTGGCGATCGACGCCGTGACCAGTTCGACAGAGCGGTGGGTCCACTTGCCGTCGGTCAGCGCGCGCCGCGTGCCGGCCTCGTCGTTGGTGATCAGGGCGACGGAGCCGCTGTCGCCGCAGGTGGCCCCGGTGAAGCCCGTGATGTCGATGCCCTTCGCGGCGATCGCCTCCGTGATCCTGGCGAGTTCGCCCGGCTTGTTCTTGATGTCCACGATGAATGCGTTCACGCGGCCACCTCCATGGCATCCACCAGTCCGAACCGGGGGCCTGGCTGACGGCCGTACGCGGGCCGGTGGCAAGCCCCGATTCTACGCCCGCCTGTCTCGCCGGCCCAGCTCAGGCGTCGTCGAAAACGAGTTCGTCGACGTAGCACCAGACCCACGATTCGTCCGGTTCGAACGAGCGGATCAGCGGATGAGCGGTTTGGTGGAAATGAGCGGTCGCGTGGCGGTTCGGACTCTGGTCGCAGCAGCCGACGTGCCCACAGCTCAGACACAGGCGCAGATGGACCCACCACCCTCCGATGCGGAGGCAATCCTCACAGCCGTCCGCCGACGGTGTGACCTCGCCGATCTCTCCCAGGTGAGAGCAGCCGTCCATCGATGCAGTGTGCCACGCGGCGTTGCCCGGCGACCGGTGCAACATCTGGTGTCGGCGCGCTAGGCTTGCTCGGTGGACGCGTGCGGGTGCAGCGACTTCGCCTCGATCTTCGATCGGCGGACGGCCGAGGGCGATCGCGACCGCTACCACCGAAACGGGCCCGATCGAACCACTCGCATGCTGCTCGACTTGATCGGCCGCTCCGGGATCGCGGGGTCGACGCTCCTCGACGTCGGCGGCGGTATCGGGGTCGTGAGCCACGAACTGCTGCGTGCCGGCGTCGACCATGCCGTGCTCGTGGACGCCTCACCGGCCTACCTGGCGATCGCCCGGCAGGAGGCACAGGAGGGCAACCTGCTCGATAGGCTTGAGCTCGTCGAGGGTGACTTCGTCCACCGCGCCTCCGAGATCGACGTCGCCGACATCGTCACGCTCGACCGCGTGGTGTGCTGCTACCCGGACGTCGATGCCCTGGTCGGATCGTCATCGGCTCGGGCGCGACGCCTCTACGGCCTCGTGCTGCCACGCGATCGCTGGCTGAACCGGTTGCGCCACCGGCTCGAAAACGCCTGGTTCCGACTTCGCGGACGAACCTATCGCGCGTATGGCCACCCGCACGCGAGGATCGACGCGCTCGTCGCGGCGAACGGCCTGGGGTTGCGAACCGAGACCGGTACGTACTTCTGGCGGGTCGTCGTCTACGAACGGGGTGGGACGTGACAGCCGTCCCCGGTCATCACCACATGCCGCCAGGCCATGACAAGCACGCCGGGCACTCGGTCGCGATGTTCCGCGACAAGTTCTGGCTGAGCCTGGCGCTCACGGTCCCGGTCGTCCTGCTGAGTGACGACGTCCAGATGTGGTTCGGCTACGAGATCCCGAGGTTCCCGGGGTACGTCTACCTCGGCGCCGTTCTTGGCACGGTGGTGTTCCTCTACGGCGGGCTGGTCTTCCTGCGCGGCGCCCGGGGCGAACTGTCCGACCGGCAGCCGGGGATGATGACCCTGATCTCCCTGGCGATCGTCGTGGCCTTCGTGACCAGCTGGGCCGGCAGCCTCGGTCTGTTCGAGGTCGAGATCTGGTGGGAGCTGGCCACCCTGATCACGATCATGCTGCTCGGCCACTGGCTCGAGATGCGCTCGATCGCCCAGGCGAGGGGCGCCCTCGCGGCGCTTGCGGCCCTGCTTCCCGACACCGCCGAGCGAGTCACCGACGGCGGCGACAGCGAGACCGTTCCACTCGCGGACCTGGCGGAAGGGGACGTCGTGCTCGTCCGACCCGGCGCGCGGATCCCGGTCGACGGCATGGTCGTGGAGGGTGAAGCCGACGTCGACGAATCGCTGGTCACGGGCGAATCCAGGCCGGTCGCCAAGTCCTCCGGCGATCCGGTGATCGCCGGCTCGGTGGCCGCCGGCGGCTCGCTGCGTGTGCGGGTTACGGCAACCGGTGAGGGCACCGCCCTGTCCGGGATCATGCGGATGGTCGCGGCAGCCCAGGCCTCGGCGTCTCGGGCCCAGGCCCTTGCCGACCGGGCGGCCGCGATCCTGTTCTACGTGGCCCTGGGCGCCGGGGCGATCACGTTCGCCTACTGGTGGCTCGCCGGCGACCCGGAGGGCGCGCTCGTCCGGACGGCGACGGTGCTCGTGATCGCGTGTCCGCACGCCCTTGGGCTGGCGATCCCGCTGGTCATCGCGATCAGCACATCCCTCGGCGCCCGGAACGGGCTCCTCGTCAAGGACCGCATCGCCCTCGAGCGCTCACGCGAACTTGATGTCGTGATCTTCGACAAGACCGGCACGCTGACCCGAGGCCATCCGGCGCTGGCTTCAGTCGTGGTGGCGCCGGGCGTCGACGAGGCGGAACTCCTGGCGCTGGTGGCCGGCGTCGAAGCGGATTCCGAGCATCCGCTCGCCCAGGCCATCGTCCGGGGCGTGGAGGAGCGCGGTATCGAGCCAGCCAGGGCGTCCGGCTTCGAGGCGTTGCCCGGACGCGGCGCCAGGGCCACGATCGGCGGTCGGGTCGTTCACGTCGGCGGACCGCGTCTCCTCGCGGAGGTCGGCGCCGAGTCTCCGCCGGACATCCAGGGCCGGACCGAGGTGTGGGCGGCGAGCGGCCAGACGGTCCTCCACGTCATCGCCGATGGCATGGTCCTGGGGGCGCTCGCGGTCGAAGACGAGATCCGGCCCGAGTCGCGGGAGGCGATCGAACGCCTTCATGCCATGGGCCTCAAGGTCGCCATGATCACCGGCGACTCGCAGGCCGTCGCCGACTCGGTCGCCAGCCGGCTCGGTATCGACGAGGTGGCCGCCCAGGTCCTGCCCGCCGACAAGGCGGAGGCAGTCAGGCGCTTCCAGGCCGGCGGCCGGAAGGTGGCGATGGTCGGGGATGGGGCGAACGACGCCCCGGCGCTGGCGACAGCCGATGTCGGGATCGCCATCGGCGCCGGGACGGACGTCGCCGTGGAGTCGGCCGGGATCGTCCTGGTGCGGAGCGACCCGCGCGACGTCGTCGGCGCCATCGAGCTGTCTCGAGGGACCTACGCGAAGATGGTCCAGAACCTGGTCTGGGCGACCGGCTATAACCTGGTGGCGATCCCCGTGGCGGCAGGGGTCCTGGTCCCCTGGGGGATCGACCTGCCGATGGCCGTCGGGGCGATCGCCATGAGCCTGTCGACGATCGTCGTGGCCGCGAACGCCCAGCTGCTGCGGCGGCTGAAGCTCCGGACCTCGGAAGGCTAGCGCGCTCGCAGGTCCCCGAGGCAACGGCGCCGTGGTACAGTGACGGGGTCGGTCACCTTCGCATAGATTTGAGTAGATTTTGGTAAACCGTCCCCTCTCCGATCGGGACTGGGTGGGCCTGTCTGAGGCCAGCCGGCTGCTCGGCGTCTCGCCCGCAACACTGCGCCGCTGGAGCGACGCCGGCCGCCTCCGGGTCTTCACCACGCCCGGAGGCCACCGACGGTTCTCGCGGGCTGCGCTCGAGCGTCTCTTGCCGTCCGATCGGTCGCGGCGGCCGACACTTGGTGCGGCGGGGCTGACGCCGAGCCGGATCGCGCGGACCTATCGGCGGGCGAGCCGGGGAGCCGCCCCGGAATTGCCGTGGGTGCTCACGCTCAGCGACGCGCAGCGCATCCTGTTCCGCGAGCGGGGACAGGTCCTGGCCGCGAGCCTCCTCCAGCACCTCGAAGCGACGCAGCCGGCGACCGCGGCCCACCACCTCGAGGAGGCGTCGGTCTCGGCCGCCGAGTACGGCCGGGTCGCGGCGGCCCTCGGCCTCTCGCTCAGCCAGACCGTCGAGGGCTTCCTCCGTTTCCGGGCGCCGTTCCATCACGAGCTGGCGGTGGCGGCCCGGCGTCGCGGCTTCGACAGCGCGGAAACGACCGACCTTCTCGAGACCGCGGAGCGGGCCATGGACCGCCTGCTGGTGGCGACGATGACAGGCCACAGCCTCGAGTCGAACCCTCGCCGTCGCAGGTTGCCAGCCGCTGCGGCCGCGGAAGGGGATCGCGAGGCGTGAGACTGATCGCGATCGGGTCTCGAGGCAGCCAGCTGGCCCTGGCCCAGGCGAGGCTCGTCGCCGAAGCGTTCGAGCGCGAGGGCCGACCGAGCCGGGTCGTGGTCGTCGAGACCGAGGGTGACCGTCGGGCGCCCGATACCGCCTGGGGCGAAGGGGCGTTCGTGGCGGCCATCGAGGGTGCGCTGCTCGCGGGTCGCGTTGACGTCGCCGTCCATAGCGCCAAGGACGTCCCGATCGACGAGGATCCACGGCTTCGGATCGGTGCCTATCTGCCGCGAGCTGACCCGCGCGACGCGCTCGTCGTCCGGGTCGGTGCAATGGAGCGGCGACTCGACGATCTGCCCGCTGGCACACGGATCGGGACCGACAGCCCGCGGCGGACCGGCTTTCTGCTCGCGCGACGGCCCGGACTCACGATCCATCCGATCCATGGCAACGTCGACACCCGCCTTCGCCGGCTCGATGCCGGAGAGACCGACGCTCTCGTCATGGCCTGCGCCGGCCTGGACCGCATGGGGCTCGGTGACCGGATCGCGGAGCGCCTCCCGCCGGAGATCCTGCCGCCCGCCCCCGGCCAGGCTGCCATCGCGGTGCAGATCCGGCGCGACGATGCCCGGATGCTGGAACTGGCCGCCGCGATCGACGATCGACCCACGCGCCTCGCGGTCGAAGCCGAGCGGGCGTTTCTCGCAGCCTCCGGAGGGGGCTGCCGCGCCCCGATCGGCGCCCTGGCCACGATCGCGGGCGAGGCGCTCGATCTCCTCGGCGGATATGCCAGCCCGGATGGCTTGGACACGGTCATCGGCCGTCGCCACGGTCCCGTCGCGGCGCGGGAGGATCTCGCTCGCGACCTTGCGACCGAGCTTGGATCGCGCGAGAGGATCGGCGCAGCGGTCACCGAGATCGCGCAGGGATCGGGGGGATCCACGGCTCCCCGGGTCCTTGTCACGCGCGCGACCGAGCAGGCGGGCGAGCTGATCTCGGAACTGCGCAACGCCGGCCTCGATCCCGTGCCGGTGCCAACGATCGCGGTCGAATTCGAACCACCCGGCGGCGAGCTCGACGTTGCCGCACGACACCTCGCCGATTACGCCTGGGTGGTGATCTCCAGTGCGAACGGCGCGCGGGCGATCCTGGACGCCGCCGCGCGGGTCTTCACGCCGCTCGAGTCGCCGCGCTGGGCGGCGATCGGCCCGGCGACCCGGCGCGTTCTCGAGCGCGAAGGCATCGAGATCGCTCTCCAGCCCAGCCGGAGCAGCGCGATCGCATTGGCGACCGAGCTGCCGCTCCAGCCGGGAGACGGCGTCCTGGTGGTTCGCGGCGATCTGGCCGACGAGGACCTGGCCGTCGCGCTCCGTGCTCGCGGGGCGGAGGTCGACGACGTCGTCGCGTATCGGACGCGGGAAGCACCAGAGAGCTCGCGCGCACTGCTTCGCCGGGCCATGGAAGGGCCGATTGCGGCCGTCGCGTTCAGCAGCGGTTCGACCGTCCGCGGCCTGCTGGCGCTCGGGCGAGCCGAGTCGGTCGACGTCGTGTCGATCCCATCCGTGTGCATCGGCCCCGAGACAGAAGCCGAGGCCAGGGCAGCGGGGTTCCGGATCCTCGCCATCGCTTCGTCGCCGCAGTCGGCGGCGCTCGCCGAGGCGGCGGCTCGGGCCCTGGCAGCCCTATCGCAGGAGAAGCCATGACGCTCGAACTCAAGGCACCACCCTCGCTCGCACGTACCCGGTCCATAGCGGGGTTGCCCCTCCGGCCCCGCCGGCTGCGGCGCACGCCGGCCCTGCGGGCGCTCGTCCGCGAGACTCGACTCCATCCGGCGATGCTGGTCGCGCCGCTCTTCGTCCGTCCCGGCTCCGGCATCCGGGAGCCGATCGCGTCGATGCCCGGGCAGGCCAGGCTGTCGCCGGATGTTGCTGCCGACGAAGCCGCGCGCCTGTCCGGCCTCGGGGTCGGCGGCGTCATCCTGTTCGGCCTGCCCGAGTCAAAGGACGCATTCGGCACGGAGGCCTCGGCCGACGAGGGGATCGTCCAGGACACCTTCCGGCGGATCCGAGCACTCGAACTGCCGCTCGTCACGATCGCCGACACGTGCCTGTGCGAGTACACCGACCACGGTCACTGCGGGCCGCTCGCGGCGGACGGCTCGGTCGACAACGACGCGGCGCTCGTCCGACTCGCCGAGACGGCGGTCAGCCAGGCGCGGGCCGGTGCGGACATCGTCGCGCCGAGCGCGATGATGGACGGCCAGGTCGCGGCGATCCGGGCGGCCCTCGACGCCGAAGGCTTCGGCCAGACGGCGATCATGGCCTACGCAGCCAAGCACGCCTCGGCCTTCTACGGTCCGTTCCGCGAGGCGGCCGACAGCGCGCCCGCCTTCGGCGACCGACGCGGCTACCAGCTGGACCCGCCCAACGGCCGCGAGGCTCTTCGAGAAATGGCGCTCGATGTCGCCGAGGGTGCCGACATCCTGCTCATCAAGCCCGCCATGCCGGCGCTCGACCTCGTCGCTGAGGCACGGGCGCGGTTCGACCTGCCGATCGCCGCCTACCAGGTGAGCGGGGAGTTCGCGATGCTCGCCGCGGCTGCCGAGCGCGGCTGGCTCGACGGGCGCCGGGCGATGACCGAGGCGGTGACCGCCATCGTCCGCGCGGGCGCCGGCATCGTCCTCACCTACGCGGCCGCGGACCTCGCGACCTGGCTCCGGGAAGACGGATGAGCGCCGACGACCAGGTCTACGTCCAGGCTCTCGCCCTTGGGCTCGACCCCGCCTGGCGACGGCGAAGCGACGACGAGCGCCACGAGGACGGCTGCCGGTTCGCCGAGGCGGAGGCGGCGGCCGAACTCGAAGGTGTCCGGAGCATCACCTATTCGTCGGTCGGCCTCGAGCCCGGCGTCGACCTCCTCCTGTGGCGCATGGCGCCGTCGATCGACGCGCTGGAGGCCGCCGCGGCCGGACTCCTGCGGGCCGGCCTCGGCCGCTGGCTGACCGTCCGCCACTCGCTGGTCGGTCGCATCGGCCCGTCGCAGTACGTGAGGAAGCCGACCGACCAGGAGCAGTCGCTCTTCGCCGGCGAGCGCTCGCGCTATCTCGTCGTCTATCCGTTCACCAAGAGCACCGACTGGTACCTCCTGTCGCGCGAGTCTCGCCAGGGGATCATGAACGAGCACATGCGGATCGGCCACGACTACCCGATGATCCGCCAGGCGCTGGCCTACTCGTTCGGCCTCGATGGGCAGGACTTCGTGGTCGCCTACGAGACCGACGACCTCGTCGCCTTCGGCGATCTGGTCCGCGCGCTCCGAGGGACGGAGAGCCGGCGCTCGACCGTGAGTGACACGCCGATCCTGCTGGGGATCCACCGTCCGCTCGCTGAGATCCTCGGTCTCCTGGGTGCCGCATGACGGCGAGCCTGGACGCCCGCCCGAGCGGGCGTCCGCCCATGAACGACCGCTTCCTCCGCGCCTGCCGGCGTGAGCCCGTCGACGCCACGCCGGTCTGGTTCATGCGCCAGGCCGGCCGAAGCTTCGCCGCCTACCGCAAGCTGCGCGAGCGCTACGGGATCCTCGAGCTCGCCAAGACGCCCGACCTGTGTGCCGAGGTCACCCTGATGCCGGTCCGCGAGCTCGGGGTCGACGCGGCGGTCCTCTTCGCCGACATCATGTTGCCGCTCGAGCCGATGGGCGTCGATCTGCGGATCGAGCCCGAGGTCGGCCCGATCATCGACCGTCCGATCCGCTCTGCCGCGGACGTGAAGGCGCTTCGGCTGTTCGATCCGGCCGAGGTTTCGTTCACGCTCGACGCGATCCGCCTCGTTCGCCACGAGCTGGAAGGGACGGCCGGCGTCATCGGCTTTTCGGGGGCCCCATTCACCCTCGCCTGCTATCTGATCGAAGGCCGGCCCTCGCGCGACTACGCGATCGCCAAGGCGTTCATGTACCGCGAACCAGCGGCGTGGCATGACCTGATGGATCGCCTGTCAACGATGGTCGTCGCCTACCTGCGGGCGCAGGTCGCCGCCGGCGCCGAGGTCGTCCAGGTGTTCGACAGCTGGGTCGGCGGCCTCGGCCCGGCCGATTACGCAGCGTTCGTCCAGCCCCATCTCCGGCGGATCTTCGATGGCCTCGACGGCGTCCCCGCGATCCATTTCGGGACGGGCACGGCCGCGCTGCTCGAGCTGATGGCCGACGCCGGCGGCGACGTCATCGGCATCGATCATCGGGTCTCGCTGGCCGAGGCCTGGCGCCGGATCGGTCCCGACCGTGGCATCCAGGGCAACCTCGACGCGGCTCGGCTGCTCGCCGGCTGGGATGCGACGGAAGCCGGCGCGCGTGCCGTGCTCGCCGAGGCGGCCGGGCGCCCGGGCCACGTCTTCAACCTCGGCCACGGGGTTATGCCGGCGACGGATACCGGGCTGTTGCGCCGCCTCGTCGACTTCGTCCACGAGCAGACGACCCGGCTGCAGGGCACCTCGGCAGCGGCAGGGTGATCCCGGACGGCAGCGCCCAGGGCGTCCTCCTGATGACCTACGGCTCGCCCGTGTCGCTCGAGCGCGACGAGGTTCGCGCCTATCTGGCGCGCGTGCGGGGCGGGCGCGAACCGGGCGACGAACTCGTCGAGGAGTTCACCCGTCGATACCGGATCATCGGCGGCTCCCCGCTGATCGGGATCACCCGCGCTCAGGCCGCCGCGCTCGAGCTCTCGCTGCGTCGGCCCGTCGCGGTGGGCATGCGCTTCTCGGAGCCGTCCATCCTCGCCGGTCTCCGAGAGCTCGCCGAGCGCAAGGTCTCCGCCGTGACCGCGATCATCCTGTCGCCCCAGTTCTCGCCGCTGCTCATGGGTGGCTACGGCCGCGCGATCGGGGAGGCGCGGGCAGCGCTCGGGGATGGCGCGCCCGAGGTCGCGATCGCGGGCGCCTGGCACGACGAACCGGCGTTCGTCGACGCTCTCGCGGGTCGAGTTCGGGAGTCGCTTGCGGCGATCCGGGCCGACGGGGGCAACGGGGTTGCCGTCCTCATGACGGCCCACAGCCTGCCCCGACAGGTCGCTGAGCAGGAGCCTGAATATCTGGCCCAGCTTCGTGCAACGGCCGAAGCGGTCGCCGACCGGGCAGACCTCGCTGACGGGGAGTGGTCGTTCTGCTGGCAGAGCGCGGGCCACGAGCCAGGCGAATGGATGCGGCCGGATTTCGCCGACCTGATGCCCGAGATCGCGGCCGCTGGTCGGCGCCTGGTTCTTGTCGCGCCCGTCCAGTTCCTGGCCGATCACCTGGAGATCCTGTATGACGTCGATATCGGGGCGCGTGAGCAGGCGGAGCGGTGCGGGCTGAGCTTCCATCGGATCGCCTCCCTGAATGCCGATCCAGCCCTCATCGCCACGCTGGATGCGGTGGCGCGGCGCAGCGCGGCCAGCTGACCGTTACGCCAACGCCCGACGGGCGCACCTGACGATCGGGGCGCCGGCTCAACGGCCATACTCGGGTTGATGCGGCCCGGGTCGTCCGTCGTTCGGATCGCGCGTCGGCTGGCAGCCCTCGGGGTTGCCAGGACCGACACTGACGAAACACGCGCCCAGAAGTCGGCGCTGACCCTCGCGGCCGCGCTCGTCACCGTCCTGTCGGTCGTCTGGGTCCTGGTGTATTGGATCCTGGGACTGGTCCAGGCTGCCGCGATCCCCTTCGTCTACCAGCTCGCGTCGGTAGCGAGCCTCGCCGTCTTCGCCCGCACGAAGGACTATCGCTTCTTCCGCTTCAGCCAGGCGCTGATGATGACGCTCCTGCCATTCCTGCTCCAGTGGACGCTCGGTGGCTATATCGCGTCGAGCGCCGTGAGCCTGTGGGCCCTGGTGGCGGCGATCGGGACGCTCTTCTTCTTCACCGCCGACGAGTCGATCCCATGGTTCGGCGCGTTCCTCGCGCTGACGCTGCTCTCCGGTCTGCTCGAACCGACACTCTCCCGGGATGCGGCGGAGATCCCGGATGTTGTCCGCATCGCGTTCTTCGTCCTGAACGTGACCGGGGTCTCGCTGACCGCCTACGTCCTGCTCCAGTACGCCGTTCGCGCCCGAGACGAAGCGTTCACCCGGTCGGAGGGCCTGCTGCTCAACGTCCTGCCCCGGGCGATCGCCGAACGGCTCAAGCGGGAGCCCGGTGTCATCGCCGAAGCCCACGACGACGTGACGGTCCTCTTCGCCGACATCGTCGACTTCACACCCTTCACCGAGCGGACCGAGCCGGAGCGGGTGGTGGGTGTGCTCGACGAGATCTTCAGCGCGTTCGACGCGCTGGCCGAGCGGCACGGCGTGGAGAAGATCAAGACGATCGGCGACGCGTACATGGTCGCCTCGGGATTGCCGGAGTCGCGGCCAGATCATGCCGAAGCGATGGCCGACATGGCTCTCGACATGCAGGCCGAGTTCGGCCGGTTGTGCGAACTCCTGGCCCTTGATCTGGCCATCCGGATCGGCATGGACAGCGGGCCGGTCATCGCCGGTGTGATCGGTCGCCACAAGTTCATCTACGACCTGTGGGGCGACACGGTGAACACCGCGAACCGGATGGAGTCGCACGGGGTGGCCGGGCGGATCCAGGTCGGCGAGTCGGCCTATCGACGCCTGTGCGATCAGTACGAGTTCGAGGAGCGTGGCGAGATCGAGGTGAAGGGCAAGGGCCGCCGCCTTGCCTACCTGCTCGTGCGGCGCCTGACCCAGCAGGCGGCAGCCGATCGATGACGCCGCGGGTTCTCGCACGAGCGGGAGGTGGGGCGCGCTACCCGACGCCGGCTCAAACCTGATTGGTGAGGGTCCTTGCGCCGGTCACCCGGGATGCCGCGATGATCGCCGCGACAGCCACGAGAATCACCCCGAACTCGCCCGCCAGCCAGGAACCGGGAAGCACGGACTGGCCGACCAAGATCGGCAGGTTGATCGCCAGCAACAGAGCGATGAGGGCACCGAGCAGCAGTCCTGCACGGATGGGGAGCGATCGACCTTGCGTCGCACGCCAGGTCCAGAGCACGGTCGCAGAAGCCAGCAGGACGGTGCCGATCAGGAACATAAGACCAACGGCCCCGCCAAACGTGTTGGTGCCGCCGTTCTCCCAGATCAACAAGATCTTGACGATCCAGAACAGCCCGCCGGTTAGAGCGAGGATCCTTGCGAGTCTCTCGGGTCTGACGCGGGCTGGGACGTGCACGCGGGCCACTATAAAGCCTTCCTTCACGCGAATCGCCTGCAAGGTGGACCGGTTCTATCACAAGAGGCGTGAAAGGCGAAGCCGGTGTGCTACTATGTCGCACATGGAGCGTGTTGGAGTCCGGGAGCTGCGTCGTCAGGCGAGTGCCATCCTGCGACGGGTGGCTGCGGGTGAGACCGTGGAGGTCACAGTTCGTGGGCGTCCTGTCGCCGTCCTGCTGAGGACGATGCCGAGCGGCCTGGCCCGGCTGGAACGTGAGGGACTCCTCCGTCGAGCGGAAGCCGACGTCCTGGACCTCGTGCCCGTCCGTCTCCCGCCCGATGCCGCGGCGCCTTCTCGGATCGTCTCGGAGGGACGGGCCGATTGAGCGCGCTGTATCTCGATAGCTCGGCCTTCGTCAAGCTGGTTGTCGAAGAGGCGGGATCCGCAGCCGTACGAGCGTTCCTGGCGGGCAGCGGCGCGCGGCGCGTGTCGTCCGCCCTGCTGCGCACGGAATCCCTGCGAGCGGTCCGGCACCTCGGGCCAGCCGCCCTGGCGACAGTCCGCGAAGGGCTGCGGCGCGTCGATCTCATCGGGATCGACGATCGGATCCTGGATGCGGCCGGCACCCTCGAACCACTGGTGCTCCGAACGCTCGATGCCATCCACCTCGCCACCGCGTTGGCCGTCGGGGACGATCTCGACGCGATCGTGACGTACGACGACCGGATGCTCGAGGCTGCGCGATCGGTCGGACTGCCGACGGCGACGCCGCGCTAGCGTCACGACTGCGGACGGCGGAGCCTGGACGATGCGCGGTCCGGGAAGACCCAAGGTCCTTGAGGCGGGAGCGACGCAGCAACGAGTCCGTCACGGCCTCCGCAAGATCGCGCTGGGTGAATCGGACGTGACGCCTGATGACATCGTGTTGGTCGGGGCGAGAGGATTTGAGCCCTAGGGCCCGGACGCCATGTGTCAGATGGCCCTCATCTGCTCATAAGGCGACACACGGCCGTCAGGAGACCCTGGCGAACGGTGGCCCTGGCGCCGTTTTCGGACCTTCTCGCCGGCCGGCCATGGACCCTCGGGATGCGGCAACGGGCTCCCGGAGTCGCCTGACGCATGCCGTAACCGATCGGGACTTCGACCCCGACCGGGCTACGGCTTTGATCTGACCGTTCGGATCTATTGCGAAACGAACACTGCCCCAGTCATGCCAGCCGCCGCGTGGCCTGGAATGGCGCACAGGAACAGATAGATGCCCGGGGTGTCGAATGAGAGGGTAAGGCGGGTTGACTCACCCGGCATGGTGAGCGTCTCCAGGCCCTGGAGATTCGGCATCGTGATCGACGGGAACGCGAGGTCGTGACGCTCACTCCCTCGGTTGATGATCGTCACGAGCACCGACTGGCCTGCGCGCGCGTCGATCCGGTTCGGGTTGAACCGCATCTCCGTCATGACGATCTCGACCGACGTCGGTCCTTCGACTCGCCCGCCCGACCGCTGGTTGGCAAGCGCAGAGATACCGACAAGAGCGAGCACGATTACTGCGAGCAGGAGGGTCAGGATCCATTTCATTGCCGCTACCTCGCCGCAGGCATCGCTGTATCGGTCCAGGTTGGCCCCGACGCTGTCCCAGGGACAGGGTCTTTCGGCCCAGTTGCGACGAGCCACCTGGCCCTATCGCCGCGCGCCATTCGAGGCGAGCCTCAGTCCTTGTGGGGTTGGATGTAACGTCCATGGGACCAGACTCGGCCACGGTCCGACTGCGCGTCGCTCGCGCCGTGCAGCTCGATCTCCGCTGCGCCCAAGAAGCCCTCGACGATCTATCGTGGCTTGGTCGGGAGATCCACCTACCCGGGGGCAACCCGCAAAGCCGCCGGGTTGTCACTGACCTCGAACTGCCTATCCTCGACGGGAGTGGCAAACGTCCTGTTCGCAAGTCGGCGCTGGTCGACCTCAGCCCGGCGAACAACGTCGACGGCTCCCTCGTTGTCGATATCGCGTGGCGATCGGCCAGCCTTGCGCCGCTCTTCCCGGTCTTCGCAGGACACCTCCAGATCAGCGCCACCCTGCTCGCCCTCGACGGCCGGTACGCGCCGCCGTTTGGGAAGCTCGGTCTCCTGATCGACGAGTCCCTGCTCCACCTCGTCGCCCGTCGAACCGCCCAGGCGTTCCTCGCTCGCCTGGCGGGGAGGTGTCCGGCTCCTCAAGCGGCCGGCATCTGACCGAAGCCCCTTGTGGATATCCGAAAGGCGTCGACGCACTGGTGGTGAACCCAGCAGCGCTGG
>JBCLCL010000023.1:0-41692 GCA_038915815.1 Candidatus Limnocylindrales bacterium
GCTCGAGTGGCGGCTACTCCAGTGGCGGCTACTCCAGCGGCGCCGGCAGCTACGGCGGCGGCTCGGGCGGCGGCGGGTATGGCGACCGCGATCGCGGACCCCGCGAGATGTTCGCGGCCACCTGCTCGTCCTGTGGCAAGGAAGCCCAGGTCCCGTTCCGCCCGACCAGCGGCAAGCCCGTCTACTGCAGCGACTGCTTCCGCAGCCAGCGCGGCTGACTCCACCCTCTCGGTGCGGGCCGACTCACGGCCCGCCGAACCAGCGTGATCTCCGACCCGGGCCGTCAGTCGACCCGGGTCGTTCGATTCCCCGGGCGACGTTCTGGAAGCACGCGCGGTGCCTTCGGTCAACGCCTTCCGCGACAAACGGCGTCATCCGGCGGGCGCGTCCGTACTGAAACGGGGTTCACCCTCGTTTCATTCACAGGGGTCGGATATCCGGCCGATCGCACTCATCCGAGGACGCCCATGTCCGCCGACGAGATGTACGTCGCTCAACCGCGCCTCTACGGTGCGCCCGCCTATGCCCGTCCAGCGCTCAGGGTCGCGCCAACGCTCCCGCTCGATCCGGACGACCTGCCGATCGTGGCCGAGCAGACACCCCAGGAACGCGAGGTCACCGAGCAGTTGCGGGCGCGCCCGTTCGGGATCGCCGAGGCCGCCGCGACCCCACGGCCCGAGCCAGACCGCCAGCGACCGTCGCTTCGCCTCGGCGAGATCGCCGGCAGGATCCTGCGTCGAGCGTCCTAGGCCGGCTTCTTCGGCTTCTTCGGCTTGGGCGGCCGCTTCGGCGTCTTGTCACCCATCCAACTGCCCTCCGTGACGTACACGATCTCCGACCAGCTCGGACCAGCCTGAGCGACGGTTCGCGTCAGCGTACCGCGAACCGGTCCCCTGATGCCAGCCTGACGGGCGGCTGAGACCCGAGTCAGTCGCGGTTGGACGACCTGCGCGGTCGCTCGTCCTTGGGGGGCTTCGGCTCGCGGCCGGGACGAGGCGGTCTGGGCAGGGTGCCCGGTGCCATGTCGGGCCGCTTCTCCTGCGGGCCGCGGGCACGCGCGGCGGCGACAGACTCCGCGAACGCCTTTGCGGCGGCAGACGGCAGGCTGCCAAGCCAGGCGGCCTCGATCTGCTTCACGCGCTCGGTCTCGGCCGTGCGGCGCTCGCGTTCATGCTTTGAATGCCTGGCCACGTTCCGTCCTTTCGATGGGTCCACCTTCAGGGTGCGCTGGCGAGTGTACCGGCCCGCGCCGTAATCGTCGCCTATCCTTCGTCGCCTATCCTTCAGCCGTGAGCCTCTACACGCTGGCCGAGTCCGGGGATCTCGTGGCGCCGGTGCTGCTGGCCGCGTTCGATGGCTGGGTGGATGCGGGATCGGCAGCCACGACCGCGCTCGGTCAGCTCATCGAGGACGCGACGGTCGTGGCCACGTTCGACGCGGACGTCCTGTTCGACTATCGCGCCCGTCGCCCACCGCTGGAGATCGTGGACGGCAGGCTCACCGAGCTGACCTGGCACGAGCTCGTGCTCCGCCGAACCCTGGTGGGCGAACGGGACGTGCTCGTACTCGTGGGGCCCGAGCCGGATTACCGCTGGCGCGCGTTCATCGACGCCGTCGTCGAGCTGGCGGGGACCCTCGGCGTGGCCGAATGGATCAGCCTCGGGGCCATCCCGGCCGCCGTCCCGCATACCCGACCGGTGCCGATCCTCGGCACCGAAGCGTCGCGCGGCCTGCTGCGTGGCGACGTTTCGCCCGGTCCAGCCGGCACCCTGCGCGTACCGACAGCGCTCGTCTCCGCGCTCGAGTTCGAGGTATCGGCGGTGGGCATCCCGGCGCTCGGCTACTTCGCACAGGTGCCGCATTACATCTCCGGCCCGTACGCGATGGCCGCGGTCGAACTGCTGCGAACCCTCGGCAATCACCTCGGCGCGCTGATCCCGGCGGAGGGTCTCGAAGTGGAGGCCCGCGAACTGCGCGACCGGCTCGACACCGCGACCGGCCTCGACGAGACGACACGGAGCTACGTCGAGCGCCTGGAGGCGATGTACGACGAGCAGCGGCTGCCGTCCGGCTCTGACCTGATCGCCGACATCGAGCGCTTCCTGCGCGACCAGGGGGGCCAGGGCTAGAGGGTTTCGCGATGTCGACCTCAGAGTGGATCTCGCGCCGCACCCTCCTGCGCGGGTTCGCGGCGGGCTCTGTGGCGGCCGGGCTGGGTGCCTGCGCTGGGGCTGAACGATCTCCGGCACCATCCGCTGCGGCGACACCGACGGCAACCCGGCCGAGCGCCTCGCCGCCACCGGAGCCGACTGCCACTCCCACGCCCGAGCCTGAGACGCCTGCGCCGACCAGCGACCCGGAGACGCTCCGCCGCAAGGCCGGGCGGTTGCTCATGGTGGGCTTTCGGGGGTTCACGATCGGCCCGGAGGACCCGATCACGAAGGCGCTCGAGGCTGGGCTCGGCGGGGTGATCCTGTTCGATCGCGACGCGGCCGGCGGGACCCGGAACATCGAATCCCCGGAGCAGCTGGCGGCGCTCACGGCCGCGTTGCGAGCGGCGGCGCCCGGCAACCTGATCATCGCCATCGACCAGGAAGGCGGCCGGGTCGCCAGGCTCACGCCGGCGCACGGCTTTCCCGAAACACGGTCGCAGGCGGAGATCGGCGCCACGGACGATCCCGGGGTGGCCTTCGAAGCCGGGCGGGCGATGGGCGCCACGATGGCAGCCGCCGGGCTCGATCTCGATCTCGCCCCGGTCGTGGATGTCAACGTCAACCCGACCAACCCGGCCGTGGGCGCGCTGGGGCGCAGCTTCTCCGACGATCCGTCCGTCGTCGCGGCGATGGCCGAGGCGGAGATCCATGGTCTCCACGAGTTCGGGATCCGCGCCGCGATCAAGCACTTCCCGGGCCTCGGCAGCGCCAGCGCGAATACGGACGTTGCCGATGTCGACGTGACCCGGACCTGGACGGAGGCCGAACTGGAACCGTTCGAGACGCTCATCTCGCTCGGCCTGGCCGACGCGGTGATGACCGGCCACATGGTCAACGACACGATCGACCCGGGCGTGCCGGCGTCGCTGTCGGTCGCCACGGTGGATGGCCTGCTGCGTGGACGACTCGGCTGGAGCGGGGCGGTCATCACCGACGATCTGGGCGCCGAGGCGATCGCCCTGCACCACACACCGTCCGAGGCCGCGGCATTGGCCATCGAAGCCGGCAACGACCTGCTCCTCTTCGCCAACCAGACGGCCTACGTGCCGGACCTCGCGGCGCGACTGGTCGACGCGATCGTGGAGCTGGTCGCCTCGGGGCGGATCAGCGAGGCTCGGATCGACGAATCGATCGAGCGGATCGAGCTCCTGGCCGTCGGCTCCGCGATCGAATGAACGACCGCGGGATCACCCGCTGCTCGACGCGATCCTCGGGATCGCCGACGCCGCCATCCGCGCCTCGAACTTCCTGGCCGCGTCATCCAGCCTAGCGAGGTGCTCGGCGAGGCGTGTCCGGGCTGCCTCCGCAGCCGCGTCGAGGTTCGCCAGCTCGAAGATGCGCCAGTGCCGCAGGATCGGCATGAGCACCTCGTCGCGGTGGACGCGCAGGTCGTAGATGCCGGCCTTGGCGATGGTGGCCGCCTTGCGGATGAAACCCGGGATCCCGGCGCCCGGCATCTGGAAGTCGAGGACCTCGTCGACGATGGCGCACACCGTCGCCGACGGCTCGAGCACGAGCGCCGCGGCGAGGATGTCGCGATAGAAGACCATGTGAAGGTTCTCGTCGGCGGCGATGCGGATCATGATCCGGTCGGCGACCGGGTCGTCCGAATAGCGCCCGGTGTTGCGGTGGGCGATTCGCGTCGCCAGCTCCTGGAACGTCACGTAGGCCAGCCCATGCAGGGTGTCCGGCGCGTCGTGGTCGTAGCCCTTCTGCAGCTGGGTCATCCGGCCGCGCTCGAGCATGATCGGGTCGATGTTGCGGGTGACGGTCAGGTAGTCGCGCAGGACGATCGCGTGACGTCCCTCCTCCGCGGTCCAGCGGCCGACCCAGTTGATCCACGCCCCGTCACCGGCACCGAACATCCCGTGGATGAGCCGGTGGTAGCTGGGCAGGTTGTCCTCGGTCAGGAGCCCGATCTCGAAGGCGGTCTGGGCGACCCCGGTCAGCCGAGGCTGATCGGGCGTCCACGGCTCCTTGTCGAAGTCGCGCCCGAGTCGGTACGGAATGTAGTCGTGGGGGAACCATTCCTGGGCGACAGAGGCGTGGCGGTCGTACAGCCGGCCGGCCTCTGGTTCGAGCTCATGGAGGAGTGACCGTTCGTCGTAGTGCGTCATCGCCCAAGCGTACCCGCGATTCGCGCCGGGCCGATCGCGACGCGTGCGCCCCTGCACGGGGCGGCCGGCAGGATCAACCGCGGTCGGCGGCTTCGCGCATGGCCGCCTTGTGCGCGCGCTTGCCGGCCTGGTAGCTCGCGAGCGCCTCGGCCGAATCGACGTCCCCGAGCGTCGGCCAGGTCGGTGCCACGGCTTCGTAGCCCGGCGGGCGGACGCCGAACCGTTTGCCGAGCACGGAGATGAGCGACTTGGCCTTCATCTCGCCGATCCCCGGCAGGCCCAGCAGACGGGCTTCCAGGCTCGGACCGTCGGCTGCGTCGGCCCAGACGGATCGGGCGTCGTTGCCATACCTCGAGGCGATCGCGGCACACAGCGCCTGGACCTTGCCGGCCATCGCTCCCGGAAATCGATGGAGGGCCGGTCGCTCACGGAACAGGGCGTCGAGTTCGGCAGGATCCATCGTCGCGATCCGGGAGGCATCCAGATGCCCGAGCCGGCGCTTGAGCTCGGCGGGCCCGCTGAACGCCTTCTGGACGGTCACCTGCTGGTCGAGCGCGAACCCGATGAGCAGTGCCAGCGGCTCGTCGACCAGCAGGCGGTCGGCGGTCGGATCGCCGGTGAACGGCAGCGAAGTGAGCGTCGTCATGGGACGCATGGTAGTGCGCGCGGCCGCTGCCCGACAGACCGGCCGTGACCCGTTCAGGAACCGCGAACGGTGGTCGCCGAGAGGGTGAGCTTGCCGATCACCGAGCGGTAGTAGCGGCTCGGTGCGTAGGGGTCCAGCCAGGCCGCGTATCCGGGGCTGCGGACGGACTTGAAGCGGAAGTCATAGGCTCCGCTGTAGCTCGGCGCGCTCTGGAAGATCTCGGCCATCGTGCGCTTCGTCTTGAAGATCCCGTACAGGACGTACGAAGCGCTGTTGATCCCCTCGGCGAAGACCACCCGGGCATTCGCCCGCAGGAACGCGGCGGCAAAGTTGTCGGCACGCTTGATCGCCACCGCCTTCGTCGGGTTCTTCGCGCCCCACTCGGAGTTGCCAGAGGCGTAGCACAGCCGGTTCAGGATCACGACGGCGTTGGGCGCGAGGTTGATGTAGGTGCGGATGTAGTACTCGCCCCAGTACTTGACGTTGTAGTGGCCGTGACCTGCAGAAGCGTTGAGCCCGAATCCATCCTTGGTCAGGGCTGAGAGCGGCCCATATGGGCTCGGATAGCCGTTGCCGTGGCCGAGATAGATCAGGACGCTGGCGCCGCGAGTCGCCGATCTCACCTTGGTCCAGGTGGCATTCGGGCTGTAGATCTCGACGACGTCGGCTCCGTACGATCGAGCCTGCGAGGCGTAGCGCCTGGCGCTGGTGATGTATTTCGAGGTGCTCGAGCCCGCCGGCCCGACCACTACAACGACTTTCATGCCCGCCGCCGCCGCGGGGGTGGGGTTCGCCGCCATGCCAACGGAGGCCACGAGGGCAAGGGCGAGGCCGATGACGGTCAGGCGCACCGGCCTGTTGGAAGACGCCCGCTGGGCGCCGTGTTCATGAAACGACAATCCTCTTGCCTCCTCTCCGCCGGAACACCACGCTGGGGCATGGTGACGGTGGGTGATGTCGCCGGCGGCGGGAGCGTATGGCCGACCGGACGCGAGGGCGGAGTATGCCAGCCCGGGTGAGTTCGTGTCGACCCGCTCGATAGTCCGGTGTAGGCGTCCCAACTTATGTGCTGGACCAGGCCGGTTCAGGCAGGGCCCGTAGGGGCGCGGCCGATCCGCCCCGGGGCGCGCGGCCATCCGCCCCGGGGGCGCGGCCGATCCGCCCCGGGGCGCGCGGCCATCCGCCCCGGGCGCGCGGCCGTCCGCCCCCAGGGCGCGTGCCTGCCAGACAGCACCAGGCGACCCAGGCAGGCGGCCCGAACGCATCGGGCCGTCCACGACGCGCCATGGTGCCTGGCAAGCACGTCCTGACGGGGGTTGGTCGCCTCGCCCGGCCTTCGGCCGCTCCGTGCTGTCTCGCAGACACGCCGGGACGATGACACGCCGTGACGAGCGCTTCGGCGACCGTCCGCGTCGCGCCTGGGTCGTCACCGCGAATGGGATGCTGCCGGTCGCGACGATGCCGGCCCGCCGGACGAGCTCGGTGGCCCGGGTCCCTGTAGCGGTCGCGCTTCGGTCCTGGCCATTTCGGCTATGCTCCGGGCGGCTCCACACCGAGCCACCGTCGCTCCGGCCCTGCGCCCGCGACGCGATACGCAGGAGCCGCTTTGACATTCGATTCCCTCGGCCTTTCGGCCGATCTCCTCAAGACCGTCGCCGAAGAGGGCTATCTGACCCCGACGCCGGTCCAGACGGGTGCCATCCCGTTGGTCCTCGAAGGCCGCGATCTCCTCGCGGCCGCCCAGACGGGGACCGGCAAGACCGCCGCATTCGTGCTCCCCATCCTCGATCGGATGCGCAAGCACGCGAACACGAGTTTCTCGCCGGCGAGGCATCCGGTCCGGGTCCTGATCCTGGTCCCCACCCGCGAGCTGGCGATGCAGGTCGATGAGAGCGTCCGGACCTATGGGCGGACCGTGCCGCTGCGCTCGACGGTCGTCTACGGCGGCATCCCGATCGAACCCCAGATCAAGGCCCTGCGAGCCGGTGTGGAGATCCTCGTGGCGACGCCGGGTCGGCTGCTCGATCACGTCGGGCAACGGACGGTCAACCTGGGGCAGGTCGAGATCCTGGTGCTCGACGAGGGGGACCGGATGCTCGACATGGGCTTCCTGCCGGACATCCGGCGGATCCTGGAGCTGCTCCCCCCGCGCCGCCAGAACCTGCTCTTCTCAGCGACCTTTTCCGAAGAGATCCGCAACCTGTCCGGCTCGATCCTGACCGATCCGGCAAAGGTGGAGGTGATGGCCCGCAACACCGCGGCCGAGGCGGTCCAGCAACTCGTCTACCCGGTGGATCGCGACCGCAAGGAAGCCCTGCTCGCCCACCTGATCCGCAAGGGCGACCTTCGCCAGGTGCTGGTCTTCACCCGGACCAAGCTGGCCGCCAGCCGGCTCGCCAGCCGGCTCGACCGCGAAGGACTCGATGCCGTGGCGATCCACTCCGATCGCTCACAGCCGGAGCGAACGCGCGCGCTCGAGGGTTTCAAGTTGGGCGAGATCCGAATCCTGGTCGCGACCGATGTGGCCGCCCGCGGCCTCGATATCGAGGATCTGCCGGTCGTCGTGAACTTCGAGCTGCCGTGGAACCCGCAGGATTACATCCACCGGATCGGGCGAACCGGACGGGCCGGCGCGACAGGCGAGGCCATCTCGCTGGTCTGTATCGATGAGACCGATCTGCTCCGTGGGATCCAGCGCATGCTGCGGACGGCGATCCCATGGACGGTCGAGGACGGCTTCATCCCCGACCGTGACACCGAGCCGCGACCGCTCGGGGCACGCTCCGGTCATGCCCGGACCGGCGCCGAGCACCATGCCCACCGCAAGCCGGTCCGCTCCCGCGCCGGGAGTGGGAGCGCCCCGGGGCGCTGAACCGGGCGTAGACGGCGCGAACGGTCAGGCGGCCCCGCCGAGCGCCTGGGCCGAGCGGACGGCAGGGCCTGGCCCGGCGTGAGAGGTCGCGTCGGAGGCCGCGTCGATGACGGCCCCCGGGAAGAAGAAGCCCAGCATCAAGTCCGCCCGGATCCGCTCGACGGCATAGCGGTTGACCAGGACGTGATCGCCGGTGGAGACGCCCGCCTCGGGTTTGCCGTGGAGCGAGAGCCGGACGTCGCGCAGGAGCACGAACTCACCCGACGGCCTGGCCAGTGATCGACCCGGGTCGAAGCCGG
Source organism: Candidatus Limnocylindrales bacterium (assembly GCA_038915815.1). GTDB lineage: Bacteria > Chloroflexota > Limnocylindria > Limnocylindrales > CSP1-4 > SPCO01. Next base: position 8,148 of record JBCLCL010000023.1, read on the forward strand.
GCATCGTGGCCAGCTCCCCTTCGAGTGCGTACGGCCCCGACTCGAGCACGATGTGGTGCCAGGCCGCATGGATCGGCGCCTTCGGTTCATCGTCGGCGACCGCGAACAGGATGTCGTCGGTCGCGATCGTGACGGAGCCCGCGGATCTCGGCGCCGGATCGTCCAGGCCCTGCCAGACCGCGCCGTCAAGCTGCAGCCCGCCATCGGCGGCCAGCGCCTCGCGCAGCGGCACTGATCGGGCCAAGGCTCCGCTGGCTGTGCCCCCGCTCGTATAGACCTCGACCCGGTATGCCATCTCCACCCTTTGTGGGCGAAGGGCAAGTCTGGTCCGCCTCGCCGAACGACGGAATACCCGTCGGTACCGGGCCGGCCCGCCAGTCGTACCGGTGGGCGCGATATGTGGTGTCGGGGCGCACCGTCGGCGACGATCCGGTCAGTTCGCTGTCGCGCAGTCGGCACAGTCGGGCGGCACCCCCAGAACGACTCGAAGGAGCGCACGAACCAGGTGATTCGGGTCGGCCCGGCTCTGGTTGGTCAGGACGGCGATGGCGATCCCTTCGTCCGGCAGCCAGCGAACGACCGAACGAGCCCCGAGCAGACGCCCGGAGTGGCCCAGGGTCGGGCGCCCATCGACGGTCGCAGCCTGGACCCCGAGGCCGTACGGGACCGATGGCTTGAACGGCGCCGTGACCCCGACCTCGTCGATCATCGCCGCCAGGCTCTCGGGGCGCAGGACCGAGCCGCCGTAGAGCGCTCGCGCCCAGCGGACGAGATCCTCGGCAGTCGAGGCGAGGGAACCGGCGCTGCCGGCCGCAGTCACGACCGAGGTGAACGGCACGACGTCGCTGCCGTCCGACAGGGCGATCGGTGGCAGATCAAGGCCCGGTCCGTTGAACCGGTAGGCGCGGGCGAGCGGCCTGAGCGGGGGCTCGACGGCCTGGTAGCGGGTCTGGTCCAGCCCGAGCGGGGCCAGAAATCGCTCACGCAGCTGGCCTGCAAGGGGTGCCCCGCCGACGGTCTCGGCGAGGATGCCCAGGATCACGTAGTTGGTGTTCGAGTAGTGCCAGCCGTGACCAGGTTTGAAGTACGGCTTGCCCACCCGGGAGAGGACGTCCGCCGTCGTCCAGACACGAGTGCGGTCGGCGAGCAGGGCCTTGTCGATCGTCCGGTCGTAGAAGAAGTCATGGAGGCCGCTCGTGTGGTCGAGCAGCTGACGGACCTTGATCGTCGGGCCGATCTCCAGCTGTGGCAGGTAGCTCCTGACGGTCGCCTCCAGGTCGATCGCGCCCTCTTCCGCGAGCCTCAGGATCAGGGCGGCCAGGAAGGTCTTGGTGATGCTCCCCACGGCGAATCCGGTGTCTGGCGTGACCGGGCGCTCGGCGGCCACGTCGGCCAGGCCACTGGTCCCACGCCAGATCGAGCCATCGGCGAACAGGATGGCCGCGGAGACGCCCGGGAGACCGTACCTCGCGCGGAGGCCGTCGAGACGAAGTGAGAGGGCCTTGCGGATCGCGAGCGTCGCCCGAGGCGGGTCGGCGACCGGGCTGGCTGGGGCCTGGGTCGGAGCGGCGGTCGGGCTGGGGCTCGGGCTCGGGCTCGGGCTCGGGCTCGGGCTCGTCGTGGCGCGGGAGGTCGGCGTGGCGACCGCCACGGGGCTCGCCGGATCACTCCGAGGCGGGGCTGCCCAGATCCAGGCGACCGCAGCCACGATCCCGATCGCAGCCACGATCAGCGATCGACGGAGAGGCCTGCTCATGGTTCGTGGCTGGCACGCATCGTGGCTCGCACCATACCCCGGGGCATTCGCGGGTACTATCGGCCGATGACCCAGGACCTGATCGCGCTGGACGCTCCGCACCTGCTCCGATCCGTGGGACTGCTCGCTGACGGCCCAGGGCAGTGGGGACGACCGATCTCGGCCCAGGGGTCCGGCGTCTTCATCATCGAATCGGTCGCTCCGACGGCCTCAGCCCCGATCGAGCTGATTCGCGTCGGCAAGTGGCTCGAGCGCATGGAGACGCTCCTGCTGGACGGGACACGGCCCACCTCGAAGGCCCTGGCCGGTCGCCTCGGGTCGTTCTGGCTGGCCTCGCAGACGGTGCTCTACATCGGCAGCTCGGACGTGTCGGTCGGCCGACGACTCGCGGCGATGGCGCGGACCGAGCTGGGCGACCGGCGACCGTATGCCGGCGGCCACTGGCTCAGGACCTTGCGCAGCCTCGACTCGGTCCGGATCTGGTGGTCGGCAACCAGCGCCGCCGCCGAATACGAGGACGCCCTCTTCGACGCCTTCGACGCGAGTGTCTCGGACGCTGAACGGGCCGGACTCCCGGACCGGAAGGTGATCCTGCCGTTCGCCAACCTGCGCCGTGGCGACGGCCGCCGAAAGGAGACCGGTCTGACCGGCTCGCTGGTGGCCGAACCGGTGGGAGCACCGTCGCCCCCGACCCGGGTCGTCCAGCTGCCCGACGGAGACGCCGAGGGGGCACGCGTCGAGCCGCCTCCGGCCCGACGCCCACGCGCGCCGGCCGCGACCAGGACGCGGCCCTCGGCGCCGGCACCCGGCAGCTCGACCGGGGGTGGCGCCCCGTACGACGAGGCCACCTCCGCCGACCATGCAGCTCCGGGAAGCGGGGCCCTGACCGTCGCCGGAGCGGCTCGGATGCACGCGGAGCTCGAACACCTGACTCGCGTGAAGCGTCCCGAGGTGATCGCCCGGATCCGGACGGCCAAGGAGCTCGGCGACCTCAAGGAGAACGCCGACTACACCGCCGCCCGCGAGGAGCAGTCCTTCCTCGAAGGCCGGGTCCAGGCCCTCGAGGCCCGGCTGCGGACCGCGGTCGTCGTGGATGCGCCCGCCCGCGGCGCCAGGGTCGGGCTCGGGTCGCGGGTCACGGTCGAGGCCGACGGAGAGACGGTCACCTACACGATCGTCGGGGGATCCGAGTCGGACCCGACGGCCGGCCGTATCTCGTCGGACTCGCCGGTCGGGCGTGCCCTCGTCGGGCGGGACTTCGGCGACGCCATCGTGGTCAGGACGCCGGCCGGCGAACGCCACTATCGGATCGTCGAGATCGGCTAGGGCTCGAACAGGCGCGGCGGCCGCGGGGCGCGGCGTGCCGCCGGCCGGCCGGCCGGCTGCCGCGAGCGCGGCTACTCTGGATGGATCCGATCACCGCTCCAAGGAGGCCCGAAACCGTGCCAAAGAACGTCCCGGTCCTGCCGGGCATCGAAGCCAGCAACCTTCCGTTCAGTCAGGTCATCGAGGCCAACGGCTTCGTCTTCCTGGCCGGCCAGGTCGGCAACGCACCCGGCGAGCACGGCGCGGTCGGCGGCGGGATCGCCGCAGAGACGCGTCAGATGCTCGACAACGTCGGACGCCTGCTCAAGGCGGTCGGTCTCGACTACCGAGACGTCGTGAAGTCGACCATCTACCTGCGCGACTTCGCCGACTTCGACGCGATGAACCAGGTCTACCGCACCTACTTCCCGACGGAGCCGCCGACTCGCGCGACGGTCGGGGTGACCGCCCTCGCCAGCGACTTCGCGATAGAGATCGAGGTGATCGCAGCGCGCTAGCCGTGATCCCTCCCGAGGCTGTCGACGGCTCAGCCGGGGTCCCCGGTCCTCCCATCAAGTCTCCGCCAGACTGGTAGGCAGTGGATCCAACCTCAGATGGCTGGATCCAGGCTGTGACGGCCGCCCCCCGCCCCGCGCTGAGCGTGGATCTGCCGCCAGGATTCGCCCCGCGGGCCCGAACTCCTGCCTACCAGTCCGTGCGCGCCGATCTGGGAGGGACGCGGCATCCGCGACCGCTCTTCGACGACGCGTGGCGAAGGACTCGCGCTAGCAGGCGATGCCGCTACTCGGTGACGGCCAGTTCGTCGATCGCGACCAGTCGATCGCCCGGTGTGGCGATCACTTCGATGGCGAAGGTGTGACGGCCGGCCTCCTTCCACGAAACGCTGTAGAGGTTCGCGCTCGCCTGGAAGCTCGGCCGCTTCAGGTCGACGGTCTTGACGGCCACCCCATCGATCAGGACCCGGGCCTTGCCGCGTGTCGGCCCGACCGGTCCATACCAGGCGATCCGGCTCCCGGTGAAGGTGATGGCCGCGGTCGCGCCGTCGCCGCTCGCGTAGCGGACGGCACCGCCGGCGTAGTCGCCATGCCGCGCGGACTGCCAGGACCCGGTGTAACTGATCGTCGAACTTCGCTCCGAATAGCGGGTGCCGGCGGTCTCCGCGGTCTCCGCGGTCTCCGCGGTCTCCGCGGTCTCAGGCTGGTCCCCGCCACCGAAGTAGGCCATCACCCGGGTCACGTAGTCGGTCGCCGCCCGTGACCAGGATGAGGTTCGGTCAGAGCCGGTGAGCCACCAGTATGAGACCCGTCGCCAGCTTCCGAGCCAGCGGTAGAGCGACGTCATCTTGGCCTTCGCGACCTTCTCCTGGTTGGCGGGCGTCGGCTTCGCGCCGGCGTCGCCCAGGTAGCGCCGCGCCCACGTCGGCCAGTTCACCGGCATGATCTGGTAGCGGCCATACGCGCCGGAGGTCCGGTTCACCGCCCTGTGATCGCCACCGGACTCGACCTGCGCCACGGCGTTCATGAAGCGTTCGAGCCCGGGTGGATCGGCTGCCAGCGCCGGAACCGCGCCGGCGGCGACGCCGAGGAGCAGAGCCGCCGTGAGCGTGGCGATGGTGACCGCCGTGCGGCGGCGCGAGTGGATCCGCAATCGAGCTCCTTGGTGCCGGGTCGCCGTGGTGAGCACGCCGACAACCGTGCGGTTCGTGCCGAATAACGCGCGGGGTCGGTGAGGATACGACGACCAGCCAGCCATCGACAAGTGGGACCTTCGACCTATCCTGCATCCCAGCGGGACGGTGAGGGGCTGGCGGGGCGCGGACGCGATGTCACACTATCCGACAGGAAGCGTCTCACCGGACATGGACGACCGCCGACACGCAGGCCCAACGTGTGTCCAAGCCGGCGGCCCCGAGATCGAGGGATGAACGGGCTGCCATGACCGGATCGGCAACGGGATCTCGAAGCCCCTTCGACCGACGCAGGCGGGGCGTCCGGCTCGCGGTCGGGGGAGTCGGTCTCACGGCGGTCCTCGTCGCCGTCATCGTCTGGTCGTCAGGGCCACAGGCCGACCCGAGCCCGACGCCGTCCTCGTCTCAGGGCTCGGTGATCGCGCTGCCCTCGCCGTCGCCGGCCGCCTCCCTGCCTACGGCGGCCGAGAGTCCCGACCCGAATGAGCCGTGGGGCGAACTCGCCGTTCCCCCGATCCAGCCCGTCGCGACCCTGACGGCCACGAAGGTCGCGCCGGCCGGGGTGGCGACCGACACCGCCTTCACCCTGGCCAGCATCGGCGCAGACGACCCGCTGGCCCTCGCTCGCTCGCTCGAGGTGACGCCCGCGGTCGGCCTTGCCATCAGTGCCGGCCCCGGCGACCGGACGGCCACGCTCAGGCCGACTGACGCACTCCTCCCGGGCCGGCTCTACCGCTTCACCCTCCACGCGCCTGACGGCTCGCTCTCCGGCTCGTGGGCGTTCCAGGCGCGGTCGCCGCTCCGCGTCGTCACGACCCTGCCGCACGACGGGGCGACCGCCGTGCCGGTGACCACCGGGATCGAGCTGACCTTCGACCAGGACGGAACCGTCGACGCGGCGTCCCACTTCTCCATCGAACCGGCGGTGAAGGGGCGCTTCGAGCAGCACGGCCGCACGTTCGTCTTCGTTCCCCAACGCCTGGACCCGGCGACGCTCTACACGGTGACCCTCGGCCGCGGCGTCCAGTTGGAGGGTTCAGATCAGAGGCTCGAGCAGGACGTCGTGGTGCGCTTCGAGACATCGCCACCGGCCGGCGCCACGCCGCCGTCGGTCGGGTACCGGTTCGGCCGGCCGATGGTGGAGTGGCGGCCGGGTGATCGGCCGATCGTGGCGATCGACATCTCGCCATGGGACTGGTCGGCTAATGCGCGGCCGGGGATCCGCGAGCGACCGTTCAGCGTGACGGTCTACCGCCTGCCCTCGGAGCGGGCCGGCATCGACGCGGTCCGCACCCTGACGGAGGCGCCGGGCTGGGTGCGCTGGTCCACGGGCCATCGCGTTACCACCAGCGGCCTGGCGCGCGTCCTGTCGTTCGAAGCCCAGCCGAGTAGCGAGGCCGACTGGGGCCCGTCGTGGTTCCGCTTCCCGGCGCCGCTCGAGCGGGGCTGGTATCTCATCGACGGGCCGCGACCGCCGGGCGGCGCCCAGATGGTCCTCCAGGTCACCGAGGTGGCAGCCTACGTCGCGGCCGCCAAGGATCGGCTCCTCGTCTGGGCGAACGACACCGCGACCGGCGCGCCGCTCCAGGGGGCGACCGTCGAGATGGAGGGTGGCGGTGCGATCGGGCGGACCGGGTCGGACGGGCTGCTGGTGGGGGCCACGCCGTCGTCGATCAGGGAGGCGGCCATCGATCCCGGCGGGGTCGGCGACCGGCCGTTCGTCGTCGTTCGCGCCAGCGGCGGCCGCTCACTGGTGATCCCGGTCGGTCTGGCGGGCGGGGGCTCCAGCGGCTACATCGCCGACCAGTGGAGCTGGGGCGACCCGGAGAGTGTCGGCGACCGCCTGTGGCGCTTCATGGCCACCGACCGGCAGACCTACCGGCAGACCGACACCGTCAACGTCTGGGGGTACGTTCGTGAGCGGGAGACCGGCCGCGTACCAGACGACCTCGAGCTGAGGCTCACCTCCGACTGGACCTACGGCGTGCGGACCGATGACGCTCCCCCGATTGTCTCCGTCGACGTCCGCCCGGACGCGACGGGCGCGTTTACCGAGAGCGTCAGGTTCAGTGACCTTCCGTATGGCGGCTACAGGCTCCAGCTCTGGTCGGGCAAGGATCAGGTCGCCGACGCCTGGTTCAACGTTGCGCTGATCCGCAAGCCCGCCTACCAGCTCGCACTCGAAACGGACCCCCACGTAGTGCTCGCTGGCGACCGTGTCACCCTCACGGCCCGGGCGACGTTCTTCGACGGGATGGCGGTCCCGGGCGTGCCCCTCACCGCTGAGCTGTTCGGCAAGCACAGGGTCAAGACGGACCGGGCAGGCGTCGCCACGGCGACGGCGAAGGCGACGGCCGAGCAGCGATGGGGCGAGGCCTGGACTGGGGCTTCCGTCCAGCCGACCCGGGGCGAGGAGGGCGAGATCAGCGGCTACACGAGCCTGCTCGTCTTCCCGGCCAGCGTCCGCCTGGAAGGCAAGGGTACGGTCGAGAAGGGTCTCCTCACGGTGACGGGCTCGCTCCACAAGGTCGCCGTCGAGCGACTCGAGAAGGCCTGGGATGAGGGCCTCGGAAGCGTCGACTGGAACGGGCCGGCGGTCGCCGGAGCGCGGGTGACGGCCGAGATCACCGAGCAAGTACCGGTCCGCGTCAAGACCCGTCAGATCTATGACTTCATCAACAAGAAGGTCGTCGACCAGTACGAGTACCGGATCGACCAGGTCGCGCGAGGCACGCAGACCCTGACGAGCGGGCCGGACGGCACGTTCCGGCTGACCTTTCCTGATGCGACTGATCACGACTACTCGGTTGACCTCTCGACGACCGATCCGCAGGGTCGGACGACCCGGCTTGCGGTCTATGCCAGCGGCCCCTGGGTGATCCCGGCTCCCTGGGCGGCCATGCCGTACCTCGAGCGGACCTGCGGCCCGGAGGACGAGTACGGAAATCGATCGGCCAGCTTCGCCATCGGCGATCGACTCTGTGTCGGGGCGCGCGACAGCCGCGGCGACCTGCCGTCCGGTGGCAGGAATCGCTACCTCTTCTTCACCGCCCAGCGTGGGCTGCGCGACACGGTCGTCGGGACGGCGCCGGTGTACGAGGCGCGGTTCGCCGCCGCGGACGTCCCGAACCTTGCGATCACGGGCGTGCGGTTCACCGGTGATTCGATGATCCCGATGGGCACGTTCAACGCTCCGTTCGACACGGCTGAGCGGGAGCTGACGGTCGCGCTGACGACGGATCGGGCGCGCTATGCGCCGGGCGAGACGGTCACGGTGGACGTCCGGACCACCGACCGCGCTGGGCGAGCGGTCTCCGCCTCGGTCGTCGTTCGGGCCGTGGACGAGAAGCTCTTTGCCATCGGGGCGGCTTACGATGTGGATCCGCTCGGGGGCCTCTACGGGTGGGTCGGGACCTGGATGCTGTGGACCCATGCGTCGCATCCGCTCCCGCTCAGTCGAGACTTCGGCGGCGGCGACACGATGGGTGGCGGCGACGGCGACGGCCGCCAGGACTTCAAGGATTCGCTCCTGCTCCGGCAGGTGACGACGGATGCGCAGGGCCGCGCACGGGTCTCGTTCAAGCTCTCCGACGACCTGACCTCGTGGCACGTGAGCGCCGCGGCGATGACCTCGGTGCCGGAGGCCGGTTCCGGGTTCATCCTGGTTCCGGTCGGCCTGCCGTTCTTCGTCGAGGCCACCCTGGCACCGGAGTATCTCGCCACGGACGAACCGATCCTCCGCCTCCGGGCGTTCGGTTCCGGGCTGAACGAGGGTGACCCGGTGGCATTCACCCTGACGTCCGGGTCGCTCGCGCTGCCGAGTACGACCGTCCGTGGCCTGGCCTTCGAGGACGTCGCGGTGCCGCTGCCGAAGCTGTCGGTCGGCGACCATGCGATCACCATCGCCGCTTCGCGGGTTGGTGACGCGGCCGCGCTCTCGGACAGGCTCACCCGCCGCTTCACGGTCGTCGAGTCGCGCCTGGTCGAGACCCGGACCACCTACACCCTGCTGACTGAGGGCGCGGTCCCCGAGGGTGGTCCCGGCTTCACGACCCACGTCTTCTCGGATGCCGGCCGTGGCCGCTACCTGCCGGTCCTCCAGGCTCTTTTAGGTTCGGGCGGACCGAGGGTGGACCAGGCGTTGGCCGCCGCCATCACGCGCGACCTCCTGGTCGAAGCGTTCGACGTCGATCCGGATGACCTCTCCCCCGCGACGTTCGACCCAGGCCGGTACCAGTCCGGCGGCATCGCGCTCCTCCCGTATTCCTCGGAGGATCTCGGGCTGAGCGTCCGGGTGGCGCTGCTTGCCGGCGACCGGTTCGACCGCGGTGCCTTGGCTGATTGGCTCTACTCGGCGACCTCTGACAGCGCATCGACCCGCGAGCAGCGAGTCCTCGCCTATGCCGGGTTGGCCGGCCTGGGCGAGCCGGTCCTCAGTGAACTTCAGGCCTTCGCGGCGGATCCCTCGCTGACGATCCGTGAGCGGCTCCACGTGGCCCTCGGCCTCGCCGCCCTCGGTGACGGCGCGACGGCGCTGGCCATCGAGCGCGACCTGCTGTCGACCCACGGTGAGCGGCGCGGGCCGTGGATCCGGCTGCGCGTCGGGGAGTCGATGGACGACACGGTCGAGGCGACGTCGCTCCTCGCGCTGCTCGCGGCAGGGCTCGGCGACTCGCTGGCGAACGATGCCGAGGGGTACGTCGACGCGAACCCCGCCCTCGACGAGCTTCATAGCCTCCAGCAGGCCGCGTTCATCAGCCGGATGCTCGAGAGCACGCCGTCGGCGGCCGGTCGGTTCGCCTACACGATCGATGGGAAACGGACGGTCATCGACCTCGAGCCGGGTGAGAGCTTCTCGCTCCGCCTGGTCGAATCCCAGCGCCGGACGCTCAGCCTGGAGCCGCTCGCCGGCCAGGTCGGCCTGGCCACGTCATGGCAGGTGCCGATCGACCGCGCCGCCGTCTCGCGGGACGAGGACCTGGGGCTCGCACGGACCTTCACGCCCTTCCCGGAGATCCCGGACGACGCGATGGTCGAGGTCCGGCTGACGGCGACGTTCGGACCGCAGCTGGTGGCCGGCTGCTACGAGGTCAGCGACCTGGTGCCGTCCGGCCTCGCCCCGCTCGAGCGCTACCAGGCCTGGCCGTCGTCGGGCTCGGAATCACCGGGGACGTCGTGGGTCTCGCCATACCGGATCGAGGGGCAGCGGGTCTCGTTCTGCGTGGGGCCATCGGTCAAGTCCAGGACGGTCAAGATGCGCTACTTCGCGCGGATCGTCACACCCGGCACCTACACGTGGGAGCCGGCCGTCATCCAGTCGGCATTGGCCGCCGAAAGCATCAACCTGACCAGCTCTCGCCAAGTGACCATCCGCTGACCATCGGCTGACCAACCGCCCCAGCGATCAGGCAGCCACGCTCTCGCTGACCCTTGGCCCCCCGGCCCGTCAGGTCAGCCGGTGGGCAGCCGCGCCAGGAACGTAGCGGCCCGATCGAGCACATCGTCGAGGACCGGTTTGAGGGTGTGGCCCAGGCGCGGGTAGGTCACCAGTTCCGCGTTCGTCAGCCGCGACACGGCCGCCCGCAGCAGGTCGATCCGGGCGAAGGGATCCGACTCGCCCGACAGGAGCAGGACAGGGCAGCGGATGGCCGCCCAGTGGGCGATCCGAGCGTCGGTCCGCTCGGGCGAACCTGGCGGGTGGAGCGGATAGCTGAACAGGACCAGTCCCGCGTAGCGCGCATCGGGTTCGGCCGCGGCGAGGCTGGCCACACGCCCGCCGTAGGAGTGACCGCCGACGACGACGTCGGACGCTGACGGAACGGCCAGGTGAAAGGCAGGGAGGGCGTCCTCGGCCCTGCGTCGTGGGAGGTCGATGGCGGCGGCGGCGACGCCGCGGGCGCGCAGACCATCGACGAACGGCGCCATGCTGGCGGAGGTGCCGCTCGCTCCGTGCCCCAGGAAACAGCGCAGTCCCACGTGCCAAGCGTACCCGGGCGATGGTCCGTTCGGCTGGACCCCCGATGACCCACTCGGGTCATGGCCGGGGACCCGGCGCACCGGCCATCCTCGTCTACCACCCGGACACGAGGGGCCATGTCAACGCACGATCCAAGCCGACACCGGATCCGCCCGGCGCAGCGCGCCCGCCTCATCGCGTCCCTGGTCGCCCTCGTCGTGGCCGTGACGGCGGCCGGCGCGGCGCCAGGCACCGTCTTCGCCGATATCCCCGCGGCGGGCCCCACGGTCCTCGGGGACCTCGTCACCTTCTACGGGCGCGGCTATGGGCACGGCATCGGGATGTCCCAGTACGGCGCCCGAGGCCGAGCGCTCGCCGGCGAAGACGCGGCCACCATCCTCGCCCATTACTACCAGGGCGCGATGCTCGGGGTCCTCGACCCCGCGACGCGGATCCGCGTCCTCGTGCAGTCGAACTGGACGCCGACCGAGGCGAGCCCCCTGGTCGTCCATGGCCGCGTGGCGACGTGGACGGTCGACGGGATCGACGGGGTCTTCGCCCCGGACGCGCGACTGCGCCTCATGCCGGCCCCGACAGGCTGGCGGCTGGTCGTCGACGCATCAGACGGCACCATCCTGTTGGACCGCCCGGCACCGGGCGACCTCGTCATCCGTGGGGCGAGCGAGGAGAGCCGCCTGCAGCTCACCTCGAAGCCCACCCGTTTCAACCAGTACCGCGGCTCCCTCCGGGTCATCCTCCATCCCACGGCGCGGGTCTCGGTCGTCAACGACCTGATCCTCGAGCAGTACCTGCCGGGCGTCGTCCCGGTCGAGATGCCGCCGACCTGGCCGGCGGCCGCGCTGCAGGCCCAGGCGATCGCCGCCCGCTCATATGCCGCCCGCCGCCTGCGCCCCGCGGTCTCGTATTTCGACGTGACCGACGGCTCGTCCTCGCAGATCTACCGCGGCGTCCTGGCCGAGAAGCCGCAGACCAGCGCTGCCATCGCGGCCACCGCCGGGATGGTCCTGATGGCCGGGACGACGATCGCCAATGCCCTCTTCCACTCGACCGGTGGCGGCGCGACCGAGGCCAACGAGAACGTCTACACCTCGGCCACCGGCAGGCGGATCGCCAGGCCGGTTGGCTACCTTCGCGGGGCGATCGATCGGGCGCCGGACGGCACGCCTTATGACGCGAAGGCACCGTTTGCGACCTGGACGACCAGGACCTATGCCCGGGCCCAGCTGTCGGTCTGGTTCGCGGCCGACCCGCGCACCAACGTGGGCGACCTGGTCGCCATCGACCTGCGCGACCGCGGCGTCTCCGGCCGACTGGTGAGCGTCACCCTGGTCGGCTCGGCGGGCAGCCGAAGCGTGTCGGGCGAGATCTTCCGGGCCGTCTTCAATGCCGGGCGGCCGAAGACCGATCCGAGCCTCAAGAGCACCCTGCTGGACACCGCGCCGATCCCCTGACTCGGGCTATCGTGCGCAGATGAGCGAGGCACGCGGGCGCTGCGCCTGGGCGGGAGCCGACCGTGCCGTCCCCGATGCGCCGATGGTCGCCTACCACGACGACGAATGGGGCGTGCCGGTCCACGACGATCTGGCGCTCTTCGAGCGGCTGGTCCTGGAATCCTTCCAGGCCGGTCTGTCGTGGTCGACCATCCTGCGCAAGCGAGACGCATTCCGGGTCGCCTTCCGCGGCTTCGACCCGGCCGTCGTGGCCGCCTTCGACGAGGCCGACCGGGCACGGCTGCTGGCCGATGCCGGGATCGTCCGCAACCGCGCCAAGATCGAGGCGACGATCGGCAACGCCGCGGCCTTCCTGGCGGTCGCCGCCGAGCATGGCTCATTCGACCGCTACCTCCGCGCGATGGTCCCGCTGCCGCCGACGCGCCTGCCGGCGAGCGCGACCATGGCGGACATCCCGGCCTCCACCCCTGCCTCCAGGGCCCTGTCGGCCGACCTGCGCCGGCGTGGTTTCCGGTTCGTGGGACCGACCATCGTCTACGCCCTGATGCAGAGCATCGGCCTGGTGGACGATCACGTCGTGGGCTGCTTCCGCTACGCCGGACCTCGCTGACCGGGGCTCAGGCTGGCACTGACACGCTAGCTGTCACAGGCCGGAGCCATGGTTCTGCCAGGACAAACCCGACAAGCAGCCAGGGAGTGGCATCAGATGATCACCTTCGAATGTCCATGGTGCAGTGAACCGGCGGAACTGGACGCCTCGAGCCTCGAGGAGCTGGCCTGCGCTGCCTGTGGGATCGCGGTCGAGATCGCACCGGACCCGAGCGAAGTCCGGATCGACCTGGCCGCCTGAGGACTTGGGCATCTCCCGATAGTACGAGGCGGAGCTGCCATCCGCGGACGTAGGATTGGCCGATGGAGCCCACCAATGTCTCGAACGCAGCGGAAGCGCTCATCGGGGCCGGTCGCCGGCTGGGTGCCCGCGGTCTCATCTCGGCCGGCGAGGGCAACCTGTCGTTTCGGCTCGACGCCGACCGGCTGCTGGTCACTCCGTCCGGGCGGCGCAAGGACGAGCTGGAACCCGATGACCTGGTCGTCGTCTGGATGAACCACCCGGAGCGCGAGGAGCGGTCGCGAACCGGGCTGCGCCCGACCTCCGATCTGGCGCTCCACCTGGCGATCCACGACGCCCGTCCGGACATCGCGGCGGTCGCCCACGCGCACCTCCCGGCGTCGATGGCCCTGACCCTGGCCGGAGAGACGCCGGATCCGTCGGCGCTTCCGGAGACGGCCCTCCTCCTGCCACGCCTGCCGTTCGTGACGTTCGGCGTACCAGGCAGCACGGAGCTGGCCGGCCGGGTCGCCGCGGCCATCGCCGAGCCGCCCATGCCGATGCCGACCGCCGTCCTGCTCGAGCGACACGGCGCGATCGCCGTCGGGCTCGACCCGATCGAGGCAGTGAACCGGCTCGAGCTGGTCGAGGTCCTCTGCCGGACGTGGCGGGACGCGCTGCTGATTCGCGCGGCGCGGGCCGCACTCGCTATCGTGGCAGCACCCAGCCCAGGGTCACCACCGGAGGGACGATGAACACCCGCAGCTACCTCGCCGAGGCGCTCGGCACCTTCCTCTTCTTCGCCATCGGCATGTCCAGCATCCAGGCGGTCGGCGCGCTCGGTGGCGCGGCGCCGCTCCTCGTCGTCGTCCCGCTCGGATTCGGGCTCGGCTTGATGGCCGCGATCTTCGCCCTCGGCCACATCTCCGGCGGCCACTTCAACCCGGCGGTGACGATCGCCATGGTCATCGACGGTCGCACCACACCGGCGGACGCGGTCGGCTACATCGTGGGCCAGGTGGCGGGCGCGATCGGTGCGTCGGCGCTCATCCTCGTGCTCTGGGACCAGGCCGCCGTGGCCGGGACGATCACGGCCCCAGGATCGGGCTTCAGCGACATCGGGGCACTCGTCCTGGAGACCGTCCTGACCGCGATCTTCCTGCTGGTCATCCTGACGGCGACCCGTCACGCATCGAGCCACGCGGCCCTGGCCATCCCGCTCACCCTCGTCGCGATCCACCTGGCCGCCGTGCCGTTCACCGGCGCGTCGGTCAACCCGGCCCGCAGCATCGCCCCGGCGCTCCTCGGCGGCGATCTCTCCGAGCTGTGGATCTACCTGGTCGCGCCGGTGGTCGGAGCGGTCATCGCGGCGCTGGTCTACCGCGCCGTCAACAGCACGACCGAGGCGGTCAGCGCCTCGTAGCCGCAACCCACCTCGCGCGAACGGGTCTCGCGCTCAGGCAACTCCACCACCGGCGGCGGCTGACGCCTCGCCCTTGTCGCCGGCGACCAGCGGATCGAGGACCGGCAGCGTCCGGCCCGGTTCGGCCAGCCAGCAGGCCGCCGCCTGGCCCCCGCCCACATCGAACAGCGGCGGCTCTTCGACCGCACAGCGATCGAACGCCTTGGGGCAGCGCGGCCGGAATCGGCAACCGGTCGGGATGTGGGCGGCATCGGGGGTTTCGCCCTCCAGGATGGTCCGGCGGGCACGCTGGCCGGGAGTGGGCGGGTCTGGCGACGGCGAGACCGACACGAGCGCCTGGGTGTAGGGATGGCGCGGCGAGCGGATCACCCGCTCGGCCGGCCCGATCTCCATGATCTTGCCGAGGTACATCACCGCGATCCGGTCCGCGATCACCCAGGCCAGCGACAGGTCGTGGGTGATGAACAGGTAGGTCAGGCCGCGTTCCCGGCGCAGGTCCAGCATCAGCCGCAGGAGCTCCGTCCGGATCGAGACGTCCAGCATGGAGACCGGCTCGTCGGCAACGATGACGTCCGGGTCCATCACCAGCGCGCCGGCGATCACCACGCGCTGACGCTGGCCGCCGGACAACTCATGGGGGAACCGGAAGGCGAAGTCGCTCGCCGGCCGCAATCCGGCTGCCTCCAGCGCGGCGGCGACCTTGGCCTCTTGCTCCGCGCGCGTGCCGATGCCGTTGACCAGCAGCGGCTCGGCGACGAAATCGTGGACGGTCTGCTTGGGGTTGAGCGTCTCGTACGGGTCCTGGAAGATGATCTGGACGCGCCGCCGATAGGCGCGCAGGGCGCGTTGACCCCAGATCGCGCTGACGTCCTGCCCCTCGAACAGGAGCCGACCCGCGGTCTGGCGGGTGAGCTTGACGACGACGCGGCCGGTCGTCGTCTTGCCGCTCCCCGACTCCCCGACGAGGGCGAGGACCTCGCCCCGCATCAGGGTCAGGTCGATCCCGTCGACCGCCCGGACGACCCGGCGCCGGCGCCGCAGGAGACCGTCGATGAAGCCGCTGCGGATCGGGAAGTGGACCTCGAGCCCCTCGAGCCGGAGCAGATCGTCGGCCATCAGGCCGCCCCGTCCGCGGCCGCCCCGACCGCGGCGGCCGTGGTGCCACGGGGTACCTCGTGCCCTGCCGCCCCGACCGTGGCGAAGGTCGGCAGCTCGACCGGTCTCCCGTCGCTGTCGGCGTGATAGAGATGGCAGGCGACACGGACCCCGTCGAACGTCAGTTCCGGCGGGACCACCTCGCTGCAGACCGCCATGGCCGCCGGACAGCGCGGCGCGAAGCGGCAGCCGGGAGGCGGGTCGCGCAGGTCCGGCGGCGAGCCCGGGATCACCTCCAGGGCGCGCCGGTCGGCCGCGATGTTGGGGAACGCCGCCAGCAGTTTCTGGGTGTACGGATGGCGCGGCCGCCGGAAGACCTCGCCGACCGGACCCTCCTCCGCGACCCGGCCCGCGTACATGATCAGGACCCGGTCGCACGTCTCCGCGATGACCGACAGGTCGTGGGTGATCAGGATCAGCGACAGCCCGAGCTTGTGGCGCAGATCCTCCAGCAGTTCCAGGATCTGGGCCTGGACCATGACGTCAAGGGCCGTCGTCGGTTCGTCCCCGATGACGATGGCC
Source organism: Candidatus Limnocylindrales bacterium (assembly GCA_038915815.1). Lineage (GTDB taxonomy): Bacteria > Chloroflexota > Limnocylindria > Limnocylindrales > CSP1-4 > SPCO01. Next base: position 24,274 of record JBCLCL010000023.1, read on the forward strand.
GGATCGCAGGCCAGAGCCATCGCGATCATCGCCCGCTGGCGCATCCCGCCCGACAGCTCGTGGGGATAGGCTTCCCCGCGCTGGCGCGGGATGCCGACCAGCTCGAGCAGCTCGCCCGCCCGCTTGCGAGCCGTCCGCTCGTCGGCGCCGAGGCGATGGACGATCGGCTCGGCGATCTGGTCACGAACGCGACGAACCGGGTTGAGCGCGTTCATCGCGCCCTGGAAGACCACGCTGATCTCGCGCCAGCGGTAGCGCCGCATGGCGTTCTCGGACTTGGGCACGAGATCGATTCCCATCAGCCTGATGCTGCCGCTCACGATCGTCGCGTTGGCCGGCAGGATCTGGACAAGCGAGAGTGCCAGGGTCGTCTTGCCGCAGCCGGATTCCCCGGCGATGCCGAGCGCCTCACCATGGTTCAGCGTGAAGCTGACCCCGTCGACCGCCTTGACGGTGCCGGACTCCAGCTTGAAGTGCGTCCGCAGGTCGTCCACCACGAGCAGGGGCGCGGTCGGGTCAGCCTGGCGCGGCAAGGGCCGCTGCTGGCGGCCTGGCGGTCGCTCGGGCAGCGGGCCGGGCGGACTCATCGGCTACCGCGGCGCTTCGGGTTCAGGAGATCGTCGAGCGCACCTCCGACGAGGGTGAATGCGAACACGACCAGCACGATGCAGATACCCGGCGGGACGAAGTACCACCAGGCCCCGAGCCCGGGCGCCCCGACCTGCCGGGCGGCATCGAGGAGTTGGCCCCACGATGGCTGGAACGGGTCGCCCAGACCCACGAACGAGAGGGTCGTCTCCGTGAGCACGGCGCCGGCGAAGACCAGCACGGCGTTGGCAACGATCAGGTTGACCACGTTGGGCAGGATGTGCCATCGCATGATGTGGCCGCCGCTGGCGCCGATGACCCTGGCCCGATCGACGAACGCGCGCTCCTTCAACGACAGCGTCTCGGCGCGGATGATCCGGGCTGTCGATGACCACGACGTGACGCCGATGACCACGACGATGACCAGCAGTCCCACCCGGATCCCGAAGACTTCGGCGCTGCCGCCGCCGATGGCGTCCCGGATGAGCGAGGTCAGGATGATGGCGAGAACGAACGTCGGGATCACCAGGAAGAAGTCGGCGATGCGCATGAGAACCGCATCGAGCCGCCCTCCGACATAGCCGGCGGCGATACCGACGACGACCCCGACGACGACGGTCACGACCGTCGCCAGCAGACCGATCACCATCGAGATCCGGGTCGCGTGGACCATCAGGTTGAGGATGCTCCGACCCAACTCGTCAGTGCCCAGGATGTAGCCAGTCTGCGGTGGCGACAGCCGCGGGCCAGTCGCGGTCACCGCGGTCTCCAGTGGACCCACGAGGATGGTCGGTACGAGCGCACCGATCGTGAAGGCGATCATGATGGCAAGACCAGCCGCGGCGTCTCGTCGGCGGAAGAGGCGGACCAGGATCTCGCGCATCCCATCGAGTGGGCTCCGCCTTCGGGTGGAAGCCAGCCCGACCGGGATCGGCGTCGCCGTCACGTGCGAACCCGCGGGTCGAGCCTGCCGTACAACAGATCGGCACCGAGATTGAACACGACCACCGAAACCGAGAGCAGCAGGAAGACGCCCTGCAGGACGGGATAGTCGCGTGCGGAAAGCGCCTCGACCGTCAAGGTCCCCAGCCCGGGCCAGTTGAACACGACCTCGACGGTGATCGCCCCGGCCACGACGTAGCCGAGGTTGATCGCGATGAGCGTCACCGTCGGCAGCATCGCGTTCGGCAACGCGTGTGCGCGCAGCACCCGGCTGTCTGTGAGGCCCTTGGCCCTGGCTGTGGTGACGTAGTCCTCTGACATCGTCTCGACGATCGAGGAGCGCATGACGATCGCGTACTGGCCGACGAGGCCAAGGGTCACCGTCGCAAGCGGAAGGACGAGGTGCCTGGCCACGTCGGCCAGCTGGTCGAAGATCGTCGCGTAGGTGGCGCCCGAGGTCACCATCCCGAAGGTCGGGAACCAGCGCAGCCCAGTGGCGAATATCAGGAGCAGGGCCATTCCGACGAGGAAGTACGGCGCGGAGTAGAGCAGCAGCGAGACGCCGTTGCCGATCAAGTCGATCGGGCCGCCGCGTTTCCAGCCGCTGTACGCGCCGAGCGCCAGCCCGATGACGATGGCCAGCACCTCACCCAGCCCGAACAGCAGGAGCGTGGGACCGACACGCTGACCCAGGACCTCCGCGACCGTCTGGCCACGGGCGACGAATGAGAAGCCGAGGTCACCCTGCAGCGTCGAACCAACGTAGGCGATGAGCTGGTCCGGGATGACGGGTTTGTCGAGGCCCCACTTCTCGCGCTTGGCCTGGAGGATCTCGGGCGTCACATTCGGGTTGCGCCCGAGGATGCGCTCCGGCGAGCCGGGCATGGCCCGGAACAGGAAGAAGTTGACCAGGATGATGAGCAGGATGGTGATTCCGGCGGTGACCAGCCGACGTGCGAGGTAGCGGCCGCTCATCGCGCGCCTTCCCCGTGTCGACTGGTCACGATCCGACGAACAGTGGCAGGAGGAGGATCACTCCTCTTCGGCGGTGCTCCGGCGGCGACGGAACAGGACAAGCCCCACGGCCAGGACCGCGACGATCGCGATGATCGCGATGATCAGCGACGTGCTATCCGAGGCAGCCGAACTGTCGCCACTGCCGCTTCCCGACGGCGATGGCGCGACCGAGGCCGGACTGCTGCCGGCCGAGGCCGACGCCTCAGGCGTCGGGGCGACGGCCAGCGTCAGCTTCGTGTACCCGATCGGTCCGTAGCCGAAGAGCGGCGTGCCGCTCTCGGGTGGCTGGTTGACCCAGCCGGCGAACTTGTCGGTCCGGTAGGCGTGCAGCTCGTTGTCGTAGTAGAGGACGTGATACGGCGCCTGGTCGTAGAAGATGTCCTGCATCTCCGTGATGTACGCCTTGCGCTCGGTCACGTCCGTCGCCCTCTGCTGGAGGTCGAACAACTCGTCGTATCGGGCGTCCGAGAAGAAGCTGTCGTTGAGCCCCCCGAGCTGGCCCGTCGTGAAGAACGACAGGAGGGACATCGGATCGGGGTCGCCGACCCAGCCCCACATGTAGAAGTCCCAGTTCGCCTCGCCGTCGGGCGGACCAAGCAGGTCGTCGAGGAGCTTCCCCTCCTCGGTCACGGCCGCATCGACCGTGATCCCGAGGTCCGCGAACCAACCCTGGATGAACTGAGCGTTGGTGGCGTTCTCAGCCTCGGAATCCGGCCAGGTCAGGCGCAGGGTGATCGGCTTGCCGTCCTTGTCCAGGCGCTTCCCCGAGCCGTCGAGCTTGTAGCCCGCAACATCGAGCCGCCGTTTCGCCTCCGCGATGTCGAAGCGGCGGGGCGTGGTGGGGGCCACATGCCACGTCGCGTGGTAGGGCGGCACGTTCGTGTCGCCGGCCACGCCATGGCCGGCCAGTGTCGTCTCCACAAGCCGGTCGAGATCCAGCGCGTAGCCAAGCGCGTCGCGGAAGGCCGGGTCCTTGAGGGCCGCTGTGGAGCCCTTGTAGCCCTCGTCGTTGCCCTTCGTGTTGAACGAGAGGTAGGTGTACCCGTTCGAGAAGCCCTCGACGGCCGTGATGTTCGGCTCATTGCCTAGTGCGTCGAACTGGTCGGCACCCACGCCACGGACGTAATCGACCTCGCCGCTCTTGAGCGCCTGGACCATCGTGTCCGTGCTCTCGAAGTTCTGGATCACGATCTCGTCCGCCGCGCCCTGCTCGCCCCAGTAGGATTCGTTGCGCGCGAAGCGGATGAAGTTGCCGCGTTCCCAGTCGACCGCCTGGTAGGGGCCCGTGCCCACCACGGTCGGCTCGTTCTTGAAGAACCCGTCGGCCTCGGCGTTGCCGATCTGGTCGAGCGTGTACTTCCCCCAGACGTGCTTGGGCAGGATCGGCACGTAGGTCTGCGTGAGCAGCGTCGTTGGGAAGTCCGTGGTGACCACGAGCGTGAGATCGTCGGTGCACTCAACGGCCTTGAGTCCGGCGTTGGTGAGGTACGGCTCGAGGTAGTACGAGCCCATCCCGCCGGCCTCGGAGGCAACGGCGTCCAGCACGAGCTGATATGTCCAGCGGGCATCCTCGCAGGTCGCCGGTTCGCCGTCCGACCAGGTCATCCCCGGCCGGATCTTGAACGTATGGGTCATCGCGTCTGCCGAAGATGACCACGACGCCGCGTAACCGGGCACGGGCTCCAGGTTCTGGCCATAGCCGACCAGCAGGTCGTAGTTGAGTGTGAACACCTCGTAATCGACGACAAGGACCGAGTGCCACGGATTGAGCACCTGCAGGTCCTGGTCCGTGCCGACCACGATGACGTTACCGGTCTGCGCGGTGGCCGGCAGCGCGGACGGCAGCAGGAGCGCCGCCAACAGGCCGGCGGCGGTCAAGGCACGGCCCATTCGCACGCGCAGGGTCGATCGCATCGAATCCTCCTCTGGTTGGGGCCCGCTCGCCCCCGACCTGCGGCCTCGCCACGTTAGATGGCGGTACGGTGGCACACCCGGTCGTCCTTGTGCAAGAGCGACCCGCAGGGCGCGTCGAAAGCGTGGTCGGTCGGGGAAGGCGGCGTCCACGTGTGCGCACGACCGTGTGCTATGGTGTGCGCATGAACGTGCGCACGAATCTCCTCCTGCCGGGGGAGCTCGTGGAGGCGATCGACGAGATCGCCGGCCCACGGGGCCGGAGCCGCTACGTCGCCGAGGTGCTGGCGCGTCAGGTCCAGCGCGACCGCTGGCATGCCGCCGCCAAGGCGACCGCAGGCGCATGGAGGGACCATCCGCTCTTCCCCACCGACGAAGCGGTCGTCGAGTGGGTCCGGGCGGGACGGCGCGAGACGCGCGACCCCTGGGCGGAGGAGACGACGTCGTGAGGTACCTCCTCGATTCGACCTTCCTGATCGACCACCTTCGGGCGGTCCCGGCGGCGCTGACTCGCCTCGACGAGCTCTACGCCGCCGGCGATGATCCGCTCGTGACGTCGGTCACGGCCAGCGAGGTCTGGTCCGGTCGGAGGGTCGGGGCGGAGGCGCCGATCGAGCAGTTCCTGCGCTACTTCGAGTACGTCCACGCCGAACCGGAGACGGCCCGCCTGGCCGGGGAGTGGCGAGCCCGGGCTCGTGAGGTGGGGCGTGCCCTCGACGTCCCCGATGCACTCATCGCGGCCACAGCGTTCGGCCTGGGGGCGACCGTCCTCACCAGGAACGTCCGGGATTTCGCACTGATGCCGGTCCGCGTCGAGCCCTACTGACACCTCGTCGCGTAGCGCGGGCGGAGGCATCGCAGGCCGGCGCTCTGCCCCGTAGACTCGGGCGCAGATGACCTCACGATCTCCGAGCCAGGACCCGGATCCCGCCAGGGCGCGAGGCGCCAGCGAGCCTCGCCATGAGGTTGAAACACGCCTGGGCGTGGTCGTGACGGCGCGTGATGGGGTCGAGCTGTCGGCCAATCTCTGGCTGCCGAGGCCGCGCCCCGGGGAGCCTGGCACGCGCTTCCCGGCGATCCTCGAGATGATCCCGTACGGGAAGGACAACTGGCGACGCAACGCGGACGTCGCGCGGGGGACCTATCTCGCCCGGCGCGGCTATGCCCTCTGCCGGCTCGACGTGCGCGGGACCGGGTCGTCCGGCGGGATCGCGCTGGACGAGTACACGGAGGCCGAGACCCAGGACGGCTACGACGCGGTCGAATGGCTCGCCGCCAGGCCGTGGTGCAACGGGGCCGTCGGGATGTGGGGCATCAGCTACGGCGGCTTCACCTCCATCCAGGTCGCCAAGCTGCGCCCGCCGCACCTCCGTGCCATCGTCCCGATCCAGGCGACGGACGACCGCTACCTGACCGATATCCACTACATCGGGGGCTGCGTCACGGCGAGCGAACTGAGCCAGTACGCGGTCAGCCAGGTGGCGATGAACGCGATGCCGCCAGACCCGGCGATCCGTGGCGAGACGTGGCGGACGGACTGGCTGGCCCGGCTGGAGGCCACCCCACCGTGGCTCTTCGAATGGCTGCGCCAGCAGCACGACGGCCCGTACTGGCGGTCGGGCTCGCTCGCCCCCGGCTACGACGGCATCGAGGCGGCGATCCTCAACCTCGGCGGCTGGATGGATTCGTACGTCGATGCCGCGCTCCGGATGCAGGCCGCCTGTCGCGCCCCATCGCGGACGATCGTGGGCAACTGGGTCCACGGCCTGCCGGCATCGGCCACACCCGGTCCGAACGTCGACGAGCTCCACGAGATGGTGCGATTCTTCGATCACTGGCTGAAGGGCGTTCCGAACGGTGCCGATGACGAACCGCCGATCGTCTGGTTCGAACGCGAATACGCGGAGCCGGAGCCGTTCCCGGCGAGCCTGCCCGGCCGCTGGCGCGCCGCCACAGCCTATCCCCACCCCGCCGTCGCACCACGCAGCTGGGCGTTCGCCGGGGGATCGCTGCCGCTCGTCGGACGCCTGCTCGCCGAAGCGGAGGCCGCCGCGCAACCGCAGCCGGCCCGGGTGGATCGCTACCGACATCGCCCGACGGTCGGGACCCGGGCATCGCTGTCGTGGGGCGCCGGGGGGCCGCCCAATGGGCTGGCTCGCGACCTGCGGCCGGACGAGAGCCTGGGTCCCACCTTCACCTCGGAACCGCTGCTGGCAGCGCTGGAGATCCTCGGCGTTTCCGAGGTCGTCCTTCACCTCGCCGTCTCCGCGCCGGTCGCCACCGCGGTGATTCGCCTGACCGACGTCGCGCCCGACGGAACCTCCGCCCAGGTCTCCGCCGGGATCCTCAACCTGACCCACCGACGGTCGCACGAACGGCCGGAGCCGCTGGAGCCGGACGTCGCCCACGAGGTGCGCATCAGCCTGCGCCCGGCCGGCTACCGATTCCTGGCCGGCCACCGGATCCGCGTCTCGGTGGCGTCGTCGGCCTGGCCGGTCATCTGGCCGTCGCCCTTTCCGGCGGAGTTCGGGCTGCATCACGGACCGGCGACGCCGTCACGCCTGATCCTGCCCGTCGTGCCCCCGGCCGGCGGCCCGGGCGACCTGCCGGTCCCGGCCTTCAAGGCCACGCCGCCGGATGCACTCGAGATCGCGGGCGATGGCGCCGCTGACCAGCCGGTCTGGCGGATCGCCACGGACGTGATCGCCGACACGGTCACCGTCACCATCCACGACGGTGGTGAAGAGGTCCTCCACGACGGACGGCGTCTCTACTCGGCCGAGACGCTCTCCCTCACGGCGAGCGACGCGGACCCGGGCCGGGCGAGCCTGGATGCCGACGTCGTCTACCGCTGGCGCGAGCACACCTTCGAAACCGAGATCCGGGCGCGCTCGCACCAGGTCAGCGACAGGACGGCCTTCGACCTGGCGGTCGAACTCGAGGTCGAGCTCGACGGCGAACCGTTCTTCCGGCGCCGCTGGCACGAATCCATCGAGCGCCGACTCGTCTAGCCGGCGGCGATCCGCTTGGCCAGGTCGGCGATCACCGATCGGGTGTCGATCGTGTCGTAGCGCATCAGCGGATCGGGGTCGATCGCCCGTTCCACCACGCGCCCTTCGAGACGGCTGTAGATCACCGGGTAGATCGCCCCGCTGCCGTCGGCCTCGAGGGTGGCAATGATCGCGTCGGGCCCGCCTGCGTCGAGCAGGTGCGCCAGCGGCTGGATCCCGTCATCGCGCAGGCCTCCCGAGCCATCGGCGGTCAGCACGTGGGCGAGATAGCCGCGCTGGTGGAATAGATCCGGCCCCTCGGCCAGCTCGCCGGCCAGGAAACTCACGACATCGTCGGGGGCGATCACCGGGCGTGCGGGCTCGATCCCGAAGCGGGTTCGGGCCAGGTAGGCGGCCAGGACGCGGGCGTTGTAGCGCGAGCCATGGACCGCCCCCGAATTCGCCGGGATGCCGTGCTTGCGCAGCCCGGTGGAACCCTGGCCGATGGTCCCGGCGAAGAAGATCCCCGGCACGCTGACACTCTCCCACCAGGGCGTCTGTGCCGGCAGCACGCTCGCCCCGAACGTGGCGACCCCGAGGGCCGGCAGGTCCACCAGCGGGGTGACGAACCCGGTCGCGGCGATGACATCGTCCACCTCGATGGCCAGGTCGGCGCCCGCGTCGGTCCGCCGGAGGTGAACCACGAGCCCGCCGCCCGATCCTCGCTCGATCCGGTCGATCCCCGCGTCGAGCACGCTCACCCCGCCGCCCAGAGCGTGGTCCTCGTAGGGCTGGACGTAGCGTGCCCGCACCCCGACCAGCGATCGCGTCTCCACGGAGAGGCGCGCCCGCGATGGCGACGCGAGCACGATCTGGCGCGCCCACGGCAGGAGGCCGGTGGCCAGCTCGAACCCCGAGTTCTGCTTGCCGACGATGAAGACTCGCCGACCGGCGTACGTGTCGACCGGCCGGACGTCAGCGTAATGGTGGGACAGCTCCATCCCGGGTCCGGGCGGGGTGTGCGGCTCGGCCACCCCCACCGCGACGACCATCGCCGGGCAGCGGTAGACCCCGTCGGTCGTTTCGATCGCGAACAGCTCGCCGTCCGGGCCGGATTCGCGACTGGTCCCCGTCCAGCGGCAGTCGTAGCGGATGGCCAGCCGGGCTCGCTCGACGAAGGCGACGAGATTCGCCTCCATCTCGGGCCGAGACGGGAAGTACGAGGTGCCATCCATCAGCTCGGGCTGGATCGCCCTGGTGGCCGGCTCCTCGCCGAGCAGACTGTTCCAGTCGTAGCGCTCGTAGGCTCGCGTCCCACGCTTCACCGGGGCGTGTGGCTTGGTCCACGACAGCAGCCGCTGGAAGAACGGCCAGCGCAGGAACATGCCGCCGGGCGACGAGTCAGCCGAGATCACCGCGTGCTCGACGCCGAGCAGTCGGAGCGAGTACGAGACCTGGATGGCGCCGGGGCCGCTGCCGATGACGACGACCGGGTACGTTCCCGGCGGGAAGGGCGCGCTCAGCTCCGCCATCGGTTCGCCGCCCGCAATCTGCGAGCCTGGACCTGGAGCATCCGGAACATGACCCTCGGATGGGCCACGAGGAAGCCTTCCACGCGTGGCCCGGCCAGGACCAGGCAGCGCAGCTGCCGGACCGCGACCACGTCGGCGATCGGCGATTCACCCAGGATGATGGAGACCTCCCCGAAGAAGTCGCCGCGAGCCAGTCTGGCGCGCTCGGTCCCATCCACCACCACGGCCGCCTCGCCGTCGAGGATCACGTGGAATCCGGAACCGGTCAGCCCCTGGCGCAGGACCCGCTCGCCCTCGGCGAAGACCGCCTCCTCGAACGTGTGGACGATCCCGGTGAGCTGCGGATCGGTCAGGTCGGCGAACAGGGTGAAGCCGGCGATCGCGTCCACCAGCTCGTCTCGACCGACCATGGCCGCATCTTGCCAGACTCGGGCCCGCACTGGAAGCCCTCCGTGTTGACGAGCCACCGTCGCGCGGCGCAGCATGGCCCCGAGAGCACGATGGAGGCATAGTGACCCTGAGCCGCGAAACCACGACCCAGCTCCTGTCCCGGACCCGCCTCTTCGCCGGCGTGGATGCCGACGGACTGGAACGGATCGCCGACCGGATGCGAGAGGTCGCCCTGCCGGCCGATCGCGTGATCGCCCGCCAGGGCGAGATCGGAACCGGCTTCTTCGTCATCGCCTCTGGCTCGGTGCGCGTGATCCGTGATGGCGAGACGCTCGCCGAACTGGGCCCGGGTGACTTCTTCGGGGAACTCTCGGTGCTCGACGGCAAGCCGCGGAACGCCCAGGTCGTGAGCACCCAGCCGACGACCTGCCTGGCCCTGGCCTCCTGGGACTTCGAGGCGGTCGTGCGCGAGCAACCGAGCGTGGCCCTCGCGATCCTTCGTGAGCTGGCCGGCCGGCTGCGCGAATCGACCGAAGCGCACCATCACTGACCCTCGGGGCGCCAGCAGGATGACCGCGAGCCTGCCGCCGAGCGGGACCGTCACCTTCCTGTTCAGCGACATCGAGGGATCCACCCGGCTCGAGCAGCAGATCGGGACCGAGCGCTACGCCGGCCTGCGCGAACGTCAGCGCGAGATCCTGCGGACGGCCTTTGCGGCGCACGGAGGGGTCGAGCAGGGCACCGAAGGCGATTCGTTCTTCGTCGTCTTCGGTAGCGCTCGGGAGGCGGTCGCGGCCGCCGTCGAGGCGCAGCGCGGACTGGCGGCGGAGCCGTGGCCGGGCGACGCCACCGTCCGGGTCCGGATGGGCCTGCATTCGGGTGAGGCCGAAACGGCCGGCGGGAGCCTCATCGGACTCGACATCAACCGGGCGGCGCGGATCGCGGCGGTGGCCCACGGCGGCCAGATCGTGGTCTCCGACACGACCCGCGCGCTGGTCAGCGCGGGGCTGCCGGACGATCTCCGTCTGCGCGACCTGGGCGAGCATCGGCTGCGCGACCTGGCCGGGCCGGAGCGGCTCTCGCAGGTGGATGCCGACGACCTTCCCGGCGACTTCCCGGCCGTTCGCTCGCTCGACTCCCGACCGAACAACCTGCCGACGCAGCTGACGACCTTCGTCGGCCGCGAGGGCGAGCTCGCGGAGGCGCTCGACCTGCTCTCACGAACCCGCCTGCTGACGATGACCGGACCGGGGGGAACGGGCAAGACGCGCCTCGCCCTGCAGGTCGCCGCGACAGCCGCCGAGCGCTTTTCTGACGGTGTCTGGTTCGTGGCCCTGGAGCCTGTCCGCGACCCAGGGCTTGTTGCTCCGACGATCGCCCGGGTGCTGGGAGCCTCGGACAACTCGTCCCGCCCACCCCTGGACATCCTGACCGAAGCCGTCGGCAGCCAGGCGATGCTGATGGTCCTCGACAACTTCGAACAGGTCATCGCCGGGGCGCCGGTCGTGGCGGAGCTGCTGCGGCGCTGTCCCGCGCTGACGGTCCTCGCGACCAGCCGAGCCGCCCTGCGCGTCTCCGGCGAGCAGGAATACCCGCTCCCCGGGCTGTCAGCGCCGCCGGACACGTCGCGCCTGTCCGAGATGGAGCGCCTGAACCTGCCGCTCGCCGTGCGCCAGCTCGATCTGGCCGCACTGAGCCAGTACGCCGCGGTCCGCCTGTTCGTGGCTCGCGCGGTGGCGATGCGGCCCGACTTCTCTGTCACCAACGCCAACGCGCCGGCGGTCGCCCAGATCTGCGCCACGCTCCACGGCATGCCCCTGGCGATCGAGCTGGCGGCCGCCCGCATCAAGCTCCTCTCGCCCCACCAGATCCTGGCCCGCCTGGAGGATCACCTGGCCCTGCTGACCACCGGCTCACGGGACCTGCCTGAGCGTCAGCGGACCCTGCGCGGGGCCATCGCCTGGAGCTACGACCTGCTCGACGAGGGCAGCCGCCGGTTGGTCGATCGGCTGTCGGTCTTCAGGGGCGGCTGCGAGCTCGAGATGGGCGAGCTCGTGTGCGGTCCGGCCGACGACGTTGGAGGGGACGTCGTTGACGGCCTCGGCGGCCTCGTCGATCAAAGTCTTGTTCGGGTGGACGAGTCGGGTCCGGAGCCACGCTTCGTGATGCTCGAGTCGATCCGCGAGTACGCCGCCGAGATGCTCCATGCCCGCGTCGAAGCCGATGCCATGCGGGAGCGGCATGGCCTGGCTTTCCTCTCCCTGGCCGAACGAGCGGCTCCGCATCTGTCCGGCTCGGACCAGCGTTCCTGGCTGGATCGCCTCGAGCGTGAACACGACAACCTGCGGGCCGCGCTCGATTGGGCGACTGCCAAGCCGGAACCTGCGGTCGCGGCACGCCTGGCCTTCGCGCTCTGGCGGTTCTGGCAGCAGCGCGGCTATCTCAATGAGGCGCGCGCCAGGCTGGAGGCCATGGCGGCCATGGACTGGGCGCTCGAGCCTGAGACCCGGGCCCGATTCGCCGAGGCGTTCGGTGGCGTCGTCTACTGGCAGTCCGACCAGGACGCAGCCGTTCGCTGGTACGCCGAAGCGCTGGCCATCCGGCGGGAGCTGGGGGATCCGGCAGGGATCGCCAACGCGCTCTACAACCGGGCCTACGCGGACATGATGATCTTCGTCGATCGTGTCGCACCACGAGAGAGCCTCGCCAGCGCACGGGCGATGCTGGAAGAAGCCCTCGAGCTCTACCGCGAGCTCCACGACGATGCAGGCGAGGGCAACATCGTCTGGGGTCTCGGCAGCTACCACTACTTCACCGCCGATGCCATCAGCGCGGAGCCGTGGTTTCGGCGATCGCTGGAGCTCCACCGCGCTGCCGGCCGCCGGACGATGGAGGCGTGGTCGTTGCACATGCTGGCTCTGTCGATGGCGGGCCAGCGACAGTACGACGAGGCCCGCGAGACCGCCCGGCACGCGATGCGCCACTTCTACGAGGTTGGCGACGTCTCGGGCGTGACCCTCGTCCTGGACGACCTCGCGATCATCGCCGTGGCCATGGGTGACGCCGACCGCGCAGGTCGCCTGTGGGGCGCGGCACGCCACCTGCAGACGACCACCGGAGCGGCTCTGGCCCACTACGTGCGTCTGAGCTGGGACCTGTTCGGGATCCCGACGGCCGATCACGTCCTGTCACCCGAAGACCTCTCGGCACGGGCCGCGGAAGGCGCCGCGATGAGCTTCGATGACGTCGTGGCTTACGCCCTGGAGGCCAACGGGTCCCCGGAGATGGAGCATCCGGAGGAAGCGCCGTGACCGAACCCGGGCCCTCGCCTGAACTCCCGCCGATCGTCCTGACGATCGAGACGTCCGCCTCGGCCGACGAGGCCTGGGCCGCCCTGACCGACCCGGCCCGGATCGCCGAGTGGTTCACCGATGCCAGCCGGCTGGGCGCGGTCGGCGATCCGTACCGCCTCGACTTCGGCGACGGCACCGTCGTGGAGGGCACGATCCAGTCGGTCGAGCCAGGCCGGCGGTTCGCCCACACCTGGGCCTGGGCGGATATCGATCCGCGCCAGGAAACGCTCGTCAGCTGGTCTATCGAGCCGATCCCCGGAGGCGGCGCGCGGGTGACCCTGACCCATGGCGGCTGGGCGGAGGCGGGCAGCGACGAGGCTGCCCGCGATGACCACGAAGGCTACTGGAGCGGCTACCTCGACGACCTGGCAGCGATCCTGGGCGGCACCGACTGAACGCAGTTGCGGGTGCTCTGCCGCCCGCAGCCGGCTGGACTAGACTGACCCTCCGCTGACCGCCCAGCCCACGACCCCTGAGCCGACCACGCCCGAGCCGACCCGCCAGAAGTCGGGGATACCCGGGAACCCCGGCCGCGCGAGCTGGGCATGCGGGCGACGCTGCTGTTCCCCGATCGCGAGATCGTCGAGCGTTACTACGTCCCGGTCATCTACACCGCCTGCCGGACCTGCTACTCCGAACAGGACCCCGATGAGATCTTCCGGCGGGCGCTGGCCGGCGACTTCGACCCACTCAAGATGCAGAAGCTCATCGGCTCGGTCATCGAATCAGGGCACGGCTCGACGATCGAGCATGTCGTCTTCACCTTCGCCATCAGCGGCGTGTCGCGGACGCTCTCGCACCCGCTCGTCCGTCATCGCGCCGGGGTGGCCTTCGATCAGCACAGCCAGCGCTACGTGAAGTTCAAGGGCGCCGCGACGATGCTCCCGCACTCCATCGCTGAAGGCGATGCCGCACTGCGCGCCCGCTACGAGGAACAGGTCGACGGGGCGCTCGGTCTCTACGGCGACCTGCTCCAGGCCGGGGTCCCGGGCGAGGATGCCCGGTTCATCTTCCCCAACGCGACGCGCACGAACCTGGTCATGACCACCAACCTGCGGGCCCTCATCCACATGTCGGGGCTGCGCCTGTGCACGATGGCCCGGTGGGAGATCAGGCGTCTCTTCCAGCTGATCCGTCACGAGATCTTTGCCGTCTCGCCCTTCCTGGGGAGCTTCCTCGCCCCGAAGTGCGTGTCACTCGGCTACTGCGACGAATTCAACAACCGCGACGGCCACTGCCCCATCCGGCCGCACAAGGACCAGGTCCTGGGAGCCTGGGCGGAGAAGGCCGCGGCCGCGCGTGCCACCGGCCGGGAGCTGTCGGTCACCTGACCCGCAGATCAGCCCTCGCCGAGATCGACCAGGAACCGGCGAATGACCCTGGCCAGGCGCGGACCGGCGGCCAGCCCGGATTCCAGCACCTCCGCGTGGGTGAGCGGCGACCCGCTGTAGCCCGCCCCGGCGTTGGTGACCAGCGAGACACCGCAGACCTCGAGGCCGATCCAGCGGGCGGCGATGCATTCGAGCACGGTGGACATCCCGACCGCGTGGCCGCCGAGCCCGGCCAGCATCCGCACCTCGGCCGGCGTCTCGTAGGTCGGGCCGGTCAACCCGACGTAGACCCCTTCGACCATCTGCACACCTTCCGCGACACCGGCGGCCTGAAGCCGCGCACGCAACCGCGGGCTCCAGGCTTCGGTCAGGTCCGGGAAGCGCGGGCCCAGCTCGTCCGCGTTGGGTCCGGTCAACGGGCTGCGCCCGGTCAGATTGATGTGGTCACGCATGACCATCAGCGTCCCGGGACCAAAGGACGGGTCCAACCCGCCCGCCGCGTTGGTCAGGACCACGACGCGCGCCCCGAGCGCCCCGAAGAGGAGCACCGGCTGGACGACCAACCCGGGATCGTTGCCCTCGTAGAGGTGGAAACGGCCCTGGAGCATGACCACGGGACGCCCGCCCAGCTGACCCAGCAAGAGCCGCCCGGCATGTCCGGGCGCCGTGGCGGCAGGCCAGCCCGGCAGATCGTCGAATGGGATCGCGACAGCATCGGCGAGGTCGTCCGCCAGCCCGCCGAGGCCCGATCCAAGGACGATCCCGACCTCGGGCACGATGGAGGTCCGAGCGCGCACGGCAGCGACGAGTGCCGCGAGACGTGCCGGTTGATCGGCCGGGCGGATCGGCAGCGATGGGTCGATTCGGAAGGTCGCGTCAGACATCCGGGCCTCCAGAACGCATCGGGGCGCAGACGGTCGAGGCGGCAGGCTTCGTCGGCCCGACGGAAGTATCGACACCGGGATGCCGATCACGTCCCGTCGGGCGCGATCCCCGCGGTCGACCGTGGTGAGACGGCCGTCTGCGAAGAGTAACGAAGCGCCCGAAGCGACCGGCGGCGGAACCAGGGGCCCTTGATGTGATCTCGAACCCTTCGATCCTGTCGGCCCGTTCGGGCTGGACGTACCGTAGCCGCCGCCGGGATGGGCGGTCAACGCGGTTATCCACGAACTCGCGGGGGTTCCCGGCGCGGCCATCCACGACTTGTCGCCCGGTGTGGAAGGCCTGTGGACAATGCCCCGAGCCGTCAGCCGCCCATCGCGAACATCTCGACCTTCGGCAGGGTCGTGGTCGCGGCGGACCGCAGCTCCGAATAGCGATCGCCACGCCTCGACCAGATCCCGCCCACGAACGCCGCCAGCTCCTCGTCAGAGGCTCCGGACCGCAGGACAGCCCGGGCATCGTGCCCATCGCCCGCGAAGAGGCAGGTGTAGAGCTTGCCCTCGGCCGAGACCCGCGCCCGGGTGCAGTTGCGGCAGAACGGCTGGGTGACCGACGAGATCACCCCGAACTCCCCGCCGCCATCGCGATATCGCCAGCGATCAGCGACTTCGCCCCGGTAGCCCGGGTCGGCCGGCTCGACCGGCCAGACCGCACCGACCGTCTCGATCAGCTCCGCGGCCGGGACGACCTCGTCGAGACGCCAGCCATTCGAGTGGCCGACATCCATGTACTCGATGAAGCGGAGCACGACGTTCGCCTCGCGCGCCCAGGCCGCCATGGGCACCACGCTCGCCTCGTTGATCCCGCGGCGCACGACCATGTTCACCTTGATCGGGGCGAGACCGGCCTCCTCCGCCGCCGCGATCCCATCGAGCACCCGTGCGACCGGGAACTCGATCCCGTTCATCGCCCCGAACACCTCGTCGTCGAGCGAGTCCAGGCTCACGGTGACGCGGCGAAGGCCCGCCTCGGCCAGGGGCCGGGCCAGCGCACGCAGGGCGGATCCGTTCGTGGTCAGGGTCAGGTCCAGCTCGCCGCCGTCCGGCCGGCGGATGGCGGCGAGCATCTCGATCAGGGCCGGCAGGTCCCGCCGGACGAGCGGCTCGCCCCCGGTGATCCGCAGCTTCTCCACGCCCAGGTCGACGAAGATCCGGGCCAGCCGGCTGATCTCCTCGAAGCTCAGAACCTGTTCCTTCGGCAGGAACTCGTAGTCGCGCCCGAAGATCTCCTTGGGCATGCAGTAGGTGCAGCGGAAGTTGCAGCGGTCCGTGACCGAGATGCGCAGGTCGCGCAGCGCCCGCCCGAGCGTGTCAGCCAGGCCGGGGCGGCCATCGAATCCGGTCGCGAGATCCTCCATCCGGTCCATGGTAGCCGTTCCTCTGACGGGTCGCCAGGAGGTCGAACCGGCCGCAGCCGGTACCACCGGCCCGGATCGCTGGTACCACTAGCCAACTGCACCGGACCCACCGCCGCTGACACGATGGGCTCATGCCCGGAGACCGGACTGACGCGCACGTTCCCCAGGAGGCCCACGAACCCGCCATGATCGAGACCGCCGAGACCGCCGAGACCGCCGAGACATTCGAGACCTCCGAGACCTCCGAGACATTCGAGACCTCCGAGACATTCGAGACCTCCGAGGCGACGGTCGAGCCCGAGAGCGCCGCCGGCCAGCCGGCCCGCCGCGCGACCAAGTTCATGGCCGAATTGAGCCGCGCGATGCAGGCCGCCGCCGAGCACGCCCGGAACGAGACGATGGCCCGCTTCGAGGCCGACGCCAAGAGTGTCGTCGAGGCGATCCACGCCAACGCCACGAACGAAGCGGCCGAACTGCGCCGCAAGGCCGATGACGATGTCGCGGCCATCCGCGAATGGTCGAAAGCCGAGATCGCCCGCGTTCGCGAGGAGACCGAAGCGCGCATCGCCGCCAGCAAGAGCGGGCTCGACGGCGAGCTGGAGACCCAAGTGGCCGCCGTCGAAGCTCGGACCGAACGCGCTGCCGCCGTGGTGGCCGCATTCGAAGCGCAGTTGGGCGCCTTCTTCGAACGGTTGAACGCCGAAGAGGACCCGACCCGGATCGTGACGATGGCCGAGACCATGCCCGATCCGCCGAACCTGGCCGAGGTCGCCGCCTCCTTTGCCGACACGCCCACGACTGCCACCGAACCGACCCTGGCGCGGCCCACGCGAGGTGCCAGGGAACAGGCTCCTGCCGAGATCGACTTCGCCGCCGCCGAGGCCGAAGCCGCCCTCACCGGCGACCTCGTGAGTGACGACGACTTCCAGGCATCCGAACCGGACAGCGTCGATACCGGGACCACCGCGGATCCTGCGGCGACCACCGGGGATCCGGCTCCGGCCGTCGGGCAAGGTCCCCCCCGGGGTCCGGGCTCCACGCGGGTGATCGTCTCCGGCCTGGCAAG
>JBCLCL010000024.1:0-39569 GCA_038915815.1 Candidatus Limnocylindrales bacterium
CGGCGACCGGCCGGTCCAGCCGCGCCCGTCCTGGCGTCGGCGTGTCGTCGCCCATGCTCCAGAGTGGCTCGTGGCCTTCGAGGGCCATCGTCCTGATATCCAGACGCGCTCGCTCAGCATCGAGTCCGGCCAGATGGCGCAGGGCGTGCTCGGTCAGCGCATCGGGCGCCGGGATCGCCGCCTCGGGGCAATCCTCGTGGATCGGCCGCGGCGCATCGTGGATCGCGAGGGCGCGGAGCACCCACTGCTTCGCGTCTGCATCCTCCATGATCGCCCGACGACCCGGCTCGACGAGCAGCAGCTCCCCTGGGCCGAGGCGGCCCCGACGGATCGTCTCGGCGGCCGTGAACGGGACCGCGCCGGCCTCGGATGCGACCGCCACCAGGCGATCGCGGTTGACGGCGAAGGCCGCCGGACGCAGCCCGTTGCGATCGACGAGTGCGCCCACCCGTCGCCCGTCGGCGAAGACGATCGCGGCCGGGCCATCCCATGGCGCCAGGAAACCGGCCGTTCGGCGCCGAAGCGTGGCAACGTGCGGATGGGGCGCCCGTCGCAACGCCAACGCCTCCGGGATCGCGGTCAGCAGGGCGGGCGCGAGTTCCCAGCCGGTGACCGTCATCAGTTCCAGGGCCTCATCGAGCGACAGCGAGTCCGAGCCATCCGGTGACAGCAGCGGTCCGGCCGCGAGCAGCTCCCTGGCCAGCTCGGAACCGGCGGCATCACCGGTCCTGCCGCGAACCTCTTCTCGGTTGCCGCGGACCGTGTTGATCTCGCCGTTGTGTGAAACCGACCTGAAGGGCTGGGCAAGTCGCCAGACCGGGTGGGTGTTCGTCGCGTAGCGCTGATGGAAGACCGCGTAGCTGACGCTGATCGGGGCCAGGAGATCCGGATAGAGCTCCCCCAGGCGGCCGCCGATCACCAGTCCCTTGTAGACGATCGTCCGGGCCGAGGCGGAGGGCACTGCCACTTCAGCCATCGAGCCGCCTGCTTCTCGAGCCGCCGTTTCGAGGTAGCGGCGGGCGATGATCAGGTGACGCTCGAAGGCGTCATCGGTCAGCGGGCGATGATCGCCGGGTCCACGATCCGGGCGGCCGATGATCGCCTGGGCGAAGGCCGGCCGCGACCGTGCTGCCGCGGCGCCGAGCGCCGCAAGATCGACCGGGACCGTCCGCCAGGAGACGATGGGCAGCCCTCTTGCGGCGAAGACGGTCTCGACCAGCGCGCGGGCTCGCCGCTCGGCGCCACGTGCGCGAGGCAGGAAGAGCGACACGACCGCCGGTCGGGCTGCCGCGGCCTCGCCGGCGAGCAGCTCCAGGAGTGAACGGTCCAGTGGAAGTGCCACCCCGGCGCCGTCGCTCGATTCACCGTCGGCCCCGAAGGCACCCCGGTGGCCCAGCGCACCGAGGCCAGCCAGGGCCAACGGCAGGACGCGATCGCGCGACCGCCCGCCGGCATCCGCCACGAAGCCGACACCGCACGCGTCATGTTCGTATCGAGCGTCATACAGCGGACTGCCGGTGCGGCGGGGACGGCGTCGGTGACTCGAATCCATCGGCTGGTCTCGGAAGATCTGGGCGTCCGCGGAGCGGCGACGTCGAGGCGGGCGCAGCGTCCCACCACGACCGTCGCTCACACCTGGTACGCCACCTCGCCATGGACGGAGAGGTCGAGGCCGGCCTCCTCGGACTCCTTGTTGACCCGGATACCGAGGACGACGTCCACGACCTTGATGATCACGAAGGTGGCGATGACCGCATAGGTGATCGTCACGCCGACCGCGATCAGCTGATGGACGAGCTGCCGGCCGTTGCCCTCGAGCAGGCCCGTGTAGGCCGGCTGCACGAGGGCCGTGGCGAAGACGCCGGTCGCGATGGCCCCGAACGTGCCGCCCACCCCGTGGACCGCGAAGACGTCGAGCGCATCGTCGACCTTGATCCGCTCGCGCAGCAGCGTCGCGCTGAAACACAGCCCGCCGGCGACCAGGCCGATGATCAGGGCGCCCCCGACGCCGACGAAGCCGGACGCCGGGGTGATCGCGACCAGGCCGGCCACGGCCCCGCAGGCGGCGCCGATGACGCTGACCTTGCGCCCCCGCAGGTAGCTGGCCAGGACCCAGGTGATCGTGGCGGCCGCCGCGGCCGTGTTCGTGACCATGAAGGCGTTCGCGGCCAGGCCGTTCGCGGCGACGGCCGAGCCGGCATTGAAGCCGAACCAGCCGAACCACAGGAGCCCCGCGCCCAGGACCGTCATCGGTACGTCGTGCGGTTCCATCCGATCGCCGTTGACGGTTCGCCGGCCGATGACCAGGGCCACGACCAGGGCCGACACACCGGAGCTGATGTGGACGACGGTGCCGCCGGCGAAGTCGAGCGCGCCGAGCTTGAACAGCCAGCCGTCGACGGACCAGACCCAATGCGCCAGCGGGGAGTAGACGAGGATCGACCACAGGATCGTGAACAGGACGAAGGCCCCGAAGCGCTTGCGCTCGGCGAACGCGCCGGTGATGAGCGCCGGCGTGATCGCGGCGAACATCATCTGGAAGGCCGCGAACAGAACGAACGGAACCGTGGTCGCATAGTCCGGGCTCGGCTCGAGGCCTACGCCGCTGAACAGCGCGAGATCGAGCCCGCCGATCAGCCCGAGACCGTTGACGTCGGGCCCGAACGCCAGGGTGAAGCCGACGATCACCCAGACGACGCTGACCAGGGCCAGACCGAAGAAGCTGTGCATGATCGTCGACAGGACGTTCTTGCTGCGGACCAATCCGCCGTAGAACAGGGCCAGCCCTGGCAGCATGATCCTGACCAGGGCGGTCGACATCAGCAGCCAGGCGGTATCTCCGGTGTCCATGGAGGTCAGGCTAGGGAGCGGCGAAGCGCCGGTCGGTCCCCTGGCGGGACCGACAAGGATTCGGTTCGGTGGCAAGCGGCCGCGCTCCGGCACGCAAGGTTGCGCTCGAGGGTCGGCCGCGCAGCCAGACCGCCCGGCCGCTCGGCCGGACTGCCCGCTCGTCACCCTCAAGAGCACATTCCGAACATCTCAGCGTGGATGGTCCGCAGGATCGACAGGATCTGTTCGAATCGGCGTTCGTCCACGCTGGCCTGTCACAGATCCGCGCCTGGCAGGCGCGGACGCGCCATCGGGCGGGCCAGGCCAGCGAGGCACCGCTCCTTCGACCATTGACGCACGCGCGGGCGAGGTGTTTGATGCTGTCCGCGAGCCTGGGCCCGCCCGACGCAGGAGACCTCCACGATGACCGATCCGACGACGATCGAAGTCCGGCCCGACCGGACGACGCTTCTGGCCTTCTTCGGGGTCGTCCTGTTCGGTGGAGCCAACGCGATCGGCGTGCGCCAGACCGTGGTGGAACTCGCCCCGTTCTGGGGAGCGTCGATGCGGTTCTTCGCCGCGGGACTGATCATGGTCGCCATCGTCATCGCCACCCGCCGTGCGTTCCCGCGCGGGCGCAGCCTGGCCGGAGCCGTCCTCTACGGTGCCGTCGGCTTTGCGGCGAGCTACGCCTTCATCTACCCGGCGCTTCGGGAGACACCCGCCGGGACGACCATGGTGCTCGTCGCCCTGGCGCCGCTCATGACATTCGGACTCGCCATCGCCCACGGGCAAGAGCGATTCCGCGTCCAGGGTCTGCTCGGCGGACTCATCGCGCTGGTCGGGGTTGCGATCGTCTTCGCTGACCAGGTCAGCGCCGATGTGCCGATCGGTTCGCTGCTGCTGATCGTGCTCGGGACCGCGTGCATCGCCGAGACCGGAGTGATCGGCAAGTGGATCCCGAGGAGCGACCCATTCGGCACGAACGCGATCGCGATGCTGACCGGCGCGGGCCTCCTCCTTCTCCTGTCGGTCGTCGCGTCCGAGCCACGAGTGCTGCCGAGCCAGCCGGCCACCTGGGCCGCGGTCGGCTACCTGGTCGTCTTCGGATCGGTCGTGATGTTCGGGCTCTACCTCTTCACGCTCGAGCGCTGGACCGCTACGGCCGTCTCGTACGTGACACTCCTGGCGCCGCTCGTGACCGTCCCCCTGGCCGCGATCCTCACGGGGGAGCGCATCACGGCGTCGCTCCTGGCCGGCGCGACGGTCGTGCTGGCCGGCGTCTATGTCGGCGCCTTCCTGAAGGTCCGTCGCCCCCGCGTGGCCACGTCCAGCCTGCCGGAGTGCTTCCCGGCGGAGGCCGGCCCCAAGGCCATGCCCGTGGGCTCGCCTTCGCGGGGCGGCTGACGGCGAGCAATGGAGGCTGCATGAATGGATGACGTCGACATCGATCTGCTCGGCCGATCTGTGGATCTGGCACGCAAGGCTCGGGCAGGCGGCAACCACCCGTTCGGGGCGTTGCTCGCCGGTCCGGACCGCGAGGTGCTCATCGAGGCCGAGAACACCGTGGTGACCGAACGGGACTGCACCGGCCACGCGGAGACGAACCTGGTCCGCGCCGCCTCGCGCCGGTTCGATCCCGACCTCCTCGCCCGCTGCACCCTCTACACGAGCACGGAGCCCTGCGCGATGTGCGCGGGCGCGATCTACTGGGCCGGGATCGGGCGGGTCTTCTTCGCGCTCAGCGAGGCGAGTCTTCGCGAGTTGACCGGCGACCACGCGGCCAATCCAACCCTTGCACTGCCCTGCCGGGAGGTCTTCTCACGCGGACAGCGACGGATCGTGGTTGAGGGGCCGGCCCTCGAGGACGACGTCCGTCTGGTCCACGCCGGTTTTTGGGCCTGACGTCCGCACGGGCCGGGACGGCGCTCCGGGACCCTGTCCGGCGCGCCGTCCGTTCGAGGACGACGCCGCAAGCCATCCGATCAGAACGTCCAGTCCCTGGCGAGCCGGGTGGGATTCGAACCCACGACCAAGGGATTAAAAGTCCCGTGCTCTGCCACTGAGCTACCGGCCCACTGGCAAGCCTACCCGCTCGCGCGCCGCGGGGCCACGAGCCGCCTCGCCGGCAGGTCGAGCATGATCCAGGAGCGCATCATTTGGGGCGGCTCCACGTTCGGAGGCCCGGCGTCTGACGCAGACTTCGGGCAGCGCCTCGCACAAATAGGGTCACGTTGATGCATCCGAGGATCATCGCCTCAAGGTCAGCCCGCGGGCAGACAGCCGCACTCGGCTACGACCCGGCCACGACCGGCGTCGGCAGCGGCTCGCCGCGAACACCCGCGATCAGGTTCGCTGCGGCCATGGCGGCCATCTTGCCGCGGGTCGCGCCGGTGGCGGATGCGATGTGGGGCACGACCAGGCAGTTGTCCAGGCCCACCAGCGGATCGTCCA
Source organism: Candidatus Limnocylindrales bacterium (assembly GCA_038915815.1). GTDB lineage: Bacteria > Chloroflexota > Limnocylindria > Limnocylindrales > CSP1-4 > SPCO01. Next base: position 5,284 of record JBCLCL010000024.1, read on the forward strand.
TCGTGATGGGCTCGGGATCCGTCACGTCGAGCCCGGCCGCCCAGATGACGCCGTCACGGAGGGCGACGGCCAGGGCGGCCTGGTCCACCACCGGACCCCGAGACGTATTGACCAGGACCGCGGTCGCCTTCATCTGCGCCAGGGTCGTGGCATTGATCAGGTGCCGGGTCTCGGCGGTCAGGTTCACGTGCAGCGAGATGAAGTCGCTGCGCGCCAGCAACTCCCCGAGCGGGACGTAGGTCGCCCCCAGCGGCGCTGTCACCGCCTCCGGCAGCCGGGCCACGTCGTGGTAGAGGATCTCCATCCCGAATCCCTGTGCCCGCCGCGCGACCGCCTGCCCGATCCGCCCGAAGCCGACGATCCCGAGGGTCGCGCCGTGGACATCCGGGCCGAGGAGGAGCATCGGCCCCCACGTCTTCCAGTGGCCATCGCGGACGTAGCGATCGCCCTCGGGAAGCCGGCGGGCGGCGGCCATGAGCAGGGCCCAGGCGAGATCGGCGGTCGTCTCGGTCAGAACGCCCGGGGTGTTGCCGACCGCGACGCCGCGACGGGCACAGGCTGCCAGGTCGATGTTGTCGAAGCCGACCGCGAAGTTGCTGACCACCCGCAGGCCCGGTCCCGCGGCGTCGAGGAAGGCGTCGTCCACCCGATCGGTCAGGAGGGTCAGGACGCCGTCACAGCCGACGATCCGCCGGAGCAGCTCGTCGCGCGGCGGCGGGAGCTCCTCTGGCCAGATGTCGGCGTCGCAGGCCTCGCGCACCGAGGCCAGCCCCTCCTCGGGGATCCGCCGCGCGACAAAGACCCGCGGAAGCGGCGCGAGGGCGCCCTCAACCACGCCCTGGCCCCTCCAGGAACGCGCGGATCCTCCCGAGGGCCTCGGTCAGATTGGCTCGCGAGTTGGCGTAGCTGATCCGGATGTGCTCGTCGCCGAAGACGCCGAAGGCCGATCCCGGCAGGACGCAGACGCCGGCCTCCTGGAGGAGGCGCTCGGCCAGGTCGGCGCCGGAGAACCCGGTCCCGGCGATCGACGGGAAGACGTAGAACGCCCCGACCGGCCGATGGCAGGTGACGCCGGGGATGGCGTTGAGCCCATCCACGACCAGGTCGCGCCGTGCCCGGAACTCGACGAGCATGGCCTCCACGTCGTCCTGCGGGCCGGTCAGGGCGGCGACCGCGCCGGCCTGGGCGAACGACGTCGCGCCGCTGATCGTGTTGATGATGAGCTGGCCGTAGATCCTGATGAGCGCCGGCGGCACGACCGCATACCCGAGCCGCCAACCGGTCATCGCGAACGTCTTGGAGAAGCCGTCGAGCACGATCGTCCGCTCCGCCATCCCGGGCAGCGAGGCGATCGAAACGTGCTCCTCGCCGTCGTACAGGATCCGGCCGTAGATCTCGTCGGAGACGACCCACAGGTCGTGGCGGATGGCGAGTTCGGCGATCCGCCCAAGGTCCCCACGCGTGAGCACGCCGCCGGTCGGGTTGGCCGGCGAGTTGATGAACAGCACCCGGGTCCGCGGCGTGACCAGCGATTCGAGTTCGTCCACGTCAAGCCTGAAGCCGTTGCCCATCCGGATCGGGACGGGGACCGGCGTCGCCCCGACGAAGCGGGTGAGCGACTCGTAGATCGGGTAGCCCGGGTCGGGGACGAGGACCTCGTCGCCCGGATCCACGAGGCCGAGGATCGCATAGAGCATGACCCCCTTCCCGCCAACGGTCACGAACACCTGCGACGGGTCCGCCGTGAAGCCCTTGCGCAGCGCCACGTCGGCCGCGATCGCCTCGCGCAGCGCCGGGATGCCGGGGAACGGCGGGTAGTGCGTCTGACCCTCGTCGAGCGCCCGTTTGGCCGCATCGCGCACGTGCGCCGGGGTGTCGAAGTCCGGCTCGCCGATCTGGAGATGGATGATCGACCGGCCCTGGGCCTCGAGGGCGCGCGCCCGCGCCGAGACCTCGAACGCACTCTCGGTCCCGATCGAGCCCATCCGGGCTGCCACGCGCATGGATGAACCTCCGACTACGGCAGGAGTTGACGGATCGCGAAGAGGACGTTCGCCGGTCGTTCGGCCAAGCGTCGCATATACCACGGATACCAGTGCTCACCATAGGCGATCAGCGCCTGGACCCGATAGCCAGCGGCCGCCAGCCGGCGCTGCTCATCCTCGCGGATCCCATAGAGCATCTCGATCTCGAAGGCGTCGCGCCCGATCCCGGCGGCGCCGACCTGTTCTGCGATCTGCTCGATGAGCGCCACGTCGTGGGTGCCCAGGCCCAGCCGGATCGGCCGGCCGCGGCCGTCCAGCAGGAAGCGGACGGCGAGCCCGACCAAGCTCGCGTCCACGCTCCGCCGGTTGGTGTAGGCGATCGAGGCAGGTTCGTCGTAGGCGCCCTTGACCAGGCGGATCGCCGGATCGAGCGGCCGCAGCCGCTCCATGTCGTCAGCGGTCCGACGGAGGTAGGCCTGGAGGCAGATGCCCGTTCGCGGCTGCGCCGCGCGAAGTCGCTCGAAGATGGAGATCGTGGCCTCCACGTAGGCGCTTCCCTCCATGTCGATCCAGAGGTACGAGCCGACGACAGCGGCGTGCTCGGCGATCCGGACGAGGTGGGCCAGGCAGACCTCCGGATCGTGATCGAGCCCCAGTTGGGTCGGCTTCACCGAGATCTCACCATCGATCCCGGCGGCCACGATCGCGTCGATGGCATCGAGGTAGTGGGCCGCCACTTCGTCGGCCGCCGCGAGGTTCTCCAGGTTCTCCCCGAGCCGCGTGTAGATCGTCCCGATCCCTGCCGCCTGGAGTGGCGCGGCCGCGCCCAGGGCATCGGCCAGGGTCTCGCCGGGCATGAATCGGCGCACGGCGCGGCGCATGAAACGCAGCCGCGGCAGGCGCTCCTTGAGCCACCGATTCCGGGCGGCCCACAAGAGGATGCGCCGCACCTTCCCTCCTTCGATGGACGACCTGAGGATCAGAACCGGATGGTACGCGCTCAGGGGTCTAGTATCGCGCCAGATGAGCCGCTTCTACGACATCGACGCCGCCAACGCCGCGATCCCGGAGCTGGATCGGGTCGTCGCGGTGCTGCGCGAACAGCGAGCCGATCTGGTTCGCCTTCGCGACGAGATCCTGGCAGCCGACTCGGGAGGCGATGGAGCGCCTGCGGCCGTGACCGCGCCGAGCGGCCAGGACCTGCCGCCCATCTCGAACGACCTGCGCCTCGTTCGCCTGCGGATGCAGGGGCTGATCGATCAGATGGCCGCCGGGGTCGCCCGGATCGACACCCTCGGACTCACCCTGCGCGACATCGAGCGCGGGCTGGTGGACTTCCCGGCCCTGGTGGCCGGGCGCCAGATCTGGCTGTGCTGGCAGCCCGGCGAGTCAGCCGTCGGCTGGTGGCACCAGTTCGATTCTGGATTCGACGGGCGGCGTCCGCTGGCGGAGCTGGCGTGACCTGGTCAACGTCCCGATGACCGCATCGAACGCCCTGCCCGCGATCGATGTCGGCGAGGCCGCTCGCCGCCTCCGCGAGGACCCGGCCCGCCCCTTGCTGCTCGATGTACGCGAACCGAACGAATTCGCCGAGGTTCGAGCACCCGGGGCTGTGCTGCTGCCCACCTCGGCGTTCGCCGCTCGTCTCGATGAACTGCCGCCGGATCGGCCGCTCCTCGTGATCTGTCGCGTGGGTGGTCGCTCGGCGGCGGTGACCGGGTTCCTGGCCCGGACCGGTCGGGCGGACGTGGTCAACGTGGCCGGTGGGATGGACGCCTGGCAGCGCGCTGGCCTGCCGGTCCGCCGCGGCCCGGTCGAGCCGGGCGAGGGCGATCTGCCGGCGGTCTGATCTCGCCGCGCGCCGCCGCGGGAGCGGCTGCGGTCCAGCGCGGCGCCCGGCTAGTGGCGGCGCAGGACCCGGCGGATGATCCCTCGCGCCCGCTCCCGATGCGCGAACGCCCAGCCGACCAGCAGCAGCAGGACGAAGTCGACCATGAAGACGCTGGTGGCATTCAGGTAGCCGAGCTGCTGGCCGACCTCCCCCTCCAGCTTGAGCCCCGGGACGGTCGCTCCGAAGAGGCCGAGCTGGAAGAATGGGCTCTGCGGCGCGAGACTGGCCCACACGCTCGAGGCCAATGCTCCGCCGCCAGTCGTTCCGCCGACGAGCACGACGTTCGGACCGGTGATCACCGGCGCGGCGCCCTGGAGGCCGGCTGCCGGCAGGTCGCTGACGTCGAGGTGCTTCCATTCGGTCAGGTCGCCGGCCGTGGTCGGGGTCGCCCAGTAGACCTGCGGCTTGGCACCGGTCCCATCATCGCCGCCGGCGAGATAGAGGGCCCCGCTGGCGCCCCAGGCGGCGGCGTTCGTCCGGGCGACCGGCAGGTTCGACGTGTTGTTCACGTCCCAGCGGATGACCTTGCCTTCCTCCGGATCCTCGGGGAGGCCTTCCGCTGCGGGCTGGCCGAAGAAGCCGCGCTGGACGGCGCCCACGGGGCCGCTCGCATCTCGACCGCCGTAGAGCCAGACATAGTCGCCGACCACGACCGCGGTCGCCTCGGCCTGGGGCGCGATGAGCGGCTGCTCTGCGGCCCACGCGCCCAGCGAGCCTTTCGCGTCGAGGAGCGACTTCCAGGTCGTGGCGACCGGACCCGCCGCGTTGCGTCCGCCGATCAGCAGCAGGCCGTCAGTGGTCACGGCGGCGGCCGCGGCGGACCTGGGCTCGGGCAGGGTCAACGCGTCGGGAGCGCTCTTCCATTCACCGAGTTCACCGGTCACGCCGTCCGGGGTCAGCATGTAGACACTCGTCGTCGGGGCTCCCGATGCATCGCTGCCGCCGATCACGTAGATGCTGCCGGCCACATAGGCGACGCTCGCGTCGGCCCGCGGCTCGGGCAGGGCCGGTCCCGTCGTCCAGGCGTCGAAATTCCCCGAACCGACGGTGCGCGCCACGAAGACCGTCGACTTGGCCGTCGTCCCATCCGTCCCACCGACATAGAGCAGCTTCGTGCCGACCTGGAGCATGGCGCCGTCCGTGCGCGGCTCGGGCAACGCCAGTTCTCCGGGCGACGGGTGCCAGGGAACGAGGGCGCCGACCGGAGCCGGACACGGCAGCGTCTCGTTGGTCGGCGGGCAGAGGTTGATCGGCGACCAGGCGAGCACGCCAAGGTCCACGGTCCGACCGACCGTCAGGTAGTACGCGCGGTCCGGCAGATACGCAAGCAGGATGATGATCACCACCAGCCAGCCGAACGCCTTGACCGACGCCCAACCCCAGCCGTCCTCGGCGAGCAGCCCGAACATGGCCCGCCGTCGCGGCACCGTCATCCCCGCTCCGAGCGCCTGTCGCGCCATCGTCCTCCATCCCTCACCCGCCGATCACCCGGACTGGCGGTCGATCACTGGGTGGTCAGTGTCCCTGTCATGTTCGGGTGCACCGAGCACACGAACGGGTAGGCGCCGGCCTTCAGCGCCGGAACCTGGTAGTCGCGGGTCTCCACCCCGTTGAAGATGTCGCCCTTGAAGACGACGGCACCTGCCGGATCCCTGATCTCCACGTTGTGCGGGACCCCGGCGTCCTGATTGTCGAAGGCGATGGTGAACGGGGCGTCGGCAGGAGCGGTGACAGCGGTCGTCGTGAACGCGATCCCGGAGGCGACGATCGAGATGGAACCACCCACGGAGCCGGACGGCGCCGGCGTGGCCGAGCCGGACGGGGCTGCCGACCCTCCCGACGCGAACTCGTCGGTCCAGCAGGCGGGATACGGCGTCGCACCGGCATCGGGTTTGTAGGCCGGATCGACCCAGCCCTTGAAGGTCCTGACCTCCCCGCTGATCGGATCGAGCTTCGGTTCGAACAGGTCGTGATCGCGGATGACGAATTCCTGGTCGCTCGGGGCGCGGATGAACGCGACCAGGTCATCGATCTGGAGGTAGTTCAGCGGACCTGGCGGGTTTGCCGTGTCCGCCCAGACCGGCATCTGTGAGTCCGGGTTGCCACAGACGTAGCGACCGCCGGCATCCAGCACCTGGCGCAGGTAGTTCTCGTTGAGGTGCGCGAACAGCTTGTCCTGGCGGTTGAGGACCGGGCCGATGCCACCCTCGCCCTTGGCTCCGTGACAGCGCGCGCAGTTCGCCTCGTAGATGTTGTAGCCACGCTCCACCGCCGTGACCTGCTGGGCGTTCGTTTCGGAGACCAGGCGGGGCTCGCTGATCCCCAGCGGTCCCAGCTCGTAGAACCAGTAGATGGCGGTGAAGAGGATGACCACGACGGTCGCCAGGAAGCCCACCCAGCGGGCGTTCGAGGACTGGCGGACGACCTGGGCAGCCCGTTCCGGGGTCAGCTCGAAGGAGCGCGCCTGCGGCGGCGAGGTGAACCGCTCGACCGGCGCCGGCTCGACCGGCGGTCGCGGGACTGGCAGGCGCTGCTCGGGCTCGCGTCCGGGCGTATCGACCATCAGATGCAGCCCGTTGGGGTTCGCGGCGGGATCAGCCCGGGCTGGCCGAGGGCGACCGGCAACTGGCCGAGGGTGATCTTGCCCGTATTGATGGTCAGGACCCCGGCGCCGTCCACCGTGATGGAGAAGCGGTCCATGCTCCGTGGCGCCGGCCCGTACTGGAGTCCGTCCGCCTTGACGCCGAGCCGGTCGTAGCGAGAGCCGTGGCACGGGCACTCGAGCCAGAAGTTCTTGAGGCACGCGTTGGGCTTGCAGCCGAGATGCGGGCAGCGCTGGTAGAGAGCCCGGACGTTCAGGGCCGTGCCATCGCCGGTCTTGTCCTCACCGGCCAGGAAGCGCTGCTGATCGGGATCGACCAGGATCACGAACGCCCGAGCCTCGGGGTAGTAGGCCGGGAAGCCCTGGGCGATCGGCAGCGACGAGTTCTGGAGCTTGACGGTCTCGAGGTCGCCGATCACCAGCGGTGCACCGAAGCCGCCCTTCAGGTTCGGCCAGGCGAAGGCGAGCGTGCCGGCGAGGACCTCCAGCAGCCAGAGGCCCATGCCGGTGCCGAGCGCGGTGCGCATGAGCTGCCGGCGCGACAGCCCCTGGACCTGCTGCTTGCGCAGCGACTTGATCGCCTCGCTGGTCAGGGCGGCCGGCTTGTCGATCGGCTGGACCTGGTAGTTGCTCATCGACGCAGGTTCCTTCGGGAGTCCGTCACAGGGCGAAGTGGAGGCCGGGGCTGGTCACGTACGGGATGACGAACGTGTAGCCGGGACCACGGAAGAAGATGCCGATGAAGGTCAGGACCAGCCCGAGGATGCAGAACATGGTGAACAGCATGACCGCGGTCTTGCGCTCCGATGGCCGGACCGCCAGGGGGTTCTCGCGATCGACGAACGGGATGAGCGCGCCGCCGATGAGCACGCCGACGACCGGCGCCATGACTCCGGCGATCACCGGGTGGAAGTAGGCCAGCAACTCCTGGAGGCCCAGGAAGTACCACGGCGCCTTGGCCACGGCCGGCGTGACGTTGCCGTTGGCGAGATCCTCCAGCGGGGCGTTGATGAACAGGCCCATCGCGAGCAGGAAGACGCTCATCACCGCGGCCGCCAGGAATTCGATGGAGAGCAGGTGCGGCCAGGTCATGACCGTGTCGTCCGGTTCCTTCTGGACACGGACGACGGCATCCTGCTTGACCAGCGCCAACAGCCGGTACGGCCGCGCCGACATCGGCACGCGCTGCTTGTCGATCTCCGTCCGCCGGGTCGGATCCACCGGCAGCACGACCCGCGCCTCAGGCATCTTCTGGTCGGTCATAGCGGGCCGCTGATCCCACCGTCTTTTCGAATTCGCCAGAAATGCACAGAAAGGAAGACAGCCGCGATGAGGGGCAGGAAGACCACGTGCCCGACGTAGAAGCGCAGCAGGGTGTTCTGACCGACCTCCAGGCCCCCGAGCAGGATCAGCTTGCCCGGTGTGTTGAAGATCGCTGCGTAGCCGCCCATGTTCGTGCCGATCGTGATCGCCCAGTAGGCGATCTGGTCCCACGGGAGGAGGTAGCCGGTGAAGCTCAGCATGATCGTCAGGAAGAGCAGGACGACCCCGACGACCCAGTTGAACTCACGCGGCGGCTTGTAGGCGCCGTGGTAGAAGACCCGCATCATGTGCAGGAAGACGAAGAAGACCATCAGGTGGGCGGCCCAGCGATGGATGTTCCGGCTCAGCAACCCGAACGTCACCTGGCTCTGGATCTCCAGGATGTTGGTGTAGGCCAGGGTGGCCGAGGGCACGTAGAAGAACATCAGGTAGACCCCGGTCACGGTCAGCACCAGGAACAGGAAGAACGAGAGTCCGCCGAGACAGAACGTGTAGGCGAACTTGACCGCGTGCTGGCGGACCCGCACCGGGTGGATGTGCAGGAAGACGTTGTTCATGACCGCGTACGCCCGCGAGCGCTCGTCGCGCGGGTAGGGCTGGCGGAAGATCGAGCGCCACACGGCGCTCCGTCGGATGCTCTGGTCCACCCGCTCGAGCAAGCTCACCGGGTTCCTCCTGCCACGCCGGGAGTCCCGGCCAGCTGCGCATCACGGTACGACTCCTTGTAGAGCCGTCCGTCTGTCGAGATCTCCTGGAGTTCGAACCGTTCCATCGTAATGGCGTCGAACGGACAACGCTTGACGCACAGCGCGCAGCGGATGCAGCGCTCTTCGTCGAGGATCATCGCCCCGCCCTGATCCCAGCCGTAGGCCTCCTCGAGCTCCGGCAGGAGTCCCTCGGACTTGAGCTGGTTGATGTCCACCAGGTGGATGACGCCCTCTGGGCAGACGTCGGCGCAGGCGTCCCTACCGGGCACGCTTCCTGGCATTCGATGTTGCACTGGAGCCAGGAAGCGTCGACGGGCTGGACGAGGAATTCACTGGGTGAGTCGATGGTCAAGTAGGCGTGCCTTTCCGTGATGCACGACTTCGGGCGCCGAGGGAACCGATCGGGGTGGCGCCGACGCGCGGAATCTACCATCCGCTCGCGGGCCGCTGCAGGATCGGTCGTCGATCCCGCCGAACGCGTCGACGACCGGCCGGCCGTCGCCGGACGAGTTGACGGACGAGTTGACGCTGGCCTGACTCGCAGCTACGCTGCGGCGCAGTGTCGCCACGGGTAGAGGGAAGCGCAAACCTGGAGATGGGGCCAGCGTGACCGTCAGCGAGTTCACCTTCCTGGCAATCGGCCTCGTCCTTGGCGTTGCCAGTGGCGCGGCCCTCATCGAGATCATTCGCGCCCGGCCCCCTTCACGGCGCGACGTGCGAGTGACGGTTTCGCAGGACGCCGTCCCGCGTCGCCGCGCCACGACCCTGGCCGATGACGCCTTCGTCACCGTCGGGCCGGAACCCGCCCGCGGCGGGCCGGCCGATCGACGCGACGTGGAGGGTCCGGCCCCGCTCGGAGCGGTGGACCGTCGAATGAACGTTCTGATTCAGGCGCCCAGACCGGCACTCACGGCCAACGAGACGAGGCCGGCGACGGGTCGGCTGATCGGTCTGCCGATCTCCGCCGGACCCGATCCGATGATGACGGCGTTTCGAGCCGGCGGCGACGCCACGGAGCGATCGGGCGCCGCTGCCGCTCGGTCGCCGCAGGACCATGCCGCGGCCACCACCACGAAGCTGGCATCACAGGCGGCGGTCGCCCTCCTGGATCCACCGACCACCGACAGGCCGACCGATGCGCCGGCCGATGCGCCGGCCGACGGCCCGGCGGCGACACGCACCCACTCGGGACCATGCGCGGAGGAGCGCCGGCTGGCCGATGAGCGCTGCGAATGGGCCAGCCGAGCCTCGAAGCATGCCGGCGCCGCGGCCGATGCCCTTCGACTCGCGCAGCACGCCTACGAGAGCCACGCGGCGGCGGCGAAGGCGGCGGCCGACGCCGGCAGTCCGGGGAGCGTCCGGAGCCTGAAGGAATTCGCCCAGCGCGATTTCCGCGCCGCGTCGCAGGCGGCCACCACGTCGGACGAGGTCGAGGCGGCAGCGCGCTCCTGGCTCCACCAGATCAACCAGATCAACCGGGAGGCGGCCGGTGCGATCCTCCGGGGCGATCAGGAGCGCGACACGGCCGAGGCGATCGAACAAGGACTCGAGCCCCTCGCCGTCGAGGCCGACGCGGCTCGCGGTCGCGCGCGGATGGCCGAGGCCGCCTGCCTCGCGGCGCGAAGCGCGGTCGCCGACTGCGACGAGCAGGCGACGCCGGACACTCCGTCCGCCGTTCGGGCGGTGCCCCCGCCGGCCGCAGGCGCGGACCGCCCGGGTCCAGCCGAGGACGAGGCGCTCGGCAGCGCGCTCAAGGGCGACCGCGTCCTGCGGATCTTCCGGTTGCTCCGGGGCGATCCGGATGCGGTCGAGAGGTTGGTCGCCAGCCTCGCCGGGGACGATCCCGACGAGCGGCGCCGCTGGACGGTGGTGTTGGACGGGCTGGTCGAGGCGATCGTGGCGAACGCGATCGACGGATCGTTCCTCCGCTTCCCGGAGGACCACGTGTTCTGGGGGGCCTACAGCGGGGAGCAGAACCGCGAGGTCACCCGCGCGCTGGCGTCGCTCGGCCATCGGTACGACGGCCGCGGGGGCTGGGTCGAGGGGCGCATCCCGTCACCGCGCGAGTTGTCGACGGCCCTGGCATATGCGGGCCTCGACCCGATGCGCCTGCGACAACGACCGAATGAAGCGCAGATCGCGCAGTTGTTCCGCACCGTCGAGGTGGCCGCCGATGAGTACCTGGCGGACGTGGCCGGCGATCTGACCCTGGCCGAGATGGTGGAGATGCTCGGCCGCCGCGCCGACGGCCTGGTCGAGCTGTGGAACCACTGGGGCCGGATCCGGCCGCTCCTGCTCGTAGAAACCTGATCGGATCAGCCGGGACCTTCGACCTCGTCGTCGTCGATGACCACCAGACGGAGCGCCTCCGCCGCCCCTGTCCCGATCGAGGCCCCCTCCTCCGCCGCCCAGCTCCTGATCCGGTCGGCCATGCCTTCCGGGTCGTGGATCTGGCTGGCGTGCGCCCGAAGGGCCTGGATCTTGCGCTCGAGGGTGGCCGTGACATCGACCCAGGCGTTGTTTCGCTCCGACCAGAAGAGGTAGATCCTGCGCACCCGGTGCGGGGCGAGCCCGGAGCGGGCCAGGCCCGCGAACGCCATCGGATTCCGGGCGGCCGGGTAGGTCGCGTCCACGGCAGCCATGCCGGCGGCTCGATGGTCGGTGTGGTTGACGCCGCCGTCGCGATAGAAGAGCGTCTCCGGGTCTGTCGCGAGGACGGCATCGGGCCGGAATGTCCGGATCTCACGGACGAGAAGCTCGCGCAGGGCCAGGTCGTTCGCCAGGGCGCCGTCGGGCTGATGGAGAAAGGTCACGCCGGAGTATCCGACGATCGAGGCCGCCGCCCGTTGCTCCGCCTCGCGCAGCGCCGCCAGGGCGAGCGGGTCCGCATCCGGGTCCTCGCCACCCTGGTCGCCGCTCGTACAGCAGACCAGCCAGCCCTGCGAGCCTGCGTCGATCCATCGTGCGGCGGTGGCCGCCGGCCCGAATTCGGCGTCGTCGGGGTGGGCGGCGATGACCATGAATCGCGGCGGCCGCCAGTCGTGGTCGGCAGCCTTCCCGGGCTCGGTCATCGGAGCTGTCCGGGTGTCAGCTGGCGCCGCGATCTTTGTTGCGCCGGCCCGATCCGGGCAGTACCCTTCCGGCCGAGGCTTCGCTCGTCTCCCCCCACGGGCGAAGCCTCCTGATTCCCGGCGATCACCCCGCGGCAGCCCCAAGCTCGTCAAGGGCGGCGAGCACCTCCGCGGCGTGCCCTTCGGGCCTGACCTTCGGCCAGACCCTCGCGATGCGACCGTCCGGCGAGATCAGGAAGGTGGTGCGCGCCGTGCCCCAGTACCTGCGGCCGTAGTTCTCCTTCTCCACCCACGAGCCGTAGGCCTCGGCGACCTGATGCTCCCCGTCGGCGAGCAGGGTGAAGGGGAGGTCGAACTTCTCGCGGAAGGCCCGCTTGCTGGCCGCTCCTTGCGGGCTGATCCCCCAGACATCGGCGCCCCGCTCGTGGATGGTCGCGATGTTGTCGCGGAATCCGCAGGCCTCAACGGTGCAGCCGGGCGTGTCGTCCTTGGGATAGAAGTAGAGGACCGTCCAGCGGCCAGGCTGCTGGGAGAGACGATGGATCGTCCCGGTCTCATCGGGAAGGGCGACCTCCGGAGCCGGGTCGCCGACCGCAGGCAGGCTCATGATTCCAGCCTAGCATGGGATTCCACGATGAGCAGCAGGCCGGATCGGACGGTCACGGACGCGTCGGCGGAGGTGCGGACGTTGGACAGCCCCCTGGTCGGCCCCTCCGGCAGCGCTTCGTCCACGAGCGGATAGGCGAGCCCGCTGGTCGTGACCCCGTCGACGCCCGGGCCCAGCGGCAGCAGCGAGACGAGGTCGCCGGTCCGGCCGGCCAGCTCGCGTCGGACCGCCGCGCCGTCTCGTGCGGGAGCGCGCACCAGCGTGATCCGCGATCGGGCGTCGATCAGCGTCGCGCGCCGGCCGACGAGTTCGGCCATCGCCAGCAGCCCGATGTTGGCCAGGGCGTGGTCGATCCGCGCCCCGCCGAGGCCGCCGACGATCACCACGCCGGTCGCCCCCCGAAGAAGCGCGGCGCGCACGGCGAGTTCGGTGTCCGACTCATCCTTGTGCGGGCTGGCCCGCTCCATCGGGACGCCGCTGGCCGCCAGCGCAGCCATCCCGTCCGCATCGAGGGAGTCGCCATCGCCCACCCAGGCGTCGATGGAGACCCCGAGCCGGACGGCGTGACGCGCCCCTCCATCCGCGGCGATGACCAGGCCGACATCGGCATCCCAGCCGGGCCAGGCCAGGTCGAGCTCGAGGCGCGCAGGCGACTCGCCGTCGGCCAGGATCAGGGCGTCCATGATGTCAGATGCTACCGTGCCCATTCCACGCCCGGACGGTCCGGCTCGGCGGGCCCGATGCTAGACTCCGGCCGTGCCCCACGATCCGACCCATCCCGCCATCCAGCGCGTCCTGGACGCGGCGGCGCGCAAGGGCGTGACGCTCGAGGTTACCCGCTTCGAGGAGTCCACCCACACCGCCGCCGAGGCCGCCGTCGCCGTCGGGGCGGAGATCGGCCAGATCGTCAAGTCGCTGGTCTTCGTGATCCAGTCCGATGACGGCCCCGAACCGCTGCTCTGCCTGGTGTCCGGGCCGAATCGAGTCGACCTGGCCCGCCTGGCGGCGGTCGCCGGCGAGTCTGACGTTCGTCGTGCCACGGCCCGCGAGGCGCATGAGCTGACCGGCTTCACCATCGGTGGCATCCCGCCGATCGGTCACCGCCGGCCGATCCGCGTGATCATGGATCCAGACCTGGGCCGCTACCCGGTGGTCTGGGCGGCCGCCGGTCTCCCGACGGCCGTCTTCCCGGTTCCGCCGGCCGCGCTGCGAGTGCTCGCCAACGCGACCGTCGCGCCGATCACCGAGGAGCGACCCGCCGCCGATCGGGAGGCCGACCCGGCCGGCACCGGCTCGTCGGGCGACCTCGCAGCGTCGCAGGGCGCCGGCGCCTGACCATCCGGCACGACCTCGCGTGACCGCCGAACCGGCCGATGCCACGATCGCCTACCCGGGTGGACTGCGCGCGCGGTGGCGCTGGGGCGGCAGTGGCTCCGGACCTGCCGTCTTCGCCCTCTCCGAGGTCGGTGGGACACTCGTCGACCTGGGCTTCCGGGTCGCCGTGGACCCGGAACCGCTCTGTCGGGCCGAGCTTCGGCTGGAGGGACCGCGTGGCGCCTGGACGGCCCGCTTCGCCTCGCTCATCCACGACCAGCCGCGGGCGATCCACTGGGACTCGGTCGGGTTGTTCGTGGTCGCCTACGGCTTCCACACGTTCGGCCTGGACGTGGAGGCCGGCGCGGTCCGCTGGGACCATCGCTCGGCCACGCCGCTGATCGCGCTGCACGGATCTTCTCGACTCGCCCACCTCATCGTCCAGGCGGAGCTCGAGACGTTCGCGATCGAGCCCGACGGGACGGTCGCCTGGCGGGTCGCCCATTCGGACGTGGTGACCGCCGCGGAACTGGTCGGGGGGCGGCTGGTGCTCACCAGCTTCGTCGGCCAGGTGAGCGCACTCGATCCGGCGACGGGACGAGCCCTGGGGTGAACGATCGCCGGCCCCGCTGTGGATAGACGGTGGATAACCTGACACGTTCGGCCCGGATTGTGGACGAGCACGATTGACCCGGTCGATTCCGTCGACCTATCGTTGAAGGCAGCCCGGAGGGGCTGGCGATACTAATGGCTGAGATCGCCTCAAGGCCCATGTGTCGGAGAGGTTCCTCCGGGCCCTTTCGTGTCCGGCGCGTATCATCGCCGCCGTGTCACCCCTGATCCCTCTGGTCGCGGGCGTCGTCGCGCTCGGGGCGTGGTCGCTCCTCCTGCGAGCCCATGGGACCCGATATCGAGTCGGGCGCCTGCTCGCCTCGACACGGGCAGTCTCGATCGCCGAGGCCCGGAGGCTGGCGGCCGGTCCGCCCCGCTACGTCCGGGTGGAGGGCCGGATCGACTCCGAGGCCGACTTCGAGGACGACGCCCACCGCCCGCTCGTCTTCCGCCGCACGCGGCTCCAGCTTCGGCGTGGGTCGACCTGGGTCGACCTGGACGACCGGCGCGAGCGGGTCCCGTTCGAGCTTCGCGAAGGACTCGACTCGATCGCCATCGACGATGGCGCCCTCGATGCCGGCCTGGTGGTCGTCGTTCGCGAATCGGTCGGGACTGCCGCGGACGTGGCCGATCGTGTCCCGGCCGGCACGGATCCGACAACGCCCGTCCGCCTGCGCCTGGAGCAGGTCTCCTCGGTCGATCACGCGACCGTCGTGGGTGTGTCCGGGCTGGACGACGAGGGGTCGGCGAGGATCTCGGCCGGGCTTGGTCGACCGCTGATCCTCACGACGATGGAGCGATCCGAGGCGATGCGTGTCCTCGCCGAGGGCGACCCGCGCGGACCGATCCTGGTGGCCGGATCGCTGGTGTCCGGCCTGGTGCTGCTGACCCTCGGGGTCGTCTGGGCGCTGATCGAGGCGTTGGCATGATCGCCCGGAAGCCTGTCGCGACGTTGTTCGCCGGTCTCGCAACAGTCGGGTGGTTGATCATGGCGACGATCGCGCTCGCCGCTTCCCCCAGTCCCAGCACCGGCTCGGGCGGCGACCCGCGCAGTTCCGGGCAGGGTCCCGGCCTGGTCGGCGACCCCGTCTTCGCCCTGGTCGCCGTCGCGGCGATCGGCCTGGGCTCGTTCCTGCTCACCGTCGCCTATGTCCGGTTGACGGGACGCCGCGGCGCCTGAGCGGGCGGGACCATCGTCCTATTGTCAAGAACTGTGAGCTTGGTAGTCTCGCGCCAGCAAGTTTACATTTCCTCCATGAGCGATGCCGACCAGCCTTTCCTCCCGACCTCTCGACGCGACCCTCTCGGTCACCAAGGCCGCCCGGTTGCTGGGTGTCCACCCCAACACCGTCCGGACCTGGAGTGACGCCGGGCGGCTGCGCTATTTCCGGATCAACGCACGCGGCGACCGGCGCTATCGCCTGGGCGACCTGGAGCGGTTCCTGACGGCCGCAGGAACCCGTGCGCACGGCGAGCCGGCTGCCGGCCATGTCGGAGATCGACGGGCCGCAGGACCGAGCGGCTTGCAGGCCGTGGACGGGACGGATCGGTCGCCACGTCACCAGGTCGCGGCTGATCCACTCGATGCCGAGCGACATCGCCTGGACCTTTTGGTGGCTTCGGCGATCGCACGGATCGGAAGCGGCGTGGAGCCTGCAGACGGGTCTCTCCAGGCCGCGGTCCACGCTGTCCGGAGCGCCTACGGTCACCACCTCGTCGCCGTCTGGGAGGTACGTGGCGATCGGCTCGTGCCGCATGCCGTCGCCGCCGCCCCCGGTCCGGAGCAGGCGTGGCTGGTCGACCTCCCGCGGCGCCTCGGCATCCTGGGGGCGGCGCTCGAATCCGCTGACGGGCATGGCCGCAGCACAGGTCGTGCGGAGCTCGGGGCGATGCTCGCCGATCCCCTCCACGGCAACTTGCTTCCCGTGCTGACGGATGGCCGCCCGGAGTTGGCCGTCGCGATCCCCGGTCCGCGCGAGCCGTGGGGCGTGCTGCTGGTCGTCGGTGACGGTCCCGGTTCGCTCGGGCCCCGCGACCAGGAAGCCGCCCAGGTCATCGCCGATGGGCTGGCGGCGATCGTCGCGGCCAACAGGCGGAGCGACGAGATCGCCCATCTGCGCCATCGCGCGGACGCGCTCCGCCGGGTCGCCACCGACATGAGCAGCCGCCTGGACCTTGGGCGCATCCTGTCCGGGCTGGTCGACCATGCGATGGTCCTCCTCGAGGGGGACCGGGCCGCCGTCTTCCTCCAGCGCCCGGATGGCCGGATCACGGCGGAGGTCAGTCGCGGCCTGTCCAGCGAATACCTCACCAGCGTCCGCGACGGGCACGCGCAGTACCTGCGGACCGCCGCGATGACGGCCGGGCGGCCGCTCTTCTCCGTCGGCTACCGCGACGACCCGCGTGGCGCGGGGATGCGCGCCGCCGTCGTCCAGGAGGGCTTCGACACGCTGTGCACCGCGCCGCTCATGGATGGCGCCAACGTTCTCGGCCTGCTCAGCATCTACCATGACCGCCCGCATCCCTGGACCGAGGCCGAGCTGGAGACCGTGGAAGCCCTCGCCACGCAGGCCGGCGTCGCGATCCGCGCCGCCCAGGACTACGGGCAGATGGCGACCTGGGCGGCTCAACTCCAGTCGATCCAGCAGCTCGGAGCCCGCCTCAATCGCCTGTCCAGCGTCGCCGAGATCGGCACGGCGATCGCGACCGAACTGCACCAGCTCATCGAGTACCACAACGTGCGGGTCTACCGGCTCCGCGGACAGGAACTTGACCCGGTCGCGATGCAGGGGCAGATCGGAGAGTACGTCGATGAGACGCCCGAGCAGCTCCGCCTGACCCTCGGTCAGGGGATCACCGGATGGGTGGCGGCCCACCGGATCGCCCAGAACGTGGGCAACGCCGCTGCCGATCCGCGAGCGCACACGATCCCCGGCACCGAGGACGACCTCGATGAATCGATGTTGCTGGCCCCGATGCTCTTCGACGATGAGGTCCTGGGCGTGCTGGTGCTCTCGAGGCTCGGGCTCGATCGCTTCAGCGACGATGACCTGCGCCTCCTGGTGATCTACGCGAACTTCGCGGCCCAGGCGATGGCCAACGCCGACAAGACCGAGCGGCTGCGCGAACAGAGCCTGACCATGGAACGGCATCTGCGTGGCCAGCGCGAGCTCCTCCAGATCACCGAATCCCTGCTCACGACCCTGGATGCCAAGGCCGTGCTCGAGAGCATCACCGAGCGGCTCGGCGGCTTCATCGCCTGCGACAACATCGCGATCGAGGTGGTCGATCCCGTCAGCGGGCTGCTCACCCCGCTGACCGCACGGGGCGTCCACGAAGCCTACTTCCGCGAACCGTGGGAGCCGAGCGAGACCGGCGTCGCGACCTGGGTCGTGGAACACGACGAACCCGTCCACATCCCCGACGAGCGCGCTGACCCGCGGGTCAACCACCGTCGTGACGGGCCCAATGAGGGCAGTCTGATCGTCGTCCCGTTGCGCAGCCGCGGCGGCGCGATCGGCGTGCTGACGATCGAGCGCCTCGGCGTCGAAGGTGCCTTCTCGCCCGACGAATTCGAGCTGGTCCAGCTGTTCGCCGCGCAGGTCTCCATCGCCCTGCAGAACGCGGAGGTCTTCCAGGCGGTCCAGATCCGCGCCCAGACCGACGACCTGACCGGGCAGCTCAACCACGGGACGTTCCAGGAGTGGCTGGACCGGATCGTCAGGGAGGGCGCCCAGTTCAGCCTGGTCATGATCGACCTGGACAGGTTCCGGGAGGTCAACAACAGCCGTGGCCATCAGGCGGGCGACGAGGTCCTGCGCGGTATCGCGGCCGGCCTGATCCGCGCCGGACGCGACACGGACCTTGTCTTCCGGTATGGCGGCGACGAGTTCGCCTTCCTCCTGCCGCACACCGATGGAGCCGGCGCGCTCCTGGCGGCCGAGCGTGCCCGCCAGGCGGTTGTCGACACCGATAGCGCCGTCAGCGCGTCGGTCGGCATTGCGACCTTCCCGATCGACGGGTCGACGCCCGCCGAGATCCTGCTGGCCGCCGATCGTGCGTGCTATGTCGCCAAACGCGATGGCGGAGACCGGGTCGCGACGGCCGCCGAGGGGCTCGCCCTCGCCGCCGAGTTCTCCCCGCAGGAGCCCACCCCGGTCGACCTGGCCAAGGACGACTGAAGCCGCCGAGCCGGATCCGTGAGCGGCAGCCCGTCCTGGGCGGCGCTATCGTGTCACGATGAACCGTCCCGCCACCGCCGCGCCGCGGATCGTCGTCACGGTCGCTGTCTGGGGCGATCAGAACGAGTCGGAGATCGCGCGGCGGAAGAACGAGCTCTACGCGGCCAGCGTCGTCCGCCACGGCGCTGCGCCGATCGTGCTCGACGCAACCTCCTCCGAAGCCGACCGAGCCGCGGCGTTCTCGACGATGGACGGGCTGCTGCTATCCGGCGGAGCGGACCTGGACCCGTCGCGCTACGGCCAGCCGGCCCGTGGCGCCACCGGGGTCGAGCCTGGTCGCGATGCGCTCGAGGCGGAGGCCTGGGCGGCGTCCCAGGCACGGGCGGTCCCGGTCCTCGGTCTGTGCCGGGGCTTCCAGGCGATCAACACATTCTCCGGAGGAACGCTGCTCCAGCACGTCGACGGGCACCTCGGGGCGAGCTGGGGGCATGGCTCGGCGAAGACCCACCCACTCCGCGTCGCACCGGGCAGCCGGCTGGCGCGGATCCTCTTCCCGACCACCGCCCGCGGTGGCGTCCTGGAGGTGAACACCTATCACCACCAGGCGATCCGGGCCGCGGACCTTGCTCCGGGTCTCGTCGCCAGCGCCTGGGCCGGCAGCCCGGCCGGCGACCTGGTCGAAGGGCTGGAGGCGGCCGACGGGCGGTTCGTGATCGGCGTCCAGTCGCATCCGGAGCGGACCGAGTCGACGCCGGCAGCCTTCGAGCGCCTGTTCGCGGTCTTCGTCGACGCGGCGCGGGGGCCGTTGCACCGCCGCTGAGGCAGGCGATGGCCCGGGGTTCAGCCGCCGGCCAGGTCCCGGCCGCTCGGAGACCCCGGCCGTCGTTCTGCCCAGAAGGACAAACCTCGCAACCTGATGCATCCGGGCCACCAGCGTGCCCGGCCAGCGCGCAGCATCGGTCCGATTCGCGCGATCGAGACTGGATTTGTCCTCAGTGGGCGCCGGCTGAGCCGCCTGGGCCCGCCGGTTCCCGCGTGACAGGCGCCCATGCGGGCGGGACACCGCTGACTGGCCGGGATCGGGCTCCGTTTGTTCTTTTCTGAAGAACGCCGGGTGGGCGACATCCTCCGGTCGCCGATGGCCCGGGGTTCAGCCGCCGGCCAGGTCGATCAGGAAGGGGGGCGTCCAGATGGACGAGATGCTGGTCGTGAAGCCGGCGATCGTCAGGGTCAGGGCCAGGACCGCGAACCCCAGCAGGACCAGCCGATCCGTACGATCGAGTTCAAGGTGGCGCAACCAGGTCCGTCGCCCGGTCCCGAAGGCGCGCAGATCCATCGCGTCGATCGTATCCTCCGCCCCGGCGATGGCGTTGACGGTCAGCGGCGTCAGCAGCGGCGCGATGCCGCGCAGCCTGGCGATCGGCCCGCCGCGCCTGGCCGCCGGGTCGTGGCCACGGATGCGCTGGGCGTCGATCGTCTGCTGGTAGTCCGCGGCCAATGACGGCAGGAACCGGAAGGTCAGATCGACCCCGACGGCGAACTTCTCGGGAATGCCGAGGCGGGCGAACGTCACCCCGAAGTCTGCCGGTGCCACGCAGAACGCGACCGGGAACCCGACGGCGACCATCGCCACGTAGCGCATCCACTGGGATGCGGCGTACGTAAGCGACTCGGCCGAGACCACCGTCCCGACGAGCGGAAGGGTGAAGAAAGGATGGACCACCATGCCTTCGAGCCGGTTGCCGGTCAGGATCGTATTGACGACGACCACGATGGTCAGCAGGGTCAGCGCGGCGATCCAATTGCGACGGACGTCGGCAAAGCGGATCCCGGCGGTCCGGTAGTAGAGCAGCGCCAGAACCAGCAAGACCGCCATCAGCCGCCCGTCCCAGACCTGGATCGCCGCGATGATGAAGCACACGACGACCATGACAAGGACACGGGGGTCGCGGCGCGCGAGCCACGACCCCCGTCCCAGATAGCGCGGGGCGATGTTCACGGTCGGCGATCCGGCCGTGCCGCCTCAGCGGCCGAGTTGCTCCTTCACCGGTTCCCAGGCGTAGACCAGGATCGGCACGAGGATGGCACAGGTGATGACGTCGGCGATCACCACCGGGATGTAGCCCGTGGTCAAGATCGAGTCGAACGACGACCCACCGACCCAGATGTCGCTGAAGACGAACAGGAACCCGACGACCGAGCCGACGACCCCCGCGATCGCGCCACCGAGGGCGCGCCGGCTGATCGGGCCGTCCATCATCCTGGCGATGTACAGGGGGGCGAGGCCGACTACGAACCCGACGAAGCCGTTGGCGAGGCTCCAGTTCCAGTAGGTCAGGAAGCCGTAGCCGTTGAGCTGGTCGCCGATCGAGTTTCCGACGAAGCCGACGAACAGGCCGACGATCGGCCCGAAGGCATAGCCGAAGAAAGCGACCAGGCTGAACGCCGGTCGAATGGACACGTTCGTGGTGCCCGGCAGCAGGAAGCTGAACAGGCTGAGGACCCCGTAAAGCGCCGCGCCGATGGCGGCATAGACGATGGTTCGCGACGTGACCTCCCAGAGGCGCGACCGCGACATGGTCATGCTGGACATTGATCCCTCCTACTCCTGTTTCCCCCTCCAAGATCAATCAGGGAGCGTCGACGCGGACCCTCCTTCCGCCACGGCCGGTGTGGCCTGCTCGGATGCGACGATCCGCAGGGCAAGCGACTCGGCATCCAGGAATCGGTCATCGTGTCCGCCCCAGCGGGCGTTCGCCTGCATCAGCGACGTGGGTGTCAAGTTGCAGTCCTTCCAGCGTACCTCGTCCACGATGACCTCCTTCGGGGGGCCGTCGGCGACGATCCGACCGTCCCTGAACAGCAGGATACGGTCCGCGTGCGTCAATGCAAGGTCTACATCGTGGGTGATGAAGTAGACGCTCTCCAGCCCGGGGATGGCCAGGACTTCGCGCATGAACGTTTCAGCGGTCTGGTGATCCTGCCCGGCTGACGGCTCATCGAGGATCAGGGTCGCCGGCTGGAGGGCCAGGGCGATCGCCAGGGCGAGCCGTTTCTGCTGTCCGAACGAGAGCGACAGCGGTGGCCGCTCCAGGATCCCCTCGAGGCCGTCGAGGGCCGTTCGGCGCAGACAATCGGCGATCAGCGCGTCGAAGGTCGCCGGTTCGCGCCGGAGGTTGGTCGGACCGAAAGCCAGTTCCTCGCGCACCGTCCGCGCGAAGAGCATCTGGCTGGGGCTCTGGAAGACGTAGCCGAAGATCGTCGCCAGGTCGGCCGTCCCGCGCCCCTTCGCGTCGACGCCATCGACCAGGATCGTCCCGGCGCTGATCGGCAGCAGCTGCATGGCCGTCCGGAAGGCCGTCGTCTTGCCGGAGCCATTGGGGCCCAGGATCGCCACGACCTCCCGTCGGCCGAGCGTGGCTTTGACGCCGTGCAGGATCGGGTGGTCGCCGATCGACGCGTCGACAGCCCGGAATTCAAGGCGCGGCGCTGCGTCCGGAGCGGGCGGGGCGGATCTGCCCGGGAATGCGGCCGAGGGGGCGCCGGGGACGAGGCCTCCGGCACGTGCGCGCGCCAGCACGACCTCGAACGGGAGCTTGACAGCACGAGGATCGGCGATCCGCAGAAAGCCCTCGACCGGCCCCAGGTAGCGCGTCACCCCCGCGTCGAGGTAGAGGACCCGGTCGGGCCGAAGCGCGAGGGCCTCCTCGACCCGGTGCTCCACGATGATCACCGCATCTCCCCGGTCGGCCAGGGCGCGCAGGATCGCCAACAATCGAGCCGCGCTCCGTGGATCCAGGTTGGCCAGCGGCTCGTCCACTACGTAGAGCCGCGGGCGCATCATCAGGATCCCGGCCATCGCGAGGAGCTGCTGCTCCCCGCCCGAGAGGGCCGCCGTCTCGCGCCCCAGGAGCGGCTCGATCGCGGCCTGTTCGGAGACCGCGCGGACCAGCTCACGGATCTCCGCACGAGGCACGCCAAGGTTCTCAGGGCCGAAGGCCATCTCGGCCTCGACCGTGGCGCCGACGATCTGCTTGGCGGGATCCTGGAGGACGGTGCCGACGGTCCGTGCGATGTCGCGGAGCTTCAGCTCGCTGGTCGGCCGGCCCTCCAGGCGGACGGATCCGGCCAGCTCACCAGGATAGGCATGCGGGATGAGGCCATTGATCGCGCGGATGAGCGTGCTCTTGCCGCAACCCGACGGGCCCGCGACCAGGAGGACCGCGCCGGCCGCAACGACCAGCGAGATATCTCGGATGGCGGGTTCGGTCGCCCGTCGGTAGCGGAAGGTGAGGCCCTCGACCTCGACAAGCGGCGAGCCGTCCGGCATCGGCTGAGCGCTGGGCCGGGTCAGGCCGGGCCGATGTGGACCGGCCGGTCCAGGGTCACGCCGAGACGCGCCGCCGCATCGCCCTGGTTGTCGGCCAAGGCCAGGTGCCCCTCCGAATCCGAGTAGAGGAGCGAGGCGCCGCGCGGAACGTCCCCGAACGTACGGGCCCAGACCGTCCGTTCCTGGACCGACGGGGCGCCGGCATGAGCCGGGAACTCGAGCAGCAGCGGGCGACCGGGCGTCAGCGGCCCGATGGCCGCCTCGAGGTCTTGCGGGACGCCGGCGAACGTGAGGTTGCCGTAGATCAGGACCGCCACGACGACCGACTCCAGCACGCCCTCGCGGATCGTCGGCCGGACCACGGGAAGGCGGACGAGGTCTTCGATCGGGACCACCGGCCCGATCGACTCGAACGGGACGCCGGCCGCGAGATGGCCCGCCATCGGGGCGAAGATGTCGCGCCCGTGGAAGCTGTTCGAGACGTCATCCAGCATGAGCTCGCGAGTCGCCAGTTGGCGCGCCTCGACGATCCCGCCGAGCGCCTCTGCCGCCGCGATCAGCAGGCCGTTGTCCGGGCCGATCAGGACGTCGCCGCGGGCCGTTCGCAGCCCGACGGCGAGGCGGTCCGTCCCGACACCCGGGTCGACCACGGCGACGTGGACCCCGACCGGCATGTACGGCAGGGCGAAGACCAGTGTGCCGGCACCGTCGCGGATGGAATAGCGCGGGACCTGGTGCGAGATGTCGATGATGTTGGCGTCCGGGCAGAACCGGAACATCACGCCGCGGCAGACGGCCGGAGCCGACGGCCCGAAGTCGGTGGTGAAGGTGATGATCGGACGCATCCGCGGATGGTACCCGCGCGGAGCGGCGACCGGCCGAACGTGTCGAAGCGGCGCCGGGAGGAGGTGCGGCGCCGCTTCGACGGTGAGCCCTGACGACGGAGGAGAGAACGCCGTCTGAGCACGGTGGAGTCGATGGTCAGTGCGTGAGCTTGCGTTCTCCGTCGGTGCCGCCGAAGCGGCCGAGCTGTCGCATCCGCTGCAGGAAGAGCAGCTGGTTGAGCTGCGGGAGGGTCCAGTGGAGATCGGAGGTGGGCAGCCCGTAGAGGAAGGCCGTCAGGCTCGCCGCTTCACCGGGCTTCATGCCCTTGATCTGGAGGAGTCGCGAGACCGCTCGGGGCGTCTGCGTCGGGGCCTTCGCCGGCCCGGGGGCCGACTCGGCCTTGGGCGTCGAGGTGGTGACCTCGGAACCAGGTCCGCCCGCTGAGGCTGTTGCGGCGAGCGCCAGCGGCGAGCCGCCGCGAGACGATCGCCCATGATCCCGTGGTCCGCGCTGCGTCTGGCCGGCCATGTCGCACCTGTTCCCTGCGTCCTCTGTCCCGCCGCCGGTGGTGTCCGGTCTGGTGCGGTACGCGCATGTTCATCCGCGCCGCCGACGATCGCGATGACCCGGCCGTCCCATACCGACTGGTACTTGCGGCGATGGTCCGCACGGGTCGCGGAGGGTGGACGGATAGACTCATCTCGTGCGGGTTCGCAACTTCGAGCTCCGGCTGATCGGCAGTGCCCTCGTCGCCTGCTGGACGGTGTCCGGCGGACTGATCCTGCTGACCTACCGGCCGGGTGGACCGTACGACCTGATCGTGGGCCTGACGACCCTCGGCCCGATCACGATCGCCATCGGCGGGGTGGTCTGGCCTCCGGTGGCGGGCGGCGGTCGAGCCTTTTCGGCGATCGTCTGGCTGGGGATCGTGGGGCTCCTCTGTCTCGTTCCGTCGATCATCGGGACCGTGGATCAGCTGACAGCGCTCGGAACGCAGACGCTCCTGCCCTCGGTGGAGGCGGTCTACCCCTGGCTGGTGGCCCTCCTCGCGACGAGCCTGTTCGCCGGATTCGGGGTGGCCCGCCGGGTGCAGGGTGGCAGCGCGCCGCGCCGCAGTCGGCTTCTGACCGGAACGGTCGTCGCGCTGCTCGCCACGGCGCTCTCCGGATCGGCGTTCGGGGGCATCGCCGTCGCCAATGACATCGCGCTGCGGGACAAGACCGTTGCCAGCTCCCGCTTCGGCCCGACCGGCGGCGTCGATCAGCCGCCGCTGTGCGACGTGCCCCTGGCGATCGCGCCGACGGCTCGACTGCGCCTCCAGATGACCGGCACCGTGGACCTGCGCCCGATCGGCTCGGTGGATCTCGCCGGACTGCGGGTGGGAGGCGACTTCCGCTGGCTCGCCTACGTCGCGACCAGCCGCGAGCTCGGAGAGTACGGATCGGCGAAGATCGGCGACCTGGCCTGGGTGCGCACACCGTCCCAGGCCTGGCAGTCGGTCTCGCCCGGCACGGTGGGCGCCGACACGCTCGACCTCCAGGCCCTGTCTGCGGCGTTGACCGCCGACTATCGCGCTACGGCCGAGGACCGCGGCGTCGAGGTCCTCGAGGGCGCCCGCGCCCGACGCTGCCAAGTGGCGATCGACGGCGCCATCTTCGAAGCGGCCTTTCCCCAGTCGCGCTGGCTGGTCGGATCGGCCGATCTGCATCGCTGGCGCGGCCAGCTCGACTACTGGGTCTTCCTTGACGGCCAGGTCGGCCAGGTGGCCGGCAGCATCAACGGTGAAGCGACCGACGTCGTGCCGGATGCCCTCCAGGGCACGATCGACGTCCGCCTGACTGCGACGGAGCGTGGGCGGAGCTTCGTCGTCTATCCTCCGCCCAGATGACGATCGACGAGGAGCGCGACCGGTACGCGACCAAGCGCGACCGGCTGGCCCGGATGACCCGCCTCGTCGCCATCCTCCAGGCCCACCCCGAGGGCATCCGCACGGCCGAGATCGCCGAGCGCGTCGGGATGTCCGTCCGCACCGTCTACCGCGACCTGCGCGCGATCGACGAGGAGATCGGCGTGCCGGTCTGGGCCGATGGCGGCCGCTGGGGGATCGACCAGGAGAAGGCCTTCCTGCCTCCGCTCAAGCTGACCCAGGGCGAGGCGATGGCCGTCGTCCTGTCGGCGCGCCTGATGGTTCGCTACGCGGACAAGTACGACCCGGACCTCGCCGCCGCCTTCGAGAAGCTCGAGCAGGGCTTGCCGCCGGCGCTGGCCGAGCATGTCGAGCGGACCCTGGATATCCTCTCCAAGGCGCCACGGGACGAGCGATTCAGCGCCAATGTCCGGCTGCTGACCAAAGCCTGGGCGGAGCGACGGGTGGTCACCATCGACTATGTGCCGGCGCTCTACGACGGCGGCGCGGCGCCGCGGCGGGCCACCGTCCGCCCGTACCTGCTCGAGCCGTCGCTCCAGACGCACGCCCTCTACCTGATCGGATTCGACGAGGGGCGGGCGGCGATCCGGACGTTCAAGGTGGAGCGCATCCGGACTGCCGCCCTGACCCCGCGGACGTTCGAGCCGCCCGACCCGGTGGCCACCACGACCGCACTTCGCGCCGCATGGGACATCATCGCGGACCAGCAGCCGGTGGAGATCGAGCTGCGCTTCGCCCCGCGGGTGGCATCCCGGGTCCTCGAAGCGACCTGGCACCCGACCCAATCCGTGACCACCGATGCGGACGGCTCGCTCCGCTGGCGCGCCACGGTGTCCGGCACGATCGAGATCCGGCTCTGGATCCTGTCCTGGGGAGACGACGTGGAGGTCCTGGCGCCGGCGTCGCTGCGCGAGGATGTCGGCGCGACGCTCCGCCGGGCCGCAGCACACTACGAGGACGTCCAGCCACGATGATCCGGCGGCACCCGTTCCGCGCGGTCAACCTGATCAGCGACCCGATCCACGGGTACGTGGAACTGACCAAGCGCCTGGATCGGGCCGAGTCCGCGGCCGCCGACCTGCCCGATGAGGACGTAGCCGAGGAGGACCTGCTCGACAGCGCGTGGCTCCAGCGCCTGCGCCGGATCAGCCAGCTTCAGAGCGCGCGCTGGGTCTTCCCGACGGCCGAGCACTCGCGCTTCACCCATGGGCTCGGCGTGATGCACGAGGCCGGCCTGTGGGCCCGCTCGCTCTACCCGAGCCTGCGCCGGACCCTGGCGTCGGTCGGCGAGTCCGTCCCATCGGAGGGGCTGGCGGTCGAGACGCTGCGGATGGCCGGCCTGCTGCACGACGTCGGCCACGGACCGTTCGCCCACTTCTTCGACGACCACGTGCTGGCGGCATTCGACGCCCCGGCCGATCCACGGCGGGCTTCCGGCAAGCGCCTGACCCACGAGGATCTCTCGCAGCGGATCATCGAGGACGAGCTGGGCCCCCTGCTCCGTGGCCTGCGCCGGGCCCCGGGCGCGGATGCCGAGCGCGACGCCTTCGCCTCGGGCGAGTCGGTCGATCCCGGCTGGGTCTCGTACCTGATCGCGAAGCCGGCCCTCGCCGATCCGTCCATGCCCCTCTGGGTTCGCTGGCTCCAGCCGCTCCTGTCGGGCGTCTTCACCGTTGACAATCTCGACTACGTCCGGCGCGACGCCTACCTGACCGGCGTGGCGGTGGGTCCGGTGGACGTGGAGCGATTGCGCCGCTACTCGTTCATCTCCGAGCGCGGGCTGACGCTCTATGAGCCCGGCCTCGCCGCACTCGAGATGTTCCTGACCGCCCGGCGGTTCATGTACCAGCAGGTCTACTTCCACCGAACGGTTCGAGCCATCGACCTCGACCTGGCGGAGGTCTTCGCCATCTCGATCCGCGCCATCTTCGGGGACGGCTCACCGGCCGAGCGCCTTGGCGCCTATGCCGATCTCGACGAGTACGCCCTGCTGCACCAGGCGGCCCGCTGGGCGCGCGGCGAGGACGTGGCCGGGTCCGGGTCGCGCGGCGGGGCCGGGGCGCGCGGCGAGGACGTGGCCGGGTCCGGGTCGCTCGGAACCGGCGATCACCGCGTGCCTGCCTCGGTCGCCGAGGCCTGGCGCGCCATCCTGCTGCGCCGACCGAACTGGAGGGCCGAGGCCGAGGTCCGGGCGGAATACGAGGCCGGCCACGAACCCGCCGCGCTCATCGCGAGCCTGGGCGACCCGGAACCCGGCCGGGTCGCGATCGATCTGGCGATCGTCGACGCACGACCAGCCGACGTCGCTCCCGGGGAGGAACCCCGATTGGCGATCGAGATGCGCGACGGCTCGACCGGGCCGACGCTCGCCGAGGCACTCGGGCGGCTGCCCGGCTACGCCCTCATCGGCCGACGCTACCGGCGCGCCGGCTGACCTCGAGTCGGGTGGCGGGGCACGGCCGATATCTACCATCCCGCGAGGGCGTGATGCAACGTTCGCAGGAAATGCTTGCATCAACCGGGCCGAATGCGTAACACTTGCAGCATGAACTGTCGTTTCTTCTCGGAAGAGTCGAAGAAGAAGCTCTGGCGGCCCTGCCGGGAGGCACGGGCCCTGGGGCTCTGACCGGCACGTCACAGACGGATCGGGGCCTCCAGGGAACGGAGGCTCCAGGGGCCGCGGCACCACGACGGTGACCGCGGTTTTTCTATGCCCTGACCCCTCCGCAGCGGCGGCCCCTCCACATTGCGAGGGAGCATCACATGACCACCACGATCATCCTCGGCAACGGAGGGCTGGGTCGCGCTGTCGAGGCAGCGCTGACGGGCCGAGCCGCCAGATCGGATTCGGTCGCCCAGGTCCGGATCCTGGGTCGGCCGCCATCCGGCCACCACGATCCGGCCGACCTGGCTGGGGCCGACCTCATCGTCGAAGCCTCCCGCTCAGAGGCAGTGGTCCCCAACCTGGCCGCCGGGCTCGAAGCCGGTGCCCGGCGCGCGGTCATCGCCACGACCGGCTGGAACGTGGACCGCCCACGGGTCGAGTCGCTGCTGCGGGAATACAGCGCCGCAGCCGTCTCGGCATCGAACTTCAGCCTCGGCGTCGTGCTCTTCGGGCGCCTCGTCGACGCGGCTGTCCACCTCTTCGGACCGCTCGAGACCTTCGATCCCTACCTCCTCGAATGGCATCGCCGGGCGAAGCGCGACCGACCGTCGGGCACGGCCGTCGATCTCGCCCGACGGATCGTCGCCGGTCATCCACGACTCGCCGCCACAGACGACCTCGAGGTCGTGTCGGTGCGCGCCGGCTCGTCGCCGGGGATGCACCTCGTCGGCTTCGATGCAGCCGGCGAGACGGTGGAGTTGCGGCTGACCGCGCGCGACCGGTCTGCCTATGCCGCCGGGATCCTGGCCGCCGCCGATTGGCTCGAGCGTGTGCCGCGCGAGCCTGGGCTTCACGCCTTCGACCGAATCGTCGACGAGCTCGTCGCTCGCGACCACATCGCCGCCTGAACCCCATCGCCGCCTGAAAGGAGCCTACCGTGACTCGACTGACGCCATCCACCCCATCGACCTCGGTCACTCGACCCTTCCTCCGAGGCGCCTTTACCGCGCTGGTCACCCCCTTCACGCCAGACGGCACGCTGGATGAGGCCGCCTTCCGGCGGCTCGTGCGCTGGCAGATCCTGGCCGGCATCGACGGGCTCGTGCCGTGTGGCACGACGGGCGAATCCCCCACCCTGTCCGCCGACGAGCGCGAGCGACTCATCAGCGCGACCGTCGAGGTCGCCACGGAACGCGCCTCGCGGGATCGCGTCCGGGTGGTCGCCGGCACCGGCACCAACGACACGGCCGCGACGATCCAGGCCACCCGGCGGGCCGCCGAGCTCGGGGCCGACGCGGCCCTGGTGGTGGCGCCCTACTACAACCGGCCGGACAGCCGAATGCTGGAGGCGCATTTCCGGGCCGTCGCCGACGAGGGCGACCTGCCGATCGTCGTCTACAACGTGCCGTCGCGGACCGGCGCCAACGTGGATGCCGACACCTTCCTGCGGCTGGCCGAGCATCCGCGGGTCATCGCGGTCAAGGAAGCCAGCGGCAACCTCGACCAGATCGCCCGGATCTGCCGCGACCGGCCGCGCGACGTGGCCGTCCTCGCGGGCGACGACGCCTGGACCCTGGCGGTCCTGGCGATGGGCGGCGACGGCGTTGTGTCGGTCGCCTCCAACGAGATCCCGGGCGAGCTGGTCGCGTTGTGTGCAGCGGCCCTGGCCGGCGACTGGGATGCCGCCCGGCGAATCCACGAGCGCTGGCTGCCGCTCTTCCAGGGCAACTTCAAGGGTGGCCCGAACCCGGTCCCGGCAAAGGCGGCCCTCGTCCTGATGGGCCTGCTGGACAGCGATGCAGTGCGCCCCCCACTGCTCCCGATCGATCCCGACGGCCGGGCGGCCATGGCTGTCACGTTGCGCGGGCTCGGCCTGCTGGAGATCGGCGGCGGCCGGATCGCGACCCGCACGACGTCGCGCGAGGCCGTGGCATGACGACCCACCTGGAGCCCGTGCTCGACCTGACGCCATCGCGCCCGCCCTCGGTCGCGATCGACCCGCGGGCGATCCTCGACGACCTCGAGGCCGGCAGGATCCGGGCCGCAGAACCCGATCCGGCGGCGCCCGACGGCTGGCGCGTCCGGCCCGAGGTCAAGGCCGCCATCCTGGCCTGCTTCGCGGACCGAACGACCGTGGACTGGACGGTCGGACCGTTGACCTTCCGCGATCGCGCCGCCGTGCCGCCACGTACCGACCTGGCCGGCGGCCCGTGGCGGATCGTGCCGGGCGGGAGCGCCGTTCGGCGGGGCGCCTGCCTGGGCACCGACGTGGTGGTCATGCCCCCGTCGTACGTCAACATCGGCGCCTGGGTCGGCGCCGGCACGATGGTCGATTCGCACGTGCTGGTCGGCTCCTGCGCCCAGATCGGCGCCCGTGTCCATCTCGCCGCCGGGGTGACGATCGGAGGCGTTCTGGAACCGTCCGGCGCGCGTCCGGTGATCGTGGAAGATGACGCGTTCGTCGGCGCGGGCAGCGCCCTGCTGGAGGGTGTCCTGGTAGGGGCCGGCGCGGTGATCGGTGCCGGGGTGACCCTGACCGGGACGTCCCGCCTCTACGACCTGGTTCGCGGGCGTGTCCTGCAGGGAACAGCCGAGGCGCCGCTCGTCGTGCCGGCCGGTGCCGTCGTGGTCCCGGGGGCGCGAACGCTGGGCGGCCGCTTTGCGGCCGAGCACGGGCTATCCGCCGCCGTTGCCATCCTGGTCAAGGATCGCGATTCGGGAACCTCGGCCCGGGTCGCCCTCGAGGAGGCCCTCCGGTGAGCGTCGACCTCGCGGATCGACCACGGCGCGGACGCCCGCCGGTGCGCAATGAGATCCTCCGTGCCGGCCGTCTCGGCGGCCTCTCGCCAGGCGAGCTGGCGGAGCGATTCGGGACCCCGCTCTACGTCTACGACTTCGACGTGATTGAGCGCCAGGCGACGGCCCTGCAGGCCGTCCTGCCGCCGGTGGCGGAGTTGGCCTATGCGGTCAAGGCCAATCCTGCCCTTGCCGTGATCGGCCACCTGGGTCGCCTGGGACTCGGTGCCGACGTGGCCTCCGGAGGCGAGCTGGAGGCTGTCCGCCGGGCCGGGATCGCACCGGACCGGATCGTGATGACCGGCCCCGGCAAGCGCGACGGAGAACTCCGGGCCGCCGTCGCGCTGGGTATCCGCGCCGTGACCGTCGAGTCACCAGGCGAACTGGCGAGACTGGAGGCGATCGCGGCCGAGGCTGGCCGGGTCCAGCCGGTGATGTTGCGCGCGGCGGTTTCCAAGGGTGCGCGCCTGGAGCGTGTCCGGCTGGTCGGCGACGACGGGGCTGGCAAGTTCGGGATGGATCCAGTCGACCTGGCCGATACCGCCCGGGCGGCAAGTCGATCTCGACATCTCGCCCTGCTCGGCCTCCATGCGTTCGGGGCGTCGAACGTGCTCGACGCAAGTGCTCTCGTCGACCACGTGGCGGCGACGGTCCGGACCGCCCGCCGCCTCGCCCTCGCGACTGGCACGGCGCTGCGGCTGATCGATGTCGGCGGCGGCCTCGGGATCCCCTACGAGCCCCACGAGGAATCCCTCGACCTGCGTCGACTTGGCGCCGGGCTCGCGACGATCACTGCCGGCTGGGCCCGGGATCCAGTCCTCGCGGGCGCCCGGCTCCTGCTGGAACCCGGCCGGTTCCTGGTCGGCGCGGCCGGCGCCTACGTTGCGCGGGTGGTCGACCGCAAGACGGTCGACGGCGCGACCGTCGTGATCCTGGATGGCGGGGTCCACCACGTCCTGCGGCCGGCGCTGGTCGGCCAGGAACACCGGGTCCGGGCGCTGGGCGGGCGGGCTGAGGCGCCCACGGCCGCACGGGTCGTGCCGGTCACCGTAGCCGGGCCGCTCTGCTCCGGGCTTGACGTCTTCAGCCAGGCCGCCGTCATGATCCCGCCCGAGATCGGCGATCTGCTGGCCGTTCTCGACGTCGGAGCGTACGGCTTCACCGAATCGATGCCGCTCTTCCTGTCTCACCCGATCCCGGCCGAGGTCGCGCTTCGCGGGGGACGCGCCGAGCTCATCCGGCCGCGGGAGGAGCCGTCGGAGTGGCTGGACCGCCAGATCGTGCCGGAGTGGTAAGCGTGGGCGCAGCTCAGCAACCCCTGGGTCCTGCGTCTCGCCGGCTGCTCGACGTTCTTCGGGGAAGGACAAACTGGGGCCTGGGGCTTTTCCGAGCGAGATTCTCGTCGTCCGATCCCCGCGAAACGGCATCTCGAACGCCACTCCGGCATGGCCTGCCCCGTTATCGTCGTCTGGCACGTACGAATCGGGCGATTCGTGCCTTCCAGGACCACCCTGACCCCCGTCGCCGGGGTCTGGCTGCGCAATTTGTACTTCCCGGCAGAACGACCGCCCGAGATCCTCTCAGGGGCTTTCGCCAGCGAGCAACGCGGCTATAGTCGGACGGTGACCAGACCCCGACGGATCGTTCGGCCGCAGCCCGACGACGCCACGTCGTTTGCGCCGCTGGCCTTCCCCGGCGTGGAGGAGCGTCGGCGCGCGGATGGCGGCCGAGCGAGCGAGCGCTGGCGGGCAGTGCTTGGGGAGCGGGCGACGATCGTGACCGACGGGGCGATGGGCACGATGCTGTTCGCCGCCGGCCTCCAGTTCGGCGACCCGCCGGATGTCTGGAACCTGACCCACCCGGATGTCGTGCGGCGGGTCCATCGCTCGTATCTCGAGGCCGGCTCGCGGATCCTGATGACCAACACGTTCGGTGCCAACCGGCTGCGCCTCGGCCTGCACAATATGGAGGGCCGGGTCGCCGAGCTCAATCAAACCGCGGCCATCCTGCTCCGCGGTGAGGTCGATGCCGCCGGTGGCGAGGCCCTGGTTGCGGGGGACATCGGCCCGACCGGTGCGATCATGGCGCCGGTCGGAACGCTCGACGCCGACGAGGCGATCGACGTCTTCACCGAGCAGGCGGCGGCGCTGGTGGCCGGCGGCGTCGATCTGATCTGGATCGAGACGATGTCCGACCTGGCCGAGGTGCGGGCCGCGATGCAGGGCGTTCGGCGCGTCGCGCCGGCGATCCCGCTGATCGCCACGATGACCTTCGACACACGCGGCCACACGATGATGGGCGTCTCCCCGGAGCGGGCCGTCGCGGCGCTCACCGCGTGGGGCGCCGACGCGGTCGGCGGGAACTGTGGCAATGGCCCGGACGAGCTGCTGGCCGTCGTCCAGCGGATGCGGGCCGCTGCGCCGGATGCCCTGCTCGTGGCCAAGTCCAACGCCGGGATGCCGGAGCTCGTCGACATGCGCGCGGTCTACCGGACCGATCCCGCGACCATGGCCGCGTCCAGCCTGGAGATGCGCGACGCGGGCGCAACCATCATCGGCGGTTGCTGCGGGACGACCCCCGAGCACCTGGCCGAGATGGCAAGGCGACTGGCCGAAAGAGGGCTCAGCTCCGGATATGCGCTAGGCTGAGAGGGAACCGCCCCGGCCCGACCCCGCGTCGCCAGCGTCCCCCGCGCTCCCAGCACGAGAACGATCCATGCCGAAGCGCCCGAGATCCCTCGCCGCTCCGACGCTCGCCCTGGCGTTGCTCGTGGCGATCGCGCCGCTGACCCTCGTCTCGCCCGCCCCGACCGCGGCTTCGATCGTCAGCGCCTATGCCTCGGCCGTCCGCGAGCCGGCCGCGCCCGGCGTCCAGTACGACCAGGGCCGGCTGGTGACGACGGCTGGCAGCCAGGCCGTCAGCATCGTCGAGATCGACCTGGCCAACCCGGCCATCTCCCTCGAATCGTCGCTCTCCAACGGGCGCGTGACCGGCCTCGAGCGAACGAGCAGCCAGGCCCAGAACCACTCGTTCGAGGGCCACCGGGTGGTCGCGGCGATCAATGGCGACGTCTGGGCCGGGTTCTCCAATGACATGGAGCACGCGCCCAACGGGCTCCACGTGGAGGCCGGCGAACTGGTGACCGTCGGGCCGGCGGCCCGTCCCACCTTCGGCGTCGGCCCGGACGGCCGTCCGCAGATCGGCTCGCCGCTCGTCAGCGTGACCCTCGGGACCAGCTCCGCCGGCCAGTTCGTAATCAACCGGGTCAACCAGCTGCGCCGACCGGGCGAACTCGTCCTCTATACCCCGCGGTTCGCCAGCCGAACGAGCAGCGCCGCGTCGGGCGTCGATCTGGTCATCGCCGGGCTCGCCCTGCCCCTCCGACCGTCGGGCACCTGGACCGGCTTCATCTCGACCGTCAGGCCGGCCGACGGCGGCTGGCCGATCGAGCCCGGGACCGTGGTGCTGACCGCGCCCGCCCTCTCCCCGCTCGGCAGCCTCCTGCCCGGC
>JBCLCL010000025.1:0-38006 GCA_038915815.1 Candidatus Limnocylindrales bacterium
GACGATCCAGAGGGCGATCGCCAGGCCCAGGCCGGTGCCGGCCGGCCGCATCTCTCTCGCGCGCGCGCCCCGATAGAGCCGCTCGAACAGCCGCTCCTGATCCGCCTCATCCAGACCGATGCCGGTGTCCTCGACACGGACGATCGCCAGGCCGCCGCGCACCTCGAGCGCGGCGGCGACGCTGCCTCCAGGAGGCGTGTATCTGGCGGCGTTGTCGAGGAGGATCCCGAACAGCTCCCGCAGGCGGTCGCGGTCACCCTCGACAACTGCCGGCTCGATCGAGGCGACACTCATCCGGACGTGCGGAGCCGCCTGGCGCTCGCGGCGGACCGACTCGACGAGGAGGGCGTCGAGCTCGACCGGGACGAATTCGAGCCGCGCGCCCGACTCCGCACGGGCGAGCGACAGGAGGTCGCCGATCAGGCGGCCCATCCGCTCGGCCTCGTCGCGCGCATCGGCCAGGATCGCCTGGCGCTCCTCGCCCGGCAGGTCCTGGCGTTGGGCGAGATCGAGGTTCGCCCGGATCGTCGTCAGGGGCGTCCGGAGCTGGTGCGAGGCATTGCCCAGAAACCCCTGGAGGGCCCGGTGGTTCTGTTCGAGCGCGTCCAGCATCTCGTTGAACGCTACCGCCAGCTCGCCGACCTCATCACCTCGCTGGCCGCCCTCCACGCGTGCCGCGAAGTCGCCCGATAGCGAGATCGCGCGGGCCGTCTCCGTGACGTCGGCCACCGGCGCCAGCGCACGCCTGGCGAGAACGAGCCCGCCGGCGAGGGCGAGGCCGATGACGAGCGCACCACCCACGAGGAGCGCGCTGCTCACCGTCGCCAGCAGATCCCGCAGCGGCCGGGTGGAATCCGCCCACGCGACGTAGCCCACGCGTTGCCCGCCCGGCACGACGATCGGCTCGACCGTCAGGCGGAGGACGTCGCCGGCGCTGGCAAGCTCCCGCACGGCATGAGCATGGCGATCAGCCTGGGCAAGATCCTCGGGGACGAGGCCGAGCGCGGCCGCACCTGGCGGCGCGGAGTCGGCCAGTACGCCGCCGCCTGGGTCGAGGACGATGACGCGCCCGCCGGTCGACGCGAGCTGGTCGACGAGCCGCTCGGACGCCCGAAGAACGCCGTCGGCATCGACGTCCTGGGCGAGTGCGCCCCCGGCGTGCTCGGCGTTGGCGAGAAGGCCCGTGTCGAACGAACGCCCCAGCTCCTCGCGGAGGACGAGGTACATGCCCGTACCGAACGCGACGAGCGCGGCGGCGAGGAGCCCGGTGTAGATGAGCGCCAGCCGGGTCCGGATCGATCGACGTCTCGGGAGAATCGTCACTCCTTGAGGACGTAGCCGGCCCCACGGACCGTATGGATGAGCCGCGACTCGCCGTTCGCCTCGAGCTTGGCACGCAGATAGCGCACGTAGACCTCGAGGACGTTCGATTCGCCCTCGAAGTCGTACGACCAGACGTGCTCCATGATCACGTCCCGGGTGAGGACCTTGCGCGGGTGGCGCATGAACAGCAGGAGCAGATTGAACTCCGTCGTCGTGAGCTCGATCGTGCGGCCCACCCGACGGGCCTCCCGGGCGTCGACGTCGAGCTCGAGGTCGGCGAACCGAAGCACCTCGCTGGAGGGCGCGGCCTTGCGGCGCAGCAGCGCATGGACCCGGGCGAGAAGCTCCTCGAAGCTGAACGGCTTGACGAGGTAGTCGTCGGCGCCGCTCTCCAGGCCCTCGACCCGGTCCTTGATCTCGTCGCGGGCGGTGAGCATCAGGATCGCGACCTCGTCACCCGCCGAGCGCAGACGGCGGGTCACCTCCAGGCCGTCGATCCCGGGCAGCATGATGTCGAGGACGACGAGCTCCGGCAGATGCTCGCGGGCCTTCTCCAGGCCCTCCTCGCCACTCGCCGCCTCGACGACCCGGTAGCCCTCGTAGGCGAGGCCGCGCCGAACGACCGTCCGGATCTTCGGGTCGTCGTCGACGACGAGGATGCGAGTGGCCTCGCTCATCGGATCTGCCTCCGTCAGTTGGCCGAGCTCAAGGCATCGAGCTCATACCCGGCATCCCGCTCATGTCGAGTTGCATCGTAGGCGTCGGCTGCTCGGTCGGTACGGGGACAGACGCGGAAGACGGATGAGGTCCTGAGGATGGCGCCGAAAGCTGAAGCGAACCTTGGAACCGGGTGAGACGTTCCTCCGAGTGCCCGACCGAGCGTGATGGGACCCAGATCAGGCGCTCGCTCTGCCCGGAGTCGATCGCGTGCGCTCTATAGACCAGCGTGGCAGCCGAGCGTCGCGACGGTGAGAAGAACAACCGGCAGCCACTCGTACGGCAACCGACCGGCAACGTCGATGGGAAGCCCCGCCGCTTCGTCAACCAGTCGCTCGACCCGCCGATCCGCAGCGTACGAGAAGGACGCCGGCCGAAGGCTCGGATTGCCCTTCAGCAGCGCACGGGCGAGGGACCGCGGGCTCGATCCTCGACGGATCGCATCCGCGTCGGCGAGGCTTTCGAGATCGGTCAGGCGGTCGAGAACGACGTCTCGGACAGTCGCGGAGCGTCCGAGGATGCGGAGCCAGGCGCCGAGGGCGGCGGCGCGCACCGGGGCCCGAGTGCGACGGTGGTGATCCTCGTGATAGACGACCGCCTGGAGTTCGTCGTCCGAGAGTGCGGCGACCAAGGGGGCTCCCACATAGATCCGCGGTCGGACGGGTCCGATCACTACGGCGTCGGTGCCGAGCGCGGGCGTGATACTGCAGCGCACGCCGAACAGCGAAATCTCGTGGGCATCGACCGACAGGGCGCGCCCGAGTCGGTGCGACCCGACGAGATCCCGGACCAGCAGCAGGGACCAGAGGGTCGCGAGCGCGCCACCGCCGAGCTCGACCGCGAGCATCGGGTCGCCACCAAGGAGACCCCCCAGCACCAGGCACCATCCGAGCGGCCCGATCGCGACGGCCACGAGGCCACCGGCACGTTTTCGCGTCATTCCCGTTCGTCAGCCAGCGCAGCCAGTCGCCGCCGCGTCTCCGGATCGAGATCAGCGAGCCGCACCGCGAAGTGTCGAAGCGCCGCCGTGCCGTAGCGCTCGACGACGCGGTCCACGGCAAGTGCGCTGAGCCGATCGACGAGCTCCGCTTCAGGCGCAGTGGGACGGTAGATGTACTGGCGCCCCCGGCGATCGCGAGTCAGGACACCCTTCTCGTACAGGCGGCTCATCACGGTCATGATCGTGGTGTAGGCGTGCTCCCGCTGCTGCGTTCGGCGCAGGCCAGCAACGACGTCCGCGACGCTCGCCTCGCCTCGCTCCGCAACCTCGCGCACGATCGCAGCCGCCAGAGGACCAAGAACATCTTCGAAGCGAGGGGTGCGGGTCACGGCAGCTACCTTCCTTGGGCCCAGCCTATCATTCCGCCATTCGTACTTCGCTCCGTCAAGGTCCGGGCCAGGTGCGACCCCCGTCGTCGGAGCGATAGAACTCGGTCAAACGGTCGATGAGCGCGATGGTCCCGCCGCCCGCCGTCACGGCGATGGCGAAGGGTTGGCCCTCGAACGGGAGCTTCGACCAGCTGGCCCCGCCGTCGTCCGACCGGGCAAGCCCGTCCGGGCCACCGGCGACGAGCACACGTCCGTCGGAGGTGGCCGCCAGGCTCGCGATCGGGTAGAGCTCGGGGGTGGCGACGTTCCGCCAGGTCCGGCCGCCGTCGTCCGAGCTGGCGAGGCCGTCAGCCGTCAACCCGAAGAGGCGCGTCCCGGACGGAGCCGCGACGGCGACCGGGAACAGGATGTTCTCCTGTTGGACCCGTTCCCAGGCCCGGCCGGCGTCCCGGCTTTCCCAGAGCCCGCCGGTCGCGAGGTACGCCCACATCCGGGCTGGATCGCCAGGATCGCGGGCGAAGCCATGGATGTCGAGGCTCGGGAGGGCGGCCGGGATGTCCTGCCAGGTGCGGCCGTCGTCGCGACTCTCGGCAAAGACGTCGTGGCCGGCGATGACGATCGATCCATCGGCCGCCGCCCCGAGACTCATCGCGTCGGATCGCGTCGCCAGCGGTTGCCAATTCCTCCCGCCATCGCCGGACGCCAGGACGCCGCCATGGTGGCCGAACAGCAACCGGTCCGGGTCGTCGCCAACGAAGGCGAGGGAGTGGACGTCCTCGGTCCCCAGCCGGCTCCAGGCCGCGGTCGGCGACGCACCGGGCCGCATGATGACGAAGGCGACGGCTCCGACTACAAGCGCCCCGACCATCGCGACACCAGCCAGGAGACGGGTTCGGCCGTGGGCATCGGCCGGTCGGGCGCGGCCGGTTCGCCCTTCTCGGCGCGAGCGGATCGAGCGGCGGGGCGCATTACTCATGAGAACGCCTCAGGCAACAGGCGAGCACAGGATCGAGGTCTTCCGCGAAGTCACGCATGGATCGGCATCGTACGACGTGCCTGTAGTGTCTGCTGACGGCATAGACACTCCTTTTCCTGTCTGCGGCCACCCCGCCCGCACTGGCAGCCGCCCGGGCAAGGCGCGGCGGTCGCCGACCCTGTCAACAGTTCAGCGGCGGGCCACCGGCCCCCGAGCTCGCCCGGTTGATCTCGCGCGACGCGAACTGGGTGAGAGCGAAATCGACCTTGCCCGAGGCGCGGAAGTCGCCGACCATGAACTCGAGATAGTTGGCCGCCTCGAGCATCGCCCGCGCGGCGGAGCCAGTGCTCGGGTCCGCATCAGCGCCCGCGAGGCTGGCTCTCGCGACGCGGAGGAGCCGATCGACCTCGTCCATCTGCCGCTCGACCGCCGCCTGATCGCCCGCTGCGGTGGCGCTCTCCGCGGAGGCCACCGCGCGCAAGACGTCGCGAAGGGCGTCCTGCGCCGCGCAGGCCGGACTCCGGGTCCCGCCTCCACAGGCGGCAAGCCAGACGATCAAGAGCACGAGCCCGAGACCAGCCGTCGTCCTGGCCCGCTCCCGCCCGAACCGGAGCGGATCCATGATGGCCGCCTCCAGGTCAGGTGCCCGCGCGAACGACCCGTCCATCGATCGGCCGGACCGGCGTCCCGCTGATCCTCGGGGCCCGGAACCGCCGCAGCCGAAGCGCGTTCGTGACGACCGTCACCGACGAGAGAGCCATGGCAGCCGCCGCGAAGATCGGATCCAGCAGGATGCCGGTGAACGGGTAGAACGCTCCCGCGGCGAGCGGGATGAGGGCGACGTTGTAGGCGAACGCCCAGAACAGGTTCTGCTTGATGTTCCGCATCGTCGCTCGCGACAGGGCGATCGCGGTCACGAGCGCCCGCAGGTCGCCGCTCATCAGCGTCACCGAGCCCGACTCTATGGCAACGTCGGTCCCGGTGCCGATGGCGATCCCGACGTCGGCCTGGGCCAGGGCCGGCGCGTCGTTGATCCCGTCGCCGACCATCGCGACGAGCTTGCCTTCCGCCTGGAGCCTGCGGACCTGGGCCGCCTTCTCGTCTGGCCGGACATCGGCCAGGACCCGGTCGACCCCCGCCTGACGGGCGATGGCCCGGGCGGTCGTCTCGTTGTCCCCGGTCAGCATCGCAACCTCGAGGCCCAGGCGATGGAGCTCTGCGACGGCCTCCACCGAGCCCAGCTTGAGCGTGTCGGCGATGGCGATGACCGCGGACGGTCGTCCATCCACGGCGACGAAGACCGGCGTCTTGCCGGCGGCCGCGAGCTCGTCCGCGGCGACAAGGAGCGCGCTCACGTCCATCCCCCGGCTCTCGAGGAACGCCGGCCGTCCGACGAGGATCTGCTTACCGTCAACGGTCGCCGCGATCCCATGGCCGGAGACAGCCTCGAAGTCGGTGGCATCCGCGGGCTCGAGCCCCCGCTCGTCGCGAGCGAACCGAACGATCGCCTCGCCGAGTGGATGCTCGGAGCCCCGCTCGGCGGCGGCGATGAGGCGCAGGAGGTCGTCCTCGGCCGGGGCGCCCTCGGCGCGGACGACGTCGGTGACCCGCGGCTTGCCCTCGGTGAGCGTGCCCGTCTTGTCGAGCACGACGGCCCGGACCTTGTGGAGTCGCTCGAGGGCGTCGGCGTTACGGAAGAGGATCCCGTTCTCGGCGCCCTTGCCCGTACCGACCATGATCGAGGTCGGCGTCGCCAGGCCGAGCGCGCAGGGACAGGCGATGATCAGGACGGCGACGGTGTTGAGGAGGGCCAGGTTGAAGGCCGGCTGCGGACCGAAGGCGAACCAGGCGATGAACGTCAAGGCCGCGATGCCGAGGACGGCCGGCACGAAGTAGCTCGTGACGAGATCCGCCAGGCGCTGGATCGGCGCCTTGGAGCCCTGGGCATCCTGGACGAGCCGGACGATCTGGGCGAGG
Organism: Candidatus Limnocylindrales bacterium; assembly: GCA_038915815.1. Lineage (GTDB taxonomy): Bacteria > Chloroflexota > Limnocylindria > Limnocylindrales > CSP1-4 > SPCO01. The sequence continues at coordinate 6,323 of JBCLCL010000025.1, forward strand.
ACCGTGTCTCGCCCGACGCGCGTCGCCTCGAACCGGAAGCTGCCGGAGGTATTGAGCGTACCGCCGATCACCTCGTCGTCTGGCTCCTTGGTCACCGGCATGCTCTCGCCGGTGACCATGCTTTCGTCGACCGCCGAGCGGCCCTGCCGCACGATCCCGTCGACCGGGACCTTCTCGCCGGGACGGACGAGCACGATGTCGCCGCGAACGACGTCCTCGATCGGGATGTCGACCTCGGCGCCGTCGCGCAGGACGCGGGCGGTCCGCGGCGCGAGCCCGATGAGCTTCTTGATGGCGTCGGACGTGTGGCTGCGGGCGCGTGCCTCGAGGAAGCGACCGAGCAGGATGAGCGTGATGATCGCCGCGGCGGTGTCAAAGTAGAGGGGCAGGCTCTCCTCGGTCGCGATCCCGGCCGCCTGGAAGAAGCCGGGGAACAGGATGGCCGCCAGGCTGTAGAGATAGGCGGCCGAGGTGCCGACGGCGATGAGCGTGTTCATGTCGGTAGCCCGGTGGCGGAGGACCTTCCAGGCCCCCTTGTAGAACGGCCAGCCAGCATAGAACTGGACCGGCGTCGCGAGGGCGAGCTGGAACCACGGGTTCATCAGGATCATCGGCAGGAACGGCGCGACGGTCATGGCCGCCAGCCCCAGGAGGAGCGGCACGGTGAGGACGGCACCGACGATCAGGCGCCGGCGGGTGTCGGCGAGATGGCGCTGCTGGAAGCTCGTGTCCGGCTGGCCGACGGCCTCGCGATGGGCGGCGTTCGGCTCGGCCTGGGCGGCCTCGGCCCCCGCAGCCTCGGGCGGCGGCGGTGCGTCCACCCTGAGCCTGGCCTCGTAGCCGGCGGCCTCCACGGCGGCGATGAGCCGATCGACTGTCACGTCCGGCCGGGCGACGATCGAGGCACGCTCGGTCGCCAGGTTGACGTTGGCCAGTTCGACGCCGTCGACCTTGCGCAAGTAGCGCTCGATCCGGTTGACGCACGAGGCGCAGGTCATCCCCTCGATATCGAGGGCGAGCGCGCGCGGCCCGGTCAGGGTGCCCTGGGGCGTGCTGAACGCGATCTCCACCTGACGAGCGCCGGCAGACGAGCCGGACAGCTCGGCGCGATCGATGCGGGCTTCATAGCCGGCGGCCTCGACGGCTGAGCGCAGACCATCGAGGTCGACGCGGGCGGGATCGAAGCGGACGCTCGCGGTCTCCGTGGCCAGGTTGACGTTCGCCTCGACGACGCCGTCGGTCTTGCGCAGGTAGCGTTCGATCCGGTTGACGCACGAGGCGCAGGTCATCCCCTCGACCGGGAAGCGAACCCCGGCCCTCGTCGTCTCAGCGGTCACCGGCCGGTCACCGGCCGGCCTCACTTCGAGGGCCTGTAGCCGGGGCCGAGGTGGCGCGTCGGATCCTCGTCGAACGCGAGCTTGCAGCCCTTGCCACAGAACCAGTAGTCGGCGCCCCTGTAGGTGCTGTGAAGGCCCTTGGCCTGCGCCGTTTCGGGCGCGACGGTCATCCCGCAGACGGGATCGATCGCCTGCGTGCCGTCCGACGCCCCGTGATCGTGGTCGGCGTGCTGATGCTCGTGTCCGTGATCAGCGGCCGGGCCGTGCACGCTCGGACCGACGAGCCAGGCGGCCTCGAGGCGCTCACCCCACGGCGCGTCGAACGTCTGGAGCTCCGGCCGGAAGCCGGGCGTTGGATTCAGGCTGGCCGCAGCCCGAGGTCCAACCGCGAACTGGTTGCCACAGCAGCAACCCTCCTCAACGAGTTCGGCGCCACGCGAGTACGCGACCGACGGTGTACAACCGCACGGGCAGCTGTAGCCGGCGCGGAGGCCGGTCGCGTCGGCTTCGAGAAGAGTCAGTTCCATGGTGTCCCTCGCTCGTTTGTATACTCCATGGGAGTATATCACGCTGCTCCCGGAGGCCGGCGCTCATCCCCCTCGCGTCAGGTTGCGCAGCGCTCGCAGCGGCGCGCCCGATCGCGCAGCCGCCATGCCAACGTCGCGCCGAGCAGTGCCACCGACGCGGCCCCGATGACCGGCTGCAGTGGTGCGAAGACGCTCAGGGCGCCGCTCACGCCAAGCGCGGCCACCACCACCTTGTTGCAGATGGGACACCCGATGGCGAGGTACGCCGCGACGCCTCCGAGGGTCGCTCGGCCGGCTCCAGGTCCGCCACGCGGATGGCCGATCGCGTGGCGGGGAGGCCGAATATACGTCGCGATCAGGAGCCCGATGAGCGGCGCCGAGGCCAGCCAGACGATGACGTTGAAGGTCTCGGTCGGCGTCATCCTGATGAAGAACGGGTTCGGGATGACGGCGGTCGGCACACCAAGGACGACCAGGGCACCGACCGTGCCAAGAGCCGCGACAAGCCAGTAGCGCGCGTCGAGCGTCGATCTGAGCGCGTCGATGCTTCCAGGTCGGATCTGCTCGGCCGTGAGGCTTCGCAACCTCGCCTCCTCATCTACTACTTTCGGGTAGTGCCTCGGAGCCAGAGCTTAGCCTCGGGCGGCGCACCGCGTCCAGTGCGAGGACCGAGCGCATGCCGGCCCCAAAGACATCAGCTGTCGGTCGCCTCGCGGGACGCGAGACTGGCAGTCCGAGTAGATGCGTGGTCGGAGGCCGCGTCCGGCAGCGGCGTGCTTCGCCGGGCTCTGAGCCCGTTCGCGATGACCAGCACCTCGGCGAGCTCGTGGATGGCTACCACAGCCGCCAGGCCCAGGACGCCCACGGCCGCGAGAGGAACGAGCGTGACGATGATCCCGCCCGACAGCGCAAGGTTCTGGAGCATCACAGCGCGGGCCCGTCGCGCATGGAGCAGCGCCTGGGGCAGATGACGAAGGTCGTCGCCCATGAGCGCCACGTCCGCCGTTTCGATCGCCACATCCGTCCCCATCGCACCCATGGCGATGCCGACATCCGCGGTCGCCAGCGCCGGTGCGTCGTTGATCCCGTCGCCGACCATGGCCACGCGCCCGTAGCTCCGCAGCTCTCCGACGATCACGGCCTTGTCTCCGGGCAGGAGGCCCGCGTGGACGCGCTCGATCCCGGCCTCCGCACCGATCGCTCGGGCGGTCCGTTCGTTGTCCCCGGTGAGCATGACGACCTCGACGCCGAGGCGGCGGATGGCGGCGATCGCACCGGCTGCCTCGGCCCGCAGTTCGTCGCGAACCCCGATCAGACCCAGGATCGCGCCTCCCCGCTCGACGACCACCACCGTGGCGCCCTCGGCCTCCAGGGCCTCCGCGGAAGCGGCCAGTTCGCCGGGAGCGACGAAGGCCGGGTTGCCGAGTCGGGCGTCCTGGCCGTCGACCTGACCAACGAGCCCGCGCCCCGCGACCGCCTCGACGTCGACCGCAGGCGCCACATCCGGCGCGGCGGCGAGGATCGCCCTGGCGAGCGGATGCTCACTCCGGGCCTCGAGGGCGGAGGCCGTTCGAAGGACATCGCCTTCGGTGGCCCCATCGGCGACGACGACTCGGATGACCCGGGGGTCGTTCCGCGTCAGCGTGCCCGTCTTGTCGAGGGCCACGACCTTGATGGCTGCCAGCGCCTCGAGCGCAGCCCCGCCCTTGATCAGGATGCCGGCGCGGCTGGCCGAGCCGATGGCGGCGACGACACTGACCGGCACGGACAGGGCGAAGGCGCACGGGGCGGCCGCGACGAGCACGACCAGCGCTCGCTCGATCCAGAGCCGCGGGTCGTCGAGCAGGCTGCCGGCGATCGCAACGGCGAGGGCAACGACGATGATGCCCGGCACGAGCGGTCGGGCGACCCGATCGGCGATCCGCTGGCCCTGGCCCTTCTGTTCCTGGGCGGCCTCGACGATGCGCACGATCCGGGCGAGCGAGTTGTCGCCGACGGTCGCCGTGGCGTCGATCTCGAGCGCCCCCGTCCCATTGATGGCGCCGGCGAAGACGGTGTCGCCGGTCGCGGCCTCGATGGGCATCGACTCGCCCGTGATGGCCGAGAGGTCGAGGGATGACCGTCCTGCCGCGATGATCCCGTCGGTCGCGACCCGCTCCCCCGGGCGAACGATCAGCCGGTCACCGAGCACCAGGTCCGTCGCGGGGATCGTCCGCTCCGTTCCCTCGCGGCGGACGACGGCGGTCGGTGGCACGAGATCGAGCAGCGCACGGAGCTCATGCGTCGTGCGGGCCATGGCGTAGCCCTCGAGCCCTTCGGAGATCGAGAACAGGAAGGCGAGCATGGCCGCCTCGGGCAGCTCGCCGAGCAGCACCGCGCCGACCGCGGCGATCGTCATGAGCCCGCCGATGCCGATCTGGCGGCGGAGCATGCCGCGCACCGACTCGGGCACGAACGCTGCGCCGCCCACGACAAGCGACGCCGCGAAGCTCCACGTGGCCAGCGGCGCAACGTGCATCAGGTCGGCCAGGAACCCGATCAGCAGGAGGAACCCGGCCACGGCGGCCAGGCGGATCGATCGGATCTGGGTCAGACGCGTGGGCTCACCGTCGCCGGCAGCTTCGGTCTCGCTCACGCGTGCGTCCGCTCCTCGAGGCGGCGACGATCCGCGGTCTCGAGCTGGAAGGTCGAGTGCTCGATGTCGAAGTCGCCCGACAGGCAGCGGCACAGCTCGTCGAGGACCTGGGGCGGGTCTGCCGCTTCGGTCAGGACGACATGGGCGGAGACAACGTTCATGCCCGACGTGATCGTCGAGGCGTGGAGGTCGTGGACGTCGGCGACGCCGGGCGCGCGCAGGATGTGGCTGCGCACCTCGTCAAGATCCACGCCCTTCGGCGTCGCTTCAAGCAGGATGTCGATGGCCTCGCGCAGGAGCCCCCACGTGCGCGGCAGGATCAGCAGGCCGATCAGCGCCGACGCGATCGCATCCGCCTGGGTCCAGCCGGTGAGGCCGATGACGATCGCCGCGACGATCACCGCAGCCGAGCCGGCAAGGTCGCCCATGACCTCGAGATAGGCGCCCCGCATGTTCAGGCTTTGCCGCTGCGCGCCACGCAGGACGTACAGCGACACGGCGTTCGCACCCAGGCCCAGGAGGGCGACCCCGAGCATCAGCCCCGACGCAACCTCGGGCGGATCCGACAGGCGCCGCCACGCCTCGAAGAGCACGTACGCGGCGACACCGAACAGCAGCACGGCGTTGACGACCGCCGCGAGGATCTCGAGCCGCAGGAAACCGAACGTGCGCGTCCCGCTGGCCGGCCGACCGGCGAAGGTGATGGCAAGAAGGGCCATGCCGATGCCGGCGACGTCCGTGAACATGTGTCCGGCGTCGGCGATCAGGGCCAGGCTGTTGGCGAGGAAGCCACCGACGAGCTCGACGAGGAAGAAGGTAAGGGTCAGGCCGAAGACGCCGAGCAGGCGGGTGCGGTGGGCGCCGGCGGCGGACCCGTGCGCGTGCGCCATCTAGGCGGCGCTCTCGGCCACGTGCGTGGCGCCGTCCAGCACGAGTGTGCGGAGATGGTCGTCGACCAGGCGGTAGTAGGCCATCCGGCCGTCCTTCCGACGACTGACCGCGCCCCGCTCGCGCAGGTAGCGCAGCTGGTGGCTGAGCGCCGAGACGCTCATCCCGAGCACCAGGGCCATGTCGCACACGCACAGGTCGTCCGCGATCGCGAGGAGATGCAAGATCCGGGCCCGGGACGGATCGGCCAGGACACCGAACAGGCCTGCGACGGCCGCCGCGCCGTCGACGCCAAGCGATCGGCCGAGGACCGGCCGGATTCGCTCCGGGTGCAGACAGTCGACGTCGCAGCGGTCCTGGTCGATGGCGGAGGCGAATACTTGAGCCATGGCTCAAGTATCACACGGCCGGACGTTCCTGATCCAGCGGCGACCGTCGGGTACCATCGAGGCGATGACCGTTCCCGGGCGGGTGGATGCCGCCTCCCTCCTGCTTTTCCTGGATCCCCCACCCTGGCTGGTCCGGCATGTGCGCGCCGTGGCGGAGGTGGCCGGCTGGCTCGCCGCACGCATCGAGGCCCGCGGGGTGGTCGTGGACCGGAGGCTCGTGGAGTCGGCCGCCCTGCTGCACGATGTCGACAAGGCCCTGCCGGCGGACGACCCGGCCCGCGCGCTCCCCCACGGCGAGGGCTCGGCGGCCTGGTTGACGCTGGCCGGTCACGGGGAGCTGGCAGAGGCCGTGGCGAGCCATCCGGTCAGCCGGCTGCTCGACGGTGACCGCTTCCGACGCTGGGCGGCGGTTGCCCCCCACGAGGCGCGGATCGTGGCCTATGCCGACAAGCGTGCCGGCCAACGGTTGGGATCGATGGATGTGCGGTTCGCGTCGTGGCGGCGGCGCTATCCGCCTGCGACGACCGAACGGCGAGACGGCGCCTGGGACGAAGCCGACTTCGCAGCTGTGCGAACGCGCGCCGGGCAGCTGGAGCTCGATGTCTGCCGGGTCGCCGGCGTCACGCCGGACCAGGTTCGCCGGTTGGCCTGGACGGGTCCGGCCTTCCGCGCGGCGCGCCGCGCGGCTACCGGCACGCCCGGACCGGGAGTCCAGCGATCGGGCGTCCGCACGTGACCACCTCGCCACTGGCCTACCTATGGGGCGACGACGAACTGGCCGCAGCCCGCGCCATCGAGGCGCTCGGGGCCGCACTCGGCGCGGAGACGGGTGCCCCGCTCGAACGCTGGGACGTGCGCGGCGACCGAAACCATGCCGACGAACTGATCGGGCGCATCCACGAACGGGTCGCCACGCCGGTCATGTTCGGTGGCGGTTCGCTGGTGGTCGTGACCAACCCCGGCCCGCTTCTCCAGGCGATCGAGAACCGCACGACCTTCCTCGCCGTGCTGCACGTCGTCGCGCCGGGCAATGCCCTGGTGATCCTCGACGCGACGCAGTCCGGCGCGAAGGTACCATCGCAGAAGCGCCTGGCCGACGCCGTAGTCGCGGCCGGCGGCACGATCGGGAAGCATGAATCGCCACGTCGTGGCGCGCTCGCCGGCTGGATCGAAGTCGAGGCGAGGCAACGCCACCTCCAACTGGCAGCGGGCGCAGCGAAGGCACTCGCCGAGCGGATCGGTGGGTTCGTGGATCTCAACGACGTCGAGCGCCGGCACCAGACCCGGTTCGCCTCGCTGGAGCTCGACAAGCTGGCGCTCTATCGTGACGGCGCCCCGATCACCGCGGACGACGTGAAGGCCCTGGTCGCCGAGGCCGTCCCGGGTTCCGTCTGGGCATTCACCGACGCCATCGGCGAACGTGACATCGCTGCGGCGCTCGCGCTCCACGAGCGGCTCCTCGACGGCACACCCGAGCCCGTGCTCCTGGCGGTCCTCCACCGGCGCGTACGCGAGCTGCTCGAGCTTGGCGACCGCCTTGCCGGCGGCGAGCGCCTGCCGTCGGCCGCCAGGGCCATGGGCATCGCCAGCGACTACCGGGCGCAGACCCTCGCCGGCCAGGCGAGGCGATGGACCAGCGCGGAACTGACCGCCGCGCTCGATGGCCTGGTCGAGCTGGACGCCATGGTCAAGGGCGCGCCGGGTTCCGGGCAGGACGAGGCACAGCGACGCCTCGTATTCAGCCTGTGGGTGATGGATCACGTCGCGCCGGTCGCGGCGCGAGGAGGGCGGCGCGCCTGACCGTCAGTCGGCGGCGGACCAGGCCTGCTCCTGGACGACCAAGTCGCTCTCGATGGCGAAGACACAACGGCCCTCGCCCAGGTCGAGCAGTTCGATCAGGTCGGGATCGATGTAGAGCTGCGAGCAGTCCTCGCACAGACCACCCGGGATCCCGAAGCAGAGCCGTTCGCTGTGATCGGGCAGGCGGAACGTGGTGTCGAACCGGGTCGTGATGAGCCGGTGGCTACAGGCGGGACATCGATCTCGAACGACGGACATGCCGCGATGCTACGAGTGACATGAGATCGCCCGGTATGACCCGACGGTACCCCGCCGACCCCGTACCTGATCGTCGCTCGGCTCCGGCCCGACCGGCCTACTGGACGCTCAGGATCGTCCGGGCCCCCGACCAGTGCTTCTCGAGGCCGTAGTAATCGCGTTCCGGCGGCGTGAAGACATGCACGATCACCGATCCGAAGTCGACCAGGATCCAGTGCGAGGCGGACGTCCCCTCGCGGCCGATCGGCTTGATCCGCTCGTCGCGCAGGGTGGCGATGATCCCGCCGGCGATGGCCTCGAGTTGCCGCTCAGAGCCCCCGGAGCAGATGACGAAGTAGTCGGCCATCGTGGTCAGACCGGCCAGGTCCAGCAGCACGATGTCGGCGGCCTTCTTGTCCTCGGCCAGCTCGACGATGCGCCGGGCGAGCTCGAGCGGGGGCCGCTCGGTGGAGCTGGCAGGCACCTCGCGCTGCGGCAGCCCGTCGGCGCGCGGCACGGTCGGCATGGTCGGCGAGTCCGCCGGGATCGGTTCGGTCACGACTGGTCGTTCCTCCTCGGGTTCCTGTAGAGGCCATGGTCGTCGATGTAGGCCGCGACCGCATCCGGCACGAGGTATCGGAGCGAACGCCCGGCCGCCACGCGCTCGCGCAACTCCGAGGCCGACACCTGCATCCGGGGTCCGTCCAGGAAGGTCACCCGGTCGGCGAGATGCGGCAGGCGCTCGGCCACGAAGGCCGGGCCTGCGTCGGGATAGCCGTCGCGCGGAGCGACCGCCAGCCTGGCCAGCTCAAGGACTCGATGGGGTTCGCGCCAGGTCATGAACTCCAGGAATGCCTCGACCGACAGGACCAGGGTCAGCTCGAGCGGCCGCCCGTGGGACGACGGTGTCGATTGAAGGGCTTCGAGCGTGTCCACCGTGAAGGACGGCCCGGCGCGCTCCAGTTCCAGTCGACTGACCTCGAATCGATCGTTCCCGGCGACTCCCAGTTCGACCATGGCCAGGCGGTGCGTCGCGGGCGTGATGACCCGATCCTCCTTGTGTGGCGGGATCCCGGCCGGCACGAAGAGCACGCGCTCCAGCCCGAGCACCTCGGCCGCTTCCTGGGCCACGGCGAGGTGAGCGACGTGGATGGGATCGAACGTCCCGCCGAAGACCCCGAGCGAACCGGTCAGGATCGGCGCAGGACCACACACTTCCGTGCGCACCTGACGGCCCCTCACACCCGCTCCCAGGGTTGCGCCTCCCATTCGAGCTCCACGGCGCCGATGCGGACGAGGTCGCCCGCGGCGATGCCGGCCCGCCGCAGCTCGCGATCGATGCCGAGGCGGGCGAGCTCGCGCTGAAACCGCTCGGCGGACTCCTCGACGTCGAAGTTCGTCTGGGCAGCGCTCCGCTCGATCCGCCGGCCTCGGACGCGCAGCACGCCGTCGGGGTCGAGCTCCACGCTGAATCCGTCGCTCATCGCCTCGATCCGGTGGACGACGACACCGGACGGCTCGGGCGGCTCTGCCAGCGCGGCGGCATCGGGCAACAGTTCGGCGATCCGGGCTCGGAACGCCGGCAGCCCATCGCCGTTCGCCGCCGAGATGGCGACCGTGTCGATCCCCTCGGCGGCCCGGGCACGCTTGAATGCCGGCCAGGCATCATGAGCGGTCGGCAGGTCAACCTTGTTGAAGGCGACGAGCATCGGCTTCTCCAGGAGCGCTGGGTCGTGCGCGCGCAGCTCCTCGCGGATCACGTCGTAGTCCCACGCCGGATCGCGCGACGAGCCATCGATGACATGGACCAGGATCCGGGTCCGCTCGACATGGCGCAGGAACGCGTGGCCCAGGCCCGCGCCGCTGCTGGCGCCCTCGATCAGCCCCGGAACGTCGGCGATCGTCGGTCGGCGCTCGTCAAGGTCGCCCAGGTCCATCACCCCGAGATTTGGCTCGAGTGTGGTGAACGGGTAATCGGCGATCTTGGGCAGGGCGGCGGTGACCGCCGCGAGCAGCGTGGACTTGCCGGCGTTGGGCAGCCCGACCAGCCCGATATCGGCGATCAGTCGAAGCTCCAGGCGGAGCCACGCCTCGGCGCCCGGCTCACCCTTCTGGGCATGCTTGGGCGCCTGGTGGGTGGATGACTTGAAGTGGGTGTTGCCGAGCCCGCCGCGACCGCCGCGAGCGACGATCGCGCTCTGGCCGACCGCCACGAGATCCGCCAGGAGCTCGCCGGTCTCGTCGAGGTAGACAGCCGTCCCGGGCGGGACGTCGAGGATCAGGTCGTCGCCGGCGCGACCGTGGCGGCGGGCGCGAGTGCCGCGTCCACCGGCCGCCGCCCGGTAGTGGCGTTTCTGGGTGAAATCGCGAAGGGTCGTCTGACCGGCATCCACCCGAAGATGGATGGAGCCACCACGACCGCCGTCGCCGCCGTCCGGGCCGCCGCGCGGGACGTGCGCCTCCTGGCGGAAGGTCGCGGCCCCATCGCCACCATCGCCGGCGTGGACCCAGATCTTCACACGGTCGAGGAACATCGCCGCCATTCTCGCACGGGAGCGTCGCAGGCTGGCCAGGGTGCCGCCGTCGCGGGGCGAGCACCCGATGAGGGCAGCCTGGACGGCAGATCTCCAGGCCCTCGTCGAGGTTGCGTGAAACGTAACTACTGTCGCCGCCGCCCGTCGACGAAGTTTGAATCGGTCAGGACCTTGCAGTGGGTGCAACAGCGCGACTGCGCCTCCGCTGCAATCGCCTCAGGGCGGCCAATTCCCTGCAATCCATGCAACAACGGGACGTCCCGGACGTGAGTCGGCGACAGTACGTGCATTTGATGCAATGGCTCGCCTGATTCTTGCGTTGGACGCAAAGCCGCGGCCGGTGTCGCGGCCGCCTGCGCTAGAGATACCCGAGCGGGTTGACCCGGCTGCCGCCGGCCCAGATGGGGCCCCGCCAGACCTCGAAATGGAGATGCGACCCGGTGGCACGTCCGGATTGCCCGACCCGTCCGACCTGCTGGCCCTTCGAGACCTGCTGGCCGCCGCCGACCGAGACACCGGACATGTGGTTGTAGGTCGTGTAGAGGCCTGAGCCGTGGGCGATCCAGACCTGGTAGCCGCCGCCATTGCCCTTCCAGCCGGCGAAGATGACGGTGCCACTCCCGGCGGCCCGGACGGAAGAGCCGTAGTCGGCCGCGACATCGAGTCCGTAGTGGCCCCAGCGGAAGTACTGGCTGATGTAATTGCCACCCCCCGAAACGGGCCATCTGAATGCGCCGCCGGTGTAGGTCGTGGGAGCACGCGAAGACCCACCACGACCGCCCGATGAACCGCTGATCGGCTGCTGCTTGGGCACCGGGATCGGCTTGCCTGCCGCCCCTGGGATGACCAGGACCTGGCCCACGACGAGGTTCGGATCCTCGAGCTGGTTCTCGACGAGGATGTCCGCCGCGTCGACGTCGTACCGTGCGGCCAGCCCGTCCAGCGTGTCTGTCGCGCCCACCGTGACGACGAGTCCGGTCACGGGGGGGATCGTGAGCTTCTGTCCGAGACGCAGGTCGTCCTTCGACGTGAGGTCGTTGGCCCACCAGAGCGTCATCATCGAGACGCCGAACTTCGCGGCGATGCCGGTGAGCGTGTCGCCGGCCTGGACCCGGTAGGTCTCCATCAGCGCGCTGCCGTCGGCGACCGTCGTGTCGACCGCGACCGGCTTGAGCAACGTGCCGTCATCGAGGAACGGCCCTTCGACACTGGGCTCTTCGGCTGCGCTATCGATTCCATCGACCGCCCCGACCGAACCGAGCGAGGTGAGCGAGCCCAGCGAGGTGAGCGAGCCGCTGTCGGCCGGCGGGTCGGCCGGCGGGTCGGCCGGCGGGTCGGCCTGGGTGATCGTGCCGGTCCGATCAAACTCGGCGCCACCTCCGACGGCGAGCCGGATATCGGAGCCCGGGCCGGTCGGACCGCCGGTGGCCGGAGCCGGTCCCACCGCCAAGACACTCACGACAGAGGCGCCGAGCAGGATCGCAGCTGTGGCGAGGGCGACCGTCCGGTCGTGCCCGAGTCGGCCGATCAGCGAGATGCGTGCCTGACGAGCCGGATGTGCGGTGAGGGCTCCTCCCGCCGACCGATCGCGGCCTGGGGCGAGTCGGGAGAACGCCACCATCGCTCGAACGCGATGCTGTACCTGGACGGCAGCTACGAGGCTACGGACTGCAGCAGTCGTGGCTCTCGCGGTGATGGAGCTCGGGGGGCGGCGCAGACGTCCAATGACGCGCTGCACGCCGACCGACGCGTTCAGCAATACGGTCTCCTGGCGTGTGGGCGGTCCGATGGGCGCTGGGGGTCGCCGTGATGGGATTCCGGGGTGGACCACCCGGGTCGCGGTATAGAGCTGGGGTCTCTCCTACGCGGCCGACGCCCGCTACAGCGGGCTTACGACATCGCCGGGAACGGTACCACGGACGTTGCGGGCGCGGCAACCGGGCCGTTCGGCCCGAGTCTTCAGGCGTCCAGGCTCTTGGTCAGGGTGGACAGGAACTCGGCGTTCGACTGCGTCTTGGCCAGCCGATTGAGCAGGATCTCGATCCCCTCGTTGGCCCCCACCGCGGACAACATCCGACGCATGGTCCAGACCATCTTGAGGGTGCCCTCCTCCAGGAGCAGCTCCTCACGGCGCGTTCCGGAGCGCTGCACGTCGATCGACGGGAAGATGCGCTTCTCGGCCAGCTTGCGATCAAGGATCAGCTCCGAATTGCCGGTGCCCTTGAATTCCTCGTAGATCACGTCATCCATGCGCGAGCCGGTGTCCACCAGGCACGTGCCGATGATCGTGAGCGAGCCGCCCTCCTCGATGTTCCGCGCGGCTCCGAAGAAGCGCTTCGGTGGATAGAGGGCGATCGGATCCAGGCCGCCGGAGAGGGTTCGTCCCGAAGGCGGCAAGGCCAGGTTGTAGGCACGCGCGAGGCGGGTGATCGAGTCGAGCAGGATGACCACGTCGCGGCCGGTCTCGACCTGGCGCTTGGCGATCTCGAGCGCCATCTCGGCGACGTGCGTGTGGTTCTCGGTCGGCTCATCGAACGTCGAGCTGATGACCTCACCCTTGACGCTGCGGCGCATGTCCGTGACTTCCTCGGGCCGCTCCCCGATCAGGGCGACCATCAGCAGGATCTCCGGGTAGTTGGCGCTGACGCCGTTGGCGATCTGCTTGAGGAGCATCGTCTTGCCGGCCTTGGGCGGGCTGACGATGAGCGCGCGCTGGCCCTTGCCGATTGGGTTGACCAGGTTGATCAGGCGCTGACTGAGGTTCTTCGGGTCGGTCTCGAGGTTGATCAGGACGTCCGGGTGGACCGGCGTGAGGTCGCCGAACACCGGCCGTTGTCGGGCGGTCTCGGTATCGACGCCGTTGACCGCGTCGACCCGGAGCATCCCCCAGTACTTCTCGGCCTCGCGCGGGGCTCGCACGGCGCCCGACACGCGATCGCCGATCCGCAGCCCGAACCGACGGACCTGGCTGGAGCTGACGTAGACGTCGTCCGGGCTGGGCAGGAGGCCGTGCCGGCGCATGAACCCGAACCCCTCGTCCACGATATCGAGGATGCCGCTGGCGTAGTCGTGCCCGGCGCGTTCGGTCTGGCGCTGCAGGATGAGGTCGACGAGCACGTCCTTGCGCTCACTCTGGGCGGCATCGAGCTCAAGGTCGCGGGAGACCTGGCGGAGCTCGGTGACGCTCATCTCGCGCAGGTCGCTGACGTCGAGGTCGTTCCGCTCGCGGGCGGCTTCGAGCTCCTGCTGCTCTTCGTATTCGGTGACCGGGGCGCGTCCGCCGCCGATCGGGGCGCGTCGGCGGCCGGGACGTCGGTTACGGGAGCGGTCGCGCTGGTCGGGGCCGGGTGCGGGCATGTGGGAAAGGTCACCTGTGGGTGAAGGGACCGGGCGGATGGTGCGCGCGAATCACTGCCGCAGCGCGGGTGCCGGTCGGGATGAGTTGAGGATAGACGGGCATCGCCGCGTCGTCAATGGGCTGTGAGTGCTCATGTCCCGGCAGCTTGTCCCGGCAGCTTGTCCCGGCAGCTCTGCGCGGCTCCTCCGGCCCCGCTCGACACCGGCCCCACGGGCTCGCCCTACTACACTCCGCGGATGGACCGACGATCCGCGCTCGTCCTCCTGATCGTCTTCGGGGCGGGGGTCTTCCTGGCCGGCCTCGAGCTGATGATCACGGCAGTCGCGCTGCCGTCCATCCTGGCCGACCTGGCCGATCCGACCCGCACCTCGGCCTGGGTCGAGCTGCGCAAGGCCAGCTGGATCATCAACGGCTACCTGCTGGTCTACGTCGTGACGATGCCGCTAGCGGGCCGGTTGGCCGACCTGTGGGGCGCTCGTCGGCTCTTCTTCTGGGCGCTCGTCGTCTTCATCGTGGGATCCGCGCTGGCCGGTGCCGCCCAGGATCTCGATCAGCTGATCGGGGCGCGCCTCGTTCAGGCGGCTGGCGGCGGGGTGCTCGTTCCGGTCGGTACGGCTGCTGCGTCGCACCTGTTCGACCGCGCGGCCCGTCCCAGGGCGCTGGGTGTCATCGGCGCATTGACCTTCCTTGGGATGGCCGCCGGGCCGGTGGTCGGAGCCACGATCCTGAGCACCATCCATGCCGCCGACCCGCTGGCGTCCGGCAGTGGGTCCAGCCCACTGGCGGTCGTCTTCTCGCCGGCCTGGCGCTGGGTCTTCTACCTCAACGTGCCGATCGGTCTCATCGCGCTGACCCTGGGCTGGGCCGCCTCCCCGGGATGGGAGACGGCGCGGCGTGCCGGCCGGGTCGATGCGGTCGGGGCGATCTGGTTCGGGCTGGCCCTCGTCGCTGGGCTCGTCGGCCTGACCCTCCTGGGAACCCAGGAGATCGCCGGGACCGGTGCCGACCCGGGCGCAGTCACGATCGGCCTGCTGTCACTGGCGGCGGTCGCCGTAGTCGTGAGCGTGGTCCGCGGGCTGCGCGTCGACGACCCATTCGTGGAGCCGCGCCTCTTTCGCAGCGTGACCTTCAGTTCTGCGGCCCTGGTCTCGCTCCTGACGGGCTACGCTTTCGCGACCGCCATCATCGGCGGAGCGGTCTTCGTCGATCGGGTCGTCTACGGTGGCCCCGATGAGCAGCGGCTCGCGCTCGGGGCGCTGGCCGGGGCGACGGCACTCGGCGCCCTCGCCTCGGGCTTCATCGTCCGGGTCCTGTCGTTGCGAGTCGTGACCCTCGTCGGGCTCGCCATCAGCATCGCCGCCCTCCTGGCGATGGCATCGTGGGGCGCCGGGGTGGAAATCGGCACCATCGCTTCGGCGCTCGGTGCCTACGGGTTCGGCTTCGGGCTGACGGTCACGCCACGCTCGACGGCCGCGGTCGAAGCCGTCGGCCGGCGCTCGTTCGGGGTCGCCTCGGCGGTCGTCACCGTCGCGCGGATGATCGGCATGTCGGTCGGCCTCGCGGTCCTGACGGCGTACGGCTCGACGACCATCGACCGCCTCGCCCGCGATGTCTATGCGACGCCCGGCGCCTATCTCGGATTCATCCCGGAGGCCCTGCGCGATCGCCCGTTGCGCGACCCGTTCGTGGTCCAGGCGCTCGAGGATTGGGCGTCTCGAGAGGCGGCCGGGATCATGGTCGGGCTGTTCGTCGTGGCGGCCGTGGTGACCGCGCTGGCCGTCCTGCCGTCGCTGGCACTGGGTGGTCGGGTCGGTTCCGGGGCCCGTATGCTGGGCCGCGGCCCGGCCACGACCGACACGATCGACGCGCGCGGCGCGACCGGCGCCATGACAGTCGAGGGACCCCACGCCGATGGCCTCGAGCCACCAGAACCCGGCCTCGCCCTCTGAGCCGTCCGCCTCCGGGCCCGCGGCGGCGCCAGCCTCGAGGTCCGCGGCGCCGCCGACCCGCCAGCGCGACTGGGCGAGTGGTCGAGCGACGCCGAGCGCGATCCGGGTCGCGGCGCTGCGCGACGGTGGCCTCGTCGAATCGGTCGGTGACGCCGCCCTGGCGGACCTGCCTGGGCTGCTCGCCCACCCGGGGGCGGCGGTCTGGGTCGACCTGACGTCACCGACCTCGGACCTGGCCCTTCAGGTCGGCGCTGCGCTCGATCTCCACCCCCTCATCGTCGAGGACGTCCTGGAGGGAAACCAGCGGGCCAAGATCGAGATGACCGACGAGGTCATCCACATCGTCCTGTTCAACCTCTCCTATGGCGAGCAGCTGACCGCGGCCGAGCTCGACTTCGTGTTGGGCCCGGGGTTCCTGCTGACCGTCCACGACGCCGCCTGGGACCCCCGTGCGACCAACCACCTGCGCGCGGGGATCGGCCCGGTGCTGCGCCACGGGCCCGATCACCTGCTGTGGGCCCTCGCCGACGACGTCGTCGACGGCTATTTCCCGTTCGCCGATCGGCTCGGCGATGCGATCGACGAGATCCAGGACGACGTCGTTCGCACGGCGAGTCGCGGGACCGTCGAGCGGCTGTTCACGATGAAACGGGAGCTGATCGAGGTCCGGCGCGCGGTCAGCCCCGTCCGCGAGGTCTTCAACCAGCTGACCAACCGGGACGTCGCGACGATCGACGCCGAGGAGCTGGTCTACTTCCGCGACATCTACGACCACGTCATCCGCCTCACCGACGAGCTGGACAACTACCGCGAGCTGGCGTCGACGACGCTCGAGGTCTACCTGACCCAGGTCAACAACAACCTGTCGGTGATCATGAAGCGGCTGACCGGCGTGACGGTGATCGTGGCTGGCATCGGAGCCATCGCCGGGATCTTCGGGATGAGCGAGGCGGGGACCGCGCTCGGGGGCGTCGAGGCCGCCGGATTCTGGGTGGTCACCGCGGTCACGGTCGCGCTCGCTGCGCTGGCGGCGGTCTTCCTGCGTCGGATCGACTGGATCTAGCCGTCAGACCGCGGCCCGCCATGCCCGCGCGGTAGAGACGGCCGATTCTGCTCGGAGCATCAGATCCGGCCGAAGTGGGGCCACAAAGCCCCGAGTAGCGGTCCGGCGAGCCGTCCCCGGCCCCGTAGTGCGGCAGTTTGCCGGCCCCAGCATCATCGACGCCCCGCGCTCCCGATAAGGGCGCCTGTTCACGATCCCGTTCGGCCGTCAGCGCCAGTGCGCCGTCGAGTACGCCGTAGGGCAATGCCAGAACTGATGCTGGCAGCATCATCAGCGTCCGTACGGTCAGCAGCGCCCGGATGCTCGCGCCGGAGCGCCCGGGCGATCGAGGCGAGCAGCCGGGCGGCCTCGAACGGCGTCGCCAGGACGAGATCGGCGGCCGCGCGGACCTCGTCGGGTACGCCATGCGGTCCGGTGACACCGATCGCCAGCCCGTCGAGGTCACCCGCCATGCGGGCGGCCCGCAGGGCGAGGAAGGCGTCGGCATCGCTGCTGTCGTCGCCGAACGCGATCACCGTTGCGGGCCGGAGCTCGGCCAGCAGCCGCTCGAGCGCCTCCCGTTTGCCCCCGGCGGCGCGCGGACGGAGATCCACGACCAGCCGCCCCCGGTAGTGGGCCAGGTCGTGCTCGGGGAGCTCGCGATCGACGGACTCGATCGCCGCCTCGACGGCGGCCCGGGCGGCCGTTCGATCGTCGGCCTGTCGGACGTGGAACGCGACCGATGGACCCTTGCGCTCGACGAAGAGCCACGCGGGTCCACCCAACAACTCGGGGACGCGCGTCGCGAGCCGCTCGGCGGGCTCGAGCGAGGCGTCGTGCCCTGGCTGGATCGTGGCGGTCAGACGTTCCGCCCGTCCGCGACGCGGATAGCTGCCGACCTGCAGCCCGTGGTCGCCGAGGTAGCGGATGCCTCCGACTCTTACCCGCGCTGCGACGTCCGCCGCGGTCCGGCCCGTCAGGACCGCGACCGCGAGGCGCTCCGGGCGGGTCGAGGCGATCCCGGCCAATCGGCGCAGGGCGACCCGGGCCAGCGGCACGATCGCCGCCGCGCCGGGATCCCGTGACCCTTTGGCCAGGGTGCCGTCGAAGTCGGAGACGATGAGCAGGCGCCCGGGCCGGGCCATCAGACCCGTGAGGCTTCCGGCCATGGCCGGCCAGCTGGTCAAGGCTGGACGTCGACGCCGGGCAGGATCGCCTTCAGGCCGCGGGCCATGATGTCCGGGCCGATCCCGCCCAGCGAGCCGTCGCGCACGATCCCGTCCGCATCGATCCAGAAGTGGACCGGCAGCGCGATCGCATCCCACGCCTCCGAGGCTCGGCCGTCGAGATCCAGCCCGAGCGGGAAGGTCGCGCCGAAGCTCTGGGCAAAGCCGGCCACCACGCCTTCCTCCTCCCTGACGTCGATCGCCAGCACGACCAGGCCGTGCTCGGCGTAGCGCGCGAAGAAGCCGTTCATCAGCGGGAATTCGTCCTGGCACGCTGGGCACCAGGTCGCCATGAAGTTGACCCAGACCGGCTTGCCGCGCAGAACGGCGAGGTCGATCGTCCCGCCGCCGACCTGGGGCACCACCAGGGCCGGTGCGGGCTCGCCGACGTGGAAGAGGGCCGAGACGCTGGCGGATGGTGACGGCGCCGCGCTCGGGGCCGTTGGGGAGGGCACCGCGACGGTCGGGCTCGCCGACGCGACCGGGCTCGCCGACGCGGCGGGGGTCGAGGGTTGGGACGGCCCGGGGAGCGACGGCTCCGGGGCGAACGCGACGACCGCGGAGATCAGGCCCACGGCGGAGATGACGCCGACGAGCAGACCGGCGGCGATCGAGCTGCGGGGCCCCAAGCGTGACACTCACGCGAGGGTACCAGTACGAGCGGCCAGGGGCGGCGCGAGAGGGCCGCTGCTACCATGCCGCTCCGATGACCGACCTCGTGGACCGCATCCGATCCCGGGTCCTGCCCGCCCTGCTGACGGCACTCGGCGTCGTTTTCCTGACGGGTGGGTTGCTGTCGCTGACCAGCCCGGTCACCGCGGACCCGCTCCGGAGCCCTTCGCCGACGATCGGGACGTCCGCCGAGCCGACCGAAACGCCGCTCATCACGTTCCCTCCATTTCTGTCAGACGCGGCGCCCTCAACCAGCCCGACGCCGCCGGCTGATCGTGTGGCGACCCGGGTCCGGATCGCGGCGCTCGAGATCGATCTGCCGGTCATCCTCCAGAAGACGAGGAAGGTCCCCTGCAACGTCGCGATGTACACCGACGACCCAGCGATCGGCCAACCCGGTGAGGGCCGCGCGACTTACCTCTATGCCCACGCCCGCGAGGGGATGTTCCTGCCGCTGCTGGACGCCTCGAAGGTGAAGAGCGGCGAGAAGCTGCTGGGGATGGTCGTGGAGGTCTGGACCAGCGACGACCAGCGCTTCCTCTACGAGATCACCGAGGTCAGGCGGCACGTTCCTCCGGGCGCAACGGGATTCATCGACCCAATGGCCGCGACCAAGGAGGAGCTCTGGCTGCAGACCTCCGAGGGCGTCGGGGAGGCCCCGAAGCTGCAACTTGTCGCCAAGCCGCTCTCGCAGGACTCGGCCGACCACGACGAGGCCAATCCGAAGGCCAAGCCGATCATCTGCACCTGACGCACTGCTGACCTCGCAGCTGAGTTGGCGACCAGGGTTAACCCGGGACAGAATCGCCGGTCGTCCACAGAGCGGCATTTCCCTCTTGACGCCGGCCTCTATGCGTGGAGTACTGTTGGCGAGGCCGAGATTGACCCACTGCGGGTGCGGCCGTCGGAGCCACATGAGACGCCTTGCTCCGGGCTGTCGTTGGTGCACGTGACCCCCAATGACTGACAGAGAGGCCAGTCCAGGTCCCATCTTGTCGTTCGTTGGCGAAGGACTCCGTTCGCTGTGAGCTTGCGTGAATTCGTCGCATCCCGAGCACGTCGCACGCGCTGGCCGACCGTCCGCGAATTCGACAGGATGGATACCCGCCGGTTCGAGGCGTACGTCCAGTCGATCGGGTTCGACAAGAAGATCGAGGCGGCGCGCACCAAGCGTCAGCCACAGGGACCCGGCGGACCCCCGAGTACGTCGCCAGTCGGAACGCCTTGACGGCCGACCTGCGCCTGGAATTGGACCTGGTGGAGGAAGGGATCGCGACCGATCCGCATCACCGCTTCCGACGGAAGGATCGAGACGACGGCACGACGGTGGACTATTCGGCGGCAAAGGCGGGACTGCTGGTTGCGTTCGAGATCATCGACGATGAGACGGTGGAGCTGATCGAGCTTCGCGATCTCACGAGCGCTTGATCGGGCTGCTCCGCCGGCCGGCGGCCGCCTCAGCCGGGAACGAGTGCCTGGGCCGCCTGTCCCGCCGCGTCGAGCAGCGCCGAAGGGAAGAACCCGAGCGCGATCGTGAGCAACGCGGCGACCGCCAGGCCGCCCCACAGCAGCGCCCCGTGGCGCAGGGCCGGTGTCTCGCTCGCCGGCTCGCGCATGTACATGTAGACGACGACCCGCAGGTAGTAGAAGGCGGCCGCCGCGGCATTGAGCACGACGATGACCGCCAGGATCGTCAGCGGTCCGCCGGCCTGCACGGCGGCGATGATGACGTTGGCCTTGGCGAAGAAGCCGGCGGTCGGCGGGATCCCGGTCAGCGACAGCAGGAAGAGCGTCATCAGGATGCCGAGCAGCGGCTCGCGCCGGCCGAGGCCGGCAAAGGTGGCCAGGCCCGACGTCACGCCGGGCCGCTTCTGGAGCGCTGCCACGACGGCGAACGCGCCAAGGTTCATGAACGCGTAGGCCGCGCCGTAGAAGAGCAGCGCCTCCAGGCCGGCCGTGCGCCCGGTCGGGTCGCCGGCCCAGGCGGCCAGGCCCACCAGCATGTAGCCGGTATGGGCGATCGAGCTGTAGGCCAGCATCCGCTTGACGTTGTCCTGGGTCAGCGCGACGAGATTGCCCAGGGTCATGGTCGTCGCTGCGAGCACGACCATCACCGGCAGCCACCAGTCCGACAACGGCCCGAGGGCCTCCACGAAGAGGCGCAGGACCAGCGCGAAGGCGCCGACCTTGGGCAGCACCGACAGATAGCCGGTGATCGGCGTCGGCGACCCCTGGTAGGCATCGGGGGTCCAGTAGTGGAACGGCACGGCTGCGACCTTGAACGCGACCCCGGTGGTCAGGAAGGCGAGGCCCATGGCCAGGCCCGGCGAGAGCGGCGCGCCGCCGGCCACGACCGCCGCAAGCGCCCCGGCGACCTCGTCCACCCGGGTCGTGCCGGTCAGACCCCACACGAACGCCAGCCCGAACAGGAAGATCGCCGAGCTGAACGAGCCGAGCAGGAAGTACTTGATCGCGCCCTCGGTCGAGTTGCCGTCCGTCTTGTGGAAACCCGCCAGCAGGTAGCCGGGCAGGACCATCAGCTCGAGGCCCAGGAAGAGGATCAGCAGGTCCGTCGAGGCGGCGATCAGCATCGCGCCGGTCATGGCGAAGACCAGGATCGTCGCGAACTCGGCGACCGGCAGGCCGCGCGGGACGAGGTAGTCGGGCCCGAACACGACGGTCAGGGCGATGATCGCGATGAACAGGATGTCGAGGAAGGTCGTCAGGGCGTCCACCCGGTAGGCGCCGCCGAACGCGCTGGCCGGTTCGGTTCCCACGATCAGGGTCAGCGCGGCCGTGATGCCCAGGCCGATCAGGCCGGTCCCCACCGCGATCGGCGGACGACCCGGGCGGACCAGGTCGATGACCAGGACCGCCACGGCGGTCAGCAGGCCGGCCACCAGCGGGCTGATGGTCACGAAGTCCTGCCAGCTCAACGCGCCCCCCTCGGATCCGGCTCCAGGCCGGTGGCGGCGTTGGCGCTCGGTCGGATGATCGCCCAGCTGATCCGCGCGAGCACGCCGGCGACCGCGAGGCCGACCAGTGCGATGACCAGCGCGCCCGGGACCTCGATCGAGCTCGCCGGTCGGACCGCGTCGAGAGTCTCGCGCACGGTGCTGCCGAACAGGCCGAGCAGCAGGCCCGGCTGGATCCCGAAGATGACGACCAGTCCCCCCAGCGGTGCAAGGGTCAGGATCTCGACCGGGCCGATGTCGGTGAGACGGTTGCCGAGCCCGTCGAGGAACCCGGAGACCTCACCGAAGACGATCCGCCCATACATGTAGAGCAGGTAGCCCGCGGCCAGGATCATCACCAGCGAGGCCACGGCCGCGGCATACGGGTTGACCGCGAAGGTGCCGACCAGGACGAGGAACTCGCCGACGAAGCCGGACAGGCCGGGCAGCCCGCCTGAGGCGAACACGAAGAATCCGAAGATGGCGACGTAGACCGGGGTCCGCGCTGCCAGGCCGCCCATCTTCGCGATCGTCCGGTCGTGAGTCCGCTCGTAGATCACGCCGACGAGCAGGAAGAGGGCGCCGGTGATGAGCCCGTGATTGATCATCTGGAGGACCGCCCCCTGGAGGCCCTGCTCGGTGAACACGAAGATGCCCAGGGTGACGAAGCCCATGTGGCTGACCGACGAATAGGCGACCAGTCGCTTGAGGTCCGGCTGGACGAGGGCCACGACCGCCCCGTAGACGATCGCGATGAGCGACAGCGCGATGATCGCTGGGGCGAAGGTCAGGGCGGCCGCCGGGAAGAGCGGCACGGCGAAGCGGATGAACCCGTAGGCCCCGAGTTTCAGCAGGACCGCGGCCAGGATGACCGACCCCGCCGTCGGCGCCTCCGTATGGGCATCGGGGAGCCAGGTGTGGAATGGGAACATCGGGACCTTGATCGCGAAGGCCAGGAAGAAGGCCAGGAAGGCCCCGATCTGCAGCCCGTCGGCGAAGCCGCCAGTGGCGGCGTAGGCGCGCAGCGATTCGAAGTCGAAGGCGCCCACCCACGAGCCGCCGTGTCCAGCCTGGTAGGCATACGCCGTGGCCAGGATGGCGACCAGCATCAGCAGCGAACCGACCAGCGTGTAGAGCACGAACTTGATCGTCGCGTAGATCCGGTTGGGGCCGCCCCAGATCCCGATGATCAGGTACATCGGGACGAGCACGATCTCCCAGAAGATGTAGAAGAGGAAGGTGTCGAGCGACAGGAAGACCCCGATCATCCCGACCTCGAGGACCAGGAACGAGACCATGTAGCTCTTGATCCGGGTCTGGATCGGTTTGAAGCTGGCCAGGATGGAGATCCACGACAGGGTGGTCGTCAGGACCACCAGGGCGACGGCCAGTCCATCGGCGCCGAGCTTGTACTGGATGCCGAAGATCGGGATCCAGGCGACTTCCTCCACGTACTGGAAACCCGGCCGATCCGGCAGGTAGCCGATCAGGAGCAGCAGCGACGCGACCCAGGTCAGCAGGGCGAAGAAGAGGGCGAGCGGCCGGGCGACCGACGCCGACGCCAGGCCGACCACGATCGCGCCGACGAGCGGCAGAAAGACGATCACCGACAGGAGCGGGATGCTCGAGATATCCATTCAGCGTCCCGCCAGGATCAGGTACGAGCCGGCCATGACGATCAGCCCGATCGCGATACCCAGCGCGTAGTTCTGGACCCGCCCGGTCTGGACCTGGCGCAGCCCACGCCCGGTCTGCAGGGTCGTGCGCCCGACGGCATTGACCGTGCCATCGACGACCTCCCGATCGAGCCACCAGCAGGCGGCCGCGACTCGCCCGCCGATGACGATGAACAGCAGGTGGTTCAGTTCGTCGAACCACCACTTGTTGAGTGACGCCCGGTAGAGGAACGGGACCCTGGCGCTCAACGCGCGGACCCGCTCCGGTCGGGCTGCCAGCCGGATCGCCCCGAGTTCGGCACCGAACAGGCGCCAGGCGATGGCGATACCGGTGACCGCCACGGTGACGCTGGCGAGGATCAGGACGCCGTCGATCCCGAGGAGACTGAAGGCCGCCTCTTCCTGGTGGAGGAGTTCCTGGCCCTCGGCGAAGACCGGATGGAGCCAACCGCCGATCAGGCTCGCCCCGAACGGCAGGCCCAGGGCCAGGCCCAGCAGGAGTGAAGGGATGGCCAGGAGGATGAGCGGGATGGTCATCACCAGCGGCGATTCGTGGATCGCATCCCAGACGGCCTTCGGGCCGCGGAAGGCGCCCCAGAAGGTGAGGCCCATCAGCCGGAACATGTAGAAGGCGGTCATCCCGGCGACCACGAAGCCGATCCCCCAGACCCACAGGAATCCGAGCTTGAACGACTCGCCGAGGATCTCGTCCTTCGAGAAGAAGCCGGCCAGCGGCGGGATGCCGGCGATCGCCAGCGAGCCGATCAGCATCGTCCCGTAGGTGATCGGGATCCTGCGCGACAGGCCGCCCATCCGGCGCATGTCCTGTTCCTCGTGGACGGCATGGATCACCGACCCGGAGCCCAGGAAGAGCAGGCCCTTGAAGAAGCCGTGGGTCATCAGGTGGAAGATGGCCGCCGTCCAGGCCCCGACCCCGAGTGCCGCGAACATGTAGCCGAGCTGGCTCAGGGTCGAATAGGCCAGAACCCGCTTGATGTCCGTCTGGGTCATCGCGATCGAGGCCGCCAGGATGGCGGTGAAGATGCCGATCCCGGCGACGACCACCAGGGCCTCCGGGGCATGGGCGAAGATCGGATTGGTCCGGGCGACCAGGTAGACCCCGGCATTGACCATCGTCGCGGCGTGGATCAGGGCGGAGACCGGGGTGGGACCCTCCATCGCGTCCGGCAGCCAGACGTGCAGCGGGAACTGGGCGCTCTTGCCCATCGCCCCGGCGAAGATGAGCAGCGAGATCGCGACGATCGTGCCCGTCTCGAGTTCGCCGATCCGCGCGATCACCTCGCGGATGTCGAGTGTGCCCAGGCTGACGAAGATGAGCATGATCCCGAGCGCGAAGCCGACGTCGCCGACCCGGTTGACGATGAACGCCTTCTTGGCCGCCAGCGCCGCCGCGCGCCTGCGATACCAGAAGCCGATCAGCAGGTAGCTGCACAGCCCGACCAGCTCCCAGGCCACGAAGACCACCAGGAAGTTGTCCGCCAGAACGAGCAATAGCATCGAGAACATGAACAGGTTCAGGTAGGCGAAGAAGCGCCAGTAGCCCGGGTCGTGGCGCATGTAGCCGATCGAGTAGACATGGACCAGCAGCCCGATCGTGGTCACCACGATGAGCAGGCATGCCGTCAGGTTGTCCACGAAGAAGCCGACGTTGACGACGAACCCGCCGGCCGGGATCCACTCGAACAGGTGGACGCCGTAGCCGTGCTCGCCGAACGGCTCGGCGCCGGTCAGGGCGGAGAAGGCCGCGGCCATCGCGATCAGCCAGGCCACGAAGACGGCGCCGACCGGGACCCAGTGCGCCTGGCTGCCCAGTCGTCGGCCGACCAGGGCGGTCAGCGCGAAGCCCGCCAGCGGCAGGATCGCGATGAGCGGGATCAGGCTCTCCCAGGTCACTGGCGCATCGCGTCGTACTCGTCCACCAGCGGGGTCTTCTTGTTGCGGAAGATGGCGATGACGATGGCCAGGCCGACGGTCGCTTCGGCCGCCGCCACGGCGATGACCATCAGGGCGATGACCGAGCCCTGCGCGCCGAGGGCCGGGATGAACGCCCCGAACGCCACGATCGCGAGGTTGACCCCGTTGAGCATCAGCTCGATCGACATCAGCATGCTGATCGCGTTGCGCCGGGCCAGGAAGCCGAACGAGCCGATGGCGAAGAGCAGCCCGGCCAGGACCAGGTAGGCATCGAGGCTGTCGCTCACGACGGCCCTCCCGGTTCGCGCTTGGCCAGGTAGACCCCGCCGACCACCGCGGCGAGCAGGAGCACGCTCACGATCTCGAACGGCAGCACGAAGTCGTCGAACAGCACCCCGGCGAGCGCATCGGTGGTCAGGCGGATCCGGCGCGGGACCTCCCCCCAGTCGGTCCCCCCGATGGCCAGGGCGATGATCAGCGCGATGACGATCGCGGCGATGGCGGCGGGCACGGCCTGGGTCTGGAAGACGAGGCGGCTCGGGGCCGCCTTGGTCTGGGTCAGCATGATCGCGAACAGGATCAGGACACTGATCGCGCCGATGTAGACGATCACCTGGGCCGCCGCGATGAGCGGCGCGCCGAGCACGACGTAGATACCCGCCAGGGCGCCGAAACAGACGATCATCGCCAGCCCGCAGCGGATAATGTCGCGCATCGTCACGACCAGCAACCCGGAGCCGAGCATCACCGCGGCGAGGACCCAGAAGAGCGCATCCTCCCAGTCCTGGCCGAGCAGGAGCAGCATCAGCGCGGCGACGCCGGTGACAGCCCCCATGACGGCGAGGGCGAGGATGATCGGGACCAGCCGGCCGGCCACTCCCGTTACTCGTCGTGGACGATCGCGACGGCGGGCCCGCCGTTGTGGCCGTTGCCGTGGCCATCGCCATTGCCGTGGCCGTTGGCGGGGACGCCCCCGATCGTCGGCGGGAGCATGGGCAGCATCCGCGTCGTGTCGATGAGGCGTCCTTCCGCGGCCGCTGTGGACGCCCAGTCGCGCTCGCGCCGGATGTAGGTGACTTCAGTCTCGCGGTCGATCGCCGCGATCGCCATCAGGTCGATCATCGGGTTTGCGCGGCTCGTGTCGGCGAGCTCGATGTCCGCACCATGGCGCAGCGCGTCGTACGGGCAGGCGTCCACGCAGATCCCGCACAGGATACAGCGGCTCTCGTCGACCTCGAACTTCTGGAGGATGCGCGGCTTGGGCATCAGCGCGCCGGTCGGGCAGGTCTCGGCGCACCGTCCGCACGAGACGCACGGGGTGTCGTTGAGGCTCATGTCCAGCGGCGTCGTGACGAGCGTGTCGAAGCCGATCCGCATGAAGTCGTAACAGGCCGCCCCGACGACCTCGGCGCACACGGTCGCGCAGCGGCCGCAGTCGATGCAGCGCGACGGCTCGCGCAGGATGAAGGCGTGCGAATCGTCGCGGATGTAGTCGTGGTTGGTGCCGGTGAAGCGGTTCTCGGTGACGCTCCGGTAGCCGGCCCCGGCGTCGTGCTGCGGTTCGAGGGTCTGGAGCGTGGTCCCGTACTCGATCCCAAGGCGACGCAGGTCGCAGAAGCCGATCGCCTCGCAGGTGCACTGCAGGCAGCGGGTCGACTCGGCGACCGCTTCCTCGCGGGTATAGGGCAGCTCGTACTCGATGGAGCTGTGGTTGCGCTCGTCGGCCTCCAGCGCGCGCATCCGGTAGCGCGCTTCCTTGACCTCGCCGGTGAACGGCACGATGGACAGGAACTCTGGCTGCGGCTCGGCCAGTGTCTGGCGGGTCCGGATGGCGCTCAGGTCGAGGCCCTTCATGTGGGCATCGACGGCGTACGACGCGCGCCGGCCCTCGGCGCAGGCCTGCACGACGGTCGCCGCCCCGATCCGCACGTCGCCGGCCCCGAACACGCCCGGGCGGCCGGTCGCGAAGGTCACCGCATCCGCCTTGAGCCGCCACTGCTTCGTCTTCTGGGGCCCCTCGTTGCCGGGCTGTTCGAGCCAGTCGAGCTCGGGACCCTGGCCGATGGCCAGCAGGACCCGATCGCAGGGGATGGTGAATTCCGTGCCGGGTGCCGGCTGCGGGCGCCGCCGGCCGGAGGCGTCGGGCGCGCCGAGCGCCATCCGGATGAATTCGACCCCGGTCACCTTTCCGGCGTCATCGGTGACGACGCGCACGGGGCCGGCCTGGAAGATGGCGGTCACGCCCTCCTCGAGCGCCTCGTGGACCTCGTTCGACGCCGGCATGTCCTTCATGTCGCGGCGATAGACCAGGGTCACCTCGCTGGCGCCCTGGCGGACCGACATGCGGGAGCAGTCCATCGAGGTGAAGCCACCACCGATGACCACCACGCGCTTGCCGACGTGGTCCGGGTAGGGCAGGCCCAGGGCCGCCGTGCGCAGGTACTCCAGGCCTTCCAGGCATTCCGCAGCGTCCTCGCCCGGGATCCCCAGCCTGTTGGTGTCGTAGCAGCCGATCGCCACGACCACGGCATCGAAGCCCTGGTTGGTCAGGTCGTCCAGCGTGAAGTCGCGACCCAGTCCGGCGTTGCAGACCATCTTGCCGCCGAGCCGGGTGACCGACTCGTACTCGGCCTCAAGAACCTCCACCTTCGGCAGCCGGTATTGCGGGATGCCGTAACGGAGCATCCCGCCCGGTGCCGGATCGCGCTCGAAGACGGTGACGTCGTGACCGGCCAAGAGCAGATAGAAGGCGGCGGACATGCCGGCCGGGCCGGACCCAATGACCGCGGCGCGGCGCCCCGACGGCGCCTGACGCTCAAACGGCAGTGGTGGGTCCACCCCGTCGTCGAGCATCGACTTGAGGACCTGGTCGCCGGCGTAGCGGTGGCTGTCGCGGATGGCGATCGCCTCGTCGACCTCGTCGCGTCGGCAGTGCTCCTCACACGGCGCCGGGCAGACCCGCCCGAGGACGCTCGGGAACGGGATCGTCCGCTTGAAGATCCGCGCCGACTCGCGCCAATCGGCCTCCGCGTTGGCCTTCAGGAAGCCCGGGATGTCGATGGAGCTGGGGCACTTGTTCTGGCAGGGCGGCAGGCAGTAGGCGTTGTGGTCGGAGAAGATCAGCTCCAGGTTCGTCCGGCGCAGGCGGCGCACCTCTTCGGTCTGGGTCTGGACCTTCATCTCCGGCTCACAGACGCGCGCGCAGGAGATAGGCGGGTGTTCCTCGCCCTCGACCTCGACGACACACATCCGGCAGGCCCCGAAGCCGGGCAGCTTCGGCTCGTAGCACAGGGTCGGGATCTCGATGCCGTTGGCGCGGCACACCTCGAGGATCGTCTGGCCTTCGAACCCTTCGAGGACGCGGCCGTCGACCTCGATGCGGATGTGCGGGGTCGACTGCGGGCGCTGCGGCGCCTGAGCCTCCAGCAGTCGCTCGGCGAGCGACTGCTGGTCCACGGCGGAGCGGCTTTGGGGGCGCGTGATCAGGTCGGCCATGGTCGCCTTAGTGCCGCGCCGACATCGGCCCCAAACTCACCGGGCTCCTCCTGCCACGCCGGGGGTCCCGGCCAGTTGCGCATCACGGTACGACTCCTTGTAGAGCCGTCCGTCGGTCGAGATCTCCTGGAGTTCGAACCGTTCCATCGTAATGGCGTCGAACGGACAACGCTTGACGCACAGCGCGCAGCGGATGCAGCCCTCCTCGTCGAGGATCATCGCCCCGCCGTTGTCCCAGCCGTACGCCTCTTCGAGCTCCGGCAGGGCGCCTTCCGATTTGAGGGTGTTGATGTCGACCAGGTGGATGACGCCTGTGGGGCAGACGTCGGCGCAGGCGCCGCACAGCACGCAGCGGAACGGGTCGAACCAGATGTTGAAGTTGCACATCAGGCAGCGGGTCGACTCGGCGGCGGCGGCATTGGCGTCGTACCCCAGCTCGACCTGCGTGTTGAAGTTGACGACCGGTTCGGTCGATGGCATCCGCGACGCCAGCGGGACCATCGGGATGTGCTGACGCGGCAGGACGTCGTAGAACTCGGGCATCTCGTGGCGCCAGGAGCTGGTGATCTTGACGTTCGTGCTGACGGTGACATCCAGTCGGCCGGCGAGGTAGCGGTCGATCGCGTAGGCGCACTTCTTACCGTGGCCGGCGGCCTCGACCAGGGTGGTCGGGCCGGTCACGAAGTCGCCGCAGGCGAAGACGCCCCGGACGTTCGTCGCGTAGGTGGCGGGATCCACCTTCACCCGGCCGCGATTGATCTCCAACTTCGCTTCGACGGGCAGGAAGGTCAGGTCCGCGGCCTGCGACACGGCGGGGATGACCGTCCGGGCGGCGATCTCGAACTCGGAACCTTCGACCGGCACCGGCGAGCGGCGGCCCGAGGCATCCGGCTCGCCGAGCCGGTTGCGGATGAACCGGACGCCGCTGACCCTGCCGTCCTCGCCGAGGATCTCGATCGGGCTGGCCAGGAACTCCAGGCGCACGCCCTCGCGCTCGGTCTCGCCCAGCTCCTCCTCGTCGACGACCAGCTCGGAGCGGGTCCGGCGATAGACGATCGAGACGCGCTCGGCGCCGTGACGCAGGCTGGTGCGCGAGCAGTCCATGGCCGTATAGCCGCCACCGATGACCACGATGTCGCTGCTGACCTCGAGCGGCTGGCCGAGGTTCGCCTTCTTCATGAAATCCACGCCGTACTGGACGCCTTCCAGGTCCGCGCCCGGGATGTCGAGGGCGACGGCGTCCATCGCGCCGGCGGTGATGGCCACCGCATCGAAGTCGCGCTGGAGTTGCTCGAACGTGATGTCCACCCCGATCGTCGTGTCATACACGAAGGTGACGCCGAGGCGCTCGACCAGGCGGACGTCCATCTCGATCGCCTCGCGCGGCAGGCGGAAGGCCGGCACGCCGATGAGCATCGTCCCGCCGCCGTAGGGCAGGCTGTCGAAGACGGTGCACTGGTAGCCCTTGGTGGCGAGCTCACGGGCGACGCTCAGACCGGCCGGTCCGGCCCCGACGATCGCGACGCGCTCCGCGCGCGGCGTGATCTGGGGCATCACGTCCGGGATGCCGGACGCCTCATGCCATTCGACCAGGAAGCGCTTCATCGCCCGGATCGCCAGCGGCCGATCGATGTCGCCACGGCGGCAGGCCCGCTCGCACGGCGCCGAGCAGACGTACGAGCACATCGCCGCGACCGGGTTCGTCTCGCGCGCCAGGATGTAGCCCTCCTCGAAGCGTCCCTCGGCGGCCAGGACCAGATAGCCGCGGCAGTTCGTCCCGACAGGGCAGGCTTCCTGGCACTCGATGTTGCACTGCAGCCAGGAAGCGTCGACAGGCTGGACGAGGAATTCCTGGGGCTGCTCGATGACCAAGCGGGGCGTGCCTTTCCCTGATCTCAGGATCTCGGCGCGAACGGAGGATCGGGGTGGCGCCGGCCGATAGCGGGAATCTACCATCCATCCGTCCGTCGGGCCGTGCACGGGAGGGGGACCCGGCGGGCATTGCGGGCGAGGAGAAGCCAGCAGACGCCCCGTCGGAGGCAGTTCCGGATGGACCAGCCGAGCTGGGTGATCGTCATGAAGGTCGGCGTTCACCTAGCCCGGATCCACCGGTAGCAGGGACTGATTTGTCGCCGGCCTGGGTGGCTGGCTCACTGTCGAACCGCGTCCGGGTTCGCGTCATTTCGCCCCCCTCTATCTCTCATCCCGACCCGTCGCTTGACACTTCGGCGCGTAATCCCGACAATTTGACTCGGAATTAGATACGAGCCTCGACCAGGCCGAACCGCGGCGCCTCGGGTGCCGCTGACACAGCACGGGAGATCTCATGACAGCGACCACAGCGACCCGCGAGATCGTCACCGACCAGCGCGACCAGTTTGCGTTCCACGACGACATCGCCTACCTGCGCGAGACCAAGCGCGGCCTGACCCGGGCGACGGTCGAGGAGATCAGCGGCTTCAAGAACGAGCCGGACTGGATGCTCCAGTTCCGCCTGCGCGCCTACGAGCACTTCCTCAAGCGCCCCATGCCGACGTGGACCGACGGGCTGGACAAGATCGACTTCGACAAGATCGTCTACTACCGCAAGCCGTCGGCGCGCGAAGAGAAGTCGTGGGACGACGTGCCCGACAAGATCAAGGCCACCTTCGAGCGGCTGGGCATCCCCGAGGCGGAGCGCAAGTTCCTGGCCGGCGTCGGCGCGCAGTACGACAGCGAGGTCGTCTATCACTCGGTCAAGGAGGAACTGACCAAGCTCGGCGTCGTGTTCATGGGCACCGACCAGGCGCTCATCGACTACCCGGAGATCTTCCGCAAGTACTTCGCCACGGTCGTCCCGGCGGAGGACAACAAGTTCGCGGCGCTCAACGCCGCGGTCTGGTCGGGCGGCTCGTTCGTGTACGTCCCCAAGGGCGTCGAGGTCCCGCTGCCGCTGCAGGCCTACTTCCGGATCAACGGCGAGAACACCGGACAGTTCGAGCGCACCCTGATCGTCGTCGAGGAGGGCGCCAAGGTCCACTACATCGAGGG
>JBCLCL010000026.1:0-37594 GCA_038915815.1 Candidatus Limnocylindrales bacterium
GCCTTCGGCGACGCCGCGTCACCCATGTAGCAGGCTACATGTTATCGATATCTAAGATGCATTGGACGACATTACTGATCTGGGCTAGGCTCGCGGCCCGGGAGGGGGATGCTGCTGCCCCGTCGTCAGGTTCGCTGCGGGAAGGATCACTCGATGCCGCTCGTCTCGATGCGCCAGCTCCTCGATCACGCCGCGGAGTTCGGGTACGGGCTGCCAGCGTTCAACGTCAACAACGTGGAGCAGCTGCATGCCGTCCTCGGCGCCGCCCGTCGGGTCGACAGCCCGGCCATTGTGGCCGCGTCCGCCGGCGCCCGGACGTACGCCGGGGAGCCGTTTCTGCGTCACCTCATGCAGGCTGCCGTCGAGGCGTATCCGACCGTTCCGATCGCGGTCCACCAGGACCACGGTGCGACCCTCGGGACCTGCGTCCGATCGATCCGTTCCGGGTTCACGAGCGTGATGATGGATGGCTCCCTCCTGGAAGACGCCAAGACCCCGGCGCCGTACGAGTACAACGCGTCGGTCACCGCCCGGGTTGTCGAGCTCTGTCATGCCGTCGGCGTGACGGTCGAAGGAGAGATCGGGGTTCTCGGTTCGCTCGAGCGCCTCGGCGGTGAGCAGGAGGACAGCCACGGCGCAGAGGGCGTCGTCGAACGCGAGCGGCTGCTGACCGATCCCGACGAAGCCGTCCGCTTCGTCGCGGACACCGGCGTTGACGCCCTCGCGATCGCCATCGGGACCAGCCACGGCGCCTACAAGTTCACGCAGCGACCGTCCGGAGAGGTTCTCGTCATGGACCGGGTCAAGGAGATCCATCGCCGCCTGCCCGCCACGCACCTCGTCATGCACGGTTCGTCCAGCGTTCCGACTGAATTGCTCCGCCTGATCAATGAGTTCGGCGGTGAGATCGCCACGACATACGGGGTGCCGATCGAGGAGATCCAGGAGGGCATCCGCCACGGCGTCCGGAAGATCAATATCGATACGGACATACGCCTGGCCATGACGGCGGCGGTGCGCCGTCATCTCGTAAGCCACCGGTCCGAGTTCGACCCACGAAAGTACCTCGGCGAGGCGATCGCCGCTGTGACCGATCTCTGTGTCGAGCGCTACCAGCAGTTCGGATCCGCCGGACACGGCAAGGCGATTCGGTCTGTCCCACTCGAAGACATGGCCCGCCGGTACGAGAGGGGCGATCTTGCTCCCCGGATCGCCCGGGCGGCAGGGTCGGCGTGATCGTCGGCGCGCCTGCCGACCGGCGGGAGGGGTTCGGCCCCGTGACGGACGTTGGCTGGCATCGGGGGCGGCCGATCTTCGTCGGCATCGAGGGCGACAGCGGGACGGGTGATCGAGACTCGCCGTCCCTGGGCGGCGGCCCTTTCAGTCGGTCGTGATCGGGTGCCCGATCGTCTCCTTCCAGTGGCCGTCGTCGACGAACCGCAGGAACGCTTCGCCCACGGCACCGAGTCGCTTGTCGCGGGCATAGACGAGGTGCCACTGACGGCGCAGCGGGAATCCCTCGACTGGAAGCTCCACGAGGTGCCCGATCTGGAGCTCGAGCGCCGTGGCGTAGCGTGACAGGATGGAGACACCGAGATTCCGGGCGACCGCACGCTTGATCGCGCCGTTGCTGGCGAGTTCCATCACCGGTCGGATCGATAGTCCGGCCGCGCGGAATGCCTCCTCGGCCGTCTCACGCGTTCCGGAGCCGGGCTCCCGGACGATGAACGGCTCGGCAGCCAGGTCGGCGAGCGTCACTCGGTCGCGGCCCGCGAGCGGGTGACGCGGCGATGCGATCGCGATGAGCTCGTTGGCAAGAAACGGGCGAACGACGAGGGCGATCGACGGATTCTCCCAGAGCCGCCCGCTGACGACGAAGTCGACCTCGGTGGCGACGAGGCGCTCGTAGAGGCCCTGCCGATTCTCGACACCCATATGGACCTCGATCGACGGATGGGCCTGCCGGAAGGCCCCGAGGAGGTCCGGCAGCACGTAGATCCCGACCGTCGTGTCGCCGGCGACCCGAAGCCTCCCGCGCTGAAGCCCGTGCAGCTCGTCGAGGGCAGACCCGGCGGCTTCGAACTCGGCCAGGATGCGCTTCGCGTGCTCGTACAGGAGCTCGCCGGCCTGGGTCAACTGCACGCGGCGCCCGATGACCTCCAGGACCGGCGTGCCGATCGAGCCGGAGAGCGCCTTCAGCTGGTGCGAGATCGCAGGCTGGCTCAAGCCGAGCGCCTCTGCGGCGCGGGTGAACCCGCCTTTCTCGACGACCGCCGTCAGCAGGCGGAGCTGGTGAACGGAGACGACCTGATCAAGCGTCGGGGCGAGCAGAAGGCCCGCCGCGCCGAGGTCGTTCATGCCGCAATCTTATCGCGATGATCAAGAACATGCAATGGAATTCATCAGTCGCTTCGGATACGCTCCCCCTGAGTGATTTCGGCTGGGACGAGGGCGGAACGGGAGCCAGTCCTGGTAGAGGGTGATCACCCCGATCATCACGAAGAAGTGGAAGTGCGCCTCGATGTATCCGCCGGACAGGTGGACGAACATCGCCGAGGCGGTCACGAGGCCAAAGCTCGCTGCGGCGGCACGCATCGTCCGGCTCCAGCGCCGCCAACTCGCCGCCAGCGCCGCCGCGGCGACGACAGAAGCCTCGGTCGCCCCGTGCAGCGCGTCGTGGCCGGTCAGCGGCGCGAACAGAAAGACTGCGGCAACGTGCAGCCAGAGCAAGATCAGGACGGCCCGATGCCGGCGCGCCCAGGTTTCCTCCGGGAGCGAGCGGCCGCGTGGCAGCCAGTCGCGAACCTGCCCACCGTAGCGCGCGAGTGTGCCACGCGTAACGTTCAGAGGCCGCATTCCGGGGGTGACGGCCGGGACGCCGGCGATGTCGGGGGTGCTCATGAGCTGACGTTCGCCAACTTCCTGATGACTGGGCGCAAAACGTAGGCCCGAAGCCTTGGGCGCGGACATTCCCCAGTCGTCCGCGCAGGATCGCCGAAGGTAGCGCCGATGTCTCGTCCGGATCGATGAGCGCCGGCCGTCCGGGGCCAACTGCGTCGAGCCGACGACGTCTTCGACGGCTCCAGATTGCCCGCCAGCGGACGACGCTGCGCCGTTTGGCGAGAATCGCACCGAGGGCCTCGATTGCGGCCGCGCGGCCAGAACTCGATCGCGGGACGCGAACGACGCCGCCCCACCAGCCGCCCGGGGCGGGGCTGGGCCTGCCCCACCGCGGGGTCCGTGTTCGCGGCTCACTCGCGGCTGACTGCAGCTGCGCCAGGCACGAGCTCAGGGATCCGTCCGAGCAGCTCGCGGAACGCGACGAGGGCGGCGGTCGGCTCGACCGGCTGGGATCGCTCGACAGAGACGATCCGTCGGCGGATCGGGTCGGCGCCCACAAGCGCGACCCGAACCAGGTTCCCAGCCGCGAGCGCGTCAGATACCGCAGTTCCGGGCAGGAGTGCGACGCCGAGGCCGCGCTCGACCATCCGCTTGGCGGCCTCGATGTTGTCGAGCTCCATGATCCCCTGCGGGCTGACGCCCGCCTGGCGCAGGAGGGCGTTCGTCAGATCGTAGTACGACGATGTGCGATCGAAGAAGATGAGCCGCGCCTCGCCCAGCCGGCGGACATCGATCCGGCCCCGCTCGGCGAACGGATGGTCGGGCCGGGCGACGAGGACAAGCTCGTCCTCGTAGAGCGGCCGGCTCAACACCCGCGCGTCGCGGAGGTCCCGGACGAGCCCGAGGACGACCTCGCCGCGGACGACCGCGTCGACCAGCTCCTCCGAGTGACCGGTCCGCACAAGGAGCCGGACGTGGGGATGCTCGGCGGTGAAGCGGGCGAGGAGCTCGGGCAGGACGTACGCGCTGACGGCCGCGGCCGCGCCGATCGCAAGCTCGCCGACGGCGCCGCGCTCGACGTCGCGGACGAGGGCCGTGCCGCCGCGGAGCGACTCGATGGCCCGCTCGGCGTAGGGCCGGAAGGCCCGGCCGGCGGCGGTCAGCGTCATACCCGACTGGCTGCGCCGGAAGAGGGTCGCCCCGAGATCCGCCTCGAGGGCGTGGATCCACGCCGTGAGCGTCGGTTGGCTGACGTAGAGGGTCTCGGCGGCCCGGCGCATCGTGCCCTGGCGGGCGACCTCGAGAAAGCCCTCGACGTGGGCGAGCAGCACGGGCACCTCCGGTGACGATCGACTAATCTGATCATGACGATTACCACATTCGATTGGACTGATCGATCGTAACGCGCCTATCGTATGCCCGCAGAGGTTCCCGAAGTGCGGAGGTTCGCTACATGGTCGAAGTCGCGCAGGAACGAGGCAAGCCGCCTCGACCGACCCTCGACTCCCATCTCGATCCCTCCCACGCCTGGGTACTCGGGCTCCTTGTTGAGTCCGATGGCAGCGTCGCCGGTCCCGGTCTCGCGGCGTGGGCCGTCGCGGCCGAGTGCACCTGCCCGGAGTTCTGTGAACACGACCACGCCAACGAGTAGGTCGGCCCCGATGACCGCCGTCGCGGCAGGGCGTTCGTCCGTGCCTCCCAGCCAGCCCGTGTCCGCCCGCCCCCAGCTCGCGCCATCGCCGCTCCTGCCCGACGGCTCCCAGGTGCCCGCCTCGCGCCTGGACTCACCCGAGCGTCCGCATCCGGAAGCTCCTCCGGACCGAGCCATACCTGTTCGGGACCGGCGTTGGCTTTCAGGCCGCCGCCCTCAAGCCCTGGGAGTGGCTGCACAAGGGCGCCCGGCTGACGGAGGACGATGCCGAGACCGGCGCCCGGGCCGGCCACCGCCGGGCTCTTCGGGCGGCTCCTGGATGAGGAGTACGGCAAGCTTCTCCGGGCGAGCGACCGCGACGTCCACGATGACTCGAAACCGACCACCCTCCCGATCGCTCGCGCCATCGTCGAGGCATATGCCCGGTCCGCTGTCAAGCCACCCTGGTACGTCGATCTGCTGAACCTCAACCTGAACAATCACGACCTCGGGACCGCCCGAGATCGCGTGGCCAGCTACCTCGCGGCGTTCGAGCATGACGGCTCGCGCATCACCGAGAACCTCGACTTCGATAGCCAGTCACAGGAGCGCACGCATGACCGCATTCGACCAGGAGGTCGTCGCCACCCAAGAGTGGTTCGAGGGCCCTCGATTCGCGGGGCTCACGCGTCTCTACTCAGCCCGCCAGGTGGTCGAGCAGCGCGGCACCATCGCCACCGACTACACGGTGGCGCGCGAGGCTGCCGGAGCGTTCTACGAGCGCCTGCGTCAGCTGTTCGCCGAGCGCAAGAGCATCACCACCTTTGGTCCGTATTCGCCGGGGCAGGCCGTGGTGATCAAACGCCTCGGGATCGAGGGAATCTACCTCGGCGGCTGGGCGACCTCGGCCAAGGGATCGGTCAGCGAGGACCCCGGTCCCGATCTCGCGAGTTACCCCCTGAGCCAGGTCCCCGACGAGGCCGCGGGGCTGGTGCGCGCCCTGCTCACCGCCGACCGCAACCAGCAGTACCTGCGCTCACGCATGTCCGCAAAGCAGCGTGCCGCCACACCGGCCCACGACTACCGGCCGTTCATCATCGCCGATGCCGACACTGGCCACGGCGGCGATCCGCACGTCCGCAACCTGATCCGCCGCTTCGTCGAGGTCGGCGTGCCGGGCTACCACATCGAGGACCAGCGCCCGGGCACGAAGAAGTGTGGCCATCAGGGCGGCAAGGTGCTGGTGGCTTCGAACGAGCAGATCAAGCGCCTCAACGCCGCCCGCTTCCAGCTCGACATCATGAAGGTGCCTGGCATCATCGTCGCCCGCACAGACGCCGAATCGGCCAACCTGCTGGACAGCCGCGGCGACGAGCGCGACCAGCCGTTCATCCTCGGCACCACCAACGTCGATCTGCCCTCGTACAAGGTCTGCTACCTGGCGCTGATGAAGCGCTTCTACGAGCTCGGGATCGACGAGCTCAACGGGCACCTGCTCTACGCGATTTCCGACGAGGAGTACCGGGCCGCCGACGCTTGGCTCGACCACACCGGCCTCGCCGGCCTCGCCGCCGAGGACGCCGCGGCCCTGAAGAAGGGCAACGGGGTCGCGGTCGACGCCACCTTCGACAGGGTCGCCTCGGGCTTCCTGGAGGCGTGGGAGGCCGAGGCTGGCCTCGAGACCTACGGCCAGGCGGTGGCCGACGTGCTCGCGCTCCGCGCGAGCGAGGGCGAGCCGCTCGAGATGGGCGCCGAGGAGTGGCTGCGGTTCGCCGCGCCCGCGTCGCTCTACGCCGCGCAGGAACGAGCGAGGTCGCTCGGCGTCAACATCATCTGGGACTGCGAGCTCGCCGCAACCCCAGAGGGCTACTACCAGGTCGCCGGCGGGATCCCCTACGCCATCGCCAAGTCACTCGCCGCCGCGCCCTTTGCCGATCTCTTGTGGATGGAGACCAAGACGGCCGACCTCGCGGACGCCCGCCAGTTCGCCGAGGCGATCCACGCGGAGTTCCCCGACCAGATGCTCGCCTACAACCTGTCGCCGTCGTTCAACTGGGACTCGACCGGGATGAGCGACGACGAGATGCGCCGCTTCCCCGACGAGCTCGGCAAGCTGGGCTTCGTCTTCAACTTCATCACCTACGGCGGCCACCAGGTCGACGGTGTTGCCGCCGAGGAGTTCGCGACCGCTCTGAAGCAGGACGGGATGCTCGCCCTGGCCCGCCTCCAGCGCAAGATCCGCCTCGTCGAGTCGCCGTACCAGACGCCGCAGACGCTGGTCGGCGGGCCGCGCCTCGACGCCGCTCTGCTGGCCTCGTCGGGGCGCACGGCGACCACCAAGGCGATGGGCGAGGGCTCGACCCAGCACCAGCACCAGATCCAGACCGAGGTGCCCAAGAAGCTCCTCGAGGAGTGGCTGGCGATGTGGGGCGAGCACTACCGGCTGACCGAGCCGATGCGGGTGCAGCTCCTGCCGCACCGGGCCGGCTCGGAGCTGCTGGAGCTCGCCCTGGTTGGCAAGAACGACGCGAAACTCGCCAACGTCGTCTTCGCTTCCATCCAGGATCGGCGGGGCCGCAGGATCCTGTCGGTGCGCGACCAGAACACCTTTGACGAGTCGCTCCGCCGGAAGCGCCTGATGACCCTGATTCATCTGTTCCTGATTCATCGCTACCGAGTGGACTCCGTGCACTACGTCAGCCCCTCCGAAGACAACCAGTACCAGACGTCGAAGATGAAGGCGCACGGCATCTTCACCGAGGTCAACACCGAGGTCGGCCAGATCATCGTCGCCGACGTCAACGCCGCTCGGATTGCCGAGCTGCTCAAGCCCGACCGCGCCGCGCTCGGCCAGCTGATCAGCAAGGAGCGCTGATATGGCGGCGACGAAGGCCGGGGCGCTGATCCTCAGCTGGAGCCAGTTGGTGAGGAGCAGACTCCCGCCCGCGACGGCGGATGCCGTGTCACAGCCGGTCTGGTGGGGTCCGGCGTCGCAGGCCCGGCCGGCGGCGGTCAGCGTCATGCCCGACTGGCTGCGCCGCAAGCGGCGGCGGCCGGGGGATAGTCGACCGAGCGATCCAACGCGAGGGGAGGCCCCGACCTCCCATCGCGCATCGAGCGGGAGTCCGGCATGACCGAGGAGCATCCGCTCACACGCCTGCGCGCCGAGGCGATCCGCGATCCCGAGGGGTTCTGGCGCCGCGTCGCCGACGAGCACGTCCTCTGGTTCCGCGCGCCGGACCGGATCTTCGAGCACGAGCCGCCCACGTTTCGCTGGTTCTCCGGCGGCCGGACGAACCTCTGCTGGAGCGCCCTCGACCGGCACGTCGCAGAAGGCCGTGGCGACCAGCCGGCGCTCATCGCCGCCGATGAGCGAGGCGGGCGGCGGACGCTGACCTATGCCCAGCTCCTGCACGAGGTTCGGCGAATCGCGGCGGCGATGCGGGCCCTTGGGATCGGCCATGGCGATCGGGTCACGATCTACATGCCGACCTGCGCCGAGGCGGTCGCGACGATGCTGGCGACCGTCCGGATCGGGGCGATCCATTCGGTCGTCTTCGCCGGCTTCGGCCAGGGCGCGCTCGGCGACCGGATCCGGGCATCGGGCTCGCGGCTCGTCGTGGCCGCCGACGTCACCTATCGCAAGGGCACCGAGGTGCCGCTCAAGCCCATCGTCGACGCTGCCCTGGCCGATGACCCAGGCGCCGTCGAGCACGTCGTCATCCTGCGCCGGGCGGACGCCCCGGCGTCGCTGGTCGGGCCGCGCGAGCTTGACTGGGCGGACTTCCTGGCCGGCGGCGAGGGCCATGACGGCGCCCACCTCGAGATGGAGGCGAACGAACCGGCCTTCATCCTGGCGACCTCGGGCACGACGGCCAGGCCCAAGTTGGCCGTCCACACCCACGGCGGCTACCAGGTCCACATCGCGGCGATGGGCCGCTGGCTGATGGGGCTTCGGCCGGGCGAGACGTGGTGGTCGATGTCGGACATCGGCTGGATCGTCGGCCACAGCTACATCGTCTACGCGCCGCTCATGGCCGGTTGCACGACGATCGCCTACGAGGGCGCCCCCGACCACCCCGGGCAGGATGCCGTCTGGGCGCTCATCGAGGAGCTCGGGGTCCAGGGCATCTTCACCTCGCCAACGGGCGTCCGGCTCCTGATGCGCTTCGGCAACGAGCCCGCGCAGCGTCACGACCTCTCGAGCGTCGAGCGGATCTTCTGTGCCGGCGAGGTCCTCAACGCCCCCGTCTGGGCGTGGCTGCAGCAGGAGATCTTCGGCGACCGGATCCCGGTCATCGATCACATGTGGCAGACCGAGACGGGCGGGCCGATCTTCGGCAACCCGTATGGCCTCGGCCTGCTGCCGATCAAGCCGGGCTCGGCGGGGCTCCCGCTCCCGGGCATCGAGCCGGCCGTCGTGACGCCCGATGGGGCCGAGGTCGAGGCCGGCCACAAGGGGATCATGGTCCTGCGCCGGCCGTTCCCGGGGCTCATCGCCACGCTGTGGGGCGAGCCGGACCGCTACGGTGCCGACTACTGGAACCGGATCCCCGGCGGCTACTACGTCGGTGATGCCGCGCACATCGACGCGGACGGCTACGTCTTCTTCGCCGGGCGGGCCGACGAGATCATCAAGATCGCCGCCCATCGCCTCGGCACGATCGAGGTCGAGACGGCCTTCCTCCGCCATCCGGCGGTGGCGGAGGCCGGGGTGACCGGGCGTCCGGACGACCTGCGCGGCGAGGTCATCGCCGCGTTTGTCGTGCTCAAGTATGGACGCGAGCCGTCCGACGAGCTCCGCCGCGAGCTGCTCGCCACGGTCCGCCGCGAGCTCGGGCCGGTCGCCGTCATCGGCGAGCTGACCTTCGTGGACACGCTGCCCAAGACCCGCAGCGGCAAGATCATGCGGCGGGTCCTCAAGGCCGTCGTCAACGGCGTCGATCCCGGCGACATCACGACGATCGAGGACGAAGGCTCCGTCGAGGAGGCGCGAAGCGCCCTCGCCGAGATGAAGGCGGCGATGGCCTGACATGGACCGGCCGCAGGTCGAGGCCGTCTACCGGCTCGCGGTCGAGGCAGTCGGGACCGGCCCGGACCGGATCGGGTTCGTGACCGCCAACGGCTGGGACGCCGCCGGCGCGGGCGCCTTCGGGCTGCGGGTCGCCTGGCTGCCGAACAGCGCCGGCGAAACCCTGCCACGTGTCGGCGCGCCCGAACCGGTTGCCGCCGGCTGGCCGGAGCTGGTGGAGGTCTTTCGTCCGATCTGACAGGCTTCGAGGCCCCAGGCGCCTCGGCCTCGGGATGACGGCCCTCACGGCCCGTGGCCCCCGGGCACAATGGGCCATTGTGCCCTTGCCCAGCCCGGTGCGTGCGAACATACTGGCGGTTCGTCCCCGGTGGAAGGCCTGGCGCTTTCCCGCCGGGCCGAGTGACATGCCGGACCGGCAGCCGAACCGTGCGGAAGGGATGATGCACGAGACGAGGGTCGGGCTCATCGTCAACGCGACCGCTTCACGTGACGTGCGCCGCCTTACGTCGTTGGCGCGGACGATCGACGTCCATGAACGCGTGAACGCGGTTGCGCGGGTCCTCCGCGGCCTGGCCGGCGGGCGCGTGGACACCGTTCTGTTCATGCCCGAACCCGCGCACGTTGTCGAGCGGGCCGTCGACATGCTCGCTGCCGCCGGTTATTCGCTCGAGGGCGGGACGAGACTCCGTGTCACGTCTGTGGACCTCCCCGGCGGCCCGGAGGCGCTCGACGCGGCCGGCACGGCGGCTGCGGCCGCGATGATGGCCGAGGCCCACGTGGCCGTGGTCGTGACGATCGGCGGGGACGGGACGAATCGCGCCGTCGTACAGGGCTGGCCGTCGGCCGTCCTCATCCCGCTGCCGGGCGGCACGAACAACGCCTTCGGCACACCCATCGATCCCACGGCCGGAGCGCTGGCCGCGGCCCTCTACGCCTCCGATCCCGAGCGGTTCGCCGACCACGTGCGGCAGATGCCGCGGCTGGATGTTCGCCTCGACGGCCCGCTCGGGACGGCGACGATCGCGCTCGTGGACGTGGCCCTCGTCCGGTCGGGTTGGGTAGGTGCGCATGCGCTCTGGGATCCGGCGCTCCTCGTCGAGGCGGTCGTTGCTCGGAGCGACCCGGCCCTCACTGGCCTGGCCGGCGTTGGCGGGATGCTCCGCCCGTTCAACGGCGAGCCGCCACGTGCGCTGCACATGCGGTTCGGCTCGACCGGTGCGTCGGTCATGGTGCCGCTGGGGCCGGGTCAGCTCGTCCCGGTCGGCATCCGCGACTGGCGGCTGCTCGGGCTCGGCGAGTCGGTGGCCCTGGGCGGGCCGAGCGACGCTGATGGACGCCTGACGCTCGCGTTCGACGGCGAGCGCGAGATCGTGCTCGAGCCGGGGATGCGCCCCAGCGTCCGCCTGGCGGCCGAGGGCCCGCGGGTACTCGACGCGCACGGTGTGCTCCGGTCCGCGGCCAACAGCGGTCTGCTCGCCGGCAACGGCGCGCTCGTCGGGCGGGGGCCGGACCGATGATCGGCCGGCCGTTCCGCTTCATCGCCGACGACGGCGAGCGCGAACCGCGGCGCAACCTCGCGATCGACGAGGCCCTCGCCCGCACGACCGGCCCCGAGCCCATCCTCCGGCTCTGGCGCAACGACCGGTGTGTCGTCCTGGGTCGCTTCCAGGTGGCCGCGGCGGAGGTGGACCTGATCGAGGCCGAACGGCTCGGTGCCCCGGTCTGCCGCCGGTTCAGCGGAGGAGGGGCCGTCTATCACGACTCTGGGAACCTCAACGTCAGCCTGGCGGCGCCACGCGACCATGCATTCGTCGCGGACCGGGTCGGGGGCGGCCTCGCCGGGCTGTACGGGGCCGTCCTCGAGCCGCTCGCGGTGGCCGCGCAGGGCCTCGGCATCCCGGCCCTGACGGCACGGCGAGGGCTGTTCGTCGATGACCGGAAGCTCGGCGGCGTCGCCGCCTGGGTCGGCGGCCGTCGCATCCTTGTCCACGCCACCCTGCTGATCGATGCCGACCTGGAGGCGCTTCGGCGCGTCCTGGCCGGACCCGGCGACCCGGGCAACGCCCGATGGGAGCGGACGAAGAGCGAGCGAGTGCCCGTCACGTCGCTCGCACGCGAGCTCGACGGACGCGCCTTGCGCGGTGGGGGTTCCACCGGCCGGCGGGCGTTTCATGCCGTCGTCGACCGCGCCGTCATCGAGGCTTTCACGG
The DNA here is from genome assembly GCA_038915815.1 of Candidatus Limnocylindrales bacterium. Taxonomy (GTDB): domain Bacteria; phylum Chloroflexota; class Limnocylindria; order Limnocylindrales; family CSP1-4; genus SPCO01. Next base: position 11,714 of record JBCLCL010000026.1, read on the forward strand.
CTGCGCGCGGGCGAGGAGAGCGGCCGATCGAGGCCGATCGCCTCCGGGCATCCGAGCTGGCCGTCGCCGCCGATCTCTTCCTGCGCCGCTACGCGGATCCGAACTGGCATGCGAGCGGCCGGTTGGCGGAATGGGAGGTGAGCGGCTGAGGAATTGCCAGACGAACGATTTATCGGACCTCTACCACGGAGGCAACGCGATGCCTAGTCCAGACACGTTGCGTGAGATGCACTACCAGCTGGTCCGGATCCGACTCTTCGAGGAGACCATTCAAAAGGTCTACTTCGAGGGGAAGACACCAGCCTTCGACATCGCGGCGGGAACCGTCCCCGGCGAGATGCACCTGGCGGCTGGCCAGGAGCCGGTCGCGGTGGGAGTCGCTGCCCACCTGCGACCGAGCGACGCGGTCACCGCCACCCATCGGTCGCATCACATCGCCCTTGCCCATGGCATGGACATCAGGAAGCTCGCGGCCGAGATCTTCGGGAAGGAGACCGGCCTTGGCCACGGCAAGGGCGGTCACATGCACCTGTTCGATCCGGCCACGAACTTCGGCTGCAGCGGGATCATCGCCGAAGGGATGCCGACGGCCGTCGGCCACGCCCTCGCGTTCAAGAAGCAGGGCAAGGACGACATCGCGGTCTCGTTCTTCGGCGAGGGCGCCGCCAACCAGGGGGCCTTCCATGAATCGCTGAACCTCGCCGCGGTGTGGGGCCTGGGCGTCGTCTTCGTGTGTGAGGACAACGCGTGGGCGATCAGCGTTCCGAAGGACAAGGCGACGGCCATTGCGAACAACAGCGACCGGGCGGCCGCGTATGGCATGCCTGGCGTGCTCGTCGCGGACAACGACGTCGTGGCGATCTACGAGGCGGCCGGCGAAGCGGTCAGCCGTGCCCGGCGCGGCGGTGGCCCATCGCTGCTCGAGGTCAAGACGGACCGCCTGTTCGGCCACTTCGAAGGCGACGCGCAGGCCTACCGGTCGAAGGAGGAGATGGCGCTTCTCCAGGAACGGGACGGGGTCAGGGCGTTCGAACGGCGGCTGATCGACACCGGCGGAATGACCGCCCAGGACGCGCAGGGCGCCTGGGACCGGGCAAGGGCCGAGGTAGACGACGCGATCGAGTTCGCCCGTTCGAGCCCGTACCCGGAGCCCTCGGCGGCGCTCCAGCACGTCTTTGCGTGATCGGAAGGAGGACACACCATGGCAGTTGAAGCGACACGCCTGCTGACCACGTCCAAGGCGATCTCCGAGGGGATCGCCCAGGAGATGGAGCGCGATCCGCGCGTCTTCGTCATGGGCGAGGACATCGCGACGTACGGGGGGATCTTCGGGGCCACCGAGGGCCTGCTCGCCAGGTTCGGGCCCGAGCGCGTCATGGACACGCCGATTTCGGAGACGGCGTTCATCGGCGCGGCAGTCGGCGCCGCGATCTCGGGCATGCGCCCGATCGCCGAGCTGATGTTCGTCGACTTCTTCGGCGTCTGCATGGACCAGATCTACAATCACATGGCGAAGATCCACTACGAGTCCGGCGGGAACGTCAAGGTCCCCGTCGTCGTGACGACCGCGATCGGCGGCGGCTACGGCGACGGCGCCCAGCACTCGCAGACGCTCTATGGGACGTTCGCCCATCTGCCCGGCATGAAGATCGTCGTGCCCTCCACGCCGTACGACGCGAAGGGCCTGATGATCTCCGCGATCCGGGACGACAACCCCGTCGTCTATATGTTCCACAAGGGGATCATGGGGCTCGGCTGGATGACCCCGAACCCGCGTGCGACGGGCCATGTTCCCGAGGAGCCGTACACGATCCCCATCGGCAAGGCCGACGTGAAGCGCGAGGGTCGCGACCTGACGATCGTGACGATCTCGCTCATGGTCCACCGCGCCCTCGACGCGGCGGAGGAGCTTGCGAAGGAAGGCATCGAGGCGGAAGTGCTTGACCTGCGCTCGCTCGTGCCGCTCGACCGCGAGGCGATCGTCGCGTCCGTCCAGAAGACCCATCGACTCCTCGTCGTCGACGAGGATTACCACAGCTTCGGGATGAGCGGCGAGGTCATCACGACCGTGATCGAGGGGGCCTTCGACCACCTCGATGCGCCGCCTGTCCGCCTGACGTATCCGGACGTTCCCATCCCGTACAGTCGGCCGCTCGAGCAATTCTGCCTGCCGAACCGCGACAAGATCGCCGCGGCAGCCAGGCAGCTCATGGGCCGCTGAGCCCGCTGGCACCGTCAGCCCAGGCCTCGGGTCGGCGATCGCGCCGGCGCCGCCGGACGAGTACCCGGCGGCGCCGCTCCCGGCTGACCCGCGGCGCCCGAAAGGAGAGACCGATGCGGCAGGAGATCCTCACGCCGCAGATTTCCGAGTCCACCGAGGAGGGGGTCCTCGTCACCTGGTTCGTCGAGCCGGGAGCCAAGGTCCGCGAGGGCGACCTCGTGGCCGAGGTGCAGGTCGAGAAGATCAGCGCGGAGGTCCTCGCGCCCGGGAACGGAACGATCGAGCTGCTCGCCGAACCGGGCAGCGTGATCGTCCAGGGACATCCGATCGCCGTCCTCGAAACAGAGGAGCGACCCGCCGAATTCGCGGCGGCCCAGGCTCCCGTCGCGGCTCCGCCGGCCGTTTCGCCGGGCGCTCCGACCGGCCAGTCCGTGGCCGCGTCGCCGGCCGCGCGGCGACTCGGGCGCGAGCTCGGCGTCGACCTCGCGTCGATCACCGGGTCGGGGCCCTCCGGGCGCATCGTCGAGGCGGACGTACGGGCCGCGGCAGGCGAGCGGAGACCCGGCCCCGTGGCCCTCACCCCCATGCGCCGAGCGATCGCCGAGCGGTTGCGGAGGGGTCTCCTCGAGGCGGCCCAACTGACGATCACCGCGGAGGCCGACGTCACCGCCCTCACCGTGGCGCTCGCCGGATCGCGCGCAAGCTCCGGGCGGCGGGGGACCTACACCGCAGCGGCCGTGCGAGCCTCCGCGCTGGCGCTGCGCGACCACCCGCGGATCGGCGCCTCGTGGACGGACGAAGGGATCCGGTTGCCGGAGAGCATCGACATCGGCGTCGCCGTCGCGCTGGAGGACGGGTTGATCGTTCCGGTCGTCCGGGCCGCCGACGGCAAGAGCCTCGAACAAGTCGATGCCGAGATCGGCGACCTCGCGGAGCGCGCACGCGCGGCTCGGCTCGCCGAGGAGGAGACGCAGGGCGCTGTCTTCTCCGTCACCAACCTGGGCGGCTACCGGATCGACGCGTTCACTCCGCTGCTCGACCCGCCCCAGACCGCGATCCTGGGGCTCGGTCGAGCTCGACCGCGGCCGGCCGTCGTCGATGGGACCATCGCTGTCAGGACGCTCGTCGTACTCAGTCTCACGTTCGACCACCGGGTCGTGGACGGCGCCCCCGCGGCAGCCTTCCTCGACGAGGTCGTCGCCGCGCTCGAGGATCCGGGCCGTCTCCTCTGATCCCGACCCCGCGACCGACCAAGGGCGAGGCTCTGCCCATCCCGGTGGCGCGCGAGCTGGTCGCCCAGGACACGAGGTCGTCTGGCATCGATCGGCGGGCCAACGTGCGAGTCGGTCGACGCTGCCACGGGACCCGGACCTGAGGTGTATGATTGGATAGTGTCCAATCTGCCAAGTACGAGGTGAGAGATGACTCACACATCCGCGCCGCACCCGACGTCCGAGGCGATCGACCAGGCGCCCGCGCTGCAGGCGACCCTCGTCGAGCTCATCGACCTCAGCCTCCAGGCGAAACAGGCCCACTGGAACGTCGTTGGCCCGGCCTTCAAGCCCGTCCACGAATTCCTCGACGAGCTCACCGCGGAGTACCGGGGTTGGTATGACCTGGTCGCCGAGCGGCTGACGGCAATCGGTGCCTCTCCCGACGGGCGCAGCGCAACGGTGAGCGGCTCGACGTCGCTCGTGCCGATCCCGGCGGGTCCGATCGAGGACCAGGCGGCGCTCGCCGCGTTCGACGAGCGGGTCACGCTCGTCGCGTCGAACGTGCGGAACCGCGCGGATCGGATCGGCGAGATCGACCTCGCCAGTCAGGACCTCCTGATCGAGATCCTCCGCGGCCTGGAGAAGCAGCGCTGGATGCTCCGCGCGCATCGGGCGTGACGTTCGAAGACGAGGAGCTCGCCAAGGCCGGCCTGCGGGTCACCCGCGGCCGCCTCGAGGTCCTCGGGCTCCTCGAGGAGCTGGGCGGCCATCGGTCGGCCGACGACCTGGTGGCCGCCTTCCGCAGCCGAGGCACCCCGCGGCCGCGGGCCACCATCTACCACATCCTGGGCGCGCTCGCTCGTGCCGGCCTGCTGCTCGTCGCCGACGCCGGGCCCGGCCGCACCCTCTATGAAGCCGCGACGCGCTGGCACCACCACCTCGTCTGTCGCCGGTGCCGGGCGATCGTGGACGTGGCCTGCGTAGGCGAGGCGAAGCCATGTCTGGAGCCCGACTTGCCCGGAGCGGTCGTCGAGGAGGCGCAGGTGATCTTCCGGGGCCTCTGTCCCGCCTGCGCCGGTCAGCCCGCGGCAGCGCCTGCCGCGGGCGCCGTACGTGGTGCCGGGGGTCGAACTCACGGCAGGCGGCAGCGAGTAGCCGTGCGCGCAGCCCGCCCGTGAGCAACGGGAGCCAGAGTGTCACTCGGCTCGCCGTGAGAGCCGACCGCGAGTCGACGAGAGGCGACGTGTAGACGAACTCGGGCAGGCGCGGCAAACGCCGGGGGAGACGGCGAACGTCCCCCGGGACGCAGGCCCTCGGCCGCCGGCGCACCAGGGCATGCCGCACACCCAGATCGGGGTGCAACCCGTACCGGAGGTGAACGCCGAGCTGTTCCGCCGCGCGTTCAGCCTCCCAGGGGTGTCAAACCGACCGACGGTAGTGTCCATCCCCGGCGCTCGCGCTCTCTGGCTCGACCCATCGATGGAGCTCGCGCACCCGGAACTGATCGTGGCCGGTCGCGAGTTCACCCACATCCACCCGGACGGGAGCATGCACCTGACGCTGCCGGTCGAGCGGGCCCGCGAGGCGATCGCCGCCGGCTGGGCAGAGCCCCACCCGATCGCCCGGCAGATCGGCGTGGAGGGGATGGTCCTCGTCTACACGCCGCGGACGTTCGACGAGCTCGAGGTGCTCTGGGCGCTCGTGCTCGTTGCCTACTGCCATGTGACCGGACGCCCGCGTCCGGCGCCCGACGCGGTCGCCCGACGGCGTCGTCCGCGCGAAGGAGGTGGACCGCGAGCGGGATGTTCTGCCCGAAGGACCACCGCCAGGCCCGAAGGACCACCGCCAGCATCTCAACCTCGTCGCGCTGTGGCCGGAGTTCCGGCTCGGCTACGCATTCGCAGAATCTATCGCAGCGATCGATGCAATTGATTGGACTTCATGACCCGCGGCGCTCTAGCATCGTGCCCTCCGGCGGTCACGGGCCGAGCCCTGACGGCGGCCGTTGGAATCGCGAGGTACGGGCAACGGTTGTCCGAGGCTACCCGCGGATCAGATCCCGCGAGGAGGAGAGGATGTCGCAACTAACCGCACTCGCCCTGGTCGCGGGTGTCTTGGGAGGTATCGCCACGGCGGTGTCTCTCAATGTCCCTGGCCTGCTGATCTGGGCGATCTTCATCGGAATGGCGTGTTTCTTCCACTCGGGCGGTGACAACAACGCCCTGAAGAACACCATCGTCGGCAACGTCTTCGGATGCGTCGTGGGCACGATCACGGCCGTCGTCATCCTGTCGGTCCCGCTCGCCGAGACGTTGACCCTGCCCATCTGGGCGGGCATCGCCGTCGGCGCCGCTGTCGTCGTGGTCGTCCTCGCCGCCAACGTCCCGACGTTCGCGTTGATTCCGGCGACCGTGTACGGGTTCGCCTCCACCTTCGCCTTCCTGCTCCAGACGCCCGACGCGCTGAGTACCGCGAACCTCACGTCGCCGAGCCTCAGTGGTAACGCGCTCATCTCCGTGGCGGTCTCGTTGGTGATCGGCGCGGTTCTGGGCTACGTCACGGGCAAGATCACCGCAATGATCGCGAAGCCGGCGCCGGCGTGACCGCAACGTCGTCGAGGCCGGGAGAGCGCTCGCGACGGGCGTTCCGTTCCGAGGTACGGGCCTGCGGAAACCGCTTGATTCCGGCGCGTGGCGGTGCCACCATCGTCTGGCCTCACCTCGACCACCAATTCGCGTCGACGCAGAGGTACTGAAACTCGCCGGGGAGACACAGCGACCCGACATCGGCTCCGTCACCGCACGCGACGTAGGAGGTTCCTGTCCGTGGGCGAACACATCTCGTTCGTAGTCAATGGCACGCCACGTGAGCTCGACGTCGAACCGAGACGGCTCCTGGTCCAGGCCTTGCGTGAGGACCTGGACCTGACCGGGACACATGTCGGTTGCGATACCAGCCAGTGCGGCGCCTGCACGGTCCATGTCGATGGCAAGGCCGTGAAGTCCTGCACCATGCTCGCAGTCCAGGCGGATGGGGCAAACATCACGACGATCGAGGGCCTGGCCCCGGAGGTCGGGTTGCACCCGCTCCAGACCGCCTTCTGGGAGAAGCACGGGCTGCAGTGCGGGTTCTGCACGCCGGGCATGATCATGACCGCAGTGGACCTCCTGTCGCGCAATCCGGATCCGACCGACGACGAGATCCGCCACGCGATCGAGGGCAACATCTGTCGCTGTACCGGCTACCAGAACATCGTCATCGCCATCCGCGCCGCCGCGGCCAGCATGCGCGATGGGGCCGCCGCCCCAGCGAACGCGTAGTCAGGGAGACGACCATGACCGACGTGCTCGACGCCCCCACCAGCCCCCTTGGCCAGCGGATCAAGCGCACCGAGGATCCCCGGTTCATCACCGGCAAGGGCCGCTACCTCGACGACATCAAGCTCCAGTCGATGACCCACATGGCCATCCTGCGCAGCCCGTATGCGCATGCCAACATCCGCTCGGTCGACACGAGCGCCGCGAAGGCGATGCCGGGCGTCGTCGGTGTCTTCGTGGGAGCCGACATCCCGTACAACCCGCTGCCGATGGCCTGGCCGGCCGGCGGCAGCGCGGGCATCCAGAACAACGTCAACACGCCGCGCGTGCTTGCCACGGACAGCGTCAAATGGACCGGTGAGGGCGTGGCGGCCGTCGTTGCGGAGACGGAGGCCCAGGCTTACGACGCGCTCGAAGCGATCGAGGTGGACTGGGAGCCGCTGCCCGCCATCGTCGACGCCGAGAAGGCCATCCAGCCCGGCGCCCCGCAGCTGCACGAGAACGCCCCCAACAACATCGTGTTCGAGTGGAACGTCGGCGACAAGGCCGGCACGGACGCCGCCGTCGACGGCGCCGAGGTCGTCGTCAAGCAGCGCATCGTCAACCAGCGCCTCATCCCCAACCCGATGGAGACCCGCGGCGACATCGGCTGGTACAACCCGGGCACGGACGAGTACACGATCTGGATGTCCAGCCAGACGCCGCACATCCAGCGCCTGCTCGTCGGGATCTTCACGATGGGGATCCCGGAACACAAGCTCCGGTGCATCAGTCCGGATGTCGGCGGCGCCTTCGGCACCAAGATCTTCTGCTACGCCGACATGGCGCTGACGCTGTTCGCCAGCAAGGCGATCGGCGGTCGGCCGGTGAAGTGGGTCGAGGGCCGGCGCGAGAACTACCAGAGCACGACCCACGGTCGCGACCACATCACCTACCTCGAGATCGCCGGGAAGCGGGATGGCGAGGTCACCGGCCTGCGGGTCAAGACCCTGGCCAACCTCGGTGGCCGCCTCTCCACGATCGGCCCCGGCACCCCCACCACGCTCTACGCCCGCGTCCTGTCGGGCTGCTACAAGATCCCGAACGTCTACGCCGAAGTGACCGGGGTCTACACGAACACCACGTTCGTGGACGCCTACCGCGGGGCGGGTCGCCCTGAGGCCACGTACGTTATCGAGCGGGCGATGGACCTCTTCGCGGCCGAGATCGGGATGGACCGCGCCGAGGTCCGGCGCCGGAACTTCATCCAGCCGGACCAGTTCCCGTACGAGAACCCGTCCGGTCTCGGGACCGCGAGCGGTGGGGCCAAGATCTACATCGACTCCGGGAACTACGAGCCGGCCATGGACATGGCCCTGGCCACGGTCGGATACAAGGACCTGCTGGCCAGCAAGGCCGAGGCCAAGGCGCGCGGGAAGCTCCTGGGCCTGGGTTTCAGCACCTACATCGAGGTCTGCGGGGTCGCCCCCAGCAAGTGGGTCGGCGCGGTCGGCGAGGGCTGGGGTGCCGCGATGTGGGAGTCGTCCAACATCAAGGTCCACCTGACCGGCAAGGTCGTGGTCACGATGGGGACCTCGCCGCAGGGCCAGGGCCACGAGACCACATACGCGCAGGTCATCAGCCACGAGCTCGGCATCCCGATGGAGGACGTCACCGTCCAGCACTCGGACACGCAGGGCACGCCCTTTGGCTACGGGACCTACGGCAGCCGCACCGCCGCGGTCGGGATGACCGCGGCGGTCAAGGCCGCCGACAAGATCAAGGACAAGGCGCGGCGCTACGCCGCGCACATGCTGGAGGCCAACGTCGAGGACATCGAGGTCGATGGGGCGAACTACCGGGTCAAGGGGTCGCCGGACCGGGTCAAGACGATCCAGGAGATCGCCTTCGCCATCGACCTCGGCTTCAGCCTTCCCGACGGCATGGAGCCGTACCTCGACGAGACGGCGTACTACGACCCGCCGAACTGCACCTGGCCGTTCGGGACCCATATCGCCGTGGTCGAGATCGACGAGGAGACCGGCCACGTGAAGCTCGTCCGCTACGTCGCGGTCGACGACGTCGGGAACAAGATCAACCCGATGATCGTCGACGGCCAGCTCCACGGCGGGATCGCCCAGGGGGTCAGCCAGGCGCTTTGGGAGGGCGCCATCTACAGCGACGACGGCCAGTTGCTGACCGGTTCGATGCTGGACTACGCGCTCCCGAGGGCCGCCTGGTTCCCGAACATCGAGCTCGCTGAGACGGTCACCCCGTCGCCGGTCAATCCGCTCGGGGTCAAGGGCGTCGGCGAGGCGGGCACGATCGCCAGCACGGCGGCCGTCGCCAACGCGGTCATCGATGCGCTCAGTCCGCTGGGCATCCGTCACCTCGATATGCCGTACACGCCGCAGAAGGTCTGGCGTGCCATCCAGGGCTCGAAGGGAGGCCAGGCGTGATCCCGGCGGCATTCGCCTACCAGCGTCCGGCCAGCCTCGACGAGGCGCTCCGGATCATTGCCACGAACAGCGGGGCCAAGGTCCTCGCCGGCGGCCAGAGCCTGCTGCCACTGCTCAAGCTCCGGCTCGCGAGCGCGGAGACGCTCGTCGATATCGGTCGACTCAAGGAGCTGAAAGGGGTCCAGGCGACCCCCGACGGGGGCTTCGAGATGGGCGCCCTGACGACGTACGCCGAGGCGCTGGAGACGACGGCTCTGCCGTATGCCCGGGACTGCCTCTCGGGCGTCGGCGACGTTCAGGTCCGCAATCGTGGCACGATCGGCGGCGCCATCGCGCATGCCGATCCGGCGTCCGATGCACCGGCCCTGGCACTGGCGCTCGACTACTCGGTCGTGCTGCGTTCCCAGCGGGGCGAACGGGTCGTGCCGCTCGACGGCTTCCTTCTGGGCGCGTTCCAGACGGGCATCGCGGACGACGAGATCCTCGTTGCGTTGCGGCGCGGGCCGTTGCCGGCAGGAGCCGGCGGCGCCTACCTGAAGCTGAAGCAGCCGGCGTCCGGGTACTCCATCGTGGGGGTCGCCGTGGTCGTCGCGATGAGCGGCGGGACGGTCAGTCACGCCCGGGTCGCGCTTACCGGGGTCGGGGAGGTCCCCTACCGCGCGAAGGCCGTGGAAGCGGCGCTCGCCGGGAGCGACGGATCATCGGCCGCGGTTGCCGCCGCCGCATCGCATGCGACGGACGGCGTGACCGTGAACGGCGACATCCATGCGGACAGCGAGTACCGCGCCCAGATGGCGGTGGTCTACACGCGCCGCGCGCTGGAGGGTGCGCTGGGCCGATCCGCCTGAGGGCTGGACTCCCAGCGTCTCGCGTGCGGGTCGAACGGGTCGCGCCCGGCCGCCGTGTCCCGGCGCGCTTGGTGGGTGCCGTCCTCGCTCGCGACCTGACGATCGGGGGCAGTCGGTGGGCGAAGGGTCGCCGGCTGAGCACCGAAGATCTGGCGGCTCTGGCCGCTGCCCCTCCAGGCGATCCGGTCAGTCTCCTGGTCCCCGACGCCGGCGAGCTCCACGAGGACGAGGCGGCGCTCCGCCTGGCCGCCGCGGTGGCCGGTCCGGGCCTGATCGTTCGTGGGCCGGCGCAGAGCCGCGTGGACCTGCTGGCCGACGTCCACGGGGTCGTCAACGTGCGAGTCGCCGACCTCGAGCGGCTCAACCGGATCGACCCGCTGGAGGTGTTCACGGTCTTCGACGGCCAGGTGGTCGAACCGGGCGATCTGGTCGCGAGCGTCAAGGTCGCGCCGCACCTGGTGGAGGCGTCCATCGTGGACGCCGGGGCGCGGCTGGCCGACTTCGGGCGACACCCCCTGGTCTGGGTGGCGGGGTTCGTGCCCAGCCGTGTCGGCGTCATCGTCAAGGAATCCGTCCGCGCCACGGCACGCGAACGGTTCGAGGCCAGCGTCCGGGCGAAGATCGAGGGCCTCGGTTCGACGATCGTGGCGATCGACTACGTGGAGGACGACCCCGATGCTGTCGAGGCGTCGATGGCCGCCTTCGTCCGCCGGTCTGACGCGGTCGATCTGATCCTGACCGCCGGCGCCGCCAGCACGGACCCGCACGACCCGTGCTTCGTGGCCATCGCGGCGCTCGGGGGACGGGTCGTGCGCCGAGGCGTACCCGCGCATCCAGGGTCGATGCTCTGGCTGGCCCGGATCGGGCGGACCGCGATCCTGGGTCTCCCGACGTGCGGCGCCTATTCGAAGGCGACCGCCGCGGACCTGCTCCTGCCCCGGCTGCTCTCCGGGGAGGGCGCCTCGGAACGGACGGTCGCGAAGCTCGGCCACGGCGGCATCCTGACTCGCAGCCAGCGGTTCCGCTTCCCGGCCTACGCCCGCGAGCTCGACGCTCCCGATGGTTGACGACGTCTGGGAAATCGACGCTGAGGCGGTCCATTCGCTCGGGTGGCGGTTCCCCGTCTCGGGCGAGGACCACGTCGTTGAGCTTGGGCAGAACATCCCGGGCTTGGGACACCCGCGGACGCTCTATCTCGATGATCGAGCCGTGGTCCGGTTCCCGTTCCTCATGGGCACCGGCCCGCGGCGCGAGTTCCCGTTCGACGTCGGGGGTCTTCCCGCCAGCCTTGGAGCGTACCTTCGGATGGCCGGTACCGTCGGTGAGTGGATCGGTGAGCTGACTGTCGATGGCGAACCTCTGGGGCCTCCGGGCGCGATCGTTGGGCGGTCGAACCGCCCGGCGGTCGGTTCCGTGGTCAGTCGCCGCCGCCGCCTCCAGATCGAGGCGCTGTCGTTCGCACTGACCGGATTCGTCCTTGGCTTCCTGCTCCCGCTCGCCTCCGAACTCGAAGAAGGCCCTTTGTTTCAGGCGCTGGCGGCCTTCATGCTCATTGCGGGCGTGATCGTCGTGCCACCCGTTCTCTTCCAGGCGGTTCGGGGCAGACCACTCACGAGTGTGGGTCGCATGGTCCTCGCGGGGTTTCTCCCCTGTGATCTCGGTATCGCCGCCGGGTTCGGGCTGTCAAGCATGCTCGGAGTCGGGACGAATCGGGAGGCGACGGACGCGTTCCAATCGGTCGCCGGTAGCGCCGTGGCCAGCCTGTTTGTGCTGTTTGGCGTGGCAGTGGTCATCGGCGTCGGGCGCGGGAGATTCCCTCGTCTCGCCTCGGTCGGAGCTGTGGTGTTCGCTTTCGGTATCGCGGGCATGGGCGTCAGCATGGTGATCCCTCTGGCAGGGCTGTTTGGGTCGACACTTCACGACGGGGGCGATGTCGTCACGGGCATGTTCTTTGGGTCCGTCGTTCTGCTCCTGGTGGGCGGTACCCTGTTCGGCGTCGCTCGTCGCGGGGGACTCATGCCGCCGCCCTACACCGGAGACATCGACGCGCCCGATGGCTGAGTCAGGTCGCGTGTAGCATCCGCCAATGAGCGACCGCGACACCCGCCCAGCCGGGACCCGTTCCATCGAGGCGCTCCAGGACGACTTCCGGAGCCGTGACTACATCGCGGACCGCTCCGTTGCGACCGCGGTCTTCCTGGCCTTGGAGCTTGGTCGGCCGCTGCTCCTTGAGGGCGAGGCCGGTGTCGGCAAGACGGAACTCGCCAAGGTTCTTGCGGCCTCGCTCGGGACGAAGCTCATCCGTCTCCAGTGCTATGAGGGGCTGGACGTCAACACGGCGGTCTACGAATGGAACTACCCTCGGCAGATGCTCGAGATCCGGCTGCTCGAGGCCCGCGGCGAGGCGGATCGCGCGAGCGCGCACGACATCTTCGGACACGACTTCCTGATCCGACGGCCGCTCCTCCAGGCGCTCGAGTCGACTGACGGTGTGGCCCCGGTCCTGTTGATCGACGAGATCGACCGGGCCGACGAGGAGTTCGAGGCCTACCTGCTGGAGATCCTGTCCGATTTCCAGGTCACGGTCCCCGAGATCGGGACGATCAAGGCCGAGACGCCACCGCGAGTCATCCTGACCTCGAACCGGACGCGCGAGGTCCACGACGCGCTGAAGCGGCGCTGCCTCTACCACTGGATCGACTACCCGACCGCCCAGAAGGAGTACGAGATCGTCCTGGCCAAGGTGCCGGAAGCCCCCGAACGCCTGGCCCGCGAGGTGGTCGCCTTCGTCCATCGCCTGCGCGAGGCCGACCTGACCAAGGTCCCCGGGATCGCCGAAACCCTCGACTGGGCGGCGGCGCTCCTCTCACTCGGCGCGCGCGAGCTGGCCCCGGAACTGGTCGACGAGACGCTCGGCGTGGTTCTCAAGTACGAGGAAGACATCCGCCAGGTGCGCGGCGACGGGACGCGCCGGTATCTGGCGGAGGCTGCCGCGGGCGGCTGAGCGCCAGCCTGAGAGCGACCCCACCCATGAACGACCCCGCCATCGTCCGCTCCCCGTTCGGACCCGAGGTGGACGGGCGCCGCCTGCTCGGTGAGGCGGTCGGGTTCGGGCGGTCGTTGCGCGCGGCCCGCCTTTCGATCGATCTCGGCGCGGCCGTCGACTTCGCCCGGGCGCTGACCCTGGTCGACATCGCCGATCGCGAGCAGGTGCGCGCCGCGGGGGCGGCCGTCTTCGTGCGACGTCGCGACGACCGGCCGATCTACGACCCGGCGTTCGACGCGTGGTGGCGCCGACGCGCCTCGAGGCTGCCCGGGGAGTTCGCGCCCTCCACGCTCCGAAGCGCGGAGGATGCCGTGGAGCAGGAGGCGGCGTCGGGCGCACCGCCGCCGGAGGCCGGCCAGGAGCGTGGCCAGATGGCGCCCGACGAGCGCGGCATCCCGGTCCCGTCCGAGGGCGACGGAGAGGACGAGGAAGCGCCGATCGAGGGCATCGTCATCTCGCCCGATGCGTACTCACAGGGCGAGGTCCTGCGCCACCGCGAGTTCGACCGGATGACGCCGGCCGAACTGCGCGAGGCGGAACGGCTGGTGGACGCCCTGGTGCCGCGCCTCGAGCGGCGGCGGACGCGCCGCTACGAGCTGCATTCACACGGTCGGCGCCTCGCTCCCCGGGCGATGTTCCGGCGCAACCTGGGGACCGGCGGCCAGTTGCTCACCTGGGTCTGGCGGCGCCAGATCCGCGAGCCCCGGTCGCTGGTCGTCCTGTGCGACATCTCGGGCTCGATGGAGCGCCACTCCCGGCTGCTGCTCCGCTTCATCCAGGCTCTCTCGGCGGCCTCGGAGGTACGGACGGAGTCGTTCGTGTTCGGCACCCGGCTGACCCGGGTGACCCGGCTGCTGCGCGACCGGGATCGGGACCGGGCTCTGGCGCGGGTCGCCGATTCGGTCAACGACTGGGCAGGCGGAACACGGATCGGCGATTCGTTCCGGACGTTCAACCAGCGCTGGGCACGCCGGTCTCTGCGCACGTCGGGCGTCGTGATCGTCGTGTCGGACGGTTGGGACCGCGGCGACCCGGCCCTGGTCGCGGCCGAGACGGCCCGTCTCCGACGCAACTGCCATCGCCTCGTCTGGCTCAACCCGCTGGCCGGCACGCCCGGCTATCAGCCGCTGGCCGGCGGCATGCGCGCGGCCCTCCCGTACATCGACGATTTCCTGCCGGCCGGCACGGTCGCCAGCCTCGAGCGACTCGGCGAGATCCTGGGCGGCGTCCGGGCCGGCGACACGCGCCGCGGGAGCGAGGCCGCCGCGCATGCCGCCATCCCATCCGGCACCGGGCAGGCTGGGCGAGCGCCGGCGATCGGCTCGCGCCCCGCCCTGGTCGGTGGGGAGGCCATCGATCGGTCTGTGGCGAGGCCGCTGCAATGAAGGAACTGCTCGAGACGCTGAGCGCCTGGCAGGCGGGCGGCACCGATCCCGCCGACGTGGGCCGGGCCGTCGTCGTCCGGACGTTCGGCTCCGCGCCTCGCCCCGAAGGCGCCGTCCTCCTGTATGCCCGTGACGGCCGGATCGCGGGTTCGGTCAGCGGCGGCTGCGTGGAGGGCGCCGCTGCCGAGGAGATCGACCGGGCTCGGGCCACCGGTCACGCCCGGGTCATCCGCTACGGGATCAGCGACGAGCAGGCCTGGGACGTGGGTCTTGCGTGCGGGGGCACGATCGACGTCCTGGTCGAGCCGTTCGCGCCTGCCCTGGTGATCGACGCGGCCCGAGGGTCCGTGGGGGCCGGTGGCCATGGCTCGGCCGTCGTCACGCCGCTCCCCGCGGACTCGCCGCCGGGAGCGTTCGGTCCGCACGAACCCGGCGACGGGGCGCCCCCCGAACCCGGGCTGGTGGTGACCGACGATGGCCGACTCCACGGGAGCCTTGGGACCGCAGAGCTGGACGCGGCGCTCGTCGCCACAGCGACGGACGCCCTGCGGCGCGGTCTGTCACGAACGGTCGAGCTCGGCGGCCGCTCGCTCTTCATCGAGGTCTTCCCGGTCCGACCGCGCCTGGTAGTCGTCGGCGGTGTGGAGGTGGCTCGTTCGCTGGTGCGCCTCGCCCGGGAACTCGGCTACGAGACGGTCGTGGTCGATGGCCGGACCGCCTTCGCGACCCCGGAGCGTTTCCCGGACGTGGATCGGCTCGTCATCGGCTGGCCGGACGAGGTGGCCGAGGAGATCGGGCTCGGCCCGAACGACGCGGTGGCCGTCCTGTCCCATGACGTCAAGTTCGACGAACCGGCGATCGTCGAGGCGCTTCGGCGCGGATGTCGCTACGTGGGGGCGGTAGGGTCGCGCAAGACCCAGGCCGATCGGCGTGCGCGGCTCCTCGAGGCGGGCGTCAGTCCCGACCAGCTGGCCAGACTGCGTGGTCCGGTCGGGCTCGATCTGGGCGGCCGGGCACCCTCCGAGACCGCGCTGGCGATCCTGGCCGAGATCGTCGCCGAGCGCTATGGCGGGAGCGGCGCCCCGATGCGCGACCAGGCCGTCCTCGTGAAGGATCAGGCGTCCTGAGTTGAGTGGCGCCGTGACAGCGGTCGTGCTGGCTGCCGGGGCGGGGACGAGGTTCGGGGGTGGCAAGCTGCTCGCCCCGATCGGCGGTCGCCCCGTCCTCCAGCATGTCCTCGATGCGCTTGCCGCGGCGGATCTGTCTGACGTCGTCGTCGTGCTCGGGGACGAGAGCGAAGCGATCGAAGCGGCGATCGCGTGGCGCTCGGAGCGCCGCGTGCGTAACCCGCACCCGGGGCGCGGGTTGTCGAGCTCACTCCACATCGGCATCGAGGCTGTGGGAGATGACGCCCTGGCCGCACTTGTCGTCCTCGGCGATCAGCCCCTCGTCCCGGTCGCGGCGATCCGCGCCCTCCTGGAGGCACCGGATGACCCGTCAAGACCAGTCGTCGTGCCGGTCTACCCGGACGACCGCGGCCGCAACCCGGTCCTCCTGCGCCGCCCTGCATTCGCGCTCGTGGCGGAAGCGGACGGCGACCGCGGGCTCGGGCCGGTGCTCCTGGCGCGCCCGGAACTCGTGACCGAGGTCGCGGTCGCCGGGGTGAACCCGGACCTCGACACGCACGACGATCTGGCCAGACTCGTCGAGGCCGCCTGGGGAGCTCGGGTCCGCGCCAACCGGGATCAGGTCGAGCGCTTCCGGGAGGTTCCGGACGGTGCGGACTTCTACGCGCCCGTCCGCTCGCTCTTCCGGGCCGACCCGACCCGGTCGGATGACCCGGTCCTGGTTGAGCTGCTCGGGCTGGTTCGGCCCGGCGACACCTGGCTCGACGTCGGAGCGGGAGCGGGCCGCTTCGCGCTCCCGATCGCGCGAGCGCTCGATCCATCGGGCGGCTCGGTCGTCGCGATCGATTCGTCAGCCTCCATGCTCGAGAGCCTGCGCGAGATCGCCGAGGACCACGCCATCGAGAACGTCCGGACGAGCGAGGTGCGCTGGCCACCGCCGGACGGCAGTGCCGCCGCTGCGGTCACGGCCGACGTCGTCCTCATCGCCCACGTCGGCTACGACGTCGAAGCGATCGGAGCCTTCGTCGATGCGCTGGAGGCGGCGTCGCGGCGGACATGCGTGGCGGTCATGACGGATCTTGTGCCGGCGTCGGCAGCCGACCCGTTCTGGCCGCCCGTCCACGGCGAGGCGCGAGTCTCCCTTCCGGCCCTTCCGGAATTCCTCGAATTGCTCCGGGCGGGGGGCCGCGAGATCGAAGTCCGCCGGGTCGCCGTCGAACCGCGCCGATTCGAGTCGCGTGCCGCGCTCGAAGGCTTCGTCCGGCGTCAGCTCTGGATCGACCCTGCCGGACCGAAGGAGGCCCGCCTTCAGACGGCGATCGACGAGCTCGCGGCCGAAGAGCCCGATGGCTGGGTCATCCGCGGACGCGGGCAGACCAACCTCGGGATCGCGATCTGGCATCTCTGACGCTGCAGGAACCGGCCGTCGCACCAACAAGCCGTCGCATGACACCCGTCGCATGACCCGGTTGACTTGCGAACGACCGCGAGTCGATACTGTCGGGAACACGTCCCTTCAGTCCCGGACCCCGGTCGCGCCCTCGGAGACGGCCCGACCGCCCGGCCGGTGCCGCCGCCAACCGTTCTGTGCCCGTCCGGGCCGGATGCGCCGACAGGGCCAGTGTGTCAGCGAGGAGGGTCTCAGCGCGATGTTCCCAGGCCAGTTCGACTACGTTCGTCCGGCCGATCTGGCCGAGACGCTGCGGATCCTCCGGGACCGCGAAGGCGAGGCCAAGCTGCTGTCCGGCGGCTACAGCCTGCTGCCCCTGATCAAGCTCCGGCTGGCCCAGCCGGCCCTGCTCGTGGACCTTCGGGACGTCGCCGGACTCGACGGCATCGGCGAGACCGACGATTACCTGCGGATCGGCGCGCGAGCCACCCACCGGCAGATCCATGAAGCGCCGATCGTCCGCGATCGCTACCTGCTTCTCCACGATGTGACGGCCGTGATCGGCGACCCGCAGGTGCGCAACTGGGGGACGATCGGCGGCTCCGTCGCCCACGCCGATCCCGCGTCCGACTGGCCGGCCGTCCTTCTCGCCACGAGCGCCACGATCGCCTGTCGCAGCCAGACCGGCGAACGGGCGATCGCGGCCCGCGAATTCTTCCTGGACACGTTCAGCACGGCGATCGAACCGACCGAGGTTCTGACCGAGATCCGGATCCCGCGTCGGCCGCGCGGTGCCGGCGGCGCCTACCAGAAGCTGGAGCGCAAGGTCGGCGACTTCTCCACGGTCGGGGTCGCCTCGGTCGTCCGACTCGGACCGGATGGGCGCATCGCGAGCGCCGGGATCGGCCTGACCGGGGTCGCTGAGGCGCCGTTCGCCGCCACGGACGCGGAGGTCGTGCTGAGCGGTGCGGCGCCATCCGAGGAGGTCTTCCGGCGCGCGGGGGCAGCCGCCGCGGCCCAGAGCCGCCCAGCCGGCGACGTCCGCGGTCCGGTCGAGTACAAGCGGGCGATGGTCGCCGAGTTGACCGTCAGGTCGCTGCGCACCGCCGTCGAACGCGCCCTGGCGAACGCGTAGGAGGCCCGCGATGACCACCCACCACATCAAGGTCACCGTCAATGGCGAAGTTCGCGAGGCCGACGTCGAGGCCCGCCTCCTGCTCGTTCACCTGCTGCGCGACACGTTCGGGTTGACCGGCACCCATGTCGGCTGCGACACGAGCAACTGCGGCGCGTGCACCATCCACGTGGATGGCGAGAGCGCGAAGTCGTGCACCATGCTCGCCGTCCAGGCCGACGGTCGATCGATCACCACGATCGAAGGCATGGCCAGCGGCGCGACCCTCCACCCGCTCCAGCAGGCGTTCTGGGACCAGCACGGTCTGCAGTGCGGGTTCTGCACGCCGGGGATGATCATGCAGGCCGCCTGGTTGCTCAACGACAACCCGGACCCGTCCGAGGCCGAGATCCGCGAGGGGATCAGCGGCAACCTGTGCCGCTGCACCGGCTACGTGAACATCGTGAAGTCGATCCAGCAGGCCGCCGGCGAGCTGCAGGCGGCCGGCGAAACCCAGGCCGGCGGCACGCCGGTCGCGGCCGGTTGAGCGGGGAGTGATGAGATGGCGATAGAGGCAGAGCCCCGCACCAGCGCCGCGATCGGAGGCATGGGCCACTCGGTCAAGCGCAAGGAAGACCCGCGCTTCATCCGCGGCAAGGGCGAGTACATTGACGACGTCAACCTGCCCGGCCAGCTCTGGCTGGACATCGTCCGGAGCCCGTACGCTCACGCCACGATCAAGGGCATCGACGCCAGCGAGGCGCTCAAGATCCCGGGCGTCCTGGCCGTCATCACCGGCGCGGATCTGGAAAAGGCCGGTCTCCACTGGATGCCGACCCTCGCCGGCGACAAGCAGATGGTGCTCCCCACGGACACCGTCATGTACCAGGCCCAGGAGGTCGCCGCGGTCGTGGCCACGACCAAGTACATCGCCGCCGACGGCGTGGCCGCGGTCCTCGTCGACTACGAGCCGCTGCCCGTCATCGTCGACCCGTTCAAGGCGCTCGAGCCCGACGCCTTCGTCCTGCGACCCGACCGCGGCCCGGACAAGCAGACCAACCGGATCTGGCACTGGGAATCGGGCGACGCCGCCAGGGCCGACGCGGCCCTCGCCGCGGCCGAGGTCCGGATCGCCGAGGACATCTACATTCCGCGCATCCATGTCGCCTCGATCGAGACCTGCGGCTGCATCGCGGACTGGGACGCCGTCCGCGGCCAGCTGACGTTGCACATGACCAGCCAGGCGCCGCACGCCATCCGGACCGTGCTCGCCCTCGTCAGCGGGCTGCCCGAGCAGAACATCCGGGTCAAGACCTACGACATCGGCGGTGGGTTCGGTGGCAAGGTCCCGGTCTACCCGGGCTATGTCCTGGCAGTCGTCGCCAGCCTGACCGTCGGCAAGCCGGTCAAGTGGATCGAGGATCGATCCGAGAACCTGCAGGCCGACTCCTTCGCCCGCGACTATCACATCCACGCCGAGATGGGCGCGACGAAAGATGGCAAGATCACGAGCCTCAAGGTCAAGACGATCGCCGACCACGGCTACACCGATGCCGCGGCCGACCCGTCCAAGTTCCCGGCCGGGCTGTTCAACGTGATCACCGGCTCCTACGACTTCGACAACGCGTTCGTCGAGGTCGACGGTGTCTATACCAACAAGCCGCCCGGCGGTGTCGCCTATCGCTGCTCGTTCCGGGTGACCGAGGCGGTCCACGCCATCGAGCGGATGGTGGACATTCTGGCCCACGAGATCGGGAAGGATCCCGCCCAGCTCCGGATGGAGAACTTCATCCGCAAGGAGCAGTTCCCCTACAAGACGCCGACGGGCTGGGAGTACGACTCGGGCGACTACGCCCCCGCACTCCAGAAGGCCATGGACATGATCGACTACGCCGGGCTGCGCAAGGAGCAGGCCGAGAAGCGCGCGAAGGGCGAGCTGATGGGCATCGGCATCAGCAGCTTCACCGAGATCGTCGGTGCCGGGCCGTCCAAGGACTTCGACATCATCGGGATCAAGATGTTCGACTCGTGCGAGATCCGGGTCCACCCGACGGGCAAGGTCCTCGCCCGGATCGGCGTCCAGACCCAGGGCCAGGGCCACGAGACAACCTTCGCCCAGATCATCGCCGAGGAGCTCGGCTTTCCGGTTGCCGACATCAAGATCGAGTACGGCGACACGGACACCGCGCCCTACGGACTCGGCACGTACGCCTCCCGATCCACCCCGGTCGGCGGGGCGGCGACGGCGATGGCCGCCCGCAAGATCCAGGCCAAGGCCCGCAAGCTGGCCGCCCATCTGCTGGAGGCGTCCGAGGACGACCTCGAGTGGGAACCCGGCAAGTTCAGTGTCAAGGGCTCGCCCGACCGATTCAAGACGATCCAGGAGATCGCCTTCGCGGCCTATACCAACCACCCCCAGGGGATGGAGGCCGGCCTCGAGGCGGTCGACTACTACGATCCGCCGAACCTGACCTTCCCGTTCGGCAGCTACATCTGCGTCGTCGACATCGACAAGGGGACCGGGCGGGTCAACATCCGGCGGTTCGTCGCGGTTGACGATTGCGGCAACATCATCAACCCGATGATCGTCGACGGCCAGATCCACGGTGGTCTGAACATGGGGCTCGCCCCCTCCCTCTACGAGGAGATCACCTACGACGAGCTCGGCAACAACCTGGCCGGCACGTTCATGGACTACCTCGTTCCGACGGCGGTGGAGTCGCCGGCCTGGGAGACCGCCAAGACCATCACCCCCTCGCCGCATCACCCGCTGGGCGCCAAGGGGGTCGGCGAGTCGGCGACCGTCGGCGCCCCGCCGGCCATCGCCAACGCGGTCGTCGATGCCCTCTGGCACCTCGGCGTCCGCAACATCGACATCCCGATGACGCCCCAGAAGATCTGGGCCATCCTGCACGAGAAGGGCATCTCCTAGGCGCATGGCCGGCCGATCGATCTTCGCCCGAGCCGCCGAGCTCGAGACGGCCGGTCGCTCGTTCGCGGTCGCCACGGTCGTGGCCGTCCGGCGGCCGACGTCGGCACGGCCCGGGGCGTCCGGGATCGTCCACCCGGACGGCTCGATCGAGGGCTGGGTCGGCGGCAGTTGCGCCCAGCCGGTCGTCGTCCGCGAGGCGCTCCGGGCGCTGGTCGACGGCCAGCCGCGCCTGCTCCGTCTGTCGAAGGAGGCGCCCGCCGAGGGCCGGCGTGGCGACGGGATCGTCGAGCTGGTCATGACCTGTCATTCGGGGGGCACACTGGAGATCTACGTGGAGCCGCATCTGCCTGCTCCGATCCTGTGGGTGGCCGGGACCACGCCCATCGCGGGTGCGCTCGTCGAGCTGGGCTCGGCGGCCGGCTGGCGCGTCTCGATCTTCGATCCGGTCGCGGATGAGACGGCCTTTCCCTCGGCCGAGCGGGTGGTCGTCGGAGCGGAGATCGGTGCCACGGACCCGGCGGCGCATCCGGCGATCATCGTCGCGACCCAGGGCGTCTGGGACGAGGAAGCCCTGGCCGCCGCGCTCTCCCGGAATGCCGCCTACGTAGGTCTCGTCGCGTCGCCCACTCGGGCAGCCGTCGTTCGCGCCTGGCTCCGTGAGGAGGGCGGGATTCCCGACGAGCGCCTCGCCGCCCTTCGCGCGCCGGCCGGCCTGGATCTGGGTGCCGAGACGGCCGAGGAGATCGCCCTCTCCATCCTGGCCGAGCTGGTCCAGGTCCGACGCGGGACGGCCGCCTTCGTCGCCTCGCCCGGACCGGCGACGCTGGCCGGCGGGGGCCCGACGCCGGCGATCGAACCCGCGGTCGATGACATCGTCCTGCTCGATCCGGTCTGCGGGATGACCGTGGATCGCGCCCATGCCCGTCACCTCGCGGAGCACGACGGCATCGTCTATGCCTTCTGCTCGATGGGTTGCCGGACGAGCTTCATCCGGGAGCCGGCCGCCTACCTGCCGGCGCCGGTCCCATCGGCCGGCTGACCGCCCAACGAGTCCTCGCTGGAGATCCACCATGCGCTTCGCAGGTTCTGTCTCGATCCACGCTTCCCGTGACCAGGTCTGGGCGTTCGTCACAGACCCGGACCAGGTGGGCCAGTGCGGCCCTGGCGTCGAGAAGATCGAGCTGATCGATCCGACCCATTTCAAGGCGACGGCCAAGGTGGGGATCGGGTTCATCAGCGCCCGTTTCGTGGTCAGTCTTGAATTCGCCGAGCAGCAGCCCCCGGACCGCGCCCTGATCAAGGCGCACGGTCAGGCCCCCGGCAGCGCCGTCGACGCCACCGCCGAGATGCGCCTGTCGGACGGCCCGGACGGGACGACGGTCATGGACTGGAACGCCGACGTGAACATCGCCGGCACGCTGGCCAGCGTCGGGGCACGCCTGATCGAGGGCACGGCCAACAAGATGATCGGCCAGACCTTCGACTGCATGCGGACCAAGCTCGAGGCGTGACCGGGGTCGTCTTCGAACACGGCCGGCGCTCGCGTTAGGGGTGGAGCGCCTCAGCCGCGCCGTCGGGCCGCTCCGGACC
This sequence comes from Candidatus Limnocylindrales bacterium, assembly GCA_038915815.1. GTDB lineage: Bacteria > Chloroflexota > Limnocylindria > Limnocylindrales > CSP1-4 > SPCO01. Next base: position 34,336 of record JBCLCL010000026.1, read on the forward strand.
AACGTCCACGTCCTGGCCGACCCTCGCTCGCGTGAGGCGATCGCCATCGACACCGCCACGCCGTCGCTGTCCTGGATCGCCGAGGAGCTGGCGGCGCGCGACTGGACGCTCAAGCTCATCGTGTCGACTCACGGACACTGGGACCATATCGGCGACAACGCCGCGTTGGCCGCGCACACGGGGGCGGACATTGCCGTCCATCCGCTCGATCGGGACCGCCTGGAGCGACCGCAGCCGCTCTACGCCCCGTTCGAGATCGTGCCATCGGTGCCGGCCGTCGAGCTGGCGGAAGGCGGCGTTATCCGATTTGGGTCGATCCGGTTGCGTGTCCTTCACACGCCGGGGCACACCGAAGGCTCGGTCTGCCTCCTGGCCGAGGACGATGGGTTGCTCTACAGCGGCGACACGATCTTCGAGGCCGGGTGGGGCCGGGTGGACCTTCCGGGCGGGGACGAGGCGGCGATGGTCGGCTCGATCTCGCGGCTGTCCGGCCTCGAGGATCGCATCTCGGTCTTCCCGGGCCACGGCGCGTCCACGACGATCGGTCGCGAGCGCGCCTGGATGGATCTGGTCCGCGACGGTCGTCGGCTGCTCGCCTGACTCGGCCGCCCTCCGTCAGCGCGCGGCTGTCATCGGTCGGGTCCGTATTTGCGTTTCGTCAGCTCGGTGACGGACTTCTGGATGATTCGCGAGGTTCGCCGCTGCTCGGCGCGAGCGCGTGGATCGGCCGCAGAGTCCGTCCGGGCGATATCGGCCTCGAGCTTCCGCCGACCGGCCAGCCGTTCTTCGCTGAGGCGACCGTCGGCCAGCGCCAGGCGTACGGCACAGCCCGGCTCGCGGTCGTGCCGGCAGTCACTGAACCGACAGCCGGATGCGATCTCGTTCACGTCATCGAAGGCCTCGTCGACACCCTCCTCGGCGCCGAGCACCTCGAGGGCGCGGATCCCGGGTGTGTCCACCAGCAGGGCCCCGCCGGGCAACTCGAACAGCTCACGATGGGTCGTCGTGTGGCGGCCGCGTGAATCGGAGAGCCGAACCTCGGCTGTCTTCTGGCGAGCTTCACCGAGCAGGGCATTGACCAGGGTTGACTTGCCGACACCGGACGACCCGAGGATGGCTGCGGTCGTCCCGGCTCGCAGTTCCCTCAGCAACGCGTCCAGACCGGCGCCGGTCCTGGCCGAGACGGCGACGATGGCAACGCCCGGGGCGATGAGCCTGACCGCGGCGAGACGGTCGTCGACATCCTCGGCGAGGTCCGACTTGTTGAGCACGACCACCGGGACGACACCGCTCGACCAGGCGACAGCGAGATAGCGCTCGATCCGGCGCAGGTTGAAGTCGTTGTCGAGGCCGGCGACCAGCAGGGCGACATCCACGTTGGAGGCCATGATCTGTTCGTCGTCGAGCCCGGTGCCCCGGCGGGTGCGATCGACGGCCATCCGCTTGAAGACGCCTCGACGCGGCAGCACCGCGGCGATCACGCCGTCATCGTCGAGCGCGACCCAGTCACCGACCGTCGGGAAGTCGGAGACGGCCAGTGCCGCGAAGCGGAACGTCCCGGAGACCGCCGCGGCTCGATCGCCCGAACCGTCGCGGACGATGGAGGTTTCGCGATGCACGGCCACGACGCGAGCCGGGTGGCGGCCCTCCGCCGCGAACGGGGCGAATGTCGCTGTCCATGCCGCGTCCCAGCCGAGAGCCAGGATCACCGGGTCGTTCGTCTCCACCTCCACCTAGCCTACCCGCTTGAGCTTGCCGGTTCGCTTGGCGTAGCGATCCGCCCGCCCGCCCGCCAGATCGAGCCGGACGATCGGGCGGATCGGGGTATTCGCGTTCCACTGTCGCCGCTCGACGACGGTGAAGTCCGCCCGCTCGAACATCGCGAGCGTGCCCTGGTAGGCGCTGGCTGCCGAGCTTTCGGGGGTGAGAGGCTTGATCGAGACGTCGACTAGCTCGGGCATCGTCGATGATCCTAACCGGCGAGCGTGGGACGGGTCGCACCGGCTGCCGCACCGCCGGGATCGGGCCTGCTCCGCCGTGTTTGACCGCTCCCGAACCAGCCCCTACCCTCCGACCGTGGCCGACACCTCGCCGGCGCCCAGCCGCTGGGCGTTCCGAACCATCCCGCCGGAACCTCGCTCGATCGTGGAGCTCATCCAGAGCGGGGTCCTGGACGCGGAGTTGGCGGCGACCCTGTGGCTGCTCGTCGAGGGGCGGGTGCCGATCATCGTGGCGGGCGAGGGGCACGGGGCCGGGAGATCGACGCTCCTTGGAGCGCTTCTGCACTTCCTGCCGGCCGGGATCCGCGTCGTCGAGCTCAACGGGCAGGACGAGGACTTTGCCTGGCTGCCGCAGGCATCCGAGCTTGGGTGGCCGGGCGGGCCCCGGCCAGGGTCGGGGGGCGAACCGGTCCGACCCGGAACGACCGTGCTGCTGGCCGACGAGCTGTCCGACCACCTGCCTGCCTGCACCTGGGGCGCCGCAGCCCGGGTCGCGGTGCGGGCCGCCTCGATCGGGTATGGGCTCGCAGCGACGATCCACGGCGACGCCCTCGACGACGTGTTCGAGGCGCTCCGCCAGCCGCCGAACGAGCTGACCGATGACGAACTGTCGCACCTTGGCGTGGTGCTGGTCATCCGGCGTGTGGACCGCGAACGACGCCGCGTCGCGGCTGCCCATTACGTCCGGCCGGTCGCCCGCGACGGACACGGCCATCTCCAGCGCCTCGGGCCGGCAGTCCTCGCGACCTGGGATCCAAAGCGCGACGCGTTCGAGCATTTCGGGTGGGGGGTCACGCCGGAACTGGCGATACGTGTCGGCCGAAAGGCCGGCGACTTCGAAGTGGAGGCTGATCGGCGGCGGGCGTACCTCGAGCAGCTCGTGCAGGCCGACATCACCGCGCCGGATGACGTGTGGCGAGCGGTCTACGCGTACCATCCCGCCGTTTGACGCAGCGCGCGTGCCAGGCTCGCAACCGATCCCGGATACGGCTATCCTGCGCAACGACCGTGTAGAGATCGTCGGTGATGAAGAGGTGTGAGCGTGGATCCGGCTGACCTGTTTCCGTACCTGCTCTACCTGCACGTCTTCGGAGCCATCCTCGCCTTCGGGCCGACCTACGCGTACTCGATCATCGGCGCGCTCGCCCGTGGGGAGCCGCCGCATGCGAACTTCGGTCTACGAGCGGTCGCGGCGATCGGCAGCAAGCTCGTCTACCCGCTGGCGATCCTGCAGGGCGTCACGGGGCTCGGGCTGATCA
>JBCLCL010000027.1:0-36117 GCA_038915815.1 Candidatus Limnocylindrales bacterium
GTCGTCCGCCACGACGCTATCGACGCTGCGTGCTGACCGGCGGATTCGGTGGCGCGAACAACCAGGTCTCGGGGATACCCGCGCGGCCGAGTGCCCCCAGCGAGGTGCCGTTGAGCGTGAAGTGGGTCACCCCCGAAGACCCGGACCGGACCTCCACCGACTCCTGGCCGGTGAACGTCAGGGTCTTGCCGTCGGCGATGACCGAGCCGGCGGCCCCGAGGGTGGGATCGAGCACGCCATCCACCCAGACCTTCAGCCAGGCGCGGCCGCCCTTGACCGTCACCGCCAGGTTGACGCCCCTGTAGACGACGGTCACGTTGCGGGTCAGCGCCGCCGTCTTGCCCTGCGGGCTGGACGCGGTAACCGTGATCGACCAGCGTCCGGCCGTGAGCTCATACGGCGTGCTGAAGGACCCGTCATCGGCGACTTGGACCGTCACCGCGTCCGGCGCGGCCGGCGGTTCGGGCGTGGCGCCTCCTTCGACCCCGGTCTGCGCCGAAGGGCCGACATAGGTCGCGCTGACCACGACGGATGCGGCATTGGTGGCGCGGCCGGCGACCGGGATGGCGCCGTTCTCGAACGAAGTTCCTTCCGCGGGCTGGTCGACGTTGAGCGTCGGCGCCTCGATCAGCAGATACGGGACCGTGATGAACCGACGGATCGTCTCCTCGGAACGCTTGCCGGTATCGGGGTCGATCGCGGCGACATCGAACTGGTTCCGACCGCGCCGCAGCTCGACGTCGGAGGTCCAGTCGCCGTCCGGACCCGCGCTGACCTGGTACGGGTCCCGGCCGGGTGTGGCGATCGAGACGGTCGCGCCGGGCAGGGTGGTCCCCCGCAGGGTGTAGCTCGTCACCGATTCGTCGACGTCGATGACGGCCGAGGCCGGATCGGTCACCGCGATCGACGGTGGCTTCGCGAAGCGCAGCACCTGGACGCCAAGGTACGCCACGAAAGCCAGCACGATGACCGTCAGAAGGGCGACCACGATGAGGCTCGGCGAGAAGGTCAGGCCCTGACGCGGCGCGGCGATCGGCCGGGGGACGGCGATGACCGGGGCGACGTCCCGCTCCTCGCCGCGCTCGCGTCGCCACTGGTCGAGGATCTCTTCCGGGTCCAGGCCCAGGTAGAGCGCGTAGTTGCGCAGGAAGCCCTTGGTGTAGACGGCGCCGGGCAACTCCCGGTAGTCCCCGCGCTCGAGGGCCCCGAGGTAGCGCGCCCGGATCTTCGTGTCCCGCTCGGCTCGATAGAGATCGACGCCCTTGCGCTCACGGGCCGCATAGAGCCGCTCAGGAAGACTCTGGGCCGGTTCCGCGGTCAGGCCCCGCCCCACCTCCGGGCGATCGGCTCCGACCGCTCGCCTCAACTGCTGCCGCGTGGTCATCCGTCTTCCCCATCGAGTCGCTCGTCCGCGCCACTGGACGGAGTCGACTCGTCGCGGCGAAGGACCGGCCGGGCGTTCGAACCGTCGAACGCGCCGATATATCCGCGCGCCTCCAGCTGATCGATCATCCGGGCGGCTCGTGCGTAGCCGACCTTGAGACGGCGCTGGAGGAGCGACGCCGAGGCGCGATCGTACTCGCGGATCACCTCCACCGCGTCGGGCAGCAGGCGATCCGCCTCCTCGTCGGTCAGGTCGTCGGCGGACGCCGTTCCCTCGTCCCCGGTCTCGACGATCGCCATGTCGTAGTGGGGGTCCTCGATCTGGGCCTTCCAGTGGTCGACCACCCGCGAGATCTCGGCGTCGGAGACGAAGACGCCCTGGAGCCGCATCGGCCGCGGCAGATCCGACGGCTGGTAGAGCATGTCGCCCCGACCGATCAGGTCCTCCGCGCCGGGCGAGTCCAGGATGGTTCGCGAGTCGATCTGGGAGGCCATCGCGAAGGCGATCCGGCTCGGAAAGTTGGCCTTGATCAGGCCGGTGACGACATTGACGCTCGGCCGCTGCGTCGCGAGGACCAGGTGGATCCCGGTCGCCCGGGCTTTCTGGGCGAGGCGGACGATCGGATCCTCGACGTTCCTGCCCTCGCGCATCATCAGGTCCGCCAGTTCATCGATGATGATCACGATATAGGGCATCCGGTCCTCCGGATCGACCCGAGTCTCGTTGAATACCCGGACGTTCCGAGCCGAGGCTCCGGCCAGGCGCCGGTAGCGCGCCTCCATCTCGTTGACCGCCCACTTGAGCGCGGCCTTTGCCCGTTCTGGCTCGGTGATGACCGGAACGAGCAACTGGGGCAGGCCGTTGTAGGCGGCCAGCTCGACCCGCTTGAGGTCCATCAGGATCATCCGCACGTCGTGCGGGGTCGCCTCACAGAGCAGGCTGGTGATCAGGGCGTTGACCATCACGCTCTTGCCTGACCCCGTCGCCCCGGCGATGAGCAGGTGCGGCATCTTGGCCAGGTCGACCGCCTGGGCCTTGCCCGCCACGTCGCGTCCGAGCGCGAAGGTGAGCGTCGAGCCGGACGCCTTGAAGTCCACCTCCTCGAGGATCCGGCGAAGGGCGACGACGTTGAAGTCCTTGTTGGGGATCTCGATGCCGACCGCGCTCTTGCCCGGGATCGGCGCCTCGATCCGCAACGAGCGGGCAGCCAGGGCCATGGCGAGGTCGTCCGACAGGCCCTCGATCCGGCTGACCTTGACGTCCGGGGCGGGCTGGACCTCGTACTGGGTCACGACCGGCCCGGCGTTGCGGGCCACGATCTTGGCCGGGATCCCGAAGCCGGCCAGCTTCTTGACGATGATCTCCTCGTTCCGCTGGTGGGCTGCCTCGTCGCCTCCGGCGCTGAGCGGGATGGCGATGTCGTCGAGGGTCGAGAGCGGCGGCAACAGGTATTCGATGCGCTCCTTCGTCGGGGGCGCATCGGAGCCGTCCGTCACGTCGTCCGGATCACGCGGCGCGCGGGGCGTGGCGACGAGGGTGGCGGAGGCCGTCGTGCCGCGGGCCGGGGCGAAGGTCGAGGAGGTCGGGCGCGCGCTCGGGATGGCGGCCGGGATGGAGGCGTCGTCGCTGTCGGCCCATGCCCCGGTCTGGCCAGGTGACGGAGCGGCCGCGACCGGTCTGGCGTTGCCGCTGCGAGCCGACCCGTTCGAAGTCTGGCCGGCGGCGCCCGTCGGGCCGCCGGTCGGCGAGGCGTCTGTCGGCGTCCGGCGGATTGCATCGGCAGCCGTGGCTCCGACCCAGCGAGCCGTGCCAACGGCCGGATCGAGCAGCTGACGGAGCGGGATCCCGAAGCCGACGACCAGTCCGAGCGCCGCCAGCGCCACGAGCAGCACCAGCGAACCGACCGTCGGGAAGAGGTCGTTGAGGGTCCCGGCCAGGGCCCGGCCGATCCGACCGCCGGACGGGTCCCCTCCCACGATCTGCGCGGCGCCGAGGATCCCGGCGTAGGTGATGGCCAGGCCGAGCACCGTGATGCCCCAGCCGGACTGTGGGCGGCGACCCGGGCCCCATTCCAGCCACCAGCCGGCCCCCAGCAGGAGGAACGGCAGGAGCCAGCGCATCCTGCCGAACCACGGCGCGAAGACGCCGGTCCACCAGCTGGTCAGGTTGCCCTCACCGGGCAGCACGAGCGCGATCAGGGTCATCGCCCCGAGGACCAACAGGAAGAGCCCCAGGATGGAACGGACGACATCAGGAGTGAGGCGACTGGCGAAGGGGTTCGCTCGGCGCGCGCGCGAGCGAGGGGCTGGCTTGCGAGCCGCCGTGCGGCGACGGGTCGCCATGCTAGACCTCGACGACGACCGGGAAGACCATCGGGCGCCGCTTGGTCTGCTCGTACAGATAGCGCGAGACGCCGTCCTTGATCTGGGCCTTGAGCAGGGCGACCTCGCTGATGTGGTCGCCGGGCGTGTCGATCGCCTTGATGACCCGCTGGACCGCTTCTTCCATCAGCGGATCGGCCTCGTTGAGGTGGACGAATCCCCGGGTGATGATCTCCGGCCGACCGATGACCGAGCCGGTCTGCTTGTCGACCGTCACCACGATCATGAACATGCCGTCGTTGGCCAGCGCGCGACGGTCGCGCAGGACGACATCGCCGACCTCTCCGACCGACAGGCCATCGACGTAGACGTAGCCTGCCGTCACCGGGCTGGCGCGCCGGGCGCTGCCGTCGGCATACAGCTCGATCGGGGTGCCGTTCTCGATGATGAAGACGTTCTCGGGCGCGACTCCGGTCTCGATCGCGAGGCGGCCGTGCTGGACCTGCATCCGGAATTCGCCGTGGATCGGGATGAAGTGCCTGGGCTTGGTCAGCCCGAGCATCAGCTTGAGCTCCTCCTGGCTGGCGTGGCCCGAGACATGCGCCCGCTTGATGGTGTGGTAGTAGACGTTCGCGCCGGCCTTGAACAGGTTGTCGATCGTGCGCGAGACGGACTCCTCGTTGCCCGGGATCGGACTGGCGCTGACGATGACCGTGTCGCCCGGCTGGATCTCCACGAAGCGGTGGTCGCGGTTGGCCATCCGTGCCAGACCGGCCATCGGCTCACCCTGGGCCCCGGTGGTGGCGATGACCAGCTTGGAGTCGGGATGGTCCTTGATCTTGTCCTTCGGCACGATCCGCGCCGGGTCGTAGGTCAGGTAACCGAGATCCGTGGCGATCCTGAAGTTCTGTTCCATGGAGCGTCCGATGACCGAGACGCTCCGGTTCATGTCGGCGGCAGCGTCGAGGACCTGCTGGATCCGCGCGATGTTGCTCGCGAAGGTGGCCACGATGACGCGGCCCGTGAGCGGTTGCATGATCTCGCGGAAGGCATCCCCCACGGTCCGCTCGGACGGGGTGTAGCCGGGGTTCTCCGCGCGGGTCGAGTCGGACAGGAGGCAGGCGACCCCTTCCTGACCCAGCTTCGCGAGGATCGCGAAGTCGGACAGCTTGCCGTCCACCGGGGTGTGATCGAACTTGAAGTCGCCGGTGTGGACGATCGTCCCGACCGGGGTGCGCAAGGCGATGCCCATCGCATCCGGGATGGAATGGCCGACCCGGAAGGGCATCACGTGGAACGCCCCGATATCGATCTCATCGCCGGGCTCGAGCGCGATCAGCGGATTGTTGTGAAGCCTGTGCTCCTTGATCTTGTTGCCGAGCAGACCGCGCGCCAGGGTCGAGGCGTAGACCGGGACGCCCGGAAACTCGGGCAGGACGTACGGCAGGGCGCCGACGTGATCTTCGTGAGCGTGGGTGATCAGGAAGGCCTTGACCTTGTCGCGCCGCTCCTTGAGGTAGGTGATGTCCGGGATGACCAGGTCGATCCCGAACATCTCCTCGTCGGGGAACATCAGGCCGCAGTCGATCACCACGATCTCGTCGCGGTACTCGAACACGTACATGTTCTTGCCGATCTCGCCCACCCCGCCGAGCGGGATGATTCGGAGCGGCTGGTCGTCGACTGGTGGCATCTTGGTCTTTGGCATGGCTAGAAGAGGGTCAGCTGTGGGACGGCATCGTCGGCCGGCTGGGGGACGGGCGGCGCGGGAGCCTGCTCGACGAGCGCCGCAGGCGACTCGCCGGGCGACGCGGGAGACGAGGCGGACGCCTCGCGACGCCGACGGGCGTCGATCAGCGCGGCCGGGACGCCGGCCATGTCGGCGTAGCTCTCCCGCTCGATCGTCGGCGTGCGCAGGGCGGCGGCAGGGTGGTACATCGCGTAGACGAGCGCGGCGCGGGCCCCCGTTCCCGGGTCCACGGGCCGGATCGTGCCGTGGGCCTGCGAGATCCGCGATCCGGGCATGAACCGGGCCATCGAGTGCCGCCCGAGGGTCACGACCACCGCCGGGTCGAGCACCTCGAGCTGACGGCGCAGATACGAGGAGCAGGCCTCGATCTCATCGGGTTGTGGGTCACGGTTGTCGGGCGGACGGCACTTGACGATGTTGGTGATGTAGACATCCTCCCGACGCCAGCCGATCGAACCCAGCAGCTTCACCAGCAGGTCCCCTGCCCGCCCGACGAACGGCCGCCCGCTGCGATCCTCGTTGAAACCCGGGCCCTCGCCGACGAGGACGACCTCCGTCTCCGGGTCGCCCTCCCCGGGAACGGCCTTCGTCCGCGTCTCATGGAGCCGGCAGTTCGTGCAGACCCGGATCTCGGCCGCGATGGCTTCGAGCGCCGCCCGGCGCCCGACGTCGGTCATGCCGTGGACTCGGCGTAGGCGGCGGCATGGTACGGCCGTGCTCCCCGAGCGGACGCCGACGTCACCCAGCCGCGATCTCGAAGCACCTCGGCGAGCTCCACCGCGTTCGTGGCGGCCCCCTTGCGCAGATTGTCCGATACGACCCAGAACGCGATGCCGCGGTCGTCGGGCATGGAGACGTCGCGACGGACCCGCCCGACGAAGATCTCGTCGCGGCCGGCCGCCTGGGTCGCCAATGGATAGTCGTGCAGGCCGGGATCGTCCTGGACGATCAGGCCGGGGACCGCGGCGAACAGCTCACGGGCACGCTCAGGAGTGATCGGCCGCCTCGTTTCGACGTGGACCGCCTCCGAGTGACTGACGAAGACCGGGATCCGGACGGCCGTGCACGAGACGCGGAGGTCAGGCAGGCCCAGGATCTTGCGGTTCTCGGTAACCACCTTCCACTCTTCCTTGGTGTACCCGTTGGGCAGGAAGACGTCGATCTCAGGAAGGGCGTTGAAGGCGATCGGGTGCGGATAGACGGTGGCCGTCTTGGGCTCGCCGCTGACGTGCGCCCGGATCTGTCCCTCGAGTTCTGCCAGCGCGTCGGCGCCGCTTCCCGAGACGGACTGATACGTGTCGACCACGACGCGCTCAAGCCCGACCGCGTCACGCAGCGCCATCAGGACGGGGGCAAGCTGCATCGTGGAGCAGTTCGGGTTGGCGACGATCCCCGGATGTCCTTCCAGGTCGTCCGGGTTGACCTGCGAGACGACCAGCGGGACACCCGGGTCCATCCGCCAGGCCGACGAGTTGTCGATCACGGTGGCGCCGTGCGCGACGGCAGCCGGCGCGAGATCGCGCGACACGTCGGCCCCGGCGGAGAAGAGGGCGATGTCAACGCCCTCGAACGCCTCCGGAACGGCCTCGCCGATCTCGACGTTCCGGCCATCGACGAAGACGGTCCGACCGGCCGATCGCCCGGAGGCGAGCAGACGCAGCCCTGCGACCGGGAAACCCCGTTCGCTGAGGACCTGGATCATCGTCCGTCCGACGACGCCGGTGGCGCCCACGACGGCGACGGTGAGGGGTTGGCGGTTCATCCGGGACGTGGCTCCGCTCGCTCGGTCGCTGGGACGGGCACGGCCGGAGTATAGCAGCGGCCTCCCCCGGCCCGGACTCGCGAGCTTCGGGGAGGCCGGCCAAACGAAGGAGCCGTCGGTCGCCCGACGGCTCCTTCCTGATCGATCGGGTAGCGTCCGGACGCTATGCCGGATCCTTCGCCAGGTGGCGCTGCATGGCCGCCTTGCGCGAAAGGTTGACCCGGCCCTGGCGGTCGACCTCGGTCACGACCACCATCACCTCGTCGCCGACGGACACGACGTCCTCGACGGTCGGGACGTGGTAGTCGGCGAGCTCTCCGATCCGGACCAGGCCTTCCTTGCCGGGGAGGATCTCGACGAAGGCGCCGAAGCCCATGATCCGGGTGACCTTGCCAAGGTAGAGCGCACCGATCTCGACGTCGCGGGTCAGGCTCTCGATCCACTGGATCGCCTTGCGCGAGTTCTCGCCGGAGACGGCCGCGATCTCGACGGTGCCGTCGTCCTCGACGTTGATCTCGGTCTGGGTCTCTTCCTGGATCTTGCGGATCATCGATCCGCCCTTGCCGATGATCTCGCGGATCTTCTCGGGGTTGATCTTGATCGTGATGATCCGCGGTGCGAAGTCGCTCATGCTCTCGCGCGTCTCGGGGATCACCTCGGCCATCTTGTCGAGGATCTCGAGGCGGGCCGCGAGGGCCTGCTTGAGGCCGTCGCGGATGATCGCCTCGTTGATGCCCTTGACCTTGATGTCCATCTGCAGGGCGGTGATGCCGTCCCGCGTGCCGGTCACCTTGAAGTCCATGTCACCGACCGAATCCTCCTTGCCGAGGATGTCGGTGAGGACGGCGAACCGGCCGTCCGGCTCGCTGATCAGGCCCATCGCGGCGCCCGCCACCGGGGCCTTGATCGGCACGCCGGCGTCCATCAGGGCGAGGGTGGAACCGCAGGTCGAGGCCATCGAGGTCGAACCATTCGAGGAGACGCACTCCGACACGAGGCGGATGACGTACGGGAATTCCTCGGTGCTCGGCAGGACCGGCAGGAGGGCGCGCTCGGCCAGGTGGCCGTGCCCGATGTCTCGCCGGCTCGGGCCGCGCATCGGCTTGTTCTCGCCGGTGGAATAGGGCGGGAAATTGTAGTGGTGGATGTAGCGCTTCTCGGTCCTGGGGCTGATCGTGTCGATGCGCTGCACGTCCGACGACGAACCGAGCGTCGCCACCGTCAGGACCTGGGTCTCGCCGCGGGTGAACAGGCCGGAGCCGTGCGCACGCGGGACGAGGCCGACGTCGACCGAGATCGCCCGGAGCTCGGTCAGGCCGCGCCCGTCCATCCGGATCCCCTCGTCGAGGGCCAGCTGGCGGGCGGTCTTCTTGTTGACCAGGTTGAACAGGCTCTTGCTGACCCGCGCCTGGCGTCGGGCCGCTTCCTGGAGCGCCTTGCTGTCTCCACCGGTGCGCGTCGCGCGGATCGCGGCCGCGAGGCTGTCGCGAAGCGTCGCGATGCGCCCGGGCAGGTCCTTGCCGAACCAGATGAGCAGGTTGGCGGTCGCCTCGGCGTCCGGGAGCGCCCGGTGGGCCTGGGCGAGCTCGACGCCGAAGAAGCGTGACAGGGTCTCAAGCTTGTAGTTCTCGAGGTCCGGGTAGCCGTCCCGGGCGATGGTCAGGGTATCGAGGTAGCGGCCCTGCTCGAAGTGGGTCCCGTCGCCGAGCGCCTCCTCGATGAAGCCGAGGTCGAACCCGACCGAATGCCCCACGACGACCGAGTCGCCGATGAACTTGAGGGCCTGCCGGGCCGCATCGGCCGGCTTGGCCGCCTTCTTCACATCGGCGTCCCTGATCCCGTGCATCTGGTTGCCGACGATCGGGCGACCCGGATCGACCAGGGTGGACCACCGGTCGGTGATCTTGCCGCCCTTGACCTTGACGGCGGCGATCTCCACCAGGTCGGCCATCTTCGGATCCGTGCCGGTCGTCTCGACGTCGACGACGACGAACTCGTCGCCTGCGGTCACCGCCGCCACGAAGTCAAGGACCGAGCCGGTCCCGGCCTCGAGGAACGGGGTGCTCTTGACCTTGCCGAACGCCTTCTGGAGCTCCTCCTGGATATCGATCAGCGGCTGAAGCGCGCGGTGACCGAACAGGATGGCCTCCGCCATCACGTCCTCGGTCAGGAGCTTGGCGCCCGCCTCGACCATCATGATCGCGTCGCGCGTGCCTGACACGATCAGATCGAGCTCCGAGTCGGCAAGCTGGCTGTGGGTCGGGTTGATCACGAACTCGCCATCGATCCGGCCGATGCGAACGGCGCCGACCGGCCCGAAGAACGGGATGGCGCTGATCGTCAGGGCGGCCGAGGCCGCGATCGTGCCGAGGATGTCCGGGTCGTTCTCCTGGTCCGTCGAGAGGACGGTGATGACCAGCTGGATGTCGTCCTTGTACCCCTCGGGGAAGAGCGGGCGGATCGGGCGGTCGGTCAGGCGAGCTGCCAGGGTCGCCGCTTCGGACGCGCGAGCTTCGCGCTTGATGAATCCGCCCGGAATCTTCCCGGCGGCATACATCCGCTCCTCGAATTCCACGGTGAGCGGGAAGAAGTCGAGGCCGGGGCGCGGGTCGGACCGGTTGGCCGTGCCGAGCACCAGGGTGTCGCCGTATCGAACGGTCACGGAACCGCCGGCCAGGCGCGCGAGCTTGCCGGTTTCGATGGTCAGCGTTCGGCCACCGATCTGCGTCTCGAATGTCTGAGACAAGGGAACCTGTCCTCCTTGATCGTGGAGGAGGCGACGACCTGCGGACAGGTCGGCCGACTGGGCCAGCTGGCGTCGAACGCGCTGGGACCCCGGGGACTGCCCGGGGGTCCGGGGCGGCGGCGCCTAGCGGCGGAGTCCGAGCCGTCCGATGACGACCCGGTAGCGCGCGCTGTCCTTCTTCATCAGGTAGGCGAGAAGGCGGCGGCGCTGGCCGACGAGCTTGAGGAGGCCGCGGCGCGAATGATTGTCCTTGGGGAAGCCCTTGAGATGTCCCGTCAGCTCCTTGATCCGCTCGGTGATGAGCGCGACCTGGACCTCGGGCGAACCGGTGTCACCTTCCTTGGTGGCATACCCGGTGATGATCTCCTGCTTCTCTTCCCGCGCGAGCGGCACTCGTTCCTCCGAACACGAACGTTCTGTGTCTGACTCTCTTTGTGACCGGCGGATGGTAGCACGAAGCCATATTCCCGGCGCAAGGCTGCCTCGAGGCCGGCTGAGCGCGGACGCCGGGGCATGCCCGACAATGCAGGCTGGACGACGAACGACTCGACGGAGACCGCCATGCCCCGCCTGACCAGGATCTACACCAGGACCGGCGATGAAGGCACGACCGGATTGGGCGGCGGCCAGCGGGTGCCGAAGGATTCACGGCGGGTGGCGACCTATGGGACGGTCGACGAGCTCAACTCCCAGATCGGGGTGGCGCTGGCGACCGGCCTGTGCGAGCGGTTGACGGCGGAACTCAGCGCCATCCAGAACGAGCTGTTCGATCTCGGCTCGGACCTGTGCTGGCCGTCGGACGACCCGCGTCGGGTGCGGATCCCCACGGTGGAGGAGCGCCATGTCGAGAAGCTGGAGCGGCTGATCGACGAGCTCAACCAGACCGTGGGGCCGCTTGCCAACTTCCTGCTCCCCGGCGGAGCGATCGGGGCCGCCCACCTGCACATGGCTCGGACGATCTGCCGCCGGGCGGAACGCGAGGCCGTCCGCCTGGGGCGCGATGAGACGATCGGACCGTTCGTGCTCCCCTACCTCAACCGGCTGTCGGATGCGTTGTTCGTCATGGCGCGCTTCGAGAATCACGAACGCGGCGTCCCGGAGCCGCTCTGGCAGCCGGGACGCTGAGCCCACGCGCCGTCGGCTGACCGATCCCTACGACCGCCCGTCGCCCTGCACCGTCCCGGGTCCGCGCCGGTAGACCCGCAGTTCGATGACGCTCGGGACGTGCCACTCCAGCGAGAGCATGACGCGCCGGCCGGCGCCATCGACGTCCACCTGCTGGAGATGCTGGAGCAACGTCCCGGGCGCCACGTCCAGGACTCCGGCGAGGTCGCCGTCCGCACTGGCCGGTGCGACGATGGCCTCACCGTGCTGGACCGCGTGACCACATGCTGCGAGGAGGGCGTACATCGATCCGTCCAGGGCCGCGCGGTCCCGATCGGCGTCGACGATGTCCGCCGGGAGATGATCGATCGAGTAGACCGCCGGTCGATCGTCCGCGGTCCGGACTCGGCGCACCTCCACGACGCCATACCCGGGCTCGAGGTGAAGCTGCTCGGCCACGCTCGCCGATGCCGGGATCGTCCGGATCTCCAGGATCCGCCGCCCGGCACGCACGCCGGTCGACTCGAGATACGCCGTATACGAGAAGTTCGTGTCCAGTGAGTTGCGCAAGAGCGGCCGCGCCGTGACGAACGTCCCGGAACCCTGCCGGCGGGAGAGATATCCCTCCTCCACGAGTCCCCTGACAGCTTCGCGGATGGTCGCCCGGCTGACCGTGAACCGTGAGGCCAGGGCATCCTCGTTGGGAAGCTTCGAGCCTGGCTGATACGAGCCCGTGATGACCGCCCGGCGCAGGCCGTCGCGCACGACGTCAGCCAGCAACGGACGATTGGTCGCCCCGGCCTGCACGGTCATGACCCAACTCCGTCGCCGGCGGTTGGACTGGTCAGCGTGACGCCCGCCACCGACGCGTCACCGGCCGACGTGGCACCCGGGCCAGCACGGCGCTGCCCGCGTCGATAGACCAGGCCGGCCATGGTCATCGCCAGGATCGTGACCGCCAGCAGGACGGTCGCGATCGCGTTCACGTTCGGGCTGACCCCACGCCGGATCGACGCGAACAGGTAGATCGGCACCGTCTGGTCCTGGCCACTGGTGAAGAAGGCGATGATGAAGTCGTCGAAACTGAACGTGAACGCCAGGAGCGCGCCGGAGACGATCGCCGGCAGAAGCTGGGGGAAGGTGACCTGCACGAACGTGCGCCACGGCGTCGCGAACAGGTCCTCGGAGGCTTCGATGAGGCTCCGATCCATGCCCCGCATGCGGGTCCGCACCAGCACGTTGACGATGGCCATCGTGAACAACGTGTGTGCCGCGATCACGCTGGCGGTACCCAGGCCAAGGTGCGGCGCATCCCCTCCGGCGACGAACAGCAACCACGGGTTCAGCCAGTCGAAGGCGGTCACCAGGAAGATCAGGGTCGCGATCCCGATGACGATGCCCGGCACGATGATCGCGACATAGGTCAGGAGCTCGAACAGCAGGCGCAGCCTGGGTCGCAGCCGGTCCATGGCCAGGGCCGACGCCGTGCCCATCACGGTCGCCAGCACGGCGGTGATCCCGGCGATCGTCAGGCTGTTCCGGAGGGCGTTCATCAGGAACCGGTCTGACCAGGCGGACGCGTACCACTGGGTGGAGAAGCCCTTCAGGTCCGTCACGTGGCGCCCGGCGTTGAAGCTGTAGATGACGACGATCAGGATCGGCAGGAAGAGGAAGGCGAAGACCAGCCCGGTGTAGATCCAGGCCGCCCGATCGCCGAGTCGTTCGAGGCGCGCGGCCCGGCGTCCGGCACGCAGGGCCATCTCGCCCCCGGTCACAGCAGGCTCGATTCGCGACCCGACCGGACGAGCCGGCGCGAGACCGCCAGGTAGCCCGCGACCAGCACAACCATCCCGACCACGAAGACGCTCGCCAGGGCGGATCCGAACGGCCAGTTGCGACTCTGGAGGAAGAGGTCGGCCAGGGCGTTGCCCAGGAAATACGTCTTGCCGCCGCCCAGCAGGATCGGGATCAGGTACTCGCCCATGATCGGGATGAAGACCAGGACGATGCCCGACAGGATCCCGGGGGCCGCCAGCGGCAGGACGATCTGGCGGAACGTGGCGATCGGCCCGGCGCCCAGGTCGCGCGACGCCTCCGGGAGCGAGCGATCGAGTCGTTCCAGGCTGACGTAGATGGGCAGGACCATCAAGGGCAGGTAGTTGTAGACGATGCCGAGGGAGACGGCGAAGGGCGTGTTGAGCAGCTGGACCTCCCCGAACCCGATCCAGCCGAGGATCCGCGGGACGCCGTTGGAACCAAGCAGGGTTATCCAGGCATAGGTCCGGATGAGGAAACTGGTCCAGAACGGAACGATGACGAGCGCCACCAACACCAGCTTCCAGTTGCCCCGGACCTTGAGCGCGAGGGTGTAGGCGACGGGGAAGGCGACCAGCAGGCAGATGACCGTGTTGAGCGCTGCGAGGCCCAGCGTATTGGTGAGGGGGGTGATCCTCGTCGTGAGGTTGGCGTACTGCTCCAGGGTCAGCGCCGGGAGGTAGCCGCCATTGGGGGATCGCTCTCCGACGGAGATGACGAAGAGCACGACCAGCGGCGCGATGAGGAAGCCGACATACCAGAGGGCGGCCGGCACGACCAGCAGGGCGGCAAGGCCACGCCGCCTGGCGTGGCCTCTCGGTGCCGCCCTGCTCGATGTCGTCATCGTCGGGTCAGGCGGATGCCTTGATCCGGGCCCAGGTTTCGGCCCGGGCGGCGCTGTTGTAGGTGGCGTTGACGGCGTACTCGAGCTTGACCAGCGAGTCGGCGCTCGGGTAGATGACCTGGTTGTTCCTGACCGCGTCGCTGAGCAGCGCGGTCGCCTTGTCGTTGGCGTGCGGGAAGAGGGAGAACTCCGTCTCGCCCGCGGCCTGCTTCGGCTGGGTGATGTAGTTGATGAACGCGTACGCCGCATCCTTGTGGGGGGCGTCCGCGGCGACGGTGTAGCTGTCGATCCAGAGTTCCCCGCCGTCCGCGGCGACGATGTAACGGGCGTCCGCTTCGTCGCGGCCCACCTGCACGCCGTCACCGGTCCAGGCGATGGTCAGCCAGGTGTCGAGGGCGCGCAGCGCCGGCTGCACGTCGGACGAGATGGCGAACAGCTTCGGCTTCAGGGCGATGAGCATCGCCTCGACGGCGGCCATCTCGGTCGGGTCGATGGTATTGAGCGAGTAGCCCATGGCCACGGCCGCTGAGCCGAACGAGCTGATCTGGTGGTCGACGATCTGGGCCTTGCCGGCATAGGTCGTGGCGGCCAGGTCGAAGAACTGCTTCCAGGTGGTGAGGTCCGCGCTGACCTTGGAGCTCCGGTAGGCGATACCGGTCGTGCCCCAGTTCTTGGGCAGGGAGTACTTGTTGCCCTTGTCGAACGCCTGGTCCATGAACCGGGCGTTCCAGTCGGCCTTCACGAAGTCGGGCATCCTGGCGTAGTCGAGCGGCTCGATCAGGCTGTCCGCCACCCATCCCTCGATGGCGTAGTTGGACGGGACGACGACGTCGATTCCCGAATTTCCGACCCGGATCTTCGCCTCCATCTCCTCGGTCGAGCCATAGACGCCGAGATTGATGGCGACGCCGGTCAGCGCCGTGAAGCCGTCCAGGACCTCCTGGCTGTGGTAGTTGGGCCAGGTGGCGAGGTTGAGGGTGTCGCCAAGACCGCTCCCCCCGCCACCGCTCGATGGCGCTGCCGACGGCCCCGACGTCGCTGCCGGTGCCGGGGCGCAGGCGGCCAGGGCCAGTGCCCCCAATCCGGCACCGGTGCCGGCGAGGAAGTGACGCCGGGAGAGCCGGCGTTCGATCGCGAGTCGAGTGATCTCGGCGGGGTCCCGCCCCTGAGCTGGGTCGCGTCCGTTCGTCATCGTTCCTCCTCCTGTGGCCGGGCGAGCGCCCAACCTTTCATCGTCCTGGGTGGATCCGCGAGGCTGTCTAGGCGCCGTCGACCACCACCTCCCTCCCTGATGCGGTTCGAGTGAGTTCGAGCGCGCATTCCACCTGTTCGCGGACCGAGGGGCCCGCCGGGAGGCGGCGGTCGAAGATCGCGCCGCCGATCGTATAGGCCCATGCACCGGCGTCAGCGAGGGCGTTGATCCGCTCCGCGGAATCGACACTGCCAGCGGCGATGACCGGTCCCGCCGACGCGGCGACGACAGCGCGGGCGAGGGCCGGGACGTCGCCGTCCCAGCGGTACGCCAGGAGGTCAAGCCCGTGGACGCCGTCGCGTGCGGTCAGCCGGCGGGCGCTCTCCGCGATCTCGGCCAGCGAACCTTCCAGGACGCTCGGATGTCCGACGATGCGACCCGGAAAGGGGCAGTAGCGGGGTCGGCCGGGCGTACCGGGTGGGCCGATCCGGTCGAGGATCGCCAGCGCCTCATCGGGATGCGTCCCGCCCAGCAGCCAGTCCACCCCGATCTCGAGCGAGGCCTCCACCGAGCGGATCTCGTCGTCGGCCCGTTCGGAGACCACCTCGAGGAAGACTTCGCGTCCATCCGCGCGCATCGCCGCGGCAAGCTCGCGCAGGCGCGCGACCGGCAGACCGATGTCCTTGAAGCCGGCGTAGCGAAGATCGGTGTCGCGGATCCCGTCGTAGACATCGATGGCATCCGGGACGGTCTGGTCGTTGCGCGTCAGCATGAAGATGAACTCGAGCACGGCGGACCTCCTCAGGGGGGCGGGGCGGGGTGGAGGTGGTCGAACGGAAGGATGCCCGCGACACCTTCGAGCACGTAGTCGGGAATGACCGTGGAACCGGCAAGCGCTTCCACCGTGGTCGCTCCGCTCAGCACGAGCGCGGAGGCCATCCCCGCTTCCTGCGCCATCCGCACGTCGGTGAGCAGTCGGTCGCCGACCAGGATCGTGTCGTTCGCCGGCAGGCCCAGTCGATCCAGCAAGGTCGCGGCCATGTGCGGCGACGGCTTGCCGACGATCGCCTCCGCGCGCGCTCCGGTCGATGCCTCGATCGCGGCAAGCATCGCGGCACAATCGGGCAGGTCGCCGTCCGCGGTCGGGCAGAACGGATCGGGGTTCGTCGCGACGATCCGGGCGCCGGCGCGGACTGCCCGAAAGGCGGCCAACAGCTTCGCGTAGTCGAAGGTGCGGTCCCACGAGACGACCACGAGGTCGGCGGTCAACGGGTCGTCACGGACCGGGTCGATGACGGTGAACCCGGCATCGCGGAGCATCCCCGCGAGCAACGGCTCGCTGACCGGCAGGATCCGGGCGACCGGTGCGTGCCGCTGCAGGTAGCGCAGCAGCGCATCCGTCGAGGAGACGACCTCCCGCTCGATCGCCGGGATCCCCAGGGCACTCAGCTTCGCGGCATACGCCGCCGGCGACTCCAGGGGTTTGTTGGTCAGGAACGCGACCCGGGACCCTGCCGCCCGGATGGCCGCGACGGTCTCCGCCGCGCCGGGGAGCAGGTGGTCGCCCAGGTAGAGCGTCCCGTCCAGGTCGAAGACGTACCCACCGAAGACCCGGGACGGGCGCCGGAGGTGCCCGGTGAGCGAGCCGGACACGGTCATCGGTCGTCTCCCAGGATCCCCGAGCGCTCGAGCAGGTCATCGACGGTCTCGTCGTCCCAGTCACCGGCGAAGAAGCGCAGGTCCGCCACGGTGAACCGGTCGCGCATGAGTGGCAGGGCCCGCACGGCCCAGCGCACCACCTCCCGTGGGACCGGCGGCACGAGCTCCCCGACGCGGCTGGCCGCACCCGCCCCGACGAGAGCCGAGGAGAGCACCGTGGGGCTGGCCACGAGGCCGCGGAGCGCCGCCCGATGACGGTCCCAGTCGCCGGCCATCGCCGCCACCTGCGAGCGCCGACCATGCCAACGGTCCAACTTGTGGGCCACGTCGCGCCAGCACTCATCGGCCATCCGGCCGCTCGGATCGAGCGGGTCGAACGCGGCGCGGACACGACGTTCGACCGCGTCGGGGCTCGGGAAGGCGAAGTCGCCGGTCAGGCGGACCGGGTCCAGGTAGTCGAGGGTGTCCTGCCAGATCGTGGCCGCCAGGACGCTGGCCACGCCGACCTGGGCCCCATGGAAGGCGAGTGGGCGCCCGGCGAGTCCGGCCGCCATGTCCAGCAGGTGGCTGAGCAGATGCTCGGTGCCCGAGAGCGGGGCGGTCCGCCCGGCGACGCCCATCGAGATACCGGTCAGCGTCATCCGGGCCGCGAGTTCGGCGAGCATCGCCGGATCGTTGGCCCGGACCCGTGCAGCGCCGTCGAGCAGGGTCTCCGCGCCGTCGCGGAAGAGCGCGACGATGCCGGGGTCGAAGCTGTCGTCCAGGCCGACCGCGCTGGCCAGATACCAGTCCGCGGGCGCCGTGAACATGGAACACAGCTCGCCGAACCCGGCCCGGTTCATCGCCGGCGGGGCATCGGCGAGGACTTCCAGATCCACGATGAGTACGTCCGGCCAGCGCGATGGGATCGTCCGCTTGACCCCTTCGCGGAGCAGGACCGCCATATCGTCCGAGAACGCATTGACGGAGACGGCCGTCTGGACGACGACGAACGGGATAGCGCCGGCCCGCAACGATGCATCCTTGGCGATATCGGTGATCGTTCCCGACCCGACCGAGACCACGCACCCCGCCCCGCTGATCGCCACATCGGCCTGGGCCAGGGCGTCGTCATCGCCGTGGAGTTCCTCGCCCTGCGCGTGGATGACGGCCAGCCGGGTCGGGAACCGCTCAGAGAGCATCGTCACGATCGCGGCCTTGAGGTCGGCGCCGGTGCGCCGCATCGGCGTCTCGTCCACGACCACGATGACCGGGCCCGGACGCCGAACCGAATCGACGTCGTCGGGGAGCGCCGCCAGTGCGTTCGAGGCGATGCGCACCCTGCCAAGGCCGATGGGATGCCGCCGGGCGCCAGCGACGACGCCTGCGCCCTCGACCAGCCGGCGGCGCAACCCATCGAGGTCGGTGGGGTCGGGCAGGACGGTTCGTTCCGTCATGCGCCAGCCGTCACTTCCGTCCGGGCGCCATCGGCGGCAAACCCGGGCTCGACCGCATCGAACAGGCGGCGGTATCGGCCGTAGGCGTCGTCGTAGGCCACGCGGGTGGAGCGGTCGGGTTCGTAGACCCTCGGTTCCAGCACCGTCATGCGATCCACCGCATCGTCGAGGTCGAGGAACGTCCCCGCCCCCACCCCGGCGAGCATCGCCGCTCCCAGCGCGGTCGCCTCATCGGTGGCCAGCACGCGGACCGGCCGGCCCGTCACATCAGCCTTCATCTGGAGCCAGAACGGACTCCGGGCACCACCACCCACCACCCGGATCTCATCGCCGGCGAGCCCCATCGCATCGAGCCGCTCCACGATGTCGCGCAGGGCAAAGCTGCAACCCTCCAGGAGCGCGCGGAAGAGGTGCCCACGTCCGTGGTTCAAGGACAGGCCGGCGTAGACGCCGCGAGCTCGGTCGTTCCAGCGCGGCGCCGTGGCGCCGGACAGCGTCGGCAGGAACGTCACGCCGTCCGCGCCGGGGCCTGTCGTCGTGGACGCCTCGGCGTCGAGCGCTGGCGGCGATGCTCCCCCACCGATCGTCTCGCTGAACCAGCTGACGCTTCCCCCTGACACGAACCCGGGGTTCTCCACCAGCCAGACGCGCGGGTCGGCGTGGCCATGGGTCTCGACCAATCCGGTCTCGTCGATGATCGGGGTCGTGGCCGCCACGCAGACCGGCTCGGCCGTGCCGGTGATATCGATCACGACGCCAGGCCGGATGCCGCCTGCGCCCAGGGAGGCGCCGTGCTCGTCGCCCGTGCCGGTGACGATACGGGTCGCTGTGGTCAAGCCGATCGCTTCGGCCGCCCTCGGTCGGAGCCGGCCGACCACCTCGGCGGCGGCGTGGATCGTCCCGAGCCGCCCGGCTTCGAGTCCGATCACGTCGAGCATCCGTGGCGACCAGGCGCCCGTGGAGAGGTCGTACAGGAGCGTTGACGAGGCGTTCGCATGATCGACCACGCGCTCCCCGGTCAGCCACGCGACGAGCGCGCCGCCGGGGAGCAGCAGGCCGACCGCGCGCTCGAAGATGTCGGGACACTCGTCGCGCAGCCACATGATCTTGGGCGCGACATGCGACGCATCGGTGTTGAGGCCGGTGATCCGTCGCACCTCGACAGGATCGATCGCGTCCCGAAGGCCTCGGGTCTGGCTCGCGCCGCGTCGATCCAGCCAGATGATCGCGGGGTGGAGGGGTTCGGCGTCAGCATCGACGGCGACGAGGCCGTCCACCTGCGACGCGAGGCCCAGCGCCCCGATCGCCTCCGGCTCGATCGCCGCGTCACGCAGGAGCCGGGCGATGACGTCGCCGAGGGCGATACGCCAGGCGAGCGAGTCCTGTTCGGCCCAGGCCGGGTGTGGGTAGTGGACGTCGTAGGCCGCCGATGCCTGGCCCACCACCCCGCCGGCAGGATCCAGGAGGACCCCCTTGAGGCTCTGTGACCCGACGTCGCAGCCGATCGAGTACATCCGCCGCTCAGCGCCTCATTGGGTGGGCAGGTCGTCAGTCGTCTGATGACCTGCTGAGCATAGGGACGGGTGCGGTGATGTCAATGGATGATCGCGAATCGCCGAGGAATCCCAGCGTCACGCGCCCGATCGCCGGCCCATCGCGGAGATGGACGACGCCTTCGCGGATGTCGATGGTCGCGTCCAGGTCGCCAAGGCGGACCGGGTAGGTCCCGTCCGGAGGCAGCGCCACCGGCAGCGCGAACGTGAGCGTGTCGCCGGCGCAGGAACCCGTGAGCGTGAATGGGCGCCCCAACTGCGCCGCCGCAGCCGTCAGGTCACCGGACCGGATCAGCTCCCGTATCTGTGTGCTCCGGACGGCGCTGCCATCGAGCGTGAACGGGTCCACGACCACCACGTCGAACCCATCGCGCTCGCCGAGCGCGGCGAGCGATCGCGGCGTGCCCCGCCGTTCGAAGCCGAATGCGGCGTCCGGTGTCATCAGGAAGCCACGGAGGTCGACCCTCGAGCGGATCCGCTCGACGAAGGCATCGTAGGGAGTCTGACGGAGGGCCTGGTCGAAGTGCTGCACGACCGTGACCGTCACGCCGGCAGCGGCCAGGCGCTCCAGGCGCTCTTCCGGGTCAAGGAGCAGTGGCGGAGCCTCTCCGGTCAGGACTTCGTCAGGGTGGTGATCGAAGGTGATGACGGTCGGCCGGGCGGCGCGTGCCGTCGCCTCTGCGACGAGCTTCCGAAGCAGGTAGAGATGACCCAGGTGAAGCCCGTCGAAGACGCCGACGACGACGAAGACCGGGCCATCCGCCGGCGTCAGCTTCTCCACCCCATCGATGACCTGCATCAGCGCTGTTCTGGCTCGGTCAGGCCCGGGCCGGGGCCGGGGCCGGGGAGGGGGACGGGGCCACGAAGACCTTGTCGGGCGCGAGCCGGCCGGCCGAGGCCGTGGCGATGGCGACCAGCGCCCCGCTGGGATCCTGCAGCCGGTAGTGGTCGGCCGGTCGGGGCAGGGCCGCAGCGGGCCGGAGGAACTGGCCGCGCGCGATCGCGGCAACCTCCACCTCCGTCAGCCGAACGACCGGGAGGGCATCGAGCCCGGCATCGATCGGCTGCAGGAGCGGGATGAGGCCGGATGGGTCGTCGGCGGCAGCCGCGCGAACCGCATCGAGCGAGACGGCGTTCTCGAGGTGAAACGGGCCCGACGCCGTCCGGGTCAGGGCACCCAGGTAGGCCGCCGTCCCGACGGCCTCGCCGAGGTCACGAGCCAGGGCACGAACGTAGGTCCCGGCTGAACAGGTCAGATCGATCACCGCCACGGGCCGGTCCGGATCCTGCTCATCCCACGACACGATGGCGAGGGCATGGATCGTGACCTCGCGGGCGGCGAGCGTGACCGTTTCGCCGGCGCGAGCCAAGGCGTAGGCCCGTCGCCCGCCGACCTTGATGGCGCTGTACGCGGGCGGCCGCTGCGAGATCGGCCCGCTGAACGCGGACAGGGCCGTCTCGATGACTGCGCGCGACGGTGCCGGGGCGTCGACCGGTGTCAACTCACCCTCCAGGTCGTCCGTGGTGGACGTGGCGCCGAAGCAGACCGTCGCCCGATACGCCTTGCGGTCAGCCAGGTGGTACTCGACCACCCGGGTCGCGTGCCCCAGGAAGATCGGCAGCACGCCGGAAGCGAACGGATCCAGCGTTCCTCCGTGACCGACCCGTCGGGTGGCGGCCAGTCGGCGAACGAGTGCGACCACATCGTGCGAGGTGGGACCGGCCGGCTTGGCGACGATGAGGATGCCGTCGAGACCTGGACCGAGAGACGCGTGAGCCATCGTCAGCGATCGAGCGCGGCGGTCAGGCGGGTCGCCTCGGCGAGCACGGCGTCCTGCGCCGCGTCCATGGAGCCGTCGAAGCTGGCGCCGGAGGCGCGAGGGTGTCCTCCACCGCCGAAGAGCCCGGTCAGGACGGTCGCGTCCACGCCTCCCGGCTTCGTGCGTACGCTGATCCGGGTGGCGGCGCCGGCTTCCTTGAACAGGATGGCGACCTCGGCCGCTTCAGCCTGCGAGAGCAGGTCGATGATCCCTTCGGAGTGAGCCCGCTCCGCGCCGGTGGCCGCGACATCCGCATCGGTCAGAGTGGACCAGACGATCCGGCCTTCCGCCGTGCTCTCCAGCCGGTCCAGGATCCGGCCGAACAACCGCAGCTGTGCCTCCGGCTTGGTCCGGTAGAGCCGCCGCGAGATGTCCGACAGCGGCGCTCCTGCCTCGACCAGGGCCGCGGCCACGGCCAGTGTCCGCGGCGTCGCATTGGGGTGGGCGAAGGTCGCGGTATCCATCACGATCCCGGCCATCAGATCGGCGGCCAACGCCCCCTCGTCAGCGCCCAGCTCGACCCCGAGACGCCCGGCGAGCAGGGCCACCATCTCGCACGTCGCCGCCGCCCGTGGATCGATCCAGTCGGTTTCGCCGGCCGCATCGTTGGAGGCATGGTGATCGATGATGATCCGTGGCAGGCGCTCGAACAGCGAGGCGTGGCGGGCGTGGACGTCGCCGATCCGCTCGAGCGATCCGCAGTCGAGGACCACGAGCAGGTCGTACCCGGCCGCAGTATCCGGGTCCGTACGGAAGCGTTCCACGCCGGGCAGGAAGTCGTAGACCGACGGGACCGGATCCGTGCAGACTGCGTCGGCGACTCCGCCGATCCGCTCGACCAATCGGGCCACGGCGAGCGCCGCCCCGAGCGTATCGGCATCGGGATTCTCATGGCTGACGGTCAGCACCCGGCGCGCGTTCCGCAGGCGCGCGACGACGGCCTCGGGGACGGCCGCCAGGTACGGCTGGAGATGGACGCTCATCGCGACGTCCGGCGATCGCCGCGCGACCCGGGATCCTGCGTTCGATCGCGACGCCGTCGGAGGCTCGGTTCGGGACGCCGGACTGCCGAGGCCGGCTCGTCCGGGAGGTCGCCGGCGTGGGGCAAGCGCGCCACGGGCGTCGGCAGCGACTCGCCCAGTGGCGCGTCGGGTTGCGGTGTCACCCCGGACTGGAGCTCACTCAGCAGCCGGAGGACGCGAGTGCCCCGTTCGGCGGTCTCGTCGAGGTAGACGTGGAGGTCCGGGATCCGGCGGATCCGCAGGCGGGTACCCAGCTCGTGCCGAACGAACGGCATCGCCCGGCGCAGGGCGGCGACCGTGGCATCGCGCTCGGCCGGCTGGCCGATCACGCTGACCCAGACCTTGGCGTGGCGCAGGTCCTGTGTCGTCTCGACCGAGGTGACCGTGGCGAACCCGACCCGTGGGTCGGCCACTTCGCGCGTCACGATCGACCCGATCTCCTGGCGCAACAGCTCGTCGATCCGCTCCGTCCGCTGACTCATGGCATGGCTACCGGTGGTCGCCTGAGCGTCAGCCGGCCTTGGCCCGACTGACGCTCGCCGACGTGAAGCACTCGATGATGTCGCCTTCCTGGAGGTCGTGGAATCCGGCCAGCCCGATGCCGCACTCATAGCTGGTCGCCACCTCGCGGACGTCGTCGCGGAAACGGCGCAGCGAGTCGATCTTGTCGGTAGCGATCACCTTGCCGCCGCGCCAGACCCGCGCGTTGCCGCGGACGATCCGTCCGTCGGTCACGTAGGAGCCGGCGATGACCGTGTTCTTGCCGACCTGGAAGATCTGGCGGACTTCCGCTCGACCCTCGACGACCTCCACGATCTCCGGTTCGAGGAGTCCCTTGAGCGCGGCGTCGATGTCGTCCGTCAGCTTGTAGATGATCTCGTAGAGCCGGACGTCGACACCTTCGACCTCGGCGGCTCGCCGGGCGGTCTCGGTGATCTTCGTGTTGAAGCCGACGACGATCGCGTTCGAGGCGGCTGCGAGCATGATGTCGTTGTCGGTGATGTCGCCGGCGCCCTCGTGGAGGACGTTGAGCCGGATCTCGTCCTGATCGAGTTGCTCGAGCGCGTGAGTGATCGCCCCGAGGGAGCCGGACACGTCCGCCTTGAGGATGACCCGCAGCTCCTTGGCCTGGCCGGCCTGGATCTGTCGATAGAGGTCCTCCAGGGTGGCCCGGCCACTCCCCTCGCCGCCCTTGGCCGCGGTGGCCGCCTTGCGGCCCTCGACCATCGCGCGGGCCTCCTTGTCGTCGCTGACGACGCGCAGGATGTCGCCGGCGGCCGGGACGTCCGACAGCCCGAGCACGACCACCGCGCTCGATGGGCCGGCCTTGGTGACACGCTTGCCCTTGTCGTTCTCGAGCGCGCGGACCCGTCCGAAGGTCTCGCCGACGACGATGATGTCACCGATCTTGAGGGTGCCGGTCTGGACCAGCGCGGTCGCCACGGGGCCGCGGCCCTTGTCCAGCTCTGCCTCCACGATCGTGCCGATGGCGGATCGCCTGGGGTTGGCCTTGAGCTCCTGGAGGTCCGCGACGAGCAGGATCATCTCCAGCAGCTCGTCGAGGCCCTGGCGCGTCTTGGCCGATACCGGGACGATCGGCACCTCGCCGCCGTATTCCTCGACGACGATGCCGGCCTCGGTCAGTTCGGTCTTGACCCGCTCGGGGTTGGCGTCGGGCTTGTCGATCTTGCTGAGGGCGATGACGATCGGGACCCTGGCCGCCTTCGCGTGGTTGATCGCCTCGAGCGTCTGGGGCATGACCCCGTCATCCGCCGCGACGACGACGACGGCGATATCGGTGACCCGTGCGCCGCGGGCGCGCATGGCCGTGAATGCCTCGTGACCTGGGGTGTCGAGGAAGACGATGCGCTTGCCGTCGTGGGTGACCTCACTGGCGCCGATGTGCTGGGTGATGCCGCCGCGCTCGCCGGCAGCCACCTCCGTCGTCCGGATGGCATCGAGCAGACTCGTCTTGCCGTGGTCGACGTGGCCCATCACGGTGACGATCGGCGCACGCGGCAGGAGGAGCGACGGGTCGTCCTCCTCGTAGAGGACCTCCTTGGTCGCCTCGGCCACCGGGCCGTCCATCTCGCCGTCATGGCCGTTCAGTCCCGATCCCAGGGCCGTCTCGGCGACTTCGTATCCGAGCTCACCCGCGACGAGCGACGCCGTATCGCGGTCGACCAGCTGGTTGATCGTCGCGAAGATGCCGCTCTTGATCAGCTCGCGGATGATGTCCGCCGGGTTGACCCCGAGCATCTCCGCGAGTTCCTTGACGGTGATCGTGCCGGGCAGTTCGATCGGGCCTCGCTCGCGCGGATCGGCGACCTGGACGCCGCCCGGAACGAATGGGCCGTCGCGACGCGGCGGCTTGCGCGGCCCGCGACGGCCGCGGGTGCCGCTCCTACTCCTGGCCACGGGCTCCTCCTTCGATCGCCTGGTTCATGGGATCCGTGATCCCTGCGATCAGCGCCGTACGCAGATCGGTCGGGAACGGGGTTCTGAGCGCCCGGCCGAGGGCACCCTTCTTGATCGCCGTATCGATGCATTCTGCGGTTCGGCACAGGTACGCGCCGCGACCGGCGGTCCGGCCGCTCGAGTCGATCGCGACCTCGCCAGCCGGAGTTCGCACGAGGCGCATCAACTCGCGCTTCAGGCGGACCGTCCGACAGGCGACGCAGGAGCGACTTGGGACGCGTCGAGGGGCGACGGCCCTGACAGTCCGGTCTACGGTGCCACCTCTTGGGCAGGACTCTTGGTCGTGGCCTTGGTCGTGGCCTTGGTCGTGGCCTTGCGGACCTGCTTCGGCTTGGCCGGCGCTGTCTCGTCCGTTGGTGCCGCTTCCTGCCCGGTGGTCTGGGCGACCCTGGCCGTGGCTCGCTTCGGCTTGGCGGCCGTGGTCGTCTCCGCGTCGGCCGTCCCCTCGATCGGGCCCTGTTCGACGGCAGCCGGAGCGGCGGCCTGCCTGGTCGACCGCTTGGGCTTGGCAGGCGCAGGCGCGTCGAGTCCCGACCCGATCTGCGTCGCGGCGCTCGCCGCGCTGGCCTCGATCGGCTCGGCACCCTTCGATTCGAGCGCGGCCCGCGTCGCGACGGCGGCCGCGGAGTCGGCCGCGGCCGCCTTTGCCTCCGCGACGGAGACGTCGCTTCGGATGTCGATCCGCCAGCCCGTCAGGCGGGCGGCAAGCCGGGCGTTCTGTCCCTCGCGGCCGATGGCCAGGGAGAGCATCCGCTCCGGCACGGTGACGCTGGCGATCCGGTGCTCCTCGTCGATGTCGACGGAGATGACCTGTGCCGGGCTCAGCGCGTTGGCCACGAAGACGGCGGGGTCGTCGCTCCATGGGATGACGTCGATCTTCTCCCCCGACAGCTCGGCGACCACAGCCTGGACGCGCGCGCCGCGTTGCCCGACCGTGGCCCCCACCGGGTCCAGCCCTTCCTGGCGTGAGGAAACGGCCAGCTTCGACCGACTGCCTGCCTCGCGAGCGATCGCCTTGACCTCCACGGTGCCGCTGTGGATCTCCGGGACTTCGAGCTCGAACAGACGCTTGAGGAAACCCTTGTGGGTCCGGCTGACGAAGATCTGGGGACCCCTCGGAGTGCGACGAACCTCGAGGACGAACGCCTTGACGTTCTGCCCGATCCGGTAGTGCTCCAGAGCGGACTGCTCCGTGGTGGCGAGGATCGCCTCGACGTTCTTGCCGACGTCGAGGATGATCGCCCGGGGCTCGACCCGGTTGACGGTCCCGTTCATCAGCTCGCCTTCGCGGCTGGCGAACTGATCGAAGACCTGGTCGCGCTCGACCTCACGGATGCGTTGCAGGACGATCTGCTTGGCCGTCTGGGCGCCGATCCGGCCGAAGACGTCGCCGTCGAGCTGTTCCGTCTCGACCAGGTCGCCGATGGCTGCAGCGGGGTCGATGGCATTCGCCTGCTCGACGGTCAGCTCGGTGAATTCGTCTTCGATCTCACTCACGACGCGTCGCGCGCGAAAGACGCGGATCTTGCCGGTCTCGGCATCGATCCGCACGTGGATGTCCTCGTCCCCAGCGACTCGCCGGTAGGCGGATTGGATGCCGTCCTCGACCGCGCCGATCAGCTGTTCCCGCGAGATCTGCTTTTCAGCATTGAGTTGGAGGAGGGCACCGACGAAGTCACGACTCACGATGGCCTCCGTTCTGCGTGCGTCACGTGTCTTGGACCGCTCAAAAAATAAACGTGGGGGTCACCCACGTCGCGGAGCGGCCGTTCAGTTGCGGCGGAGTATACACCCGGAGGGGTGGACGCTCACGAACCCCGGGCGGCAGGCGCCAGCGACGCAGCGTCGACGCTGTCCGGCGTTGCGTTGGCATCGTCATGGGCCGTTGGCATCGTCATGGGCGTTGTCCCGCGGAGACAACGGCCGAAGGGCCGAGGCGGCCGTAGAGCGAGCGGCCGCGCTATTCAGCCCGGCGAGGAGCCCACCGCCACCGGCGCCGGGAATCGCCTGACCACGTAGTCCTCGAGGATCTCGATGAACTCGGCCACCAGGCCGTCTCCGCGCAAGGTGCGATCGAGGCGACCGTCGACGAAGACCGGCGCAACCGGCTCCTCGAACGTGCCGGGCAGGCTGATCCCGATGTCGGCGTGCTTCGATTCGCCGGGGCCGTTGACCACGCAGCCCATGACCGCGACGCGCAACTCCTCGACCCCCGGATGGGTCTCGCGCCACTCGGGCATCCGGTCCTTGAGGAAGCTCTGGATCTGCTGGGCCATCTCCTGGAAGAACGTTGAGGTCGTCCGGCCACAGCCGGGGCAGGCGCTGACCTGGGGCAGGAACGAGCGCAGACCCATCGACTGGAGGACCTGCTGGGCGACCTCGACCTCACGCTCTCGCGGCGCCCCGGGATCCGGCGTCAGCGAGACCCGGATCGTGTCGCCGATCCCCTCGTTGAGCAGGATCGCCAGGCCGGCAGTCGAGGCGACGATCCCCCGGTCGCCCATCCCGGCCTCGGTCAGCCCCAGGTGGAGCGGGTAGTCGCTGCGCGCCGCCAGCAGGCGGTAGACGTCGATGAGATCCAGCACGCCTGAGACCTTGGCCGACAGGATGATCCGGTCGTGGCCCAGCCCGGTCGCCTCGGCCAGCTCGGCCGAGCGCATCGCCGACTCCAGCATCGCCTCGATCATCACGTCGCGCGCGTCGCGCGGCTCGGCCAGGCGGGCATTGACGTCCATCAGCTCGGTCAGGATCGCCTGGTCGAGCGAACCCCAGTTGACCCCGATCCGGACCGACTTCCCGTTGTCGATGGCGATCCGCACGATCGTGGCGAAGTGCTCGTCGTGGCGCTTCGCCCCGACATTGCCCGGGTTGATCCGGTACTTGGCAAGCGCCGCCGCCGTCTCCGGGTACTCGGCCAGGAGCTTGTGTCCGTTGTAGTGGAAGTCGCCGATGATCGGCACATCCACCCCGAGCCCACGAACCTTGCGGACCATCTCCGGAACGGCCGCAGCGGCCTGCTCCGTGTTGACCGTCACGCGCACGAGCTGCGAGCCCGCATGGGCGAGTCGGGCGACCTGGATCGCGGTGGCGTCCGCGTCCGCGGTGTCCGTGTTGGTCATCGACTGGACGACGACCGGATGCGCGCTGCCGACCTGGACACCCCCGACATCGACGCTGACGGTCGCGCGACGTCGCGGACGCAACGACTCCTGGCCGCTCACGACCCGCCGCTCAGCCCCCGGGCGATATCGAAACCGGTGATCCAGATGAGGAATGCCAACAGGAAGGTGAAGCCGACCAGATAGGTCAACCGCTCCGCCCGGAGGCTGATCCGCTGCCCGAAGATGCGCTTCAGGGTGATGACCAGCATCCGGCCGCCATCGAGCGGCGGGAACGGCAGGATGTTGACGACGGCCAGGTTGGCCGACAGGATCCCGGCCACGTAGAGCGTGATGATCGGCCCGAGCTGCCAGAAGATGTCCCCGATCTGCGTGGCGATGCCGATCGGACCCGCGACCGGTGGCGGCTCGGTCGGCCGATTGAGGATCGCATCGCCGAGCTGGCCGAGACCCCCGACGATCAGGCCGAGCGCCTCGACCGTGCGCTGGGCGCCGACCGCGACCGCCTCGCCGAGCCCATAGGTGATCGACGATCGGGTGGTGGCGACCGCCTGCTTGATCCCGATCGCCCCTCGACCGGCATCGACCGCGGCCTGGTCGCGCAGCGTGAGCCCGACCTCGGACGCCGTCCCGTCGGCGTGCTCGATCCCGAGCTGGACCGTCGCGCCTGCCCGCGCCTGGAGATCCACCACGAGGGCCTCGGCACCGAACGCGCCGTAGACCTTGCCGTCGAGGCTCGCGATCACGTCGCCAGGCACGAGCCCGGCGGTGGCCCCCGGCGAGTCGGGCTGGACCTCGGTCACCCGGATCCCGATGGTCGGGTCGCCTCCGAGTGCGATCCCGGTGAAGATCGCGAAGGCCAGGAACACGTTCATCGCGACCCCGGCCACCAGGATCACGAGCTTCTTGGGGAGGCCCTGCGCCGCGAACGAGCGCGGGTCGTCGGCATCGTTGCCGTCCTCACCCTCGAGCTTGACGAAGCCGCCGATGGGCAGCCAGTTGAGTGTGTAGAGCGTCTCACC
The DNA here is from genome assembly GCA_038915815.1 of Candidatus Limnocylindrales bacterium. Classification (GTDB taxonomy): domain Bacteria; phylum Chloroflexota; class Limnocylindria; order Limnocylindrales; family CSP1-4; genus SPCO01. Next base: position 29,028 of record JBCLCL010000027.1, read on the forward strand.
CTTCGCGCGCAGCAGCCTGGCACGCGGCGGGAAGCCGATCCCGAATTCCAGCACCCGGACGTTCGCCAGCCGCGCCGTCAGGAAGTGGCCGAGCTCATGGATCACGACGAGCACGCCAAGGATCAGCACGAACAGGATGATCGTGATGACCGATTGGATCGCGCCGGTCACGCCGTGGCTCCGACCGGTCCGCTGGAGAAGATCGCGCGGATCACGTGATCGAGGTCGACCAGCTCGTCCACGCCAGGGTCCCCGGAACCCTCGCCGAAGCGCGCGACCGCGGCCTCGAGCAGGCGCGCGATGCCGAGGAAGTCGAGCGTTCCGGCCAGGAACCGAGCGACCGCGATCTCGTCGGCCACGATCAGGGCAGCCGACGCTCGCGGGCCCAGACGACCGGCCGCGCGGGCGATCCGCAGCGCCGGGAAGCGAACTTCGTCGGGCGCCCGGAAGTCCAGGCGGCCGGTCGCCACGAGATCGGGCGGCGCAGCCGGCGAGGGACGGCGATCGGGGTAGGTCAACGCGTACTGGATGGGAAGTCGCATGTCCGGTGTGCCCAGCTGGGCCTTGAGGGAGCCGTCCACGAAGCGGACGGCGGAGTGGACGACGCTCTGCGGATGGATGACCACCTCGATGGCGTCGTAGCCGACATCGTACAGCCAGTGTGCCTCGATGACCTCCAGGCCCTTGTTGACGAGGGTCGCCGAGTCGATCGTGATCTTGGCGCCCATCGTCCACCTCGGGTGGCGCAGGGCCTGCTCGGGGGTCACCCCCGTCAGGTCGGGCGGCGCGTCGAGGAACGGGCCGCCCGAGGCGGTCAGGACCAGCCCGGCCACCCCGGCCCTCCCCTCCCCGACCAGGCACTGCCAGATCGCCGAGTGCTCCGAATCGATCGGGCGCAGCCAGGCCAACGGGCTGGCGAATGGGTCGTTCGGCTCATCCGCGGCGACTCGGGCGGCGAGGCCGCGGGCGAGGGGCATGACCAGGTGCCCTCCGGCAACGAGCGTCTCCTTGTTGGCTGTCGCCACGACCTTGCCGGCTCCCAGGGCGGCCAGGACCGGTCGCAGGCTGACCAGCCCGCCCGTCCCCACGATGACGAGGTCGATGTCGTCGCGTGTCGCCAGCACTTCGAGGGCGTCCGATCCGCCGATCCGCTCGGTGCCGCTCGGCAGGTCCAGCGCGGGCAGGGCCGCCTGGTCGGCGATCGCGATCACGCCAGGCCGGATGCGCGCTGCCTGATCCGACAGCAACGCGGCATTCGAGCCCGCGGCCAGGGCGACCACCTCGAAGAGGTCGGGATGAGCCGCCAGCACGTCCATCGCCTGGCGCCCGATCGAACCGGTGGAGCCGAGCAGCGCCACGCGGCGGCGGCCCTCGTTCCCCGGCGTGGGTTCAGCGAATGACGGTGAGGACATAGAGGGTCATGACCGGAGCGGCGAACAGGAACGAATCGACCCGATCGAGGATGCCGCCGTGGCCCGGGATGAGGGTCCCGGAGTCGCTGGCGCCGGCCGCTCGCTTGATGACCGATTCGGCCAGATCGCCGGCCTGTGCGGCGAACGCGATCAGCGGGCCCAGAACGAGCGCATGGAGCGGTTCCTGACCCAGCGCCCAGAGTCCCAGCCCGACCACGACGCTGGTGGCCAACACGCCGCCGATCAGCCCTTCGATGGTCTTGGATGGCGAGATGTGGGTCAGGAACTTCGTTCGGCCAAGGTTCTTGCCGACGAGGTACGCCCCGGTGTCGTACGACCAGACCGCGAAGATGAGGAGCAGGATCCAGCCGCGTTCAGCGCCGAGCCACGAAGCCGGGGCGTCCGCCCCGATCGCGGGTGCTGCGTGACCCAGGCGCAGCACGAACGCCAGGAGCGAGACGTAGACCGCGCCGAAGATCGTGGCGGTCCAGGTCGCCAGGCCGTCGTGGGGATCCGCGCGGGTGAAGGAGGCGACCGCGACGAGCACGATCCCGACCGCCCCGAGCAGCAGACCGCTGCCGTCCAGGACGTCGGGGAAGGCGGCATCGAGCACGACAGCCACGGCGAGGGCCGTGCCGAGCGCGCTGAGCGGCGGATAGCCGGCCGCGCGGAGAAGTCGGAAGGCCTCGACGGCGGCGAATCCCGTGGTGATCGCGACGGCAGCGACCAGCACGCCGCCACCGATCGCCAGGACGAGCAGCAGCACCGGCACGAGGACGGCGGCGCTGATGGCGCGCTGACGCATGACCGATCCGCCGGTCAGCGGCCGAATCGGCGCTGGCGGCTGGCGAACTCGAGCAGGGCGGCGTCGAAGGCATCCGGTCCGAAGTCCGGCCAGAGCGCGTCGGAGGAATAGAACTCGGCGTAGGCCGACTGCCAGATGAGGAAGTTGGAGAGCCGTTGCTCACCACCGGTCCGGATGACCAGGTCCGGATCCGGCAGGCCGGCGGTGTAGAGGGACGCGCTGATCGCCTCTTCGTCTATCTCGGTGGGCAGGATGCCCCGGGCCGCGAGCCGCCGGAACGCGTCCACCAGCTCTGTGCGACCGGCATAGTTGAACGCGATGTTGAGCTGCAGCCGATCGCCTCCGGCGGTCGCTTCGATAGCCTCGGCGATCGAGGCCCGCGTCGCGTCGGGCAGTTCGTCGAGCCGACCGAGCAGGCGGATCCGGACGCCCTGGGCGCGCAGTTCGGCCGTCTCGCTCCGGATCGCCGCTTCGAGAAGCCCGAACAGGCCGGTCACTTCGTTGTCCGGGCGGGCCCAGTTCTCGCGGCTGAACGCGTAGAGGGTCAGCACCGGCACGCCCCGCCGGACTGCGTGACGAAGAAGCTCGCGGATCGCCTCCACGCCCGCCGCGTGTCCTTCGAGTTCGGACAGGTCCCGTTGCCGGGCCCAGCGACGATTGCCGTCCATGATGATCGCGACGTGGCGTGGCAGGTCCTGCAGGCTGAGCAGGGGGACCTCGCCCCCCTGGACCGGGCCGGCGGCAGCCGCCTCGCGTGCCGGCACGTGCGCCACGGGAGGCGCATCGGATGGCCTGGCGAGGGGTGCGCGGGCCACTAGACCTCGAGGACCTCCTGTTCCTTGGCTCCGCCGAGTCGGTCGACGTCGGCGATGTGCCGATCCGTCGTGCGCTGGAGCGTCTCCATCTCGCGATGGGCCTCATCCGTCCCGACCCCGCCGTCACGTTCCTCGCGCTTGAGCTGGTCGGCAGCATCGCGACGAAGGTTGCGGATCTCGACCCGGGCTTCCTCCATCCGCTTGTGGACGGCCCGGACCAGGTCCTTGCGACGCTCCTCGGTGAGTGGAGGGATGTTGAGCCGTACGACGGTGCCATCCACGTTCGGCATCAAGCCGATGTCGCTCTTGGTGATCGCCTTCTCGATCGCTCCGAGAACGCCGCGATCCCACGGCTGGATGACGATCTGGTGGGGTTCCGGAACGCTGATGCCGGCCAGCTGGTTGAGCGGTGTGGACGTGCCGTAATACTCGACATGGATCCGCTCCACCAGCGCGGTCGAGGCGCGACCGGTCCGCAGCCCCCCGAAGTCACGCTCCATGGCAGCGACCGCCCGGGCCATCTTGCGATCCGCGTCGCTCAGGATCTCGCTGCTCATGGTCGCGCACCTTTGGCGGCGCCCGAGGCGCCCGAGATATAGGTCCCCACCGCCTCGCCGGCTGCGACGCGGGTGATGTTGTCGGGTTGATTGAGGTCGAATACGACGATCGGAAGATCGTTCTCCATGCACAGGCTGACCGCGGTCGAATCGAGCACCCGGAGCTGGTCCCGCAGCAGGTCGGCGTACTCCAGTTGAGCGTACCGCTGCGCATCGGGGTGCGTCACGGGATCCCGGTCGTAGACGCCGTCCACCTTGGTGGCCTTGAGCAGCACCTCGGCGTTGATCTCGACGGCGCGCAGCGCCGCCGCCGTGTCGGTCGTGAAGTACGGATTGCCGGTGCCGGCCACGAAGAGCGCGACGCGACCCTTCTCCAGATGGCGGATCGCACGACGCCGGATGTACGGCTCGGCGACCTCATTCATGGCGATCGCGGTCATGACCCGGGTCGGCACGCCGGCCCGTTCGAGGGCGTCCTGGAGGGCGAGCCCGTTCATGACCGTCGCCAGCATCCCGATGTAGTCACCGGTCGCCCGATCCATCCCGCGGGCGGATGCCGCCAGCCCGCGGAAGATGTTGCCGCCACCGACCACGATGCCGACCTGGACGCCCAGCCGATGGACCTCCGCGACCTGCCTGGCGATGAAGACACAGACCGCCGGATCCACGCCGTACTGGCGATCGCCGAGGAGGGCTTCGCCGGACAGCTTGAGCAGGACGCGCCGGTAGCGCAGGGCCGGCGGCGTCTCGGAAGCCGAAGCGGCATCGGCCGCTCCGGCCCTCGCGGTCTTGGGCTCGGTCACAGTTCTTCCCCGAGCGCGTAGCGGACGAATCGCCGGACCCGGATGTTCTCGCCGATCGTGGCGATCCGGTCATTGACCAGGTCGCGGACGGTCCGCTCCTCATCCCGGAACGGCTGGTCGTAGAGGCAGACCTGCGAATACCACTTCTTGAGCTGGCCTTCGACGATCTGCGGACGGATGCCCTCGGGCTTCTTCTGGGTCGTCTCGTCAGCGAGGAGTTCGGCCTTCCTGACCTCGAGGTCTTCAGGCGGGATGCGCTCGGCATCGATATAGAGCGGGGCGAGCCCCGCGACCTGGACCGCCAGGTCGCGGACGAGGCGCTGGAACTCGTCCGTGCGAGCCACGAAGTCCGTCTCGCAGTTGACCTCGATCAGGACACCGACCCGGCCACCGGTATGGATGTAGCTCGAGACCAGGCCTTCACGGGCTTCCCGGCCTGACTTCTTCGCCGCCGCGGCGAGTCCCTTCTCGCGCAGCAGGCCGACGGCCTTCTCGATGTCGCCGTCGGCCGCCACCAGCGCCTGCTTGCAGTCCATGAAGCCCGCGCCGGTCTGCTCGCGCAGCTCCTTGACCAGTCCCGCCGAGATGTCCGCCATGCCTGTTCGCACTCCTGTCCTGCGGGTTCGTATCGGAACGACCCGCCTCTGCTTCCTGTCCGATATCGGCCCGGCCGGCGGACGTCGCCCACCGGTCGAGGCTGACCGCGGGGCGGTCAGCCCGCGACGCCGACCTCGTCGGCCTTTTCGGCCGCCTCGCGGGCAAGCTCGGCGGCGATCTCTTCCGGGGTCGCCTCCGCCGACGTGTCGACGGTGATCGCTTCGGCGCGGGCGACGCGATCGCCCGGCAGCAAGTCGTCCTCGTCAAGGTCCGGCTCGAACGAGAGCGCGGCACCGCCGGCGAGGGCGGCGACGAGCTGGTCGGTGGCGCCCGGCTCCTCTTCCTCGGTCTCGGGCATCGACATCGCCTCGATCGGCTCGGGCTCGGCCGAGCTTCGGGTGGATCGTTGCTGGGCGCCCTCGATCGCAGCGTCGGCGACGAGGGCGCACAACAGCCGGATCGCCCGGATGGCGTCGTCGTTGGCCGGGATGATGTATTCGAGCTCGTCGGGGTCCACGTTGGTGTCGCCGGTGCCGACCACCGGGATCTCGAGCTTGTTCGCCTCGGTCACCCCGATCCGCTCTCGGTGCGGGTCCACGATGAAGATGGCGCCGGGCAGCCGCTTCATCTTGCGCATCCCGCCGAGCGTTCCCTGGAGCTTGACCATCTCCTCGGTCAGCTTGGCGGCTTCCTTCTTGGTCATCCGTTCGAAGTCGCCGTTCTGCTGGCGAGCCTCGAGCTGCTCGAGCAGGCTGATCCGCTTCTTGATGGTCGTGAAGTTGGTCAGCATCCCACCGAGCCAGCGCTTGTTGACATATGGCTGGTTGGCTCGAGTCGCCTCCTGGGCGACCGGCTCCTGGGCCTGCTTCTTGGTCCCGACGAAGAGGACCTGCTCGCCGCGCGCGACGGTCTCGCGCACGAATTCGAGGGCAAGGTCCAGGCGCTGGACGGTCTGGGCCAGGTCGATGATGTGGATCCCGTTGCGCTCGGCGAAGATGAACGGGCGCATCTTGGGATTCCAGCGGCGAGTCTGATGGCCGAAGTGGACTCCGGCTTCCAGCAGCTGCCGCATCGAGACGGACGGCATGGTGAGCGACCTCCTGTTCGGTTCGTTCCTCCGCGAACCTCGTCGCCGGGGGCCGGACCCTGGGCGGGGCGCCGGCACCGTCCCGGTCGGAACGATCCGCGTGTGTGCTCCACGCCGGTCCGCGTGGGCGGTTGACTGCCGGCTCGGGCCACTCCGAACCGGGCGGGAGTGTACCACGGGTCCGGTTGGGGCCGGTTCGAGCGCGGGGAGGGTCCGCCTCGGCTCCCGCGGTCCGGTGGCGGACCGGCTGCAATGTTCGCCAGTCGCCACCCGTAGTGGCACTAGCGACAAGACCAGGCCAATTCGGTGCCATACGCCACCGGTGGTGGCATCAGGACCCGATACGACCGTTTCTGGCGCCTAGACGGCACCTAGTGCCACCCGGGATAGCGTATGGCACCACGACGCAGGCGCACCCTTACCTTGCGCCGAGGGCCGCCTCGAGCCGATCGATCAGCGGACTCTGAGCAGGTTTGATCCGCCGCCGTGCTTCGGCTGGATCGAACCAGGCGACGCGATCGATCTCGGGGAAGGCCCGGAGCCGACCCGACCGTGGCGGCCTGAAGGCAACCCCGGGTCACTGGACTCACATCGCGTGCCGGTGGTGGCGGATCCGGTCGCCGGGTTCGACGACGACCAGGTCGAAACGCAACGGCAGGTGTGGAAGCAGCGATCCGTCCGGGAGGGAGCGGCGGTCGAGCAACCCATAGGCCGCCGACCGGACGCGCATCCGCTTCCGCGCGTCCACCGTCTCCTCCGGCAGTCCGAAGTCGCGACCGGCTCGCCAGCGGACTTCGATCGCCACGAGCATGCGGGGCGGACCCGGGTCGACGGCGATGAGGTCCAGCTCATGCCGGCCGACGTGCAGATTCCGTCCAAGGATCGTCCAGCCGGAGGCTGCCAGACGGTCGGCGACGAGATCCTCGGCGGCATCGCCGGAACGCTGGGCGTCGGTCCGCATCGAACGACGGTAGCGACGCCCGATCGACTGTCGCTTATCTTATCCGGCGCCGG
>JBCLCL010000028.1:0-36101 GCA_038915815.1 Candidatus Limnocylindrales bacterium
CACGTGACTCCGTGTCGAGCGACGCCGCGTCTCGACGATCAGCGACCCGTGACGGACCGCATGAAATGGGCGTAATCGAGGTATGGCGCCGCAGCCCGGCGACCGTCATCGGCCGTCGGGCGGATCCAGGCTCGTCGCTTTGATCGCGGATCGACCATCGCGAGAGCACGCGTGCCACGAGGCAGGATCGACGCGGTGCCTTCAACGATCGTCGATAGGACCGGCGCTCGAGCCGGGAAGAGTCGCCCAAGGCTCTCGCGGTTGAAGCGAACGGCTGCGTCGTTCTGTTGGGTCATCAGCAGCAGCAGGCAACCCGTCACCGTCGCGGGCCGCCAGCCGAGCCGCCGCGCCGCAGCCCAGGCCTCTCGCTCATACCAGCTGAGCGATCGGTCGATCTGCCCAAGGTCATGGATCTCCGTCTTCACCTCGATGACGAGGAGCAGGCGTGTCGCTGGGTTGAACGCCAGGAGGTCGACCCACCCGCGTGACCGGTCCCCACCCACCTCGACCTCGGTCGCGACTTGCCAGCCATCCGCCTCGAGCCGGCGAGCGAGGTAGCCCGCCATGCGGGCATGGGCGGGGTCGAGCTGACCGCGACGATCGCCAAGGAAGGGCGGGTCCACCTCGACCCGAAGGCGCCCGCCCATCGCCTCGAGCAGCCCAGCCACGGTTGCGAGAGGCAGGTCCTTCAGCTTCGAGCGTTCGATTCTCGAGATCATCGATTGCGGGACGCCGGAGCGGCGGCTCAATTCGCGCTGGGACCACCTCATCGCGGCCCTGATCTCGGCCACGCCTTCGCCAAGCAGCTGGCTCTGCGCGTGGGTCGAGGTGGTGCGTGGGCCTGACATCAGCGAATTGATAGCAGGCAGCGCTTATCTGCCACTTGACGGGACCTGGCCTGATGGCGGTTGATCCCCCGGCGCATCAAATCGAGAACATCCATGCACGGGCCATCCCGATATTGGTCGGAAGGCGGGCGACGCCGAGCGCGCCTGTAGCTGAAATGATGCGGTGGCGCATCAAGGTCGGCCTCGGCCATTGTCGAGGCGCCCGTGGGGGCCAGCAACCCGGTCGCGCGACTGCCCGCCAGGCGCCCAGGCGCCCCCGTCCGCGGACTCACCCTCGGTCCAGGACCACCCGCCCCCGCTTGATGACGGTCCGAACGAGATCGGCAGCCGGCCAGTACGGGATCTGGGCGGAGGTCGGGACACGCCAGATGACCAGGTCGGCCGCCTTCCCGATCTCCAGCGAGCCGACCTCGTCCTCCAGCCCGAGCGCCCGCGCCGCGTTGATCGTCACGGCACTCAAGGCCTCGTCGGGCGTCATCCGCAGCTCCACGCAGGCGACCGTCATGGCCAGGGGGAGGCTGGCGGTCGGTGACGTGCCCGGATTGAAATCGGTGCCGATGGCGACCGGGATCCCGCGCTCGATGAACGTCCGCGCCGGAGCACCGCGCTCCTTCATCAGGAACCAGGTCGTGGCCGGCAGGACCGTGGCCACGACCCAGCGGCCATCCGCCGCCGCCGCGGCCAGCGCATCGATCCCGGCCTCGGACGGTGCCGCCAGGTGGTCAGCCGAGGCGGCGCCCAGCTCCGCTGCCAGCTCGGCGCCACCGGATGGCGAGAGCTCGTCGGCATGCAGTCGCGACGCCATCCCGTAGCCGGCGGCCGCCTGCAGGATCCGGCGCGACTGGTCGGCCGTGAACACGCCGTCCTCGCAGAAGACGTCGCAGAACCTTGCCCGGCCATGAGCGGCGATCCCCGGCAGCTGCTCCTCGATCACCGACCGGACATACGCCTCCGTGCCGCCCGGTCGCGAGCGGAATTCGGGGGGCACGGCGTGGGCGCCAAGGAAGGTCGGCACGACGTCGACCGGGCCTTCCACGCCCAGCCGATGGGCCACGTCGACGAGCCGGATCTCCGTTTCCAGATCGAGCCCGTAGCCGGACTTCGCCTCCACCGTGGTCACGCCGTGCCCGAGCATCTCGTCCAGCCAGCGCCGGCCGTGGGCCAGCAGCTCGTCCGCGGAGGCGGCCCGCGTCGCCTCGACCGTGGAGAGGATCCCACCACCCGCTGCCAGGATCTCGAGGTAGGCGGCCCCGCGCTGGCGCAGGATCAGCTCCCCCTCCCGGGATCCGCCGAAGAGCAGATGGGTGTGCGGATCGATCAGGCCGGGAGTGATCGTGCCGCCCCCAGCATCGATCCGGGCGAACCTCCCCAGCGGATAGCCGCTCCCTTCGAGCTCCCGTTCGACCGCGCTCCGAGGCCCGACGGCCGCGATCCGGCCCTCCCAACAGGCGACGACCGGCGCGTCGGGCGCATCGGGGCCGCCGACCTCGGCGGCGGAGAGTCGCGCGACGTCGCCCTGGCGCTCGCCGGCGCGAACGCCACCCTCCATCGTGACGACCTCGGCGGCACCGACGATCAGGAGGCCGGGCGTCGGCTCATCGCTGCGTCCACCCTCGATGACCCGGAACGCCGCGCCACTCACCGGCCGGACCCCCGGGCAGCCTCGAGCCGCAGCTCGAGCGCCTGCATCGGTGAGAAGTCGCGCAGCCGCAGGTACGCCGCGGCGGCCGCCAGGCGGCGTTCGATGGTGTCCTCCGAGGGCGCCTCGGCTCGGTCGGCGACCGCCAGGAAGGCGGCCAGCGGCGCGAGCCCGATCAGCTCCGACTCGGCCAGCTCGACGCCGTCCTCGGCGGCCACGTCGCGGACCGTCTCCCAGACGAGCCAGAGGGGCGTCACCCCGAAGTCCAGCACGTTCATCGAGACCTGCGCGCGGCGAAGCTCCTGTATCCAGAAGCCGTTCGCCTGGACTCGTGGCAGACCGCCGCCCGACTCGCGGATGCGTCGGGCGATCCGCCTAGCCAGCTCGACATCGGTGGAGCCGAGATTGATGTTGTAGGCGATCAGGAAGGGACGCGCCCCGACCGCGACCGCGCCGGCCGAGGGGTGAATCCGGGACGGCCCGAAATCGGGTTCGCGCCCGTTCTGTGCGATCTCGTCGCGCAGGCCCTCGTACTGGCCGCGCCGGACATCGGCCAGCTTGACCCGGCCCGGACGGGTCGCGGCGTTGGCATAGAGGTAGACCGGCAGATCGAAGCGCGTCGCGATCCGCTCCCCGAAGACGCGGGCAAGCTCAACGCAATCGGCCATCGTGGTCGCGGCCAGGGGAACGAACGGGATGACGTCCACGGCGCCGATGCGCGGGTGCTCACCGCTGTGGGTCTTCATGTCGATCTCGTGGATCGCCGTTTCGACGAGACGCTCCAGCGCGTCCATGACCGGGCCGTCCTCGCCCGCGAGGGTGAAGACGGACCGGTTGTGGCTGGCATCGCTCGTCCGATCGAGCAGGAAGACGCCCGGGACGCTCTCGATCGCGGCCGCGAGTCGGTCGACGACGTCGAGCCGACGACCCTCGGAGACGTTCGGGACCGATTCGATCAGCACTCCGAGATGCTAGCCCGCCCGACGGCCCGCCGAGGGGTCGCCGCGCGCGTGGGTGCGGGCCTGGACGCGGTTCGGGACGCGCTTCGGGACGCCGGAAGCTGGCCCGACGTCCAGCCCCGGGCCGGCCCCGGGTCGGTCCGTCAGCCCTCCTCGAGCATCGGGACCCGGATACCGCGCTCGCGGGCGACCTCGATCGCCCGGGCGTAGCCAGCATCGACGTGGCGGAGCACGCCCATCGCCGGATCGGTGGTCAGCACGCGCTCCAGCTTCTGGGCGGCGAGCGGGGTCCCGTCGGCGACCACCACCATCCCGGCGTGCTGCGAGTAGCCGATCCCGACCCCGCCGCCATGGTGGATCGAGACCCACGTCGCGCCGGCCGCGGTGTTGACCAGGGCGTTCAGCAGCGGCCAGTCGGCGACGGCGTCGGAGCCGTCGGCCATCGCCTCCGTTTCGCGGTTCGGCGAGGCGACGGAACCGGCGTCCAGGTGATCCCGACCGATGACGATCGGGGCGCTCACCTCGCCGCTGCGGACCAGCTCGTTGAACGCCAGCCCGGCCTTCGCCCGCTCGCCGTAGCCGAGCCAGCAGATCCGCGCCGGCAGGCCCTGGAACGGCACGCGCGCCTGGGCCATCTCGATCCAGCGCTGCAGCCCGGCATCGCCGGGGAAGAGCTCCAGCACAGCCCGGTCCGTCCGCGCGATGTCGGCCGGGTCGCCGGACAGGGCCGCCCAGCGGAACGGCCCGCGCCCTTCGCAGAATTGCGGCCGGATGAAGGCCGGCACGAAGCCCGGGTAGGCGAACGCATCCAGGACCCCGGCGTCGCGGGCCTGGGCCCGCAGGTTGTTGCCGTAGTCGAAGACGACCGAGCCGGCCGCCTGGAACGCCAGCATCGCGCGCACGTGGTCGGCCATCGACCGGCGCGCGCGGCGCTGGTACTCGTCGGGCATCGTCGCGCGCAACTCCAGCGCATCGGCCAGGGCGATCTCGGCCGGGACGTAGCCCCCGAGCGCATCGTGAGCGGACGTCTGGTCGGTGACCAGGTCGAACCGCTCGCCGGCGGCCGCCCAGGCCGGTTCGATCTCGGCGGCGTTGCCGACCAGTGCGATGGAGACCGCCTCGCCGCGGGTCGCGGCCGCGCGCGCCCAGGCCAGGGCCTCCGCGGGCTCGCCGGTGAGCCGATCGACGTAGCCGATCTCGAGCCGCCGGCGCGCCCGCGCCTCGTCCACCTCGATCGCGAGGCAGACGCCCTCGTTCATCGTGACCGCCAGCGGCTGGGCGCCGCCCATCCCCCCGAGCCCGGCCGTCAGGACGACCTGGCCGCGGAGCGTCCCGCCGAAGTGCTGTCGAGCCGCCTCCGCGAAAGTCTCGAAGGTGCCCTGCAGGATCCCCTGGGTCCCGATGTAGATCCACGAGCCCGCGGTCATCTGGCCGTACATCATCAGCCCGGCCCGTTCCAGCTCGCGGAAGTGCTCCCAGGTGGCCCACTTGCCGACCAGGTTGGAGTTTGCGATGAGCACGCGCGGCGCCCAGGGATGCGTCCGGACGACCCCCACCGGCTTGCCCGACTGGATGAGCAGCGTCTCGTCTCCTTCGAGACGACGCAGCTCGCGAACGATGGCGTCGAACGCGGCCCAGCTGCGAGCTGCCCGCCCGGTCCCGCCGTAGACGACCAGGTTGTCCGGGTCCTCGGCCACCTCGGGGTCCAGGTTGTTCATGAGCATGCGCAGGGCCGCTTCCTGCTCCCAGCCACGACAGGAGAGGACGGATCCGCGCGGGGCCCGGACGGGGCGAGCGCCCGGCAACGTCTTGGCGCCAGCGCTTCCGGGCATGAGGCGAAGCCTACCCCGCGAGCCCGGCGAGGATCAGTTCGCCGAAGCGCCTTGCGCCGCTGGCCGTGATCGAGACGATGAACCCCTGGTCCTCCAGGTAGACGTGGTAGGTCTGCGCCCCACCGACGCAAGTCCCGACGTAGGCTGTCCGGCCGCCGATCTCGGTCTCCGTGTCGGACGCTACGCCGTCGGCGACCTCGCAGGCCGCCTCGTCGTAGGTGTCCCGCCATTCCTGGAAGAAGGCCTCGTCGAAGACGTCCGGGCGCAGCCGGATGACGCTGGCGACCGCGAGATCGTCAGACGCGGAGGCGCCCGGGCCGACCGCCAGCGCCACCGCGATCGCGATGGCGGATCCGGCGAGCAGGTGATCGCCGGCGACCTGGGCGGCCGTCGTCGGGTCTGGCTGGAGGGTCACCCCGTCGATCTGCGCGGGAAGAACCTCCAGCAGGCCGGGATCCACGGTCACGCCGGCGGGCGATGCCGGCGGGGACACGACGACGCTCGAAGAACCCGGGGTCGACAGCGTGGCCGTGGCCTGGGGGCTCGTCGGTGGTGAGGCCGACGCGCCCGAAGGGGCCGGCGAGGTCGTCAGCTGGGTCGGGCCGCAGGCCGCGGCGGCCAGGGCCAGCACGGCCGCCAGCCGCAACGTGAGGCCAAGCCCGGGCCCCGGCAGACTCACGCGAACTCCCGGCGCATGACCGGGAAGCGGGCGTCGTCGATGGCGCGGAAGAACCCGACGGTCTCCCAGAAGGGCGGACCGGCCGCGCTCGTTTCGTCGGGCTTCGTCCCGATCTCCGGGTAGGCCTCGACCGCGCTGAAGCCGCGGCGCTCCAGGTCCTCGCAGACGACCTCGATCAGTCGCCGGGCGAGCCCGAGGTGGCGCGCCTCGGCCGTGGAGGCGATGCAGGTGATCACCGCGGGAAGGGGTGCATCCGGGAGAGCCGGGTAGAGATCGCGCGTCCGCTGGGCCCGCGGATAGGCGGTCAATGGGCCGAACTGGGCGTAGACCTTTGCCACGTCGTCCTCGAGCAGGACCTTGGCGAAGCTCCCCGCGACGCCGAGGCCGCGGCCCAGGAGTTGCAGCTTCCGGGGCGCCTCGGCGCCGACCGTCGGTCGAACGATGGGCATTGGCGCGAACGGGTTCGCGACGGGGATGTCGTCGTCCTCACCCGGTGTCAGGAACGGGTTGGCGGGGCGAGCGGTCGCGAAGGGGTTCGACGCGGGTCGGGTCGTCTCGAGGTCGGCGAGGAACGGGTTGGCGGGGCGCCGTCGGGGCGCCTCGGATCCCGTCAGAGCCCCAGCCGATGGCGTGAGCCAGGCGAGACGCGCCGCCTTCGAACCGCGCTCGGGATCCTCCCAGTAGTCGCATGAGCGGTGATCGAAGCCTGGGTCCGCGCACGGCGGGATGCGTCCGAACGTGGCGACATCGGTGACGTCAACGACCCGGATCGTACCCATCGCTCGAAGTCTACGGCCCGACCGGGCCGGGCCGTAGACCGGCCCGATCGGGCGGGGCCGCTCGAGCGGCCGGTCCGACCCCGTCAGCGCCAGAGTTGGCCGTATGGGTGGTCGCCGACGAGGAGCCGTCCCGCGGCGAACCGCTCGAGGGAGTAGCCCGAGATGTCCACGGTCGTGGCCTGGCCGTCGAGGATCAGCTCGGACATGCAGGCGCCGACCGCCGGGGCGGTCTTGAATCCGGTCCCCGAGAAGCCGCAGGCGAGGTAGAGGCCGTCGGGTCCGGCGCGACCCAGGATCGGGCGCTGGTCGACCGTGATCCCATCCTGGCCGCCATGGGCGGTCCGGAAGGTGCCCTCGTTCATCCACGGGATCCGGGCGCACAGCCGCTTGACCATCTCCTCGACGATGGCCGGACGCGGCCCGGGCATCGGACGGTCCGGCGACCCGCCGATCTCGTTGCCGGCCTCGAGTCCGACGAGCATCAGGTCGTGGCCCTCCGGACGGAAGTAGACCTGGTTCGGCTCGTCGATGACGATCGGGAAGTCGGATCCTCGCCCGGTCGGCAGTCCGAAGAAGCCGGTGTCGTGGCGCCACGGCTCGACCGGGATCTCGACCCCGGCGGTCCGGGCGAGCCCGGCGCTCCAGGCACCGGCCACGACGACGACATTCGGGGCGCTGAAGCCTCCACGGTCCGACTCCACGCCGGCGACGGCATCCCCGGCCAAGCTCAGCGCACTGACCCGGCAGCCCGGCACGAAGCGGGCACCGTGGGCCCGTGCCGCGTCGAGGAACCCGGCCGCCGTGCCGGACGGGTCCGCGTAGCCCGACTCCGGCTCGTAGGCCGCGATCCCGATATCGTCGGTCACGGCGCCGGGGACGAGTCGCGCGATCTCCGCACGATCCACGATCCCGGTGACGATGCCGACTCGCTGCTGCATCGCGACGTTGGCGCGGACCTGGTCGGCCAGCGCCTCCGGCATCAGCTGCAGGAAGCCGGTGCGCACGAACCCGCAGTCGCCGGTACCCACCCGCTCCTGCCACGACTGGAAGTACGGGAAGGAGGCCCAGGCAAGACGGGCATCGCTCTCGAGGTCGTAGTGCATCCGCACGAAACCGGACGAGCGCCCGGTCGCGCCGGCAGCCACGCTCTGGGCCTCCAGGACCAGGACCCGTGCCCCACGCCGGGTCAGGTGGAAGGCGAGGCTGGCGCCCTGGACGCCGGCGCCCACGACGATGACATCGGCCGTCTCGATCATGCCCGTCATGATGCGACTTGCGGGCGGCGGCGTCATGCGGCGGCGCAGTCCTCGTCGTCAACCGGCGAGGTCGGCGAGCCCCCCGTCATGGACGATGGCGGTCACCGCCGCGAGGTCCGGCCCGGGCTCACGGTCGCCGTCGAGGTGTCGCACCCGCGCCCGGATCCGGGCGAGCGCCTCGACCACGCCGGCACCCGCGGCGGCACCGGCAGAGCCGGCCAAGCGCAGCTCGAGGGCCTGCGCCGCCACGAGCAGTTCGATCGCCAGGATCCGCTCGACGTGGCCGAGGACCATCCGGGCGTGTCGCGCCGAGATGGAGCCCATCGAGACGTGGTCCTCCTGGTTCGCGCTGGTCGGGATCGAATCGACCGACGCGGGGTGCGCCAGCACCTTGTTCTCCGACACGAGCGCCGCCGCGGTGTACTGGTAGATCATCATCCCGGAGTCGAGGCCCGACGAGCCGGTCAGGAACGCCGGCAGACCGCCGTTGAGCCGTGGATCGACCAGCAGGGCGGTCCGCCGCTCGCTGATCGAGCCCAGCTCCGCCAGCGCGATCTTGGCGAAGTCGAGCGCGAACGCGATCGGCTCGCCGTGGAAGTTGCCGCCGCTGATCACCCGTCCGCCGCCGGTCGCGATCGTGTCAAGATCGGCCACCCCGCCGCCGGGGAAGACGAGAGGGTTGTCGGTCGCCGAGTTGAGTTCGACGTCGAGGACCCGGCGCAGATAGTCCAGCGTGTCGCGCACCGCCCCGTGGACCTGCGGGACGCAGCGCAGCGAGTACGGGTCCTGGACCTTGTGCGCATGCCCGTGATGGCTCTGCTGGAGCGTGCTGTCACGGAGGAGGTGCCGGAGCTCGCCCGCAACCGCGACCTGGCCCGGGTGCGGACGGGCGAGCTGGTACGCCGCTGCGAACGCGACATCCGTTCCGAGCAACGCCTCGACACTCATCGCCGCCGCGACGCTGGCCGTGCGCACGAGCCGATCGGCGTCGGCCAGCAGCAGGGCGCCGATCGCGGTCATCATCTGCGTCCCGTTGAGCAGCGCCAGGCCCTCCTTGGCCTCCAGGACGAGCGGCTCCAGGCCCGCCTCACGCAGGGCGATCAGCCCGGGCACCACGGTGCCGTTGGATTCGGCCTGCCCCCGACCGATGAGCGGCAGGGCAAGGTGGGCCAGCGGGGCCAGGTCGCCCGACGCGCCCAGGCTCCCCTGCTCCGGCACGACCGGATGGATCCCGAGGCGCAGGAAGTCGAGCAGGCGGTCCACGAGCAGGGGTCGACAGCCGCTGTGGCCGAGGGCCAGCGTGTTCGCGCGGAGCAGGAGCATCGCCCGAACGACCTCGCGCGGGAAGGCTGGCCCGACCCCGGCCGCGTGGCTCATCAGCAGGTTCTCCTGGAGTCGGGCGGCATCCGCCGGCGCGATCGAGACCGAGGCGAGGTCGCCGAAGCCGGTGGTCACCCCGTAGACGACGGCGCCGCCCGCGACCAGCGCCTCGATGACATCGCGCGCCTCCTGCATCCGGGCCCGTGCGTCGGGGTCGAGGGTCGCGCCGGCCCCGCCGCGCGCCACGGCCTCGACGCCGCCGATGGTCAGGTCCGCCCCGGTCAGGACGATCGCGTCACGCGACCGGCCGCCGCTTCGCTCCCGGTCGATCCCTGGCACCTCCTCGCTGGTCACGGTGCCGAGGATAGTCGATAGTCGGCTATGCTCCCGGCCGTGTTCGACTTCCTGAACGGGCCCGTCCGCGACCTCGTCACCCAGATCTACGAGGCGGTCGGCTACCTCGGCGTGGCCCTCTGGGTGGCGATCGAGAGCGTGATCATCCCGATCCCCTCCGAGCTGGTGCTCCCGTTCGCCGGATTCCTGGTCGGCGAGGGCACGGCCGTGGAGCCGATCACCGGGCAGCCATGGAGCTTCTGGCTGACCGTGCTGGCCGGCACGCTCGGGGCGACGGCCGGGGCGCTCATCGCCTACGGCATCGGAGCCTGGGGCGGGCGACCCATCCTCGAGCGGTGGGGCCGCTACCTCGGGATCATGGCGGCCGACCTGGACAAGGCGGACGACTTCTTCGCCCGCCACGGTGAGGCGGCCAGCTTCGTCGGCCGGATGATCCCGGTGATTCGCTCCCTCGTCTCGTTCGCGGCCGGGATCGCCCGCATGCCTCTCGGCAGATTCGCCCTCTTCACGTTCCTTGGCTCGGCGCCGTGGACGGCGCTCCTGGTCTTCGCCGGCGTGCAACTCGGCGCCAACTGGGAGTCCGTCGGCGCCTGGCTCAAGCGCTTCGAATACGCGATCCTCGCCGTCCTGCTGATCCTCGTGATCGCCTGGATCTGGCTGCGCATCGTCAAGCCGCGCCGGGCCGCTCCGGGGGCTTGACGGCCGCGCGTTCGATCCCCTCCTCGAGAGGGCGATGCGCCCGGAACCCACGGAAGAGCAGCAGGTCGTAGGCGATCTTGAGGCCGCCGGCGAGGAAGAACGGGATCGCCGCCAGGCCGGGGTTCGAGATCAGGACCGCCGACAGCGATGGCGAGATCGCCGCGCCGGTCGTCCGGGCGATCCCGGTGACTCCGGCCGCGGCCGAGCGCTCGTCGGGATCGACCACCGACATGACGTACGACTGTCGGGTCGGCACGTCCATCTGGCTGAGGCTGAACCGGAGCAGCAGGACCGCGACAGCCAGCGGCAGGTTGGGCATGAGCGGGACCAGGATGAGCAGCACGTTCGAGGGGAGGTGGGTGAAGACCATCGTGTTGACCAGGCCGATCCGGGCGGCGATCCGGGCGGCCGACAGCGACGAGACCGCGGCGAGCAGGTTCGCGCCGAAGAAAATGGCTCCGAGGACCGCCGGCTCGACCCCGAAGCGCAGGTGGAACCAGTAGGCCATCAGGCTGATCGGGATGAACCCGCCGGCGAAGGCATCGATCGAGAAGAGAAGCGAGAGTCGGGCGACCACGCCCTTCGAGCGACCGAGTCCGAAACGACGCCGCATCCCCTCCTCGAGCCGCTCCCGCGGCGGTGCTTCGATCGACCCGCCGAGAGCCAGGAAGCCCCCGGCCATCGCGATCCCGATGACCGCATAGCCGACGACGACGGTTCGGTAGGCATCGACCGGGGCGGTCCCGGCATCGAGCTGCGACTGACTGAGGAGGCCGGCCGCCAGCGCCCCGATGGCGGTGGCGACATACCCGACCAGGTTGTACCAGGCGAACGTCGAGGTCCGGCGGGCGTCGGGAACCGTCTGGGCCAGCGCGGCCTGCTCGACGGCCAGGAACGGCCCGACCTCGTTGCCCGTTGGTGAGATGACCCCGATCGTGGCTGCCAGGATCAGCAGCGGCGGGAAGCTGGTGAGCGCAAAGACGACGCCGGCGATCACCATGAGGATGGAGCCGGCGACCAGCACCCGGCGCCGCCCCAGGCGGTCCGCGTTCGTCGTCAGCCACAGTGAGATCAGCGTGTCGCCGACGAGGGTCAGGGTCAGGACGAGGCCGATCGTCAGCGGGTCCAGACCGAGCGCATCGAGATAGAGGACGAGGACCACGGCCAGGAACCCGTAGCCGAACATCCTCAGGATCCGCGTCGCGAAGAGCCGCCGGCCGTCTCGACCCAGACCGCGGAGGCTGGCGATCAGCCCGGGATCGTCGTCGGCAGACGGTGGCACTCGCGAAGTCTACGGCTCAACGCAGCGCCGAACCGTCTGCCAGAATGCGGCCGGAGGTCACGCAGCCACCATGAGCGACCCACACGCAACGGACGCACCCGGCCACCCGGCCGCAGCCGGCGGCGATCACCACGACGTAACGGACCACGCGCCCCACGAGGAGATCCTCGGTCCGATCGACGTCTTCGCCTGGGGTGCCGGCATCATTGGTGTCGTTATCGCCGTCGCCATCGCGGTCTGCTTCTCGCTCGCCACGAGCGTCCTCGGCTGACCTCCGCCACGAGCGCTTCGCCGCCCCGACGAAATGCTCAAGTGCCTCGACGAGATCGGGGGACGACCATATTGACCGTCATGGTCGATCGAAGCTGACCAGAGCCAGCGCGCCGAAGGGCAGCGGCCGCCGCTGCTCGAGCGCGTGCATCCGCTCGGCCAGGCCCCAGTTGAGCGGTGCCAGCCAGGGCGCCAGGAGGTGCACCGTGCGCACCTCACGCCGGCGAAAGCCGACCTCTTCCCCAAGGGCCGCCAGCGATGCCGGCGTGTAGCTGGCCACGTGTTGGTCGTGAGCCATGTGCGGGACCAGGGCCAGGTGGTCCAGGGTCCACTCGATGGCGGGCCACAGGCTGCGCGCATTGGGCGTGGACACCACCAGCCGCCCGCCCGATGGCAAAGCCCGATGAAACCGCCTCAGCGTGGCGCGGGCCTGCTCAGGGTAGATGTGTTCGATGACCTCGATGAAGGCGATCTTGTTGGGGCCGAAGGTGGTCAGCTCCAGCTCGTCGGCGATGCCCTCGTGGAACTCCAGGTTCGCACGCGCGTATTGCTGGCGCGCGAAAGCCAGGGCGGCGGCGTTGGCGTCGACGCCGACCACCCGCGTCCCAGCGTGTTCAGCCAGGCGCCCGGCCAGCACCCCCGAGCCGCACCCGACGTCGACGATCACGTCGCCGGTCCGCGGCCCGAGCATCTTTTCTACTGCGTCCAGCTTGCCCCGGTGCCAGAACCGTTGCGTCGCCCGTCCTTCATGGAGCGCCCGGTGCTGGTAGTCGCCCGGGACCTCGACCTCGTCGCCCACCCTTCGCTGCATCGGCCGATCTTACCCGGGGCGCGGCAACACCCAATCGCAGATCCAGGGGCCACATGGGCGCTGGGCCGTTGTCAGAACAACCCGACGACGTTCCCGTCGGCGTCGATGTCGATCTTCTCCCCGCCCGGTCGTGAGGGCAGCCCGGGCATCGTCCGCATCTCGCCGCAGATCGGGGTGATGAACCCCGCGCCGGCGGACAGGCGCACCTCGCGGATCGGGACGGTGAACCCGGTCGGGCGGCCCTTCAGCGCGGCATCGTGGCTGAGCGAGTACTGGGTCTTGGCCATGCAGATCGGCAGGTGGCCGTAACCCAGGTCCTCGAACTGCCTGAGCGACTTGGCGGCTGCCGGCAGGAATTCGACTCCGTCGGCGCCGTAGACCCTCGTGGCGATCGTCTCGATCTTGTCGGCCAGCGGCATCTCGTCCGGGTAGAGCAGCTTGAAGGTGGCCGAGCGGTCCTCGGTCGCGGCCCAGACCGCCTCGGCGAGCGCGGCGGCCCCTGCCCCGCCGTCGGTGAAGTGAGTGGCCACGACCGCGTCCCGCGCGCCCGCAGCCAGGGCGACGTCGCGGATGGCGGCCACTTCCGCGGGCGTGTCGGTCGGAAAGGAGTTGATGGCCACGACCGTGGAGACGCCGAACATCGTGACGTTCTCGATCTGCTTGGCCAGGTTCGCGGCGCCCCGCCGGACGGCCTCGACGTTCTCCTCGAGCAGCGCCGGATCGAGCGGCTTGCCGGCGACGATCTCCCCGACTCCCCCGTGCATCTTGAGCGCCCGGACCGTGGCGACCACCACGGCCGCATCCGGGACGAGCCCCGATGCCCGGCACTTGATGTCGAAGAACTTCTCGGCGCCCATGTCGGCACCAAACCCGGCTTCAGTGCAGACGATCTCGTTGGTGGCCAGCGCCAGCCGGTCCGCGATGATCGAGTTGTTGCCGTGGGCGATATTGGCGAACGGCCCGGCATGGACGAACGCCGGCCCGCCTTCGAGCGTCTGGAGCAGGTTCGGCTTCAGCGCGTCGCGCAGCAGCACGGTCATCGCGCCGGCCACGCCGACGTCTTCCGCAGTCACCGGCTTCCCGTCCGTGGTCGTCGCCAGCACGATCCGCCCGAGTCGTGCCCGCAGGTCATGCAGATCGGTGGCGAGGGCGAGGACCGCCATCACCTCCGAGCCGACGGTGATCACGAACTCGGTCTCCCTGGTGACGCCGTCCTCGCGCCCGCCCAGACCGATCACGACGTGACGGAGCGCCCGATCGCTGATGTCCACGACTCGCGGCCAGAGGATCCCGCGTGGATCGATGCCCAGCGGATTCTTGTGGTGGAGGCTGTTGTCGAGAAAGGCGCCGGCCAGGTTGTGCGCCGCCCCGATGGCATGGACGTCACCGGTCAGGTGGAGGTTGAAATCCTCCATCGGGATGATCTGGCTGTAGCCGCCGCCTGCTGCGCCGCCCTTGATCCCGAAGACGGGGCCCAGCGAGGGCTGACGGATGGTGACGGCCGCCTTCCTGCCGATCCGGTTGAGGCCCTGGGCGAGACCGACGGCGGTGGTCGACTTGCCCTCGCCGAGGGGCGTCGGCGTGATCGCCGTGACCAGGACGTACTTCCCGCGCGGCCGCTCGGCCTCCAGCCGTCGGATCGCGTCGAGGGTGACTTTGGCCTTGGTCGGCCCGTAGAGCTCCAGTTCGCCGTCGGCGATACCCAGCTCGCGCGCGACATCCACGATCGGGCGGGGCTTGACTGCGCGGGCGATCTCGAGATCGGACGGGAAGCTCATCGGTCTCCTCGGGTGATGGCCGGCTCGAGCGGTGCGACCTGGCGTCCGGCAGCCTGACGCTCGGCAGCCCGGATCAGATGGGTCAACAACAGGGCGTTGGTGAGCGGTCCCACGCCGCCCGGGACCGGGGTGATCGCCGAGGCGACCTCGCGGGCCGACGCGAAGTCCACGTCGCCGACGATGTGCCCCTCGACCATGTTGATCCCGACGTCCACGACGACCGCGCCGGGTTTGAGCATCGCCCCGGTCACCAGGCCGGGCCTGCCAGCGGCCACGACGAGGATGTCGGCCCGCCGGACGTGACCGGCCAGGTCACGGGTCCGCCGGTGGCAGACCGTCACCGTGGCGTCTTCCCTGACCAGCAGGAAGGCGGTCGGCATGCCGACCACGGCGGACCGTCCGATGACGACGGCATCCCGGCCGGCGATCTCGATCCCGGACCGGCGCAGGATCTCGACCGCGGCATGGGCCGTGGCGGGCAGGAAGCCGTCGTATCCCAGGCGCAGGAGCCCGGCATTGAGCGGATGGATGCCGTCGATGTCCTTGGCCGGGTCGATCGCGTCGATGATCGCCCGAAGGCGGATCGTCACGGGAAGCGGCATCTGGACGATGACCCCATCGACGCCCGGGTCGTCGTTGAGGCCACGCACGGTGGCGGTCACCTTGGCCTCCGTCGCCTCGCCTTCGAGCTCGACGAAACCGGCGTCGATCCCGACCTTGGCGCAGCCGCGCAGGATGTGCTCGAGGTAGACGGTGGAGGGCGCGTCCTTCCCGACGATGACGACACGGAGGCCAGGTGGACGACCCTGGCCGGCGGTGAAGCTCGCGACGTCCTCGGCGACCGCAGTACGGATCTCCGCTGCGATGGCGCCGCCTTCGAGCAGCCGGGCGCCCGTGACGGTCATCCGGTCAGGCTCGTGCCGGCGCTGGGATCGGCTCGCGCGCCTCGCCACTGCCGGCGGCCTCGCGGGTGGACTCGGCCAGGCGCTCCACCTCGTGCAGGAGGGTGTCCACCCGAACGCTCATCTCCCCCTCGAATTCCGGGTCGCCCACCGACGGCAGGTTGACCATGACATTCGCGGCAGCGCCGCGCGCGGCGGCTTCGGCCAGGAGCGCGGCCACGTTGAGGTCGCTCGAGGCGTTGACATTGCTGCGCCCCGCCAGGGCTTCCGTCAGCCCGACGAGCTCGACACATGCCTCCACCGCCTGGAGCGGCACCTGGGCAGCGCGCCGGGCGGCGGTTTGCAGCGCGGCCTGGCGAGTCGCACGCTGCTCGTCCGTCTCGCGCGGCAGCTTCATCGCTGACGCATAGACCGCGAACGCCGCGGCGTCGTCGTCGGCGAGGGTCAGGAAGCGGTCCGCCAGGTCCTGCCCGAACGCCGCGGCCCAGGCCAGGAGGTCGGCGTGCTCCGCATACCTTGGCCGGTCCATCGACAGGGAGGCGACCATGGCCACGAGCCCCGCTCCGAGGCTGGCTGCGATCGCCGACGCACTGCCGCCACCTGGCACCGGCGCAGCCGACGCGAGCGCCGCCACGAACCCGTCGAGGGTCAGATCGCGGAAACGAACCTGGCTGGACGAGGGCACCGTCGGATTGTACGGTCGCGGCCACGCGGCCGGGCCGCGGTTCCGATTGATGAGAAGCCGGCGCGGGGCGGGCCGCATGGGGGAAGGAAGTTGGGGAATAGGCCTGTCGTGTCATACACGACGCAGTCGCGCGGCAGGCTTCGAGCAACGGTGGCCCGCCCAAAGACGCCCGGATCTACCGATCGCCCTGCCCCGCCGGGTACGAGGGTTCGATCCAACTCGACGGGCGCCCACCAAGGACGGGCTCTTCGAGCGGACGCGCCTCCGCCGAGGACGGGGCAGTCGCGTAGGCCCTCATCAGAAACGTTGAGACCGTCCTTGCGGACGGTCTCGATCTGCGAGTGGAGCCGGTAACTCAGCTGGCCGTGGTCTCCAGGACCGGAAGACCGGCCGCAACCATGGCCTCTTCCTCGGGCACGCCGAGGAGGGTCCAGACTCCGACGTGCTCGTCAATGTCGGGCCATTCGACGACCAGTCCGTCCGGCTCGATCTCGAAGTGGTCTCGCTCGCTCTGGCTGGCGTCGGACAGCCGATACGACCAGGACGTAGGCGCCGAGACTTCACGACCATCAGTCAAGACGAACGTGATCAGCGTGTTATCAACGCGCACGTCGCGGACGATTGCGGGCTGGATCATCACCCTGTCCTCAGTGCTGCGGCTCTCGCGCATTCCTCGTCCCATCTCTGAATGAGTGTTGCCAGGTTGTCTCGAATGATCTTTCGGATTGTGCTCAACTCGTGGTCATTGTACCGGCTGGCAGAAGCCTGTTCGAAGGGCTCCAGCCAGAACTTGGCTCCACCCTTCGCGTTGCCCTTCACATGGACGTGTCGGCGCTCTCGACAATCAAACATGACCATCTCGAAGATGAAGCCGTCTTTGCGGAGCAGGGTCGGCACGTGATGGCAATCCTCGTTCTCTGAACGACGGCCATCGTCGTTGCGTTGGCCCCCTCGTCAAGTTGGTCGGCTTTGGCCTTGCTTCCAGCATCACTGGCACGGTCGCTCGACGCAATGCCCCGCGCGCATCCGAAAGACGAGACGGTGCGTCCGTGCACTCCCACATAGCCGCCCTCATTCCCCAACCTCCTTCCCCCATGCGGGGCGGGCGCGGTACCGGCGCGCCCGCCCCGCGACCGACGTGTGGTCCGGCAGCCGGTGGGAGGGCGCCCGCTGCCGGACGGGGAAGGCCGATCGATCAGGCCGCTCGCCGGACCTCGTCGTCCAGGCCGTTCACCGTCCAGCGCCGGGAACGGTGCTGGAAGATCAACGACAGACGGGCCCGAGGCGTGTCCACCTCGAACAACGTGCGCGGCCCGGTGATGACCGGGTAGGCAGCCGCTTCCTCTCGGACGACCGCGAGGTGGGTGATCGGCAGTCGCTCGTCACCCCAGGTGATCTCGCGCGGGCGACCGCTGAACCAGTTCGTGCGGACCTGGACCTCGACGGGTTCGACACGGATGAATGCCATGTTGATGGCTCCTTTCCGGGGGCCTTCCAGAGCAGCGGGTCGTGTCGTCCGGGGCATGCGTCCGACAGAACGTCTGTTCGGTTATGACGCAGCCTAGACCGAACAGGTGTTCGATGTCAAGCGTCATCGGGCGGAATCTGGTCGACCTCCGTGTCAGCTTGGCTGTCACTCATCGGAGGCCGATCGTCGGGCGCCATCGGCCCGGGCGGACCCGCCGGTGCGCCACGCGCCCGCCGGTCGAGCGGGTTGCGCGGATCGCGCTCGAACGGTGCCGGCAGGCCGGCCCCCAGCAGCCGGGCGCGCGTCACCGCTCGCTCGCCGTAGCGGTGGCGAAGGAGATCGGCGGCTTCGACCGCCCTGCGACGCCGTGGCGAGGTCGGTTCGAAGAGGGCGAGTTGTTCGCGCTCCCCGAGATTGGACGCGGTCACCCCGAGCAGCCGAACGCGGACGCCGCGGATCTCCGGCCGGGCGAGTTCCAGGGCCGTCTGGAAGATCGGTTCGGTCAGGTCCGTCGCCTCGGCCAGCGTCCGCTGGCGGGTGATCGTCCGGAAGCCCGAATCGCGGATCTTCACGGCGATCGTCCCGGCCCGGACGCCGGCGGACCGGAGCCGGCCGGAGACGCCCTCGGCCATCGCCAGGAGCGTGCGTTCGATGACCTCCGGGTCGCTGGTGTCCACGTCGAAGGTGTGCTCGTGGCCGACCGACTTCGCCGGGTCGCCGTCGTGGACCGGATCCGGGTCGATTCCTCGCGCCCGCTCGACGAGCGACGCGCCGTGCTTGCCGAATCGTCGTTCGATCAGGTCCGGCGGCAGGGCGGCGAGGTCGCCGATGGTCCGCACCGCGTACTCGGCCAGCGCCGCTGCCGTCTTCTCGCCGACGCCCCACAGCCGCCCGATCGGCAGCGGGGCGAGGAAGGCGGTCTCCTCGCCCACGGGGACGACGACGAGCCCGTCAGGCTTGCGCAGGTCGGAGGCGATCTTGGCCACCAGCTTCGTGCTCGCGACGCCGACCGAGGCCGTGAGGCCGACCTCGGCCCGCACGGCCGCCTTGATCTGGCTGGCGATCGAGGCCCCGTCGCCGAACAGGGCGGCCGACCCGGTCACGTCGAGGAACGCCTCGTCGATCGAGATCGGTTCGACCGCGGGCGTGTAGCGGCGCAGGACGGTCATCACGTCCCGGCTGGCGGCCTGGTAGCGCCGGCCGTCGACCGGCAGGAAGACGCCGTCCGGGCAGCGCCGGTACGCCTCGCGCAGCGACATCGCGGAGTGGACTCCGAAGACTCGCGCCTCGTAGCTCGCCGCCGAGACGACGCCGCGTGCATCCTCGCCGCCTCCACCACCGACGATGACCGGCCGCCCACGCAGCTCCGGCCGGTCGCGCTGCTCCACCGCCGCGAAGAAGGCGTCGAGGTCCACGTGGAGGATCGTGCGCGCGGTCATGGGCCTATCATCGTCCTCGTGTGCGACGACCCGCTCGAGTGATGAACCGGCTCGGCGTCCGGGATCTGGCATCGCGCCTGCCGCTCTCGCTCGGCGAAGCGCTGTTCCTCTTCCTCCTCCTGAGGGTCAGCCTGTCGGTCTACGCGTTGGCGGCGTCGTTCCTGTTCGAGCTGCCCCCGCCGTGCTTCCACAACGGCGTCGTCGATTGGACCTCGATGCCGGCGCTCTATTCAGATGGAATCGAGGGGCGGCTGCTCGGTGTTTGGCAGCGCTGGGATGCTTGCTGGTACCTTCGTATCGCGACGTTCGGCTACGAACCCGGCCAACCTGGCACCGCGTTCTTTCCGCTCTACCCGATGGCGATCGGGATCATCGGGCCGTTGCTTGGTGGGAATCTGGTCCTCGCCGCGCTCGTGGTTACCGCGCTTGGCTACATCGCGGGGATGACCATCCTGCACGCGATGGTCCGCGCCGACTTCGATCGGCGCACGGCCAACCGCTCGATTCTCTATATCTCGGTGTTTCCCACCGCGTTCTTCTTCTTCGCGCCATTCACCGAGTCGATCTTCCTGGCGCTTGCCCTCGCAGCCATCTTCTGCGCCCGAACCGGGCGCCTTGGCTATGCCGTGACGGCTGCGCTGCTGGCCGGCCTGACCCGTCCACAGGGGGTGCTCCTGGCCATTCCGCTGGCCTGGGAAGCACTCCTCGTGCTGCGCGCCAACGGCTATGCCCGAGGGCAACGACAGGCGTTGGGACTGGCCATTGCCGCAGCCTGCGCGCCGCTCGTGGGATTCATGGCGTTCGTGGGGTACAGCACCGTCACCGCGGGCGTCTCACCGTCCAACGCTGTGGCGCAGCATTGGGGGTACTCGATGGCCGCCCCGTGGGACGTCCTCGGGTACGCATGGCGGTGGATGCTAGATCCAACGAACGCCGGCTTCGCCAATATCCAGGCCCTGACGGGCTTCCATCTGGTCATGATCGCGGCATTCATCGCGCTGTTCGCGGTCGGTCTGCGAAAGCTGCCGGCCACGTACTCGCTGTACGTCGCGCCACAGCTGTTCCTGATCACCGCCGGTGGCCCCGCTACGCCCCTGGCGTCAGCGTCCCGCTACATGCTGGCCATGTTCCCGATCTTCGTGGTCCTCGGCCTACTGGGGCGGCGGCGTTGGTTCCACACGAGCTGGCTGGCGGCGTCGATCCTCGGCCTCGGTTTGCTGCTCATCTCGATCCTCCTGAACGTCCCGGTGGGCTGACCGGTGACCGAACGAGACCCATCGATCGAGGTGCCCGACCAGACCGAGATCGCGGATCCGGGCGGAGTCGCCGGTGACCTGGCCGCTTCGGTCCCGGATCGTGCCACGACCGCGCCCGCGCCCTGGCGCCGGGCGCTCCCGTGGCTTCCTCTGCTGCTCGGGGCGTTCGGGCTCTACGCGATGGCCGTGGACAGGAACCCGCCGGGCTTCTACCTGGACGAGGCATCGATCTCGTACAACGCGTACTCGATCTCTTTCGATGGGCGGGACGAACACGACGTCGCGTGGCCGCTCTTCTTCCAGACCTGGGACGCGTCGGTGGCCGTCAATCCGGTCTACGTGTACCTGCTGGCAATCGTGTTCAAGGTCTTCGGGCCGAGCATCCTTGCGGCTCGCCTGCTGAGCGCGGCCGTCGGGTTCGCCGCGGCGGTCCTGCTCGGCGTTGTGGCCGGTCGAGCAACGGGCAATCGTTGGGCGGCCTGGCTCGTCGCCGTCAGCGCGTTGCTGACACCGTGGCTGTTCCAGGTCAGCCACCTCGTGTTTGAGGTCGCGCTGTTTCCGCTGATCCTCGTGATGGTGTTGCTGATGATCGGGCGAATGCATGCCAAGCCAAGGTGGTCGCCGTGGGAGATCGGAGCGCTGGCAGGATTGCTCGGCCTGCTGACGTACACCTACACGATCGGACGATTACTGGGACCCCTTCTCGCGTTCGGCCTGATCGTGTTTGCGTCGAGGTCTCGAGCGCGTTCGATCGCCGCGACCTGGATGGTGTTCGGTCTTGCGCTCCTCCCGGCACTCGCGTTCAACCTCGCGAACGCTGGCGTTCTCGGCGCTCGCGCCGACCTCCTTGGGTATATCAAGCCCGGCATGTCGGTCATCGACATCAGCGCGCAATTCCTCAATCACGCTCTCGCCAACCTCGACCTGCGCCGACTGCTTCTGATCGGCGATTCGAACATCCGCCATCACGTTCCCGTGATGGGAAGCGTCCTCGCAGCGACGCTGATCCTGGCCATCGTTGGTCTCCACCGAATCCTGCACGGAGGCTGGCGAGACCCTTGGACTCGGTACGTCATCTACGGTCTGCTCGCCTCATTGGTACCCGCGTCCCTGACCGTCGACGACTTCCATACGCTGCGACTTATTGCCTTCCCGATCTTCCTGGTCCTGCTGGCCGGCCTTGGTGTCCAGCGCCTCGCCGATGGGTCCGCGGAGCACCGGCTCACATTGCTCGGGCTGGTGGCCTTGACCATCGTCCAAGGGGTGCTCTTCCAGGTGCAGTTCTGGCGCTACGGGCCCGACCGGGGTGGCGCGTTCGACGCGGCCTTTCCCGCTGTCTTTGACGCCGCCGTGGCGACAGGTTCGTCACCCATCTACCTGCGCGACCGTGGCGACCTGCCCGGGTACATCGAGGCCTACTGGTATGGCGCCCTTGTGGGCATGGACCAGTCGGCGTTCGTGCGGCTGAGGAGCGACGAGGTTCCGCCCGCGGGTGCGGTCGTGCTAGGGACAGACAAGAGTTGTGGGTCGTGCCAGATCATCCGAGACGGCGGCGACTACATCGCCTACCGCGCGGGCGAGTCCTCGGCGGCCGGCTTGATCCCGAACTCCGACTTCGAGGAGGTCGGGGCCACCCCATTTCGTGAGTTCGGAGCTCCGATCTTCGGGTGGTTGACCTCGCCCAATACTGCCCTTCTCCCCGGCGGTGCCCGATCTGACGGCGCCCATCTCGTGCTCGGCCACATCACCGATACGACCTCCACGAAGCAGACGACATCGACCACGATCGTCATCACCAGCGAGGCGTCACTCGGGCTCGAGGCGTTCGTCCGAGCCGGTCGAGCCAATCAGGCCACGGTCAAGATAACCCTTGCCCTCGTGGAGCTGAATGCGGACCGTGAGTTCGTCGCCTGGCACACGACCACTGTGGACCTGACCCCGACGGGCGCCTGGCAGCAGGAACGGATCGCGCCCGTCGAGCTCAATCCTGATACCGCCTACGTCAATGTGTCCTGCTACCTCGAGCCCGGAGGAGCACCGGGCGATCAGGCCGAGTTCGACGACATCGTCGTCGATGCTGTCCGCTGAGTCATTCGCCCGAGGTCAGCTCGAGCGCTTGGCGTCGACCCCTGATGACCGTCGTCCCGCGGCCTCGTCGATGTCGCGCCGAAGCTCGTCCTGCAGGAGGTCCACGAGCAATGGCGCCCGATACCGACCGGTCGCCGAGTTCGAGCGGATGGTGGCGATGTCCCGGAATGCCCTCGTCGAATCCCGCACGACCCGGACCGAGCTCGGCGCGTTCCGTTCGAGCCGGACGGGGATCCGCTTGACGTCCAGCCGGTACTTGAGCAGCAGGTAGATGATCTCGACGTCGATCGCGAAGCCGTTGATCCGCGACAGCCGGAAGACCTCGCGGCCGACGTCGCCACGGAAGACCTTGAAGCCGCACTGCGTGTCATAGATCCCGCCGGTCACCAGCGTGCGGAACGAGAAGCTGGCGAACTCGGAGACCGCGGTGCGCAGCCACCCGGTGCTGGCGTAGGTGGAGCCCGGCAGCGTCCGGTCGCCGATCACCGCGTGATAGCGACGATCGCGGATGTACGAGATGGCGAGCGGCAGCGGGTCCAGGCCGTACGGCAGGTCGGCGTCGGTGAAGCCGCAGATCTCACCGGTCGTGGCGGCCATCCCGGCCCGGACCGCGGCGCCCTTGCCCCGATGCGGCAGGCGCAGCACGCGGATCCGGTCCGACTCCGTGACCGAGTCGGCCGTGCCGTCAGTACTGCCGTCGTCGGCGACGACGATTTCGCCGTCGATCCCAGCCTCCGTGAAGAACTCACGAACCCGGAGCACGTTGTCGTTCAGGTACCGCACGCTGTCCCAGGCCGGGATCACCAGCGACACGGCGGGCCGGTTCATGTCGTCTCGACCTCGCCGATCGGCGACTCCGCCGACTCGGCGATGGATTCCGGTCGGACGTGGAGCGCCCAGATCGACACCAGCCCGATCAGGGCGGGTGGGAACGTGGTGACGATGCGCATCAGGAGGATGGTGGCCAGACCCTGCTCCGGCGTGTAGCCGAGCCCGGTGATGATCGCCACGCCCACGAACTCGTAGGTGCCGAGCGCGCCGGGCGCCGCCGGGATGGCCAGCGAGAGGGCGATCCCGCTGAGGAAGAGGACCGTCTGGATCGGGCTCAGCTGCACGCCGACCGCCTGCAACACCGTCCAGGCGACCAGGATCGCGGTGGTGGTCAGCACCGCGGTCAGTCCCAGGAATGAGGTCGCGGAGCGGACGTGGCGGAGCGCGCCGGCGCCGGCGGATACCCGTCGGACGATCCCGGCGACGACTGTCGCGATCCGGGTGGACGCCAGCGCCGATCTCGAGATGGCGATCCAGCCGATGACGGCCACCACGACGCCCGCGATGGCGAAGAGGACAGCGTAGCCGGTCAGGGCCTGCAGCTCGGACGCGCTGGCGACGACAAGACTGGACAGGATCGCCAGGCCGAGCATGGTCAACCCGTCGCTGACGCGCTCGATCATGATCGTGCCGAAGATCGCGAGCCGCGGGGCCTTGAACGTCCCCGCGGCCAGCACCGCCCGCGCCACGTCACCCAGACGGGCCGGCAGGACGAAGTTGGCCGCGAACCCGAGCGTCAGGTACCCGAAGGCGAGGCGGTAGGGTGGCCGCACGGCCGCGCCCTCGACG
This sequence comes from Candidatus Limnocylindrales bacterium, assembly GCA_038915815.1. Classification (GTDB taxonomy): domain Bacteria; phylum Chloroflexota; class Limnocylindria; order Limnocylindrales; family CSP1-4; genus SPCO01. Next base: position 23,965 of record JBCLCL010000028.1, read on the forward strand.
TTGAGCAGCAGGACATGCCAGCGCAACGCCCGGAGAGAGAGATCCGCGAGCACGATCAGCAGGGCCGCGACCAGACCGGCGGGAGCCGCGCGCCCGATCGCCTCGGCCGCGCGGGGGAGATCCACCCTGGAGAGCGTGACGGCGAGGAAGACGGCGCTGATCGCGACGCCGACCAGGAGCCGGAGGACGGCACGTCGCGAGGCCACTCCGTCAGGCCTTCGGGATGTCGCTGCGGACGTAGAGCACGAGGTCCACGCCCGGCCTCAGGGTGAAGACGCCCACCCGGTCGTAGCGGCCGGCGATGGCGGGCGCCAGCTCGGCTTCCTGGTCGATCCTGGCGACGATCATCGCCTCGGTCGTCTCCACGATCGATCCGAAGAAGCCGGCCTTCGGGTAAGCGCGGAAGTACCAGGGGAGTGGCCAGTACTCAGGCGTCGTGAACACGATCCCCGTCTCCTTGCCCGTGCCGGCCCGCGTCGCCGTCGCCTCGATCTCGTCGACGAGCCAGAGCATCTGGCGGGTCGAGTGGACGAAGACGTACGGGTAGGTCTCGTCATCGTAATGGGAGAAGTTCAGGTCGATCGCCTGGTAGCCGCTGGCGGCAACGGCCCCGGCGAGCGTGACCGGCGCCGCGAGCCGCAGCAGCTGCCGCCGCGATCGCCATGCCTCGGAGATGGCGAGCCCGGCGAGGAGCGCGAGGGGAAGGAGCATGTTGAGGATGATCCACGGCGTCTTGTACTGGATGATCGAGTAGACGGTCGTGATCCCGGCGGCCCACAACCCGAGGACCACCCAGAGGCGACTCGGCGCCCGGATCGCCGCGATCAACCCACCGACCACGCCCAGGATCAGGATCGGCGCCTCCACCGGGATCATCCAGGCCAGGTACTTCTCGAACGGCTGCACCTGGGTCGCCTCGCCCGTCTGCGTCCAGATCGTGAACGTCGCCAGCGAGTCGAGCAGACCCTTGGGGAAGTTGGTGAAGAAGGACGAGTAGAGCAGGACGTAGATGACCAGGAAGACGACCGCCGCGCCGGCCAGGTGTTCGCCCGGGATGCGACCGGGGATGAGTCCGGCCGTCGGGCCCGACGGTGCGCCATCGCTCCGGGCCGGTCGGTATTCGACGCCGTCGATCCAGATCGGGCGCGGTCGCGGCCCCGGGGCCGGACGACCCCCGGAGCGCCGTGCCAGCTCCGGCCGGCGCCAGCGGATGTAGAAGTGGCCGACCACGACCGCGATCAGGAGCACTGCCACCGTGATGATCCCGGTCTCCTTCGTGGTGAAGACCAGGGCCGCAGCGACCGCGGCCGCGAGGATGTCCTTCGGCTGACGCCGGTCCAGGTAGCGCACGACCGCCACCAGCAGAGCCAGCGAGCCGGCGACCAGGAGCATCTCGTGGATGAAGTAGCGCGACATATAGACCGCGCCAGGCGAGATCGCCAGCAGCCCGCCCGCGACCAGGACGGCGACCGAGCCGAGGTAGGCGCGGAGCGGAAAGACGAGTCCAACGAGCAGCAGGCCGAAGACGACCGGGACCAGGCGCATCGCCTCCGTGGTCAGGCCGAACAGGATCTCGGAGACCAGGGCGAGGTAGTAGAGGCTCGGGCCGTGGTAGTTGGCCGGGTCGTAGGCGTAGGTCCCCTGGCGCACCAGGTTGGTCATGAACCACCCGTTCACGCCCTCGTCGTGATGGAACGGGTTGAGCGCGAGCTCCGGCAGGCGAAGCGCGGCGGCCAGCAGCAGGATGACGATCGCGATGGGCACGAACCAGCGATCGATCAGGTCGGCCCCAGGCGGCGACGCCGAGCTTGCGGAATGGGCAGGACCCGGGGATGCGGGACCGTCGGCAGCCGGGATCCCGGACGCCGAGGCCACCTGCGCCGAACCCACCCGGGAAGCGGAGGCCGCGTCGGCGTTCGGGCGTCCCCCCGACCTCGATCTGGGAAGCTTACGGTTGCGGGACTTCAAGGAGCCGGTACTCACCTGCTTCGGCCACGACGGGGAACCGGGCCAGGAAGGCCTCGTTCGGGGAGACCTCGCGCCGCTCCTGCGGTCCCAGCACGATGTACGAGATGCCGCTGCGCTGGAGGAGATCCTCGGCATCCGGCCCGCCGGCGTAGATGGCCCGAAGGTCCTGCTCCCGTTCCGTGTACTGCAGGCCACTTGACCAGAGCCAGCCGCCGTATCCCATGAATACCCGGCGGCCCGTCAGGAACACCGGCGTATTGTAGGTGGGCGTCGTGAGGATGACGGCCGTCGGTGGCGTCTGTTCACGGATCATCTCGGCGAAGGCGATGCCGTCGTGGTCGAACTCCTGGTAGCTCGACCCGACGGTCGCCCGGGCGATGTCGAGCGCGCCGGCGGCCATCAGGACGACGGCCAGCGCCACCGCGCCGACCTTGAAGACCGGGCGTCCTGCCCAGAGTCGGGCCAGCACCAGGGCGACGACCGGCACCGAGCCCAGCCACCAGTACGACAGGACCTTGATGTTGTCCCAGAGCCACGGCGCCAGCCGGAAGATGTTGGGCGCGACGAACCAGGCCAGGAATGGCAGCGAGTAGAGCACCAGCCTGCGGGGCAGACGGCCCCTGCCCTGCCACGCCAACCCCACCAACAGCAGCGGGATGAACGCGCCGGCATTGGTCAACCAGAACCAGATCGGGTCGGCCTCTCCGTGGTCCCAACCAAGTTCGATGCCGAAGAAGGCGGACAGGTTGGCCTGACTGCCACGCGCCATCCAGGCCAGGATCGGCAGCGCGATGCCGACCGTCGAAACGACATACACGACCCAGGCGCGCCAGTGGCCTGTCCGCCACTGGCTGAACACGACGCCGAGCAGGAACGCGGTGCCCAGCACGACCGCGAAGGTGTGAAGATGGACGATCGGCAGGATGCCGGTCAGGACGCCGGCCACCAGCATCCGCGACCCACCGGGCAGCGGGCGCCAGCCGGTGCCGACGGCCGCGAGCCGCTCGGCAAGCTGGCGCCAGATCAGACCGAAGACGATCACCGCCAGCGCCATCCCGAGCAGCAGGCCACGCTGGGGCATCAGCAGCGTCGTCACCGCGTTGCCAAATCGATAAAGCCCATCGGACTCGATCGTGTAACGCCCGTCCGAGCCGATGAATGCGGCGATCAGACCGTGCTCAGCGACTCGCGCCTGGCCGATCAGGATCAACCAGCCCAGGCCGCCGCTGCAGGCAAGCAGCAACGGCGCGAGACGGGCCGCGACCGCACTGCCGGTCAGGTCCCGAGCCCAGCGATGGATGAGCACGAGCAGGCTGGTCAGCAACGCCACGTTGACGATCAGCGTGCCCTGGAGCAGGGTCAACCCGGCGACAACGAAGAGGGCGGTCAGGAAATCGACGAGGTAGTAGTACGAGAAGCCGCTGCCCGCGAACATCGGATGTTGCGGCGGGAAGTTCTGCCCGTAGGCGAAGCTCGCGCTGACCTGCGCGTGGTATGGCACATCCCCGAGGTTGTTGACATTGCCGGTGAACAAACCATCCGCCGTCTCGAAGAAGGTGCGATCCGCGACCAGCCAGATCCCCAGGGCGATGGTGGCACCGTAGATGACGGTCCACGCGGTCCCACGGGTGGGAGCTCGAACGCCGGACATCAGCCGGTCCCGGACATGGATGAGATCCCCGCGGATCGCGTCCTGGATCCCGCGATCCCGAAGCAGGACTGCCGGCAGCAGGGCCAGACAGGCGGCCAGGGTCAGGCTCAGCGGGCCCATGCCGAGCACCAGCGAGAGCATGAAACCGGCGAACGAAAGCGTGGTCAGCCCGACCACGCACCCGGTCGCCAGTCGGGCATAGCCGGGCGAATGCCGGTCGAAACCGTAGGTCGCCATCGTGCCGCCGAAGATGGCGGCAAGCGCGAGGGCCAGTGCGGCGATCACCGGTTCACCCCTCGAGATGACCCACCAGCCGCTCGGCCAGCTGGATCGAGTAGTTCTGTCCACGATCGTAGGGATAGACCTGGAACATGTTGGCGACGTAGAGGCCAGCCACCGGCGTGTCGAAGCCGGGGATCGACCGGGCGAAGGCGGGCGTGACGATCGGCTGGGCGAACGGGGCGGCGAAGCTCCAGGCCTGCTCGTAGCTTCCGGCCAGGCCTCCGGGCACCGGGTCGCGCTCGAGGACCGTCACGTCGTGGCCGCGTTCCGCCAGGCGAAGGGCCACCGTCAGGCCGAGCGCCCCGGCCCCGATCACTCCGTAGCGCACGCTGCCTCCCGGTTCATCAGGTCATCCGAGCCAGGTGCCGACAGTACTCCCCGAGCGTGCCCGCGGGCGCAACGTGACGTGGCGCTCGAAGGTTTGGGGCGCGATCGCGCGGCGCGAGGTCAGCCCTTCGGCTCGACGACGATCGTGACCTCGGCAGTCATGCCCGCGAAGACCTTGATCGCCACCTTGTAGGTGCCCAGCGTCTTGAGCGGATCCTCGAGGTCGATCTTGTGACGATCGACCGTGATGCCGCGGCGAGCCAGTGCGTCGGCGATGTCCTTGGACGTGATCGAGCCGTAGAGCTTGCCGCCCTCGCCGACCTTGACGCCCATCGTCAGCGTCGTGCTGGCGATCCGGGTCGCGGCGATCTCCGCGTCCGCTCGTTCGCGGATGCGCTTGTCCTCACGGCTCGCGATGTCGTGCTGCCAGGCCCGGTAGGCGCCGCCGGCCGCCGGCACGGCGAGCTGCTGGGGGATGAGGAAGTTGGTCGCGTAGCCGTCGGTGACCAGCCGCATCTCACCACTCTTGCCGAGCTTCGGCACGTCCTTCGTCAGGATGACCTTCACGCGCTGCGTTCCTCCTTGGTGATCCAGGCCCGCATCCGGGGCCCGAGACCGAGTTGCCTGATGACGTCCGCGGCGCCGCCGATCAGGTCGGGCACCCGGCGGATGGTCCGCCGGACCGGGCCCGGCGTCAAGCGCCGCACCTGGGCGATGTCGCGGTCGAACGCGGCGCGATCGATCCCCAGCTCCTCGAGCTTCTCCTGGAGCAGGTCTTCGGGGACCCCCTCCAGGAAGAGATCGACGGCCAGGACGACGACCACGAGGTCGTCGATGCCGCCGATGACCGGCAGGTAGTCCGGGATCAGGTCACGCCCGACGACGAGGTAACCGGCCGCCCCGGCGAGCAGGGCCTTGCGGTTCGCCGGCATCCGGTCGTCGAGCACGAGCGCTGTCACGAGCCGGGCGTAGGTCGGGATCCGGCTGGCGATCGGCAGGAAGGCGAGCAGCCTGAGCGCGCGCCCGAACCCCGCGCGACCGCGCGATCTCCTGCTCCGCTTCGACGTGCCGCGACCCATCCGCCAGGTGCCTCCTCGTTCCGGGATGCCGGAGTCTACCAGTGTCCGTCCGCGTCGCCGGAAGCCGAGTCCGGGTCCCGTCGCCGGACGCCTGGTCAGATCCTGCCGCCGGACGCCTGGCCGGGTCCAGCCGCGCCGGCCGCCTGGCCGGGTCCCGCCGCCGGCCCGGGCCGCCGCCGGCCGCCTGGTCGGTCCCGCCGCCGGACGCTCGCCAGGAGTGGCGTGATGCTGGAGCGCATCATGCTGGAGTCATTCACGCTGGGCGGCCGGCGAGTCCTGACAGATCGGGGTGGGCGCCACGCACGAATGGTGCGCTGTTGATGCTGGCCAGGATCATCGGGTTCCAGGCCAGCCGGCGTCCCGGCTGGGCCGGGTTCCAGGCCAGCCGGCGGCCAGCCGGCGGCCAGCGGCCAGCCAGCGGCCAGCCGGCGGCCAGCCGGCGGCCAGCCGGCGGCCCGGGCCGGATCAGGCGTCGGCATCCTGGACCGGGCGAGCCACCTCACCACCTTGACATCGAACGTCCGTTCGCTATGATGTGGAGCAAGGAGGCGCGAGTGACCAAGCACGACGCCGATCGCAAGCTCAGGATCATCGACTTCATCGCCGCGACCCTGCGCGCGCGAGGCTATCCGCCGTCCATCCGCGAGATCTCCCGGGCCGTCGGGTTGGCCTCCACGTCAGCGGTCCACCACCACCTGCAGACGCTCGAGCGCGAGGGCTACCTGCAGCGTGGGGCGGAACAGTCGAGAGCGATCCGCCTGACCCCCACCGCGGCCATCCGGCTGGGCCTGACCAGTGAACTCGTGCCACAGGCCACCGCGGCCGAGGCTCGCGTGCTGCCGATCATCGGCGAGATCGCCGCAGGCGGACCGATCGAGGCCTACCAGGACGCGTCGGAGACGATGGCCGTCCCGGACCTTCTGGCGCCGAGCGGCGACGCCTATGTCCTGCGGGTTCGCGGCGACTCGATGATCGAGGCCCACATCACGGACGGGGACTTCGTGCTCATCCGGCCGCAGACGACCGCACGCAACGGCGACATCGTCGTCGCCCAGGTCGAGGAGAACGCGGTCACCCTCAAGCGGTTCTTCAAGGAGAAGGACCGGATCCGGCTGCAACCGGCCAACCCGGCTTACCCAGCGCAGTTCTATGACGACGTTCGGATCCAGGGAAAACTGATCGGCGTCATCCGAAGGCTCGACTAGCCGAGACGCCCCGGGCGTTCGTGGATATCCACAGGATCCTCCACAGCGAGCCCACAGCGGCCTGAATCTCGTGGAGCCCGGATGGCTGGCTGCCCGGCTTCGTTGACCGGTCCACCGGATCCTCCACGGACAATGACCACCCCATCCGCCGTTGGAGTCCGCCTCGCGTGATCGATCGCCTGCCACCCCAAAGCCTCGAGGCCGAGCAGTCCGTGCTCGGTGCCATCCTGATCGACCGCGATGCGGTCATCGAGGTTGCCGAGTTCCTGCGGCCGGCCGACTTCTACCGCCAGGCCAACGGACGCATCTATTCGGCCGCCCTCGACCTGTTCGAGCGGCGCGAGCCGATCGACATCGTGACCGTCGCCGAATCACTTGAACGTCGCGACGAACTCGAGGCCGTCGGCGGTCGCGCCTACCTCTCGAGCCTCTCGAATGAGACCCCGACCGCCGTCCATGTGACCCAGTACGCCAGGATCGTCGAACGCAAGGCGGTCCTGCGCAACCTGATCGCGGCCGCCGGCCGGATCGCCGGGATCGGCTATGAGGACCCGGCCGAGATCCAGGGGGCCATCGACCGGGCCGAGGCGGAGCTCTTCGCGGTCAGCCAGAAGCGGGTGGATGCCGGATTCAGTCCACTCAAGTCCCTGCTTCACGATGCCTACGACCGGCTCGACTACCTGCATGCCCACCGCGGCGAGATCAGCGGGGTTCGGACCGGCTTCACCGACCTTGACACGCTGACCACCGGGCTCCAGAAGAGCGACCTGATCGTCGTGGCGGCGCGCCCGTCGGTCGGCAAGACGAGCTTCGCCCTCAACATCGCCGAACACGCGGCCGTTCGCGAGGGCAAGACCGTCGGCGTGTTCAGCCTCGAGATGAGCAAGGAACAGCTCGTCCTGCGCCTGCTGTCGAGCGTCGCCAACATCGACTCCCAGCGGCTGCGCAGCGGCTTCCTCGAGGAGATGGACTTCGCCCGGATCGCGCCCGCGATGAACGCGCTCTCCGAAGCACCGATCTACATCGACGACACGCCCAACATCTCGGCCATGGAGCTCCGGACCAAGGCTCGCCGGCTCCAGGCCGAGAGCGGACTGGACCTCGTCGTCGTCGACTACCTGCAGCTGATGCAGGCAACCACCACGAACCGCGACGCGAATCGAGTCCAGGAGGTCTCGGAGATCTCGCGCGGGCTCAAGGCCCTGGCGCGCGAACTGTCCGTGCCGGTCATCGCGCTGTCGCAGCTGTCACGCCAGCCAGAGATGCGCGAGTCGAGGGAACCGCGCCTGTCGGACCTGCGCGAGTCGGGGGCGATCGAGCAGGACGCCGACCTCGTCATGTTCCTGTGGCGCGACAAGGAGCGGGGCTCGGACGATCAGGAGCAGGACGGCGAGGTCGTCAAGCTGAAGCTGGCCAAGCATCGCAACGGCCCCACCGGCGAGATCGGGCTCTGGTTCAAGAAGAAGCAGACCCGGTTTGTCAGCTACGCCGCCGAACGCTACGCCGAGGCGTAGACGCGCCCCGCTCGGGTTACTCGCGGTCGTCTGGGAGCAACGGGCGAAGAGCGAACGAATAGATCCGGCCGTCACCCGGGCCGATCAGGGTGGGGCCCGTGAAGCCACCCTGGTAGGGCTCGATCCCGAGCTCCTGCGCTTCGGCGATGGTCATGACGCGCGTCGGCAGCGGAAAGGCGTTCGGGTCCGGATTCGTGACGAAGTCTTCCGGTGCGATATCCGTCCAGGGCCATGGCCTGCTGTCTGGCGCCCCGGGCTGACCCTCCAGCAAGGTCCCGCGGTAGCGTTCGGGCGTGTACTCGGAGGTCGCGAACGAGCCACCGGCGTCGAAGTCGGCCAGTCGGCCGGCGAGCCTGAGAAAGGCGGCGCGCGCGGGCGCGTCGGGCACTCCCTCGATCTCCAGGCCGAGGGCGTAGATGGAGACGGTCTTGCTGAGCCCGCCGGCGTTGACCGTGAAGACCGCGGTCGATGCGTCGGCGACCATGTCGTTCGGGTAGTTCGCTCGAGCGATCCCGAGGCCCCCTTCACCGAGCGCCATCAGGAGGACCTCCTGCATCTGCTCCTCGGTCAGCCTGGCCGTCCGGAACGATCGAAGCGGATAGACGGACCCGACCGGCTCCAGCGGATCGAGGGTGGGGTTGCGGAAGATGACGGTGCCGTCGCCGTAGAGCGTGAACGTCGGCGCCTGGATCGCCCGGAAGGTCGGCATGATGAACCCGCCGCCTTCCTCGAGGCGCAGGATGACGTCGGTCGGACCGGTCGGATGCTCGATCGCGCCGAATCCCGGGGTCTCGGAGGGGGCGTCGGTTGGGGGACTCGATGGCGTCGAAGCGTCCGACGGGGAGTCGATCGTCCCACCGGCCCTGCAGGCGGCGAGGACGATGACCAGGGCGGCCACGAGGAGGGAGCGCATGGTGGTGATCATGGCGGCCCGACGCGCCTCGGGACGGATCGGTTCCACCGCGTGCGTTCCTGGGCTTCTCCGGGCTTGACGCCGCGCGTATCTTCTCCGCTATGAGTTCCGGGCACGAGCCCGGGCCGACCGAGCGCGCTCCCGTACAGGCACGCCCGTCGCCGACCCGTCAGCCACCTGGCCGGGGCTCGACCGTCATGGCGTCCGAGCCGAGGAGGGTCTGGAGAGGGTGTACCAGGACCGCAATCTGACCTGTCGCGACTGCGCCGAGGAGTTCATCTTCTCGGCCGGCGAGCAGGCCTTCTTCGCCACGAAGGCATTGACCAACGATCCCCAGCGCTGCCCGTCATGCCGCGCCGCGGCCAAGCGAGCCCGCGCCAGCGAGGGTCCGCGCGAGTTCCATGCCGCGGTCTGCGGGGCCTGCGGGGGCCAGGCCGTCGTACCGTTCGCGCCACGCAACGATCGACCCGTCTACTGCAGCTCCTGCTTCGACAAGGTTCGAGCCGGAACGCTGGCCAGCGTTTCGGCAGGCATCTAGCCCGGCGGCTCACCCGTCCGAATCCCCTGAGCAGCCACGTGGCCGGCCCGGCGACGGGTCGGCCACGTGTCATGATGCGGACGCGTCGGTCGGGCCAGCCGGGCACTCGGCGGCGGGTAGTCAGAGGAGGCGTCGTGGGCGTCATCATCATCCGGGAGATGGTCGGCACAAGCCCCAAGTCCTGGAGCGACGCGGCCCGCCAGGCGGTCGCCACGGCGTCCAGGACGGTCCGCAACATCGTCACCGTGGAGGTCGTGAAGTCCACCGCCGAGGTGCGCGACGGCGAGATCGTCGAGTATCGGGTCGAGGTCAAGATCGGCTTCGAGTACGAAGGTTGATCAGGGCAAGGTGGCAGTTCGGGCACGGGCATCCGGCAGGATCCAGTCGCCGATCGGGTCGCAGCTAATCCGCTGGTGAGTGCCGCTGGGCATCATTGCCCACATGCCAGGATCCCGCGCCAGCGTCGACATCGCGAGCGAACCCTCCGTATCGTTCGCGCCGCCTCGCCCGTCGCCAGATGACCAGGTCGGGGATCGGTGGGGGCCCGTGGCTGTCGGGCCTGGTCGGCTGGCCACCGTCGGGCCAGCACCATACGGAGCCAACGGCGACGACTTGAACCGCTATCCGATCCAGCTCGCGAAGGTCCAGCCGCCGTCGCTCCGCGAGGCCACCCTGGCCCGCGATCGCCTGCTGGACTGGCTGAGCGCCAGGATCCACGATCGCGTGATCCTCGTGCTTGCCGATGCCGGCTACGGCAAGACGACGTTGCTCGCCGACTTCTCGCGTCGAACGCGCTTGCGGACGCTCTGGTACCGGCTGGAGGATGACGACCGCGACTGGATCGCCTTCCTGAACCACCTGGTCGCAGCCGGCCGTGAGCACGACCCGGGATTCGCCCCGACGACGGCGACCATGCTCGGCGACATGTCCGTCGGCGGCCCTACCCGCGACGCCACGATCGATGTCTTCCTGCGAGAGCTGCCCGCCATCGCGCAGCACGGCGCCGTGCTGATCCTCGACGATTTCCATCTCGTTGACGAGTCGGCCGACGTGCGGTTGATCGCGCGCGAGCTGGTGGCGCGTGCGCCGGAGCGGATGTCGATCGTGTTCGCCAGCCGGCGGCTGCCGACCATCCCGCTGGCGCGGCTTCGGGCGGCGGGCGAGGTCGCCGAGCTCGGCACGGACGACCTCCGCTTCGACATCGCCGAGACCGGCAGGCTCTTCACGGAAACCTACGGCAGGACGCTCGATCCCGACGTACTGGCCGACGTTGCGGCGAGGACGGAGGGCTGGGCCGCGTCGCTCCAGCTCGTCCAGGCCGCCCTGCGCGATCGATCGCCTGCCGAGATCCGGCGCTTCGTCCGCGGCCTCAGCGGCGGCGACCAGGAGCTCTACGACTACCTGGCGGAGGAGGTCGTGAACGATCTGCCGGACGACCTCCAGCAGTTCCTGATGCGAACGTCGATCCTGCAGACGGTGAGTGCGGAGATGGCCGGCGTCGTGGCCGGGACGGACCCGACCGAGGTGGCTCGCCTCACCGCGGCGGCCGAACGGCTGACCCTGCTGACCCGCCGATCGCGTCAGTCACAGGGGCCGCGGCGCTACCACCCGCTGGTGCGCGAGTTCCTCGAGGCCCGCCTCCGGCTCTCTTGCGACGAGGGGTCGGTCAGGGACCTCCACCGAAAGGCGGCCGATGCGGCAGCGTCATTTGACTGGCGCGTGGCAGCCCACCACTACCGCGAAGCCGGCGACCTCGACCGGGTCGCTTCAGTCGTCGCCGCTGCGATCCCGGCGATCATGGGCAGCGGCCAGTACGTGGTTGCTGCCGAGTTCATCGAGCAGGTTCCGCGCGAGGCTCGCTCAGCGGCCCTGAATCTAGTGGGGTCCAGGGTCGAGATGCAGCGCGGTGAGTTCGAGCGCGCCCTTGCGCTCTCGACTTCGGTATTGGACACGGCCGCTCCTGGCTCGCAGGAAAGCGACCATGCGTTGCTCAATCTCTTGACGATGCACCTACATGCTGGGCGTTCCGAGCAGGCGATCCAATGCGCAGAACGGCTCAGGTCAACGACAACGAACGACCATCTTGAGTTGATCGCGGACGGAATGATCTTGATGATCGAGGCGAGTGCTGACGGGAGCCTTGAGGCCGTATCCAGGAAGTTACTCGAAATGGCCGAGCACCAACGAGGCACTCACCCGCACTACTTTGGGGTGACGATGCTGAACCTCGCGATCACGACGACCCTTAGGGACGATCCTAGGTTAGCCATCGAGTACGCCGACCAGGCGATCGATGCCTTGAAGGAGACCTCGTCGCGAATCGAGATATCGGCGGCCCTGATGGCGAAGGCGAGTGCGCTGACCATGCTCGGGCTTCGGGAGCAAGCGGACATCGAAACTAGCCGCGCGCAAGCCTTCGGCCAGGTCGAGGCCATTCTCGAGCAAGCAGACCTCGCGGACACATATGACAGTCCGGAGAAGGCGCTCGCCCTCCTTGATAGCGTGGACGGAGCGCCAGACCTGAACAAGAACGATCTGCGAGCGTTGACGCTCCAGTTCGCACGGCTCCTCTCTCGACAAGGGCGCCACGAGGAAGCGCTCCTGCGGGTCGGCGATGGTGAACTGAACGCGGATGGGACCGCCGTGGGTCAGACAACCGC
>JBCLCL010000029.1:0-35281 GCA_038915815.1 Candidatus Limnocylindrales bacterium
CCAGGTTGATCGTGGCGAAGGTCCGCTGGCGAAAGAGCTCGAGCGGGACGAGCGCGTTGGGTCGCCTGGTCATGAGGATCGGAAAGAGGACGAGAGCGACGGCCCCGACGGTGATGGAGATCCAGGCTGCCGTGTCCGTCCAGGCGTTGGCCTGACCGCGGATGAGCCCGAACGAGAGACCCCCCACGGCGAGCGCGGCCACGATGGCACCCGGCCAGTCGAATCCTCCGGGCGCCGCGGCGTCGCGCGATTCCTCGATGTGACCGAGGGTCGCCCGCAGGGCCACGGCCAGGAGCGGCACGTTGATCAGGAAGGCGACCCGCCAGCCGATGGTATCGACGATGATCCCGCCGACGATCGGCCCGAGGACGGTCAGAGCCGCCGTCGAGGCGGCCCAGATCCCGAAGGCTCGCTCGCGCTCATCGCCCTCGAATGCCTGGGTGATGAGCGAGAGCGATCCTGGCACCAGCAGAGCACCGGCGGCACCCTGGAGCAGCCGGAAGACGACCAGCCACTCCATCGTCGGCGCCAGCCCGCACAGCGCGGAGGCCGTGGCGAAGCCAGCCAGGCCGATGGCGTAGACGCGGCGGCGGCCGTACTGGTCGGAGAGGGCACCGGCCAGGATGAGCAGCGCCGCCAGGATCGCCAGGTAGCCGCTGACGACATAGGCCTGACCCTCGAGGACCGTGACGATCGACGTTGCGAGCTCACGCCCGATCCGGGGCAGGGCGACGTTGACGATCGTCCCGTCGAGGAAGACCGCCCCCGAACCGATGACGGTCGCGACGAGGGTCCAGCGCTGGCGAGGTGTCATCGATGGGCTCCGGGTGGGGCGGCGAGGCCTGTTGGCGGGAGCCGCGTCGGCGCCGCGCCGGGGCAGTGTCGCAAAGCCGGCTGGGTTCCGACAAGCGTCCGAGTAGACTCTGCCGGTGCCCGGACCCGTGGCGCTGGTCGGCGCCGGAGAATTCCTTCCGACCATGGCCGAGTTCGACGCTGGACTGCTGGCCGCGACCGGTCGTTCCCGGCCACGTGTGGCCATCCTGCCGACCGCCTCATTCGCCGACGGCGAAGAGGTCTTCCAGCGCTGGGCAGCGATGGGCGTCGCCCACTTCGGGGCGCTCGGAGCGGAAGTCGAGCTGGTGCTCGTTCGTGACCGAGCGGACGCCGATGACGCGGCCGCGGTCCAGGCGGTCGGTGAGGCCGACCTGATCTACCTGTCGGGCGGCAAGCCGATCCACCTGCTCCGAACCCTCGAGGGGAGCGCGGTGGGTCGGGCGATCGCCGAAGCCCACGAGCGCGGCGCCGCCCTTGCCGGTTGCTCAGCCGGAGCGATGGTCCTGGCCGGTCACGCCTTCGAGTTCCGGCTCGGGCCCCTGCCCTGGCTCCTGCGCTGGCGGGACGGACTGGGATTGGCTCCCGACGTCTCGGTCATGCCGCATTACGACGCCTGGCCGGAACCGTTGTGCGCCCTGGTGGCGTTCCAGGCACCGCGCGGGTCGGTCATGCTCGGGATCGACGAGGGGACCGCCGCGGTCGGTCGCGACGGAGTGTGGCAGGTGCACGGCAGTTCGCGCGTCACGGTCTGGCGGGGCCGGCGCCGCGACCGCTATCGGGCGGGAGAGACCTTCAGGATCGACGCAGGGGCGGGCTGACGGTGGGCCGCCGGCCCTCCCGCCGGCCCTCCCGCCGGCCCTCCCGCCGGCCCTCCCGCCGGCTCCCTGCCATTTGCCACTTGGGGTGGCATTGGCCAGGTTTGTGGGCCGGAATAGGCCCCAACGCCACCCGGGATGGCGTTACGAGTTGACTTGGCCTTGTAGACCCGGACTCGTGGTGCCGAGTGCCGCCCCGGGTGGCGTACGGCAGGTCGCGGCGGGTCGCGGCGGGTCGCGGCGGGTCGCGGCAGATCGCGGCACGTCGGCAGGTCCCGTGCCCGCTCGGAACCTGCGCGACCGGCTACTCCGGCTTGACCGTCCGGAAACAGTCGGAGCAGTAGACCGGCCGATCCATCCGTGGCTTGAATGGGACCTGGGCCTGGTTCCCACACGACGAGCAGAGGACCGCGAAGTACTCACGCTGGGCGCGGTGGTCGCCGCGTTCGTAGCCGCGCGGCCCACCGATGTCGCGGACGTCGGGAGCGCCATCACGGGACGCCCGCCGGCTGGCGCGGCAGGTCGTGCAGCGCTTCGGGTCGCTGACGAACCCCTTCTGCAGGTAGTACTCCTGATCGGCCGCTGAATGGATGAACTCGACGCCGCAATCGATGCAGGTCAGGGTTCGGTCGACGTAGGTCACGTTGGTCCTCCGAGGCGCGATGATCCGCACCGGTTCGTCGCGTCGGGGCGGCCGCATCGACGGACGGGATGTGCGTGGTCTGGCGAAGCGAGCCGGGGCCGCGCGAACCCAGGTCCCGATGTGGAGTCCCTGTCTCGGGGCGCACCGGTGTTGCGACCGGCAGGATACATCGGCTTGCCGAACCCGGCCGTCGGCAGGCGAATCGGGTGGCCGCAGTGACACCGTACCTGTCACAATGCGACCCGACAGTGGGCCCAGCGAGCGGGGAGTCATGGGGGCGCCTCGCTCGCATCACGTCAGACGTATCAAGGCGACGTGGCGGACTTCACGGATGATGGTCCGGACCGTGATAGCCAGGGAGGCGAGCCGAACCACCGGATGCTGAGGCTCATCCACACCGCCGACGTCCATCTGGGCGCCCGGCACGACGATCTGGGCGAGCAGGCGAGCGCCCAGCGTGAGCGACAGTTCGCGGCCTTCAAGGCCTCGATCGATCTCGCCCTCGCTGAGAAGGTCGATCTCTTCCTCGTGGCCGGCGACCTGTTCGACTCCAACGTCCAGCCGCGCCGCTCCGTCGAGCGGGTCGCCGCCGAGTTAAAGCGGCTCGTGGACGCCAAGATCCGGACGGTGATCATCCCGGGCACCCACGACGTCTATGATCGGGCGTCCATCTACCGCGCCTACGATCTGCCGACCCTCGCCGGAAACGGTCCGGACGATGACTTCGTGACGGTCCTCGACCCGGATCACTCGTCGGTCCATCTCCGCGCCTGCGACGTCGTGGTCCACGGCACGGTCTTCCCGACCAAGCGAGCACCGCACAGCCCGTTGCAGGGACTGGACGCCGCGGACGACGAGACGACCGCGACCTGGCGGATCGGGATGGTCCATGGGTCGATCGCCATCCCGGGCAAGACCGAGCACGACGAGGTCGTCATCACCACCGATGAGATCGCGGCGTCGAAGCTGGACTATCTCGCCCTCGGGCATTGGCACTCGTTCCAGACCGGCAAGGCCGGGGCCGTCACCTACGCCTACGCCGGCGCGCCGGAACCGGTCGCGCTCGACCAGGATCGGGCCGGCAAGGCCCTGCTCGTCGAACTCGATCAGAAGGGGAAGGCCCGGACCGTCACGGTCCAGGAGCGCCAGGTCGGCCGGACGCGCTTCGAGCGACAGGAGCTCGACGCCAGTGCCCAGACCAGCCAACCATCGCTGATCGAATCGCTCCGCGTGCTGGCCGATCCGGATCTCGTCCTCGACGTCCGACTCGTCGGCGTCAGACCGGACGAACTCGATCTTGACCTCGAGGAGATCGAGGCTGCCCTCGCCCCGGCGTTCCTCAAGGTCCGGGTTCGGGACGCCTCGCTGCCGGCGCTGACCGCGGGGGCCCTGCCGTCCGCCGACACGATCGCCGGCTCGTTCATCCGCGACCTCGAGGCACGGATCGCCGAGCTCGAGGCAGCCGAAGCCGAAGCCGAAGCCGCGGAGCAGCGTGACGTCCTCCGGCTCGGTCGATTGCTGCTGGCCGGCCACGAGGTCTCGCTGTGAGGGTCCGCAAGCTCAGCGTCCGCGACTTCCGCCGCTACCGGACCCTGGACATTGCCTTCGCGCCCGGCCTGACCGTGGTGCGCGGACCGAACGAGGCCGGCAAGACCACCGTCCAGCGGGCCCTCGAGCTCGTGCTGACCCGTCGCGTGACGAGCGCGGCCGCCGAGATCGAAGCCCTGCGCTCCTGGGACGCCCCGGCGACGGCGCGCTCGATCGTCTCGATCGAGTTCGAGCAGGACGAGGAGGACGGACGCAAGACCGGGACCGTCGAGAAGACCTTCGCCGGCGGGAAGGGGACCGTTCGTCTCGACTATGACGGTCAGGCGATCTCCGACCCGGCCCAGGCCGACCAGGTCCTGGCCGAGCTGACCGGCATCCCGACCGAGGGTTTCTTCCGCTCCACGGCATCGGTCCATCACTTCGAACTGAGCGATCTGTCGGGCGACGACGGGGCACTGCGCGACCGCCTCCAGGCGTCGATCAGCGGCGCCGACCGGGGCACGAGCCGAGCCCGCAAGAAGCTCGATCGTGCCATCCACGACCTGGTCACCAAGGGTGAGCGCAACCCCGGACGGCTCAAGGTCGCCGAGCAGGCCGTCGCCCAGGAGAAGGCGACGCTCGAACAGGGCGAACTCGCGCTGACGCAACTCGAGCGAGACCGCGACACGCTGTCGGGCGCTCGCGACCGACGGGCCGAGAGTGAGACCGCCCTGGTCGAGCGTCGCGGCATGCTCGAGAAGGCCCGCCAGGCCGAGCGGATCATGGCCGAGCGCGCCGCCGCCTCAGAGCGCTACGAACGCTACCGCCAGGCCGTCGACGTCGTCACCGGGATCGATACCCTGGCGGGCAGCCATCCATCGCCCAGTCCGCTGCCGGTCCTCCGCTCCGCCGTCGAGCGGATGCGAACGCTGGACGGCCGGATCAGGGAGCTGAAGGCGGCTCTCTCGGGTGAGGTGGAGGTCTCGTTCGAGGTCACGCCGGCAGCGACCTGGCAGCCGCTCTCACGCTGGTCGCTGGCGCTCGTTGCGGTCGGCCTCGTGCTGGCCGGTGGATCGTTCGCCTTGGCGGCTCTCGGGATCGCCGACCCGGGAGTGGCAGTGCAGGGGATCGGCGCGCTGATCGCGGCGATCGGCCTGGCCCTCGCCGCGGTCGCCTTCTGGCTGCGGCGTAACGACAAGATGCAGGGCCAGCTTCGCGACGTCGAGATCGACCGACGGCTGCGCGGTCGGTCGGAGATGGAAGCCGAGCTGCGCCTGACCCAGACCGGGCTGGAACAGCATCTCGGCACGCTCGGGCTCACCGACCTGGCCGAGGCGGAGGATCTGCTCGCTCGCGAGGAGGCGCATGTCGCCGAGATCGGTCGGCTCGAGGCGCAACTCGACGGCCTGGTCGGCAAGGAGCCGCGCGAAACGCTGGCCGTCACGCGCGATGCCGCCGCGCTGGAGATCGAACAGAAGACGAGCGCCCTCGATGCCCTCGGGCCGATCGCCAAGGAACCCCGCGCTCGAGAGCGACTGGAGGTCGAGGTCCGGGACTCGGAGGCGGCCCTCTCCCGCGCACGGGACGACGAAGCGAACGCGCGGGCGCGCGTCGAGGCCAACACGGTGGACGCGGAGCAGGTCGCGGGGCAGGCCGAACGTCTGGCGATGTGGCAGGAGCAGCTGGCCGCGCTGCAGCGCCGTCATCGGGTCTACGCCGCCACGCTCGACGCGATCGACCGAGCCGAACAGGCCACGATGAAGACGGCGACGCGCTACCTCGAGGGTCACATGGTCCGCGACCTCGCGACGGCGACCGACGGCCGCTACCGCCGCGTCCGGGTGGACGATCGGACTCTGGACATCGAGGTCTTCGCGCCCGAGCGAGGCGACTGGGTGCCGGTCCGCTCCCTGAGCCAGGGCACCCTCGACCTCGTCTTCCTGATCGCCCGGCTGGGACTGGTCCGACTGGTCACCGGTGACCGGCGACCACCGCTGGTCTTCGACGATCCGTTCGTGACCCTCGATCATGCCCGGGCGACACGCGCCGTGGGGCTGCTCAAGGCGTTGGCCGCCGACTTCCAGGTCATCTACCTGACGACGTCGGACCGCTACGACGAGGCCGCCGACGCTGTCGTCGAGCTCCTCGGGCCCACCGCGGTGGACAGCGCACCGGCTGGGCAGCCCGCCTGAGGGAGCTGCTCCCTGGAGGATTGGCCACGGTCGTCCTCGGGCTGATCTCGGCCGTGACCTGGGGCTCGGGCGACTTCGGGGGCGGCATGCTGGTTCGCCGCGCTCCGGTGCTGGGGGTCGTGCTGATCTCCCAACTGGTCGGTACCTCGATCGCCCTGATCCTGGCCGTCATCC
Organism: Candidatus Limnocylindrales bacterium; assembly: GCA_038915815.1. Classification (GTDB taxonomy): domain Bacteria; phylum Chloroflexota; class Limnocylindria; order Limnocylindrales; family CSP1-4; genus SPCO01. The sequence goes on from JBCLCL010000029.1 coordinate 6,186, forward strand.
TCGGCGAAACGTTGCCGCTGCCTGCGGACATCCCGTGGAGCCTCGCGGGCGGGTTGTGCGGCGGCGTCGGGATCGTCGCCCTCTATCGCGGCCTCGCGGTCGGTCGGATGGGGGTGGTGGCGCCCGTGACCGGCGTCCTGGCGGCGGCGATCCCGGTCGTCTTCGGCGCGCTCCTCGAGGGTCTGCCTGCGCCATTGGTCGTGGTCGGGATCGGGCTGGCGATCGCCGCCGTCATCCTGGTCTCGCGCGTGGATGACGGACGAGCCGGTCCGTCGGGGCTGGGTCTCGCCTTGGTCGCCGGGATCGCGCTCGGCGGATTCGGCGTGGCGATCAGCCAGATCAGCGACGGTCACGCCTTCGGGCCATTGACGATCATCCGGGCGACCGGGACGCTGTTGATCGTCGCGGTCGCCGTTCTTGGGCGGCAAGCGTGGCGTACCGATCGCCGGCTGTTACCGGCGATGGCCGGCGTCGGCGTGCTCGACATGGCCGGCAACGCCGCGTTCATCCTGGCGGTCCAGGCGGGCTCGCTGGCGGTCGCCGCGGTCCTCTCATCGCTCTACCCCGTGACCACCGTAGTGCTCGCCAGCGTCGTCCTGCGCGAGCGGGTCACCCGCTCGCACGCTACTGGCATCGCCCTGGCCGCCGGCGCGATCGTCTGCATCGCGGCGGGCTCGTCGTAGGTCGGGCAGCGGCGGTCGCGAGGAGGCGCCTCCCCCCCCCCCCCCCCCCCCCCCCCCCCCCCCCGGCGTGGCCGCCGACCGTGCCCGTCGCGGCTGTGGTCCAGATCGGCGAGCGCCCGCAGCGGCCCACCGTCACGGTCGGACGTCGAGGCGGGATCGCCCTTCGCCCGATCCGGCGACGCGTCCGATGGCGACCTGGCCAGATGGCAGCCGGACCCGCAGTTCCCACGCGCCATCGGCAAACCGCAGCGAGGCATCCGCCGCTGTGACATCTCCGTTGCGGACCAGGCCGTCGAGCGGCGTAGCGTCAAGCAGTGCTGTGACGGCATTTTCGGCGCTGAGCCTCTTCGGGCCATCGTGGGTGACCTCGAGCGCGAGCTCGGCGTCGATCGATCGCAGGTCACGATCGGCACGGAACTCGGCGGGCACCAAGGGGGCAGCCAGCGCGAGCATCGGAAAGGACCAGGTGACCCGGTATGTGCCCGGCGCGATCGGAGCGCCGGCGCTGGTCGTCGCTGGCCACACCGCGCGCTCCGTCAATCGGGCGCCTGGTGCAAGCTCCGCGAACCCATGATCGATCTGGCACGTGCGGCGTCCGACCGCCGACTCGGACGCGAGCGTAACGGTCGGTCCGGGTGCCTCAGCGCCATCAGTGATTCGCGCCACGAAGGTCGCCGCCCGGTCGCGAGGTGGCGCCTGCGCCGGCAGGATGCCGGCCGCCGCGATGGTCACCGCTGCGACCAGGCTGCAGCCGTCCGCACGCCAGCGGATCGGCCGCGGACCGACGTTGTGAACGACGACGATCGCTTCGAGCGGGAGGGCGGGGCTGGTCGCGTCTCGCTCGAGGGTCAACCGCACACTGGCGCCATCGGCCACCACGGAGACGGAAGGTCGGTCGACCGTTGCGGGCGTCTGCACGGCCGATCCGCAGCCGATGATCACAGCACCGATCGCGAGGGCGACGCCCGCACGGATAGCGGCGACTTCGGCAGTCAAGTGCCGCCGTTCTCGGAGGGGCGCCTGGTCAGCACGGTCGGGCCGTCCAGGAACTCGATCCAGCGCTCCGGGATCCCCAGCCGGACCGATGGTGTGCCCGGCCGCAGGATCCCACCCGGCCGGAGTTCCGGCCTTGCGTCGACCAGGACATCGACAAGTCGGGCGTCCACGAACGCCGCCACGCCCTCGATCGGAGCAAGTTGGAGGAAGCCAAGCCCAGGCGGCGACGCTTGCCAATCGACGGCGAAGTCGCCGATGACCACACCGCAGCGTCGCGACGCGAAGTAACCGATGACCAGGGTTCTACCGGCGGCGAGGGTGCCCAGCCGGCCGTGCAACCACGGGTCCACGGCGATGCTCAGGTGACTCCACTCGACGATGCCTGCCATCAGCCACCCCGCTCGGCGGCGAACACGCGGCTGCGTTTCGCCCGGGCTTCCGCGCGCGTGCGGACGTCTGCGAAGTGCGCGTCCATCGCCCGATGGATAGCCGGGCGGGCCAGCAGGATCGCCCGGAGCCGGTCGACGAACCCGCTCGGCTCGTAGGTGCCGGTGTAGGTGAGGCGCGTTTCACCGGCCGCCGTCGTCCCGATCAGGATCGACTCGCGCAGCCCGCGGACCGGACCGTCCAGGTGTTCGTAGTCGATGCGGTCAGGCGGGTGCAGGGTCACGCGCTCACGGGTGCGGACAAGGCGATCTCGGCCTATCGGCAGCGAGACTCGCGTCCAGAAGTCACAGACGAGCTCGCCGTCGCGCTGCTCCAGGATCTCCGCGCGCTCGCCGTGCTGCTGGGCCCCCTGGCCGATCGCAGCCAGCATCTGGAACACGAGCGCCGGCGGCGCCGCGATCTCGATGGTGACCGGCCCGACGTCGACCCAGTTCATGGTGCGCTCCAGATCTCGGTCTCCGGCTGGAAGGCGGCCCAGGCGAACCAGAAGTGGTCACCGTGGACGACCGGCTCCAGCTGGGAACCCGCCAGCGGGCCCGAGGTCGCCTGACCCGTGACGGCCCAGGTCGAACCGGTCTCCGCGTCGGTGATCGCGCCGTCCCGCCCGCCGGTGCGGGAGAATGTGAGTCGCTGGCCGTCCGCGGTCGGGACGAACACGCCGGTCGCCCCGGTGTCGCGGCCAGCGTCGATCGCCGCCGCATCCAGGGCGGACGCGGTGCCGGGCGCCCAGAAGACGACGACGGGCTCCGGCGCCGTCGCGATCTCGATCACGCCCGCGGCCTCCAGCGCGGCCAACGGGATTGCGATGGTGCTGCCGCCGCGGTCGATGGTCACGACCCGCTCCTTGGGCGCCAACCGACCGTCGATCTCACCTGCGAACAGGAACGGCCGCTCTTTCGCGTTGTCATACCCGGGATACGGATTCCGGCCGTAGGCGCGCTCGTTGCCCGTATCGCGGCTGAGGACGTCACCGTCGGGATACGCGGCCGCGAAGTCTGCGAGAGACACGATCTGCGCCGCCAGGAACGTCAAATTCTTGCCCGTCAACGTCCCGACGATCGCTCCCCCGGTCGCCTGCTGCCACCAGGATTCGGTCTGGCGATCGTACATCACGAGGTCGCTGAAGCGCAGGTTGCCCGTCGTGCCGAAGTCGTGGACGGTCCCGTCCAATGTGCGCTCGAAGACGAGCACCGTATTGCAGAGGGGACAGAACGTCACCACGACCGGGACCCCGCCCAACGTGTCGTTCACGATCTCGTGCCAGATCAGGATGGCCATCGGGTAGGCGCGGGCCGACCCATCTACCTCGAGCGAGATCACGGGTGAGGTCGGGGCAAGCCAAGCCTGGGCGTTGGCGATCGACTCGAATCGGGGCTCGTCGATGGACGGGATGCCGTCCTTGGGCGGGCCGCCACCCTGGAACTCGCCAAGGTCGACGGAGGCGATCGAGAAGTCCGTGGCCCAGCCCTCGGTCCCGACGCGGAGGTCGTTGAGGTTCGGGGCCTCGGTCTCGCCGCCGCCGGCGGACGGCGGTGATTCGCCCGCGTCGGGAGACGTCCCCGCGCCGGGGGACGCAGACCCGGCCGGGGACGCACATGCCGCCGCCACGAGCGCGATCGTCACGAGGAGGGCGATGGATCGTGGAGTCAGCATGCCCTCCAGCCTACGGGTGGCCGATGACCACGCTGTGACGCGGCTTACGCTCAGGCCGACGTATCGTCGTGGCGATGGCGTACGTCGATCGCTGGGTGTCCGTGGGCATCCGACACTATTTCGAGGCGAGCTACGGGCTGCTGACCGGGTCGCCCGAAGGTCGCCGGTTCCTGCATCTTGCCGCGCCGCTCCCGGGCGTCGTCGTGCACGGCTACACGACCGCGGACGACCTGGACGCCGTGGTCCGTTCTCTCGACGCCGGTGCGTCCGGTCGGCTGCTCGATCTCGGGTGCGGTCTCGGCGGGATCGCGCTCGAGGTCAACCGGCGCACCGGAGCTTTCGTGACCGGCGTCGATCTTTCGGCGCGGGCGATCGCGACCGCCACCGCCCGGGCAGTGGCGGAAGGGGCGCAGCCGCGGGTCGCGTTCAGCCGCGGTTCCATCCGCCGTCCGCCTCGGGTCGGCGCGACCGGTGCCTACGCGTTGGACTCTCTCATGTTCGTACCGGTGGACCAGGACCTCCTCCTCGGCATCCGCGACGCGCTGGATGGACGAGGGCGGCTGTTCGCGACGGTCCTCGCCTTCGGATCAGCGCCGCGGGATCCCGTCAAGGCGGTCGCCGCGGAACTCGGGATCGCCGCGATCGGGAGCGATGACGTGACCGACGGTCTCGTGCGGCGCAGTGAACATCGGCGCCGCGTCGCCTGCCACCTGCTCCGTCGAGGGCCGCGAACGGTTCGGGGTCAGCTGGCGATGGCGCTGATCGTCGTGGAGGAGTCGGTCGTGCAGCGACTCGTGCGAGCCGGGCGACTTCGACGCTGGCGCACCGTGGTCGACCTTCGCGGTCCGGACTGACGACCGGGGGTCGTCACCCGGCGCCACGCCGCCCCAGCCAGACCGAGAGCCCGGTCCCGATCACGAGTACGGCTCCGACCAGCCACTCGCTGTCCAGCGAGGCTCCGACGCTCGCGATCGCAGCGCCAGCGACGACGGCCACGACGAGACCGCCCGCGATGTGAGCCCACAGCGATGGCCAGGGGACCGGCGTATTTGGCCCCAAGGCGCGACGGATCCAGACCGCGACAAGGATCGGCGCCGCCGGCATGAAATGGAAGACCAGTCCCGTAGCGAGGGACAGAGCGAACCACAGGGCTCCCGCCCCGAGCGCCGCCGTCGCCGTGACGACGTTCGCGGTCCAGAGTCGATGTCGGCGCAGTGCATCGGAGTCCAGCTCGTCGGTCATCCTTGCGTCTCCGGGACATTCGGTCGTCCGCCGCGTCGCGACGCCATGAGGAGGACGAGGATCAGGATGACCGGCGCTGCGACGATCCCCATGAGGGCGAGGGGTGCCTCGGTCGCCAACTCACGAACGGTCGTCTCGATGGCCAGGGCCAGGTCGGATGCCCCGAGCGCCGCGTAGACGCCACCGAGCGCGTTACCACCCTGAAACACGATGAACGCCGTGCCGAGGCCGATGAACAGCGCGCTCGAGATGACGACCGATACGTGCCGCGTCCACGGTCCGATCTGGATCTCACGGCCGCGGAGGCGCCCCCGGCCGGCGGTGCCGAGCCGTTCCCACAGCAGGGCCAGGATCAGGAGCGGCGCCGCCATGCCGGCTGCGAAGACCGCCAGCAGCAGGGCACCTTCCAGCGCTCCGCCGGAGGCGCCGGCGATGGTGAGCACGCCGCCGAGCAGCGGGCCGGAGCAGAAGCCGCCGATCCCGTAGACGAGGCCGAGCGCGTACGTGGTGGCCAGCGACTCGCCGCTCGCCCCGAACCGGCCCCCGGAGATCCGTCCGGCGCCAGGCAGCTCGAAGCCGCCGACGACCAACTGGAACGATCCGATGGCGATGAGCAGGAGGCCGGCGATGACGGACAGTTCCGCGCGGCGCTGCAGGAACAGGCTACCGATGGCGCCGAGACCGAGGCCCAGCGGGATGAACAGGGTGAGGAGCCCAAGGTAGAAGACGCCCGTGCGCAGGACGAGTTGTCCGCGCGACGGGAAGGCGTATGCGAAGAAGGCGGGCAGGAGCAGCGCGGAGCACGGACTCAGGAGTGACAGCACACCGCCGGCGAAGGCGACCATCGCTTCGATGCCCATCGTGGAGATCCGCTTACTGCTTCGCGAGAGCCGCGTCGATCGCGGCCGCGAAGACGTCGAACGGCTGGGCGCCGACGATCCGCTGGTCGCCGATCACGAACGTGGGCGTGCCGTTGAACCCGTTCTGTCGGACCTCGGCGAAGTCGGCCTGGACGGCGGCGCCGTACCGGTCCGCGTCCACGCAGGCGTGGAAGGTGGTCGGCTCAAGGCCGAGGGCGTCGCCGAAGCCCTTCAGGCGGTCCTTGGAGAATGCTCCGGCGTTCTCGCCAGCCTGGTTCGCATACAGCAGATCGTGATAGTCCCAGAACTGGCCCTGGTCGCCGGCGCAGCGGGCGGCGTTGGCGGCATCACGCGACTCGGCTCCGATCCAGGCGAAATCGTGCCAGACCAGTCGTGCCTTGCCGGTCTCGATGTAGGCGGCGCGGACCTGCGGCTCAATGGATCGGGCGAAAGCGCCGCACGAAGGACACTGGAAGTCCCCGTATTCGTGGATGACGACAACCGCTGTCGACGCACCGAGCACTGGCCTTGTCGCCTTGACGTCGCCGGCGGCGGAGGGGCTCGTGACGGCAAGGGCGACGATCGCGATGGCCGACAGTCCAGCTACAAGGAAGAACGACGGGAGCGCCCAGGTGCGCAGGCGACCGGGCCCTTTGGCTCGCCGCTCCCTCCGGTGTGGGGTGGGTCGGCCGGCCGCGGTCGGCGGTGAACCGTCAGCGAGCGACTGGCGGCGAGTCCGTGCACGCTTGCTCACGCTGTGTCTCCCGCCACGGCGATGAGGGCGGTGTAGCCGAGGGTCCCATCCGCGATGGCCGCGTGGACGGTGTCGATGACGTCACGGACGAGCTTCTCGGGAGGGATCCCGTCCGACCCGTGGACCGCGGGGCCGATCAGGCTGGTCAGGTCCAGCCCCAGGTCTCGGGCCGCGAGGCGCACGACCGCGAGGCGTGCCTCGATGCGGTCGATGAGGGTGAGGATCGACGGGGATCGGTCCCACCGACCGGTGATCCGGAACCCGGCCTCGGGGAGGCGCGCCTCGATCTCGCCTGGATGCCAGGCATCCGTCAAGCACAGGGCTGCACCGATCACCCGATGGTCGAAGAACGGGATCGGCACGCCCGCGGCCACGACGTCACTCAGCAGGAGAACACCGCCCGGCCGCAGTACGCGGGCCACCTCGGTCAGCGCGGCGGGCCGGTCCACGGTGGACAGGACACACTCGGCCAGGACGGCATCGAACGTGTTGTCATGGAACGGAAGGTCCGGGAGGCTTGCCGTGGACCACCGGATGCGCGTGTCCCCCGCAAGAGCCATGGCGCGTTCGATGACGGGCCCGCTGGCGTCCACTCCGTCCACGCGAAGACCGAATTCCGTCGCGGCAACCTGCGCGCTGGCCCCCAGGCCACAGCCGACGTCGAGCAGGCGCGCGCCCGGCCCGATCCGCGCCGATCGCAGGAGATCACGCGTGCTCTCCAGGCCCCCGGGGTGGAGCGATTCGCCGACCAGCAGCTCCGCCAGCGGGCTGCCGTAGACGGTGGAGCAGCAGGCGACCACCGCATCCGCCGACTCCGTCGTCAACGCGTGCCGTCCAGGACGGGGATCGCCCGTCCGCCACGTCGTCGAGCGGCCAGCCGCTGTCGGGTCTCTTCGCGGTATCCGACGGTGTTGTAGGTGCAGAACGGGATCATCCGGCCATCGTCCTGGAGGATCCCGATGCAGCACTTCATCGCCTTCTTGACATCGAACGTCCATGGGTCGAGGAAATCGCGCAGCTGGACCATGAAGATGCGCCGGGCGAGATCGGTGAGGGCCGGCAGGTCCAGGTCGCAGGCGGCGCACACGAACGCCTCGGACTGGGTGTCGCCGGGGACCGAGCCCGCCGACCAGAGGCCCTCCAGCGCATGCAGGACGTCCCGGTCGATGCCGGGCACCGATCGGTTCGTGATGTAGTCCAGGTACTGGTCCACCTCGAGGATGCGCGGCAGCGGGATGACCTCGCCGTCGTCGCCGAGGTAGGCGTACGTGACCGAGCTGCAGGTGGGGAAGCAGCACGGGATCGGGACGAAGTCGCTGGACCGGAACGTCCCGCCCGGGTGCGCGTCCAGCGCCCGGAGGACGTCCGGGATGGTCATCCGGCGCATCGGGTCGTGATCCGGGTGCCGACCACTGTGGGTGACCGGCTGGAACATGACGCCGCGGACGGCCGGGTGGCGCAGTCCGAACTCGACGATGGCCCCGGCCTCGTGTTCATTGACGTCGCGCTCGATGGCGGCGACGAGGATGACGTGCAGGTCGGCCTCGGCCAGGCGATCCAGCGCCCGCAGCTTCGTCGCCAGGAGCGGCTCACCGCGGATGATCTGGTAGGTCTCGTCCGTCAGGCCATCGAACTGGAGGTAGATGAGCGGCCGGAGCGCGGCGAACTGCGCGAACCACTTGTCGTCGTTGGCGATCCGCAGCCCATTGGTGTTGACCATCACGTAACGGATGTCGCGCCGCTGCGCGGCCGCGATCATCTCCAGCAGATCGGGGTGGATGGTCGGTTCGCCCCCGGAGAACTGGACGACCTCGGGGTGCCCCTCGAGCTCGACGAAGCGGTCAAGCATTCCCTCCACCTCGGGGAGGGTCAGGTTGAAGCCGGCGCCCGCGTTCGCGAAGCAGACCGGACAATCGAGGTTGCAGGCGCTGTTCACTTCGACGAGTGCCAGGCAGGTGTGCTGTCGATGCTCGGGGCAGAGCCCACAATCCAGCGGACAGCCCTTCAAGACCTCCGTCGAGATGCGTGCGGGTGCCTGCCCGGGCTTGTTGTACTTCGCCTGGTCCACATAGGCGCGGGCATCGGCGTAGATCAGCCCTTCGAACCAGCCGTGATCGTCGCAACGCTTCCGCATATAGACCTGGCCATCGCGCAGGAGCACCTGCGCATCGATGACCGCGCGGCACTCCGGGCAGATGGAGCGCGTGATCTCGTGGAGGATCTCGCCTTCGGGACGGGCTTGCGGCGCCAGGCTCGGCGGCATGGCGGCCGGCTCGACCCGGGACCAGATCAACGGACGGCCGCGGTGGCCAGGCGCTCCCCGGCCTCGATCCGGTCCGGCAGCCGGTTCTCGGCCGGGGTCAGCGGGCAGGAGTAGTCCGGCGCGTGGGCGCAGTACGGGTGGTATGCCGCATTGAAGTCGAGGATGTACGTGCCGTCCGGCTCTGGCTCGACATCGAGATAGCGGCCCGCGCCGTAGGTCTCCGCCCCGCTCGTCGCGTCCAGAAACGGCACGAACAACGACCCGTCCGAGTGCCCGAGCTCGTAGGCGGCCAGCTGGCGCGGCTGCCCGCCGACGACGAATGACAGCGTCCCGAGTCGCCGCACGATGCGCGCCCCTCCGTCAGACGTGGCGATCTCGATCCTGTCGAGCGCGTCGTCGTCCGGTGACCGGAGGCGCAAGCGCTCGATACGCCACGCCGGGTCGACCGGGTAGTAGGCGAGACCGTCGAACCCGTCGCGGTCGGCGGCTGGGATGGGGCTGTGCGGGGACGTTCGGAAGAACGCGTCCTTCGCGGCGCGCTCATGCGCCACCCGCCATTCGTAGTCGACCGCCGATTCGAGCACGGGTCATGTCTCCGGTCCGGGTGTTGGTCGGGGCACGCACCTCCGAGTCGGCACGGCCCCGTGGGCGGATGGTGTCGGTGACACGTCCGGTCCGCCGTAAGCCGCGTCACAGTCGGCACCTCCGAACGGCAGTACGGTTCCAGGCATGGACATCCTTCGCCGCCTCACAGGTGCCAGCGACACGACCTGCGAGCACATCCCCGCGGAGCGCGCGGCCCCGAGTGGCGCCCGCTGCGAGGAGTGTGGCAGCACCTTCAACCTTCGCCTATGCGCCACGTGCGGGCACGTGGGCTGCTGTGAGTCGCAGGCCGGCCACGCTCGGGCGCACGCCCTCCGCGAGGACCACCCGGTGATCTACCAGATGCCCGCCGAATCGGGCTTCATCTGGTGCTATACCGACCGTCATTACGTCGGCTGAGGGGCCATGGAACGAGGCTCACGCGGCGTCCAGCGACGCGGTCGCGAAGAGGACGCTGAACGCCCCCAGCTCCACTGGTGCGGATAGAGCGACCGAGACGGCACCGTCGACGACCCGATCCAGTTGGCGTCCAGGACGTGCTGTGCCGCCGTGACGATGGCGACCTCGTCGACATCTGCGCCGACCGGGTGTGGTGCCTTCATGCCGCGACCCGCCTACGCGCCGCCGGCCGCGTCACGGCCCGCCAGGACCTCGCGCATCGAACGGCGATACGGCCAGAAATCCTCACGCGCGCCCGCGTCCCAGCGCTCGCGCAGGCCCGGTGCACCCAAGTCCCAGTCCGTCCGGATCGCCCGGGTGACGTCGCGCAGGTCGCGCCGCAGGTCCTCGTTCGATGGTCGGCCCCAGTACCAGTAGCCGTTGTAGATCGTGTGGATCTGCAGGTCCGGCCCGAGGACGAAGGTGTACGGGATCATCGGGTCGTGGTGTGGGTCGGTGTACTCGGCGATGTCGAGGTCCTTCTGGATCACCCGTCCCGGATCGGACAGGAACGGCCACGCGGCGCCGAGGGCGTCGCGCATCTCGTTCGTCTCGAGGAGGTTGTCGGTCGAGATCGTGACGGCCTTCGTGTAGGCGACCCGGATCTCCGGGTAGAGCTCCACCAGGTTGCGCAGCTGCCGCCGGTCCTTGGGACAGTAGTGACCGCGCGACAACACGAGGATCATCGGGTCGTGGCCCTGGATCTCGCTCAGGCGTTGGCGCTGTCCGCTCTGGTCGGAAAGCTCGTAGTCGGGAAAGCGGGCTCCGATGACGATGTCGCTGCGCACGTTGAGGTCTCCATGGTTCGGGATCGCGGCCGATGCTTCCATGGTGCGACCATGGCTGGCGCCGTTCCGTGGGCTGCCTCACACCTGGCGATACCGCCCCGGCGCCTCCCTGAACAGGCGCTGGAAGGCTCGCGAGAACTGGCTTCGACTGTCGTAGCCGACGGCGCGAGCGATCCCGTCGATCGAGAGCGTGGTCGTCCGCAGGAGCTCCGCGGCCCGCCGTAGGCGCACTTCGCGAACGAAGGCCATCGGCGTCTGTCCAAAGCTGGTGGCGAAGGCGGTCGCGAATGCCGTCCGGCTCATCAACGAGTTGGCGGCGAGGCTGTCCACGGAGTGCGGCTGCTCAGGATGGGCCAGGATCAGGTCGACGACATCGGCCAGGCCTGGATCGTCCAACGCGCGCAGCCACGGAAGCGAGCAGTCCGGCTCGGCGCACAGTTTCCGAAGCAGGAGGACCAGGCACTCACGCATCAGGGCGGAGGTCATGGCCTGGAGACCCGCCGCCTCGGCCTGTGCCTCCTCCAGCAGGCGCGCGAAGACGCGTTCGACATCGGGCGACCCGGCGAAGTCGACGACAAGCGGTCCCGGAAGGCGGTCGAACAGGCCCAGATGGGGGCCGTATACCACGTTGATGCGCCCGCACGCGACCTGTAGATCGCCGGCCGTCCCCGTCTCCCGGGCCGTCCCCATGCCCCGAGCCATACCCTCGATCGAGTGCGGGGTTCCCGGCGGAACGACGACGAGCGTGCTCGGTCGCAGGTCGACCGTTCGACCGGCTCCGTGCATCCGGCCCCTGCCCTCCAGGACGAAGTGGAGCGTCACCCACTCGAATCCGCGGAACCGGAGTCGGCTCGTGTCCGACACCTGGCAGACGGCGAACGGCTCCACCTGGATCGACACATCGGACAGCAGACGATCCAGCAGCATCGACCCATGTTGCGTGCGGCGCCGGCCGCGGTCTGTACGGAGCGGCACACCAACGGGACGGCCAGGCCTTCCGTGGTACACACGATGATCCCAGCGCCTGGACCATCCAAGGCCGTTTCATCTGGGAGCCCCGCGATGCACATCACACCCGACACGACCGCGCTCGTCCTGACCGATCCCCAGAACGACTTCCTGAGCCCGACCGGGGTCACCTGGGGTCTCGTCGGTCGAAGCGTCGAGGAGAACGGTACGGTCCAGCACATCGAGGACCTGCTACGAGCGGCCAAGGCCGGTGGCTACGAGGTCTTCGTCTCGCCGCACTACTACTACCCGACGGACAAGGGCTGGCAGTTCGGCGGGACGGTCGAGCAGATGATGCACGACATCGGGATGTTCGCCCGATCCGGTGCCCTGGACCTGAGCGGCTTCGTCGGCTCCGGTGCGGACTGGCTGGAGTCCCTGAAGCCATACCTGGAAGACGGCCAGACGGTCGTCGCGAGTCCCCACAAGGTGTATGGGCCGCAGAGCAACGACCTCGCGCTGCAGCTCCGCAAGCGAGGGATCTCCCGCGTGCTGCTGGCTGGGATGTCCGCCAATCTGTGCGTGGAGGCGCACCTTCGGCAGATGCTCGAGGACGGCTTCGAAGTGGCGGTCGTCAAGGACGCGACGGCAGCCGCCCAGCACCCGGAACTGGGTGATGGCTACGCATCTGCGCTCACCAATTTCGGCTTCCTGGCCAGCGCCGTGCTCACCACGGCGGAGGTCGTGGAGTCGATCGCCGAACCGGCTCGGGCTTCTGCCTGAGTCGTCGCCGTCGGGGCGCGCCGACCCGGTGCTTCGGGTCGGCGTGACGCCCGTTACAGCGGGCGTCGGCGACCTATGGGACGCTACCGCCATGTCACTGCGATCAGCCCTCGCCTGGCTCGTCGGCGCCGTACTTGTCGCCGCGGCATGTTCGTCCGGAACCACGGCGTCGACGGCCAAGCCGACCGACGACGCCTGGCGGACCACCGCACTCGTCGATACCCGGTCCGGCGAAACGTTCACCATCGACGAGCTCAAGGGCAAGCTCGTCGTCGTCGAGCCGATGGCGATCTGGTGCAGCAACTGTCGGATCCAGCAGGGCGAGGCCGCGGTCGCGCTCGACCGACTCGATGATCCGGATATCGTCTACGTGAGCGTCGACGTCGATCCCAATGAACGCGCCGGGGATCTCGCCGCATACGCAGACGGGTCGGGATTTGACTGGGCCTTCGTCGTGGCCACCAAAGAGGTCGCTCGGTCCCTCGCCGCGACCTTCGGCGATCAGATCCTTTCCCCGCCTTCGACGCCACTCATCCTGATCGGGCCGGACGGCGAGGTGGTCGACCAGCATTTCGGGATCCGCGGCGCGGACGACCTCGTCGAGCTGTTCTCGCAGTATCTGTCCTGAGCCTCACGAGTCGCTGAAGACATCGGAGCGGCGGTGGACACCTTCCTCGCACCCTTCCTGTTGGGCATCGGCACCGCGGCGAGCCCATGTCTCCTCCCGCTCTACCCTGGGTTCATCGCGTACCTCGCGGGGAATGGCGCGGGCGCAGGCCGTGGGACCGCCATCCTGGGCCTCGCCGTCGTCGGTGGCGTGCTGACGGCGGTCATCACCGTGGGAATCGTCGTGTCCATGCTGGCCGTGCCCTTGTCGGGTTTGCTGGAGCTCCTGGTGCCGTTGACCACGGTCGTCCTCGCCGCCCTGGGCCTGCTCCTCCTGGCCGGGCGCAACCCGTTCGCGCGCCTGGCGTCCGTCCGCATCCCGGTCGTCAAGCATCCGGCTGCACAGGCCTACGTGTACGGGATCATGCTGGGCCCCGTCGCCATCCCGTGTTCCGGCCCGTTCCTGATCGCGCTCCTCGCGATCTCCGTCGGCGTCGCCGATGCCGGCGCCAGGATCGGGACCTTCGTGGTGTTCGGTCTCGGCTTCGGACTTCCGCTGATCCTGCTGTCGCTTGTGGGCGCGGCGCGCGGTCAGTCGTTCGCCCGCTGGGTCGCCGCTCGCCACGACATCCTGCTGCGGGTGGCCGGCGCCCTCCTGATCGTGGCGGCCTTCGCGGAACCTGTGCGTAACATCCTCATCGAGCGGGCATAGGCCGGCCACATGAGCGGGGGAGGTCCGAGGTGCAGCCATCCGTCGACGTTCGAGAGACCACGCTCCCATTCTACGAGCGGCTGAGCGCCAAGGATGTCGCCAGCTTCGATCGGCTCCTCTCAGCCGATGCCGCGACGCTGGTCATCGGCACGTCACCCGGCGAATGGGTGACCGAGCGGGATCGGCTCCGCGATGGCTTCGAGGTCGAGGTCGAGGGCATGGGGATCGTGCCCGGCCACCGGTCCCGTCGACATCGGCCCGCGTCAGGCCTCCTTGCGCAGCTGTCGGTCCCGAAGATCGTCGCGCGTCCAGCGGAATCCGAGGTCGACGATCGAGCCAGCCGGGTGGTCCTCGGTCGCGGTCCGCAGCACCGCGTCGATGACGGCGCGGTGCGTCTCCTCGTCACCGACCGCGCCCAGCGTCAGCCCGAACGGGTGTGCGACGACGCAGGTCAACGACGGACGCGAGAGGCGGGTGATCTCCGGGATCTGGGTGATCGAGACCGTGGGGATGCCACTCGCGTCGATCGCGCGCTGGAGCAGTCCGACCGACTGCTGACAGACCGGTCAGGTAGGGACGAGGAACGCCAGGTCGACCTGGTCGGCCGCCAGGCCGGCCGCGATGGCGGGGCCCGTCTGCCCGAGGAGCACGTCCGTCTGGGTGATGTAGCCCATGAGGCTGTAGGCGTGGGCCGCGACGCCACCGATCCGCCCCTCTTCCGCGTACCGGCGAAGGAGCCGCAGCGGGAACACGCAGTCCGGGTCGGCATAGGCGTTCCGGACGTCGTAGCCCGCGTGGTTGAACCGCAGCCGCCCCGGGGGAGTCTCCCGGGGGATCGCCCGGGAGGATGGATCGCCCTCGTCCGAGAGGACGTCGAAGCTCGGCTGGTCGGCGACGCGCGCGCCGCTCGTCGAGATGAGCCCGATCGTCGCCTCGGAGAGCGGCCGCGTCAGGCGGTGTCGCAGTGACGAGGTCGTGAACGTGCGCCAGTCGAACCCGGGGACGTTCCGCCGGACCGCCGCGCGCTCCAGCGCCGCGAAGCCTTTGATCTCGCTCATCTCCACGCCCTCCGTCCGAGAGCGGCCGGACGATGGTCGGCCCGCTGGTGCCTGATGCGTTCGTCAGCCACGCCCATCCGGCTTCCGGAGGGGGCCCCTGACCGTGAGGGACGCCAGGGCATCCGTGCGACCGAGAAGGCGCGCGAACTGGACGGGCACCCACCAGCGCAGAAAGTAGAGGCGGCACCCGACGCAGATCCCGGTCGTAGCGAGGAGGACCTGGAGTGCCACGACGACGCCCACGAGGAGCCAGCCGATCGGCATCGCTCCCCCGAGGAAGAAGAGCGTTCCGGCACCGATGACCGACGCCCCGAGCGCCTGCGCGAAGCGCGGCGGGTACTCATGCTCGGGTTCGGTCGGGCCGAGGTGGAGCACGCTGCGGACGAGCCGCCAGGGTCGGCCGGGCAGGAAGAAGCGGGTCCCGAACACCGCGGACACGGAGAGGTCGACGCCGACGAGGATGGCGAGCCACGGTAGGCCGAAGGCGAATGCTGCCACGAGGATTACGGCTGAGAGGCCGGCGCCGAAGCGCTGGCCACGGGGATCGATGGAGCGGGCGGGCGGGGTGAGTGTGCTGGACATGCGTCGCATGGTAGGCGAGGCTCGGGCCCGCAGTCTGTGGCGAACCCCACAGAGCCGCCGGCGCGTCGGTGCCGGGGCGCGACCGCGGCCCTGTCTCATCCGCCGCCGTTGAGCGGTATGCGGGCGCCGCTGACGACCCCTCCCCCGTCGGAGAGCACCCCGTCCAGCCGCCGACGAGATGGACGAGGATGTCGACCCGGCCGAACCGGGCCACGATGGCCTCGACAGCTTCGCATGTTGCGACCGCGTCGCGGAGGTCCACGGGGTGGCCGAGCCAATGATCGGCCACAAGGCCGAGATCGGCCGCGAGACGTGCATGAAGAACCCCGGCCCTGTGGCCGGGGTTCTTCATGCGTCGCGGGGGAGGGAGGAGGAGCTCGCCGCGCCTGACCAGATGATGGTCGCGTCTGACTCCCGGCGCTGTGTCGTTCATCACGCTTCGGCCGGCGATGCACGCCTCCTCGGGCTCGTGGCCGGCGCCCTCGATCTGGGGCGCGCTCCTGATCGTGGCGGCCCTCGCGGAGCCGCCACGGATCATCCTGACCGAGCGTCCGTGGTCCCGTCAGAAGCAAGATCCCGCTTTGTCACTCGGCGCAGCACGACAGCTTGGTGACATCCTTGCGGAACGCCTGGGCGCCGATCTTGAGCGCCTCGCTCATCGTCGGGTAGACGTGGATGAGATCGATGAAGTCGTCGATGGTTGCCTTGAAGTGCATGCCCATCGCCGCCTCGTGGATGACCTCGGCTGCCGACTCACCGATCATGTGGACGCCGAGAATCCGCTCGTCGATCGTCGACGCGATCATCTTCACGAACCCCTCGGGTCGATGGATCGCGCCGGCTCGCGGGACGTACTTGAGCGGGGTTGTGGCGGTCACCGCCGGGTGATGCTTCGCCTTGACCTCGGCCTCGGTCAGGCCGACGACGGCGATCGGCGGATCGGTGAAGATCGCCCGCGGGATGACGTCGTGATCGACCCGGCGCCGGGCGCCCTTGAACGCATTCTCTGCCACGATCCGGCCCTGGCGGGCGCCGACCGGGGTCGCCATCTGCGAGCCTCGCTGGGTGCCGATGACGTCGCCGGCCGCCCAGATATGCGCCTGGCTCGTACGCAGCTCGGCATCGACGACGACGTAGCCGTCGGCGTCGAGTCCGACCCCGATCCGGTCCAGGCCGATGTCGTCCGTGTTTGGGCGGCGGCCGGTGGCGACGAGCAGTCGCTGCGCCCGGAGGATCCGCCCGGCCGTGGGTGTCTCGACCGCGACCGCGACGCCGTCCCCGTCGCCCGAGACGCGCTCGGCCCGGGTATCGGCCAGGATCTCGATCCCCTCGGCGGCGAAGACCTCCGAGAGGGTCGCGCCGAGCTCCGGCTCGTAGCCGCGGAGCAGCGCCGAGCGCGCGACGATCGTCACCCGGGTCCCGAGACGCGCGAAGAACTGGGCGAGTTCGACCGCGATGTAACCACCACCGAGTACGATCAGCGATCCCGGCAGCTCGGTCAGCCGGCCGGCCTCGTCGGCGTCGAGCAGGTCGCTGGTCAGGTACGGCACGGTCTCGAGGCCCGGGATGAGCGGCACGATCGGGCGGCTGCCGGTCGCGATGAGGAACTGGTCGGCGGCGATCGTCCGGCCGTCCAGCGAGATCTCGGTCGGGCCCGTGAACGCCGCGTTGCCGTCGAGGATCGCGAGGTCCGTCATGCCGTCCGCCACAGCGTTGTACTTCTTCGCCCGATAGTCGCGCACGACCTGGTCCTTCTGACCCATGAGGGCGGGGAAGTCGACGGCCATCTTGGCTGGAGCCAGGCCGTCATAGCGCGGATGGGCGGCATCCCACACGAGCCGGGCGGCGTGGATCAGGTTCTTGGACGGCAGACAGCCGCGATTGACGCACGTCCCGCCCAGCGTGCGTCGCTCGACCATGGCGACCCGGGCGCCCAGCTCACCCGCACCGATGGCGGCGGCGAAGGCGGTCGAACCGGATCCCAGGATCAGCAGGTCGAACGGGTCAGACATCGGATGCCGGCCGGCGACGGCGCTCGAAGGCGTTGTACTGTCCGGTCGCGTGCACGGCCGCGGCCAGGGCCTCGGTCGCGACATCTGGACGCGCCGTGACCACAGCGGTGCGAGAGGCGAGGTCGACGGTGGCTCCCTCCACGCCGGGCACGGCCTCGAGTGCCTCGGTCACATGGACGACGCAGTCGTCGCAGGTCATCCCTCCGACCCCGAGATCGACGTAGACGATCGACTGATCCATGAATGTGACTCCTCATGCCGCATGTAAAGACGCATGCTTGCGTGTGCATACGATACTTCGTATGATTATCCGAGTCTAGTGACCTTCCTCACGTTCGAGGTGACAGATGACCAGCAACCTGCCCATCGCGGCGTCCCGGGCCGACCAGCTGTCCCGGTCCGAGGTGTTGGCGACCTTCTTCCAGGGTCTCGCCGATCCGACCCGGGTCCGCATCCTGGAGCTCCTCGCGGAGCGGCCGCGCACGGTCAGGGAGCTTCAGGCGGACCTGGGTCTTGCCCAGGGCCGCGTGTCCAGCCATCTCGCCTGTCTGCGCTGGTGCGGGTATGTCGTCGGAACGGTCGACGGGCGTTTCAACCGTTATCAGCTGGTCGACCCCCGGGTCCGCGACATCGTCGTGGCGGCCGAGGCCATCGTCCGCGATAACGAACAGCGGCTAACCTCCTGCCTCGTGCTCGGCACGGAAAGTGGCCGGCCGATCCCGCTCGAGCCCGCGTGAGCCGGGACTCGCTCGTCACGGTTCTCGTTCCGCTCGTCGCGATCGCGTGCTGCCTCGCGATCCCCCTGCTCGTGTCGGCCGGAGTTGGCGCGACCGTCCTTGTCCTCGGCCTGGGGCTGCCTCTTGCCGCAGGAGCGGTCGTGGTGGCGTGGGTCGTGGTGCGGCGCCATCGGATGGGGTGACGATCGCGCCGCGTCGGGATCAGCGTCGGCCATCGGCCATCCGCCTGGCCTCGGGCAGGCCTCGGAGACGACCCATCGCCACGATACCGACCGCGGGCCCCACGGCCAGCAACGCGAACGCGACCTGCCAGCCCGACCCACCCGCAGGTCCGAGGAGCCCGACGAAAAGGATCGTCACGCCGGTGAGCAGGAAGCCCGCGGCGGTCTGCAGGGCGAGGGCGGAACCGGCGGTCCCGGGCGGGCCCAGCTCCGTCACGGCGACCGAGAACTGGGCCGAGTCAGCGACGACGGTGACCCCCCAGATGATCCCGAGGATCAGCGTCAGGACCGGCGGCGCACCGAACAGGAAGCCGATGACGAGTGCGCTCGAGCCACTCAGGGCCATGGCCGTCATCGTGAGTGTCGTACGACCCACGCGGTCGGCCACCGCGCCCGCCGCGACACAGCCCACGCCGCCGGCACCGACCACGGCGAATGCCGCGAAGCTCGCTACGGCCGGATCGTCCGTCCCCGCGGCGGCGAAGCTGGCGGCCAGGAACGCGGGGATCCACGTCCACATCGCGTAGAGCTCCCACATGTGCCCGAGGTAGCCGAGGTTGGCAAGCCGGACCGCTCGCTCGCCGAAGGCCCGGCGGGCCACACTCAGACTGAACCTGGGCGCTCGCACGTCGAACGGGCCGGTATCTACCAGGCCCGCGACGAGCATGCCGCCAAGGATGCCGGCGACGCTGGCACCCGCGACCACCGCGTGCCAGTCCAGCCCGGACATCGCCCCGATCCCGCGGAACAGGTGCGGTAGTGCCGACCCGACCGTGAGGGCGCCCACGAGGACGCCGATGGCGAAGCCGCGATCCAGGCGGAACCAGCCGGCCAGGATCTTCATTCCGACCGGGTAGACACCGGCCAGAGCGAAACCCGTGAGGAACCGGAAGGGCAGGGCCGAGGCCAGATCGGATGCCACATACGCGAATCCCAGGTTGGCCGCGGCGGCGAGGCTTGCACCCGCCAGGAACAGGACACGCCCGCGCACGACGTCCACGGC
This sequence comes from Candidatus Limnocylindrales bacterium, assembly GCA_038915815.1. Classification (GTDB taxonomy): domain Bacteria; phylum Chloroflexota; class Limnocylindria; order Limnocylindrales; family CSP1-4; genus SPCO01. The sequence goes on from JBCLCL010000029.1 coordinate 25,575, forward strand.
GCCGGTCAGGGCGAGCAGCAATGCGCCCGCCACGAACCCGAGCTGGACGGTGACCGTCAGGAGCGGGACATCCAGGTCGGCGAGGCCCCACTCACCGATCAGGAGTGGGGCGACCGCGGACGCACTGAACCACGGCGACATCGCGAGCAATTCGGCGAGTCCCAACACGAGCAGGATGCGCCAGCGTTCGTCAGGGTCCCGGACCGCGTTTGGATGGGGCTGAGCGACCGATCCGGTCATCCGCGATGGACGTGCTTCCCGCCCGTCCACCCGCCGACGGCAAGTACCCGATCGCCCAGCTCGCGCGGTCCGGCCTCCAGGTCCGTCGCCTGGGCGTCGTTCCAGCGATTCAGGAACGCATAGAGGCAGATCGCGGCGAGGATCTCCACGATCTCCTCATCTGTCCAATGCTCGCGCAACCGGGCCATGTGCTCATCGGTCACGGCGTTGGGGACCGATCCGGCCGCCAGGGCGAACTCCAGCGCCGTACGCTCCGCGCCGTCGAAGAGCGGACTGCTCCGGAAGTCCCAGATGGCGGCGACCTTCGCCAAGCTCACGCCACTCATGCCGGCCGCGACCAGGGAGTGGGCCTGGCAGTACTGACGCCCGGCGGCGCGGCTGGCCATGTGGGTGGCGAGGCGCTTGAGCCCTGGGGCCACGGACCCCGCGGGGTCCATGACCGCCTCGGTCAGGGCCTCGAAGGCAGCGACGATCCGGGGCCGGCGCTGCATCGTCAGCAGGCTGTTCGGGACCACCCCGAGGATGCGCTCGAACGCTGAGAAGGTCGCAGCCAGTTCCGGTCTGGCGTCGGCCGGGAGCGGCTCCATTCGTGCCATCGACGGCCGCCCGGCCGAAGCCTGACCGCGTCGGCGCGGGACTCAGCGAGCGAAGCTGGGCTCGGAGGATGTGCTGCCGTAGCGGGTCCAGATGACTCCGAGCGCGGCCCCCCACATGAGATGCCCGGCGAAGAACACCGGCGCATTGAGGTTGAGCATCAGCGGGTCGACGGCGGGCGCGACGACGAACCACATCGCGGCGAACACTGCGGCGCCCCAGGCCATGCCGAGCCCGATCGTCCCGGCGGCCGATGGAGCCAGCCGCGTCACGATGAGTCCAAAGATTACGGCGAGGATCACCGAATTCATCATGTGACCCATCAGGCCGAGGATCAGAGCGACGGCATCGAAGGGGATGGGGTTGGCCGAGCCCTGCAGGTCCCGGACGATCGTGGCGCCGATAGCGACGGGAGTTCCGAAGAAACCGGCGCCATCGGGGATGACCGCCTCCGCGATCATCTCCCACATGGCGATGACGAGGCTGGCGCCGATGCCGGCGATGAGGATGCGACGTCGATCCATGACGATGGGTGCCTCCCTGCGTTGATGTGATGGACGGTGGCGGCTGGGCCAGCCGTGGAGGGCAACCTACCGCCGAACGGCGTCGGCGGCTGTAGCGGACATCACGGTTTCGTGCCTTCGCACCCCGGTCATGCGATCGCGCGTGATGTGTGCCAGCGCACCGACGGCCACCAGCGGCGCGGCGAAGGTTGGGCCACAGGCAGGTTCCGGGAACCATCCGGCGACCGCCGTGACAGCCCACAAGGAGGGCAACCTCATGACCACGAGTTCGCAGAAGCTCGTCAACACGACCGCAGGGGCCGGCACGACCGCGCCGCCGACCCTGCGCACGGCGGGACTCGGCCTCGCCGCGTTCGCTACCGGCGCCGCGATGATCGCCTTCGTCGGCGCGTGGAGCGCGGCACAGCTCGTCAGCGAGGGCGGGTCCGGCGCAGACGTTACGACCCTTGCCATCTGGACGTTCGGTCTGACGACCCTGGCGTTCGGGACGGCCAAGCTTGGGATCGCCTCGATCCTGTTGGCGATCCGTCGCCGCGTCCTCGCCCGGGTTGACAGCGTCAAGTTCGCGCTCCCGGGACTGATGCCGCAGGCCCCGAACGGCGCGCGCCGCGCGCTCGGTTCCTACGACAGCGCGTTCGGCCCGGCCGTCGCAACCGATCGGGCCCCGGCTCCGCTGCCCATCCACAGGCTCGCCGGCCTGATGTGGCTGCCGATGCTGGCGATGGCAGCGATGGCGCTGTTCGGCGGGTTCGTCCTCGCACTCGTCGTCGCCGGCAACGTCGCCACCGATCCTGCGCTCGCCATTTCGCAGCGTGCGTGGGTCCAGGGTCTCCAGTTCCTGGGAGAGGGCTTCGCCCTTGCCGGGATCTCATTCCTGCTTGCCAGGATCCTCTCGGCGCTGCGTTCGGGAGGCGGAGAGGTCCAGGAAGGGCTGGGTCTGACCGTCGAGACGCTCCGGATGCCCATCACCGCCAAGATCTTCGTCGTCCTGATGATGGCCGGTCTCATGGTCGAGGTCATCCAGTTCATCGCCTACGCCGTCGTCGGCGGGATGACGGACCCGATCCAGATCGTCGTCGCCTCCACCTGGCTCGGCCCACTCCGCGAGTCCGGCCTGGGCCTGCTCCTTGCCGGCATCGTGCTGGCGCTCGCGACGATCGCCCGCGCGCTCGACTTCCAGACCGCGCGCATCGTCCAGATCATCACCCGCGGCCAGTAGCCGCATCAGTCAGCAAAGGACCATCCGATGACTTCCACTCCTCGCTCCGACTTCGCGGTCGAACTCAGTGACCGCTCCCTCGGCCTCAATCTCCCGCAGCGGATCGGACGCCTCCTGTGGGCGCCGATGCTCGTCATGGCCCTGATGGCCTTCCCGCTCGGGTTCATCGTGTCGGTCATTCGGGCCGGCATCGTCGGGGACGGTGGCGATCCAGGGGCCGTCGCCGCCCTGGGCCACTTCGGCCCGGCAGCGATGTTCGCGGGCTTTGCCGCCGTGTTCGCCGCGATCGCCTTCGCGATCGCCCGGATCCTGGGCGCCTTCCGCGCCGGCGGCGGGGCCGTCCAGGAGGCCAGCGGCCGAACCGTCCAGACCCTTCGGATGCTGCCGATCGCCAAAGCCTTCCTGGGCCTCATGGCGATGGCCATGATGATCCTGGTCGGGGCCGTGATCGCGCACGTCATCATCGGTATCGGGATCCTCAACGGCGCCCCGGGCGCCCTCGACTCGGCGGAGTCATCAGCCATCCAGCTGGAAGCCATCCGCCGGATCGGCGTGATCCTCTATCTGGTGTCTATCGCGCTCGGGCTGGCCTCGATCGCCGAGGTCCTCCGCTTCCAGGCCATCCGCCTGCGGGAGCTTCCGTCGGAAGCCGCCCGCTGATCCACCACCCGTCGATTTCAGCCACCTGCGTCCCGCGGCGAGGCCATCGGACCCGCCGCGGTGCCGGACCGCCTGCCCCGCTCGTCGGCGACCGGCCCCGGCCGCGCGCGACCTCCGGGCCGCCACTGCCGTGACGCGGCTCACATCCGCCTGGGCCGGGCGCCGGTAGCGTCATCCGTCAGCACCGCTGGGTCGGTGCTGCAAGCCCCACACGAAAGGTCCTTACCGACATGTCTGACATCCAGCACGCCACCGACGCCACCTTCGAGGAGCTCGTCCTCAAGAGTGATCGCCCCGTCGTCGTCGACTTCTGGGCCGCCTGGTGCGGCCCCTGCAAGATGGTCGCCCCTGAGCTCGAGAAGCTGGCCGCCAAGTACGGCGACCAGCTCACCGTCGTGAAGGTGGACGTGGACGCCAACCCGGCGCTGTCGCAAGCGTTCAAGATCATGTCGATCCCGACGATCGCGCTTTTCCGGCCCGGCGAGCAGCCCAAGGGTGTCACCGGGTTCCGCAACCTGAGCCAGCTTGAGACCGAGTTCGGGCTCCAGCAGTTCGTTCCCGGCAACGCCTGACCCGGTCCTGAGAGCGGGGAGCCGCGCAGCGCTCCGCGACTCGGTAGAGCCTTCGGTCTGCGACACGGTTGTCGCGGGTCACGCCTCGGCGATCACCCGCAGCGCTGCGATGTCGACGAGGACGATCTCGTGGCCCTCGAGTCGGATCAGGGACTCGCGCTCGAGGGCATTGATGGCGACGGTCACCGACTCACGCCGGGTCCCGATCATGTCCGCCAACTCGCGGTGCGTCAGCCCGGGCACGATACGGTCGATGTCGTCGTGCCCGACCAGGCGTCGCTCGCGCTCCAGGAACGTCAGGAGCAGGTGCGCGACTCGGCCGCGGATGTCGAGGAAGGCGAAGTCGGCGATCCGCTCGCGGGCATCCTGGAGCTTCTCGCCCATGCCCTCCGCCAATCGGATCGCCAGGGCAGGGTCGCGACTACACAGCCGCAGGAATGCCTCCCGGGTGGTGCGGCAGACGACCGTCTTCTCAAGCGCCTCGACGTACAGGTCCTGGGCGCTCGTGTCGACGATCCCGATCTCGCCGAACGCGTCGCCTGGCCCCAGGAGCGCGATCGTCTGCTGCTTCCCATCGCGCGACGCGCGGTACACCTTCACCCGGCCGGCACTGATGAAGGTCACCGCGGACATCGGCTCACCGGCCCGCTGAAGCAGCTCGCCCGGCGCGTAGGTTGCCAGCGCCGACTGGCGGGCCATCGCCTCCACCGTGCGCTCGTCGAGGTTCCGAAGCATCCGGCTGCCCTCGACATACCAGCATCCGGGTAGTCGGTGGAGCGGGTCCTTGCGAAGGATCTGGGGCATGGCGAGTCTGGAGGGGGTCATGCGTCGCTGCTCCTCGCTGTGGCTCCGACGGCCGCTGACGGTTCCCGGGTACGAAGCGCCCGCGGCGCTACCCGAACCAGAGCGATGCCTCCGTGGCCTCGTCAAGCGCGGCCGGGTCGGGACCGAAGTCCACGCCTTGCTGGCCCGATCGCGGAGTTTCATCGGGCTGGCTCTGAACGATACGAGGCAGTTCGCGGTCCATAGCCCCAGCATCGCGAGGTCCCTCCGCCAGTGCAGGAGCGTCGCCGGACGGCGTTGTCGTGCCAGCCATGCGGGTCACGGCTGTCATGTGATCTCGCTCGCGACGCTGTGACAGCATTGCATGTCTCGTCGGTCCTTCTGCCGCTGGCGCCCGGCCTGGCCGGCGATTGCGGCTGCCCGATCGTGCCCGCCCGGGGCCCGGCTGGCTGTGACGTCCGTCACGCCAGGCTGGTGAGCCTCGGCCTTATCCGGTGTGGCGCGCGGCACAGCGCGGCCCGCGTACCGTGGTCCATATCACCCAGGTCGTAGGTGTCGCCGACGCGGTGGCGCCAGCCACGGAAGGACGCCGATGACCGCGCACACTCGTCAGCCCACCGACCTCGGTCGCCTCCCCGGCGATGACGGGGGCAGTTCGGGCGAGGCTGGCGACGCTCTCGTCCTGTTCGGGGCGACCGGAGACCTCGCGCGAAAGAAACTTCACCCGGCACTCTTCCGCCTCGTGTCGCGAGGCCGACTCGCCGTTCCGATCATCGGTGTCGCGCGTTCTGCGTGGAGTGACGAACAGCTCCGGACCTACGCGCGGGACGCCGTGTCGGCGGGCGTGCCAGCCCCGAGTTCGGCGCTGGACGCGTTCTCGGAGCGTCTCTTCTATGTCAGCGGCGACTACGCCGATCCCGGCACGTACGAGCGCCTTCGCGAGCGGCTCGGTGGGGCTGTCCACCCGGTCTTCTACCTGGCGATCCCGCCGAGCATGTTCGACCGGGTCATCGACGGCCTGCTGTCCGCCGGGCTGCACGATGGCGCCCGCGTCGTCGTCGAGAAGCCGTTCGGGCGTGACCTCGATTCGGCTCGCGCCCTGAATGCCTGTCTGCACCGCGCCTTCGATGAGCGATCGATCTTCCGGATCGACCATTTCCTGGGCAAGGAGACCGTTCAGAACCTGCTGGTGCTCCGGTTCGCCAACGCGCTTCTGGAGCCGGTCTGGAACCGGCGCTACATCTCGAGCGTGCAGATCACCATGGCCGAGTCCTTCGGTGTCGAGGGTCGTGGCGCGTTCTACGAGGAGGTCGGCGCCATCCGCGACGTCGTTCAGAACCACCTGCTCCAGGTCGTGGCCATGCTCGCCATGGAGCCTCCAGTGGGCGCCGATGCGGACGCGCTGCGCGACGAGAAGGTCAAGGTCTTCCGCGCGACGCGATCGATCGAGCCCGCGGACGTGGTTCGGGGGCAGTACGACGGCTATCGATCCGAGGCGGGCGTCGCCGCCGACTCGGACGTGGAGACCTACGCCGCCCTGCGTCTTGGCATCGACTCGTGGCGCTGGGCCGGCGTGCCGTTCCTCATCAGGACCGGCAAGCGGATGGCGGCGACGGCGCTCGAGGCGGTCATCGAGTTCCGCGAGCCGCCGCGCCTGCTCTTCGCCGATTCCGACTCGGACGCTGCCGCGCCGCACCCGAATCATCTCCGTCTCCGTCTCGGCGGTGGCGCGGAGGGTATGGAGCTCTCGCTTCAGGCCAAGGTGCCCGGGGACACGATGGCGACGCACGCGGTCCCACTCGCCTTTTCGTATGAGCAGCTCCTGGAGGACCAGGCCGACGCCTACGAACGGCTGCTAGCCGATGCGATCGCCGGAAGGCAAACGCTGTTCGCCCGTCAGGACGGCGTGGAGGAGTGCTGGCGGATCGTCGCGCCGGCGCTCGAGGCGCCCCGACCGGTCCATCCCTACGCTCCGGGTTCGTGGGGTCCGGTGGCAGCCGATGGGCTCAACGATCCGTTCGGCGTCTGGCACGAGCCGCAGGTGTCGTCGTGAGCGGAGCGATCGCGGCCATCGCCTTCCAGCCATCTCTGGAGCGGGCGAACGCACTCGTCCGCGCCTCTGCTCCAGGCGACGCCGACCGATGACGGACGACGATCGCCGCCTGTCACGCGGGGCCACCCTTGTGGCGTGGCTGGAGGCCGTCCCCGGGATGTGCCTGGTGGTCTCGGGGCTGCGGAGGATGGTCTCCCTCGTCCGGAGTCGCTGACCGACGAAGGGCCTGGGCCGGAGCGCGTGATCCGGGAATCATCGGGCGCCGGCCCTCGTCCGTGGGCCATCGTGCAATGGCTGGCCGGGCACGCGAGGAGACCGCCCGCCGAAGAGACCGCCCGCCGAACGTCGGCCTGGTCCTCAGAGCGACTGGACGAGTCGAGTGAGTTCGGTGTTCGATGGCTCCATCAGGAAGCGCCCATCGGGTGTGGCGATGACCGGGATCGCGCGATAGCCCGCGGCTGCAAGCATCCGTTTCGCCTCTGGGTCCTTCCCCAGGTCGACGAACCGGTACGACGTCCCCGAACCGTCGCGGTGGCGCTTGGCTCGGCGACAATCGCCGCACCAGTCGGCCCCGTATACCGTCCTCACCCTGATTCCGCGTATCGGCGCACGCTTCGCCCGGCCTGTGGCGTGTGTCACAGAGTCCGCCGGAGTGGGCCACTAGGCTCGATCTCAGGCGCGACCGCGACACGAGACGGAGGCCAAGCAGTTGGCGATCGACCAGACGACGAAGATCCTCATCATCCTGCAGGCAGGGACCGAATCACACGAGGGGAGCGCCCGTGCGCTGCACAGCGTCCTGTACGCGAAGGAGCTCGCAGACGCCGGGGCGACGATCCGACTCGTCTTCGATGGCGCTGGGACCGGCTGGCTGGCGCGCTGGATCAAGAATGAGACGGCGGCCTCGCGCGCGGCCGCCGTCTTCGCGGAGCTTCGCCTCGCCGGCCTTGCGTACGAGGTCTGCGACTACTGCGCCGGTGCGTTCGATGTCCGTGAAGACCTGACAGACGCAGGTGAAGCACTGTCGGGCGCGTACATGGATCATCCGAGCATCGCGGCGCATGTTGCGGACGGCTTCCAGGTCTGGATCCTGTGACGCCGACTCGACGCGCGATCGATCGTACGGGCGGCCGCACACCGGCTGTCCACGCCGAGCAGGCCCGCCTGCAGGAGGCGCGATCCGGCGTGCCCTGGCGCCGATGGGGACCATACCTGGCAGAACGCGCCTGGGGAACGGTGCGCGAGGACTACTCGGCGAATGGCGACGCGTGGGGATCCTTCAGCCATGACGACGCTCGCGGACGCGCCTATCGGTGGAACGAGGACGGCCTCCTCGGCATCTCCGACGACGAGCAGCGCCTGTGCCTCGCGCTCTGCCTGTGGAACGAGCAGGATCCGATCCTCAAGGAGCGCCTGTTCGGGCTCTCGAACCCGGAGGGAAACCACGGCGAGGATGTGAAGGAGCTCTACTTCTACCTCGACGCCGTGCCGTCCTCCTCCCTGCTCCACGCGGCCTACCTCTATCCGCAGCGCGCCTTCCCGTACGACGATCTCGTCGCCGAGAATGCCCGGCGCGGTGGGGCCGATCCCGAGTACGAGCTGCTCGATACCGGGATCCTGGATGACGACCGCTTCTTCGATATCGACGTCACGTACGCGAAGGCCGGACCAGAGCAGGTCGTCATGCGCCTTCGGGCGACGAACCTCGGTCCGGAACCCGCTCCGCTCCACCTGCTTCCCACCGCCTGGTTCCGCAACACCTGGTCGTGGGACCCACTGGTCGAGGCACCACGGCCGTCGCTGCGGCAGCTCGGCGAGGAGGTGATCGCCGAGCACGAGACCTTGGGTCGCTATCGGATCGCCGTCGAGGCGCCCGGAGCGGAGCTGCGGTGGATATTCACGGAGAACGAGACCGATGTGATCCCCGATACTGCCGGCGCCGCCGATGCCCCGGCCTACACAAAGGACGCGTTCCATCGACTGCTCGTTGACGGTGACCGCGACGCCGTCAACCCAGCCCGGCGCGGCACGAAGGCGGCCGTCGACGCCCGGTGGGTCGTGCCGACGGGATCCACGGTCGAGCTCCGCCTCGCTCTCGTGGTGGACGGCACCGGATCACCCCAAGCCCTGCTCGACGACGCGGATGCCCTGATCGCCCAGCGAACCGTCGAAGCGGACGAGTTCTATCGGGACCTCGCCTGGGCGACGATGAGTGCCGACGAACGATTGATCCAGCGTCAGTCCCTGGCAGGGGTGCTCTGGTCGCTCCAGTACTACGCGTACGACGTCCATCGCTGGCGTGCCGGAGACATCATGCCGCCCCCGGCCGCACATGCGACATCGCGGAACGACGACTGGGGGCATCTGCGGGTCGGTCGGGTGCTCAGCATGCCGGACACCTGGGAGTACCCATGGTTCGCGTCCTGGGACCTGGCGTTCCAGACCGTCTCGCTGGACCTGGTCGATCCGGACCGGGCCAAAGAGCAGCTGCTCGCGCTCCTGGACGATCGGCTGCTGCATGCCAGTGGGCAGATCCCCGGATACGAGTGGGAGTTCTCCGACACCAACCCCCCGGTCCAGGCGTGGGCGGCGCTCCGCGTCTATCGACGAGAGAAGACCGTGACCGGATCCGGCGATCGGGCGTTCCTGGAGCGGATGCTGCATGGCCTGATGCTGAACTTCGGCTGGTGGGTCAACCGGCGCGATCGCAGCGGCCGCAACCTCTTCGAGGGCGGCTTCCTGGGTCTCGATAACATCTCCATCCTCGATCGAAGCGCGCTGGACGCGAGCGGGCAAGTCCTGGAGCAGGCCGATGCGACCGGCTGGATGGCGCTCCTGGCGCTCGGGCTCACGGAGATGGCACTCGAACTGGCGGTGGACGAGCCCGTCTATGCCGAACTCGCGAAACACTTCCTGGGCCGCTTCGTCGGGATCGGCGAGGCGCTGGCCAATGTCGGCGGCGAAGGCCTGTGGGACCCGGACGAGCGCTTCTTCTTCGACCTCCTCCGCCCGCCCGGCGAGTCACCGATCAGGGTCAAGGCATTCTCAGTCGTCGGGCTGAT
>JBCLCL010000030.1:0-34124 GCA_038915815.1 Candidatus Limnocylindrales bacterium
GACCCCCGCAACCATTCGCCTTTCCCTGAACCCCGGGCCCGACCACCCGGGGTTCACCCTTTTCGCTCGGAGCGACGACGGACGGCGGCACCACGAGCGTATCCTGCACGCGATGACGACCCAGTCCACGGGGGTGCACTACCGGCCGGCGATCGACGCCGACCTCCCGGCGGCGTACCGGGTCTTCCGGCGCTCGCTCGCCGGCTACCTCGAGCGCATCGGCATGGGCGATCCGTCCATGGCGGAAGAGAGTGGGATCGCCGCGTCATGGGCCAGCCAGCGGCCGTGGATGGATCACCTGGTCAGGACGGCCGCGGAACACTGGGTCGCCATCGATGACCACGACACCATCGTCGGTTGGGCCCTGTCGGTGGAGCGAGACGGTATGCTCGAGCTGGCGCTCTTCTTCGTGGAACCGGGCGTGCAGGCTCGCGGGATCGGTCGCGGATTGCTCGAGCGGGCCTTCCCGATCGGGCGCGGGCGGCATCGGGCCATCGTCGCCACGCTCGATCCGAGGGCGCTCGGGCTCTACCTGCGATCCGGGGTGAGCTATCAGACGATCGCCGCCGACTTCATCGTGCGGCCCCGAACGTCCGTGCTCGAGACGGATCTCGACATCATCCGCCTGAAGCCCAGCGAGGATGGCCAGGCTGCGGTCGCGACCATCGAGTTCGCCCTGACCGGCCATCGGCGGTCGGTGGACCACGCCTTCCTGGCGGACCTGCGGCCTCTGTGGGTGGCTCGCAGGGCGGGCAAAGCGGTCGCCTTCGCCTACGGAGTGACGCCTGGCGGGTACAGCGCCGGGCCGATCGCCGCGTTGGATGCCCAGGATCTGCCAGCGCTGCTGGCGGTCGTGGAGAACGACGCGGCATCACTCGCCGTCGAGGAGTTTGCCTTCACGGTCCCGCTCGGCGCCACCGTCGCGGTGGACCACCTGCTCTTCCGCGGCGCGAAGGTCGACCCGTTCTACATCCTGATCCTGGCCGACGCCCCGTGGTTGCGCTCGGACCGCTGGATCCTGACCGGTCCCGGCTTCCTGATCTGACCGTCGGTCCGCGCGGAGGCGCGGACGAATCCTGCGGTCGTGCCGTCAGATGGTGACCTCGAGACCATAGCGCGCAGCCAGATCCTCGACCCAGTCCATCGAGACGGTCGTCCCGTACTCCGTCGCCAGCGCATCCATGACGTCGTCGGTCAGCTCATCCCGCGACGCCAGGTCGACGGTGCGACGGAAGAAGTGCTCGAAGCGCCCAGGCGTGAGGAGTTCGAGGATCCGAGCCGGTGCAGGACCGGCGTTCCAGAAGGTGTGCATCAGGCCGCGCGGCTTGAGGATCCAGGATCCGGGTGCGGCGGTGAACTCGTCGTCCCCGACCCGTGCGCCGATGTGCCCCTCGAGCACGTACGACCACTCATCCGTGTCGTGATGGGTGTGCGGCGGCACCATGAATCCGGCCGCCACCGGCATCTCGCAGATCGAGAGCGCACCGCCGGTCGCTTCGGTCGAAACCTTGACGGTCGTGCCGATCGGTCCGTCCCAGATGGTTTCGCCGCCCCCTGACGGGACCAGGAACCGCGTTCGCTCGACGACTGGCATGCTTGCGCTCCAAGTGACACAGTCCATTGCACAACCCTGTGCAGTGAAGCGCTAGACTAGCTCGGGAGGGCCATCGTCGTCAATCTGCAGCACGTGACTGAGCAACCACCGCAGCGGACTACGCGTCGTCCGTATCTGATGCAGCGACGCCTCGAGTCCGTCGAGCAGACGCGACGACGGATCACGGCTGCAGCCTTCGAGCTGCACGCGACGGTCGGCCCGGCGCACACGACTGTCAGCGCGATCGCCGATCGCGCCGGCGTCCAGCGCCACACGGTCTACGCCCATTTCCCCGACCTCGACACGCTCTACCGAGCCTGCACGGAGCACGGGATCCGCGTGACCGGCATGCCGGGGCCTGGGCCCTGGGCGGCGACCGCGGACCCGACCGACCGCCTGCGCGTTGGGCTCACCGAGCTCTTCGCCTGGTACCGGGCGAACCAGCGGATGCTCCGCAACGTCCTCGCGGAGGTCGATCCGACCGCCACGCCCGCGACGGAGCCGGATCTCTTCGACCTCCAGATGGCGAGCCTGTCAGCTGTGCTCGAAGACGGGTGGACGATGGCGGACGAGGGCGCCCGGTCGACGCTGCAGGCTGTCCTGGCGCACGCGATGGCGTTCGACACATGGAGCTCATTGACCGGCGGAGGCCTGTCCGACGAGCAGGCCGTCGACCTGCTCGCGGCCGTCGTCAGCGGGATCGCGAGCGGGTCTATCGTCGTCCGTGCCCAGGGGCGCTGATCGGGTCAGCGACTCATGTTGCGGTAGCGGCGGACGCTCAGGGGCCCGAAGATCCCGACGATCACGACGACCCAGAGCAGGGTGACCATGACCGGCTCCTGCGATGGAAAGCTGTCCGAGGCGATCGGGCTGGGGTTGCCCCACAGCTCGCGAAGCGACGCCGTCAGCGTGCTGGTCGGGTTCCACTCGGCGACCGGCTGGAGCCAGGACGGCAGCGTTGACGTTGCGACGAAGACGTTCGAGATGAAGGTGATCGGGAAGAGGACCGTGAAGCCGACCTGCTGGGCGACCTCGACCGTCGGGACGGAGAGCCCGAGCCAGACGCCGATCCAGGACATCGCGAAGGCGAACAGCAGGATGAGCGCGACACCGGCGATCAGGGCAGCGATCCCGGTATGGGTCGTCCAGCCGACGACGAGTCCGGTCAGCATCAGCACGATGAGGATCCCACCGTTGTAGACGACATCGGCCAGCGTCCGCCCGGTGAGGATCGCCGAACGGGCCATCGGGAGCGAGCGGAAGCGGTCGATGATCCCCTTGTGCACGTCATCGGCCATGCCGATCGACGTCGTCGCCGCGGAGAAGACGATCGTCTGGGCGAAGATCCCGGGCATCAGGTACTCGCGGAAGGCGTTCGGGTCGGGATAGCCCGGCAGCACGATCGCGCCGCCGAAGACGAACGCGAAGAGCAGCACGAACATGATCGACTGGAGGATCGCGAAGATCGCCAGCTCCGGGATCCGCGGGACGCGCTTCAGATTCCGCCACATGACGACCAGACCGTCCGTGACCGGCTGGCGGAGGCCGCCGGCGGACTTCGGAAGGGTGCGGGCCGGGTAGCCGCTGCTCACGCGGCACTCTCCGTCTCGGCCGGCGCCGAGGCGTGGCCGGTCAGACTGAGGAAGACGTCGTCGAGGGTCGGCCGGCGCAGGGCGATATCGTCGATCCCGATCCCGGCAAGGTCCAGATCGCGGACGACCTGGACGAGGCGACCGGCGCCGCCGTGCGCCGGCACGGTCAGCTTCCGGGTATGTTCGTCCACGATCGGCTGCTCGCCACCGAGGCGGGCCAGGATCTCGATCGCTCGTGGCATCACGTTACGACTGTGGACGATGACCTCGATGCGTTCGCCGCCGACCTGCGACTTGAGCTCGTCGGCCGTACCCCTGGCGATGATCCGGCCATGGTCCACGACGGCGATCGTGTCGGCCAGTTCGTCCGCCTCCTCGAGGTACTGCGTGGTCAGCAGCAGGGTCGTTCCCTCACGGACGAGGCCGCGGATGACGTCCCACATGCCCAGCCGGCTGCGCGGATCGAGGCCGGTCGTCGGCTCGTCGAGGAAGAGCAGCCTGGGACGCCCGATCAGCGCGCTGCCCAGGTCGAGCCGGCGGCGCATCCCGCCCGAGTAGGTCTTGACCGTCCGGTCGGCCGCGTCGGTCAGCTCGAACTGCTCGAGGAGCTCGGCTGCGCGGATCCGTGCCTCGGACGATGGCAGCTGGTAGAGCCGCCCGAACATCCAGAGGTTCTCGCGGCCGGTCAGGTTCTCGTCCACCGCGGCGTACTGGCCGGACAGGCCGATCACTCGCCGGAGCTGCTCCGCGCCGCGCACGACGTCCAGGCCTGCCACCGTCGCACGGCCGGCGTCGGGCCGGAGCAGTGTCGAGAGGACCCGCACGGCCGTCGTCTTGCCGGCACCGTTCGGCCCGAGCAGCCCGAGGACCGTGCCCTCGGCGACATCGAGGTCGAGCCCGTCGAGCGCTCGGACCTCGCTCTTGCGCGTTCGGTAGATCTTGACCAGGCCCTCGGCCGTGATCGCGCCCATCCGGAACCTCTCGCGGGGGCAGGGACGGTGGGGGAGCCCAGTATATGGACTTCCCGCCGGTCAGTCCTTCCGGAGGTCCCTGAGGATCCGCTGGGCGGCGAGCTTGCCGGGCGCGCCGATGACGCAGCCGCCGGGATGGGTCCCCGAGCCGCACTGGTAGTAGCCGTCGATCGGCGTCCGGTACTGGCTCCAGCCGGGTGCCGGCCGGAAGAAGTACATCTGCGGTGCGAGGAACTCGCCGGCAAAGATGTTGCCCTCGCTGAGACCGACGACGCGTTCGATGTCGAGCGGCGTCACGACCTCGCGATGGAGGATCAGGTCGCTGAAGCCCGGGAAGAACGACTCGATCGTCCGTTGGACCGTGTCGCCCAGGTTCTGGCGCTCGGCGTCCCAGTCGCTCTCCCGCAGCTGGTAGGGGGTGTACTGCACGAACGAGCTCCAGACGTGCTTGCCGGGGGGCGCCATGTCCGGGTCGATCGTCGACTGGATCGCGCAGTCGAGATAGGGTCGGGTGCTGTACCAGCCGTACTTGGCCTCGTCGAACGCGCGCTCCAGGTAGTCCATCGACGGGCCGATGTTGGTGAAGCCGCGGAACTGGTCGCCGCGATCGGCCAGGGCCGGGTACTTCGGCAGGGCGTCAAGGGCGAAGTTGACCTTGGACGAGGTGCCCTGGAAGCGGAAGCGGCTGATCGACTCGACGAGGTCCGTCGGGAGTTCGCGCGGGTCGACCAGCTCGAGGAACGTCCGGCGCGGATCGAGCGCGCTGACCACGGTCGTGGCGCGGTACTCGGTCCCGTCGGCAAGGGCGACGCCGGTCGCCCGGCCACCCTTGGTGATCACCTCGGCGACCGGGGATTCGAGCACGATCTCGGCGCCGAACGAGCGAGCCGCCCGGGCGAGCACCTGGGTGAACCCGCCGTTGCCGCCCTTGTGGAAGGCCCACGCTCCGAACTCACCGTCGTGCTCGCCCATCGAGTGGTAGAGCAGCACCAGCCCCGAACCCTGCGAGCGCGGCCCGACCTTGGTCCCGATGATGCTCGACGAGGCGAGATAGCCCTTGACGATGTCGGACTCGAAGTAGTCGTCGAGGAAGTCGGCGGCGCTGCCGGTCAGCAGCCGGACGGCGTTGTGCAGGACTCGCTTGTCCATCCGGCGGAAGCGTGAGCCGAGGGTGGCCAGCGCGATCAGTTCCTCCGGGTCGTCGCTGAAGATGTCCGGCGGCGGTGCGTCCAGCAGCGGCTTGAGGGCCTGGCAGACCACGTTCATGTCGTGCGAGTACTGCTCATAGGCGTCGGCGTCGTGCTGGCTGTGGCGGGCGATCTCCTTGAGGTTCTGGTTGTGGTCCTGGCCGAGCCAGAGGTAGTCGCCGTTCTCCATCGGCGCGAAGGTGGACGACATCAGGAGCGGCATGAAGCCGTGCTTCGTCAGCTCCAGTTCATGGATGATGTCGGGACGGATCAGGCTCAGCGCGTACGAGAAGGTCGTGAACGAGAAGCCCGGGTGAAGCTCCTCGGTGATCGCCGCGCCGCCGACCAGATGGCGTCGCTCGATGATCAGGGTCCGCAGGCCGGCCCTGGCGAGGTAGGCGCCGTTGACCAGGCCGTTGTGACCGCCACCCACGACGATCGCGTCGTAGGTCCGGTCGTCGGCCTTCACCCCGGCGGTCTTGGGCGACCTGGTCGGTCCGGATCGGGTCGTCATGTCAGGCCGTCTTTCGAGCTGGGTTGTAGAGGGGCAGCCGGACGGTCCGGGCGGGGACGTACTCGTAGCGATGGTTCACGTCGATCTCCAGTCGGACCGGGGTCCCGGGCGCCGCGAGCGCGGGACGGACCCGGGCGAGCGCGATGTGGCGTTGCAGCACGGGGGAGTACATCAGACTCGTGGTGTACCCGACCTGGTGGTCGGCCTCGTCGTACAGGAACATCTCGCCCTGGACCGGCTTGTGGTCCTTCGGCGCGATGAGGCCGGCCTCGCGGTAGATCCGGTCGTAGTCGGCCCAGTCGAGCATGAGGCCGGTCAGGCGCCAGCGCGAGGTTCCCTCCGCGATCTCGCGCTCGATGGCGCGACGACCGATGAACGCCCGATCATCGCCGGCCAGGCCCCGGACCATCCAGCCCCAGCCGAGCTCGATGAGGGTCGAGCGGTCCTCGTCCGTCCAGCCGAACCGACTCGACCCGAAGTCGACGTCGAGGAGCAGGAGGCC
Organism: Candidatus Limnocylindrales bacterium; assembly: GCA_038915815.1. Lineage (GTDB taxonomy): Bacteria > Chloroflexota > Limnocylindria > Limnocylindrales > CSP1-4 > SPCO01. Next base: position 6,361 of record JBCLCL010000030.1, read on the forward strand.
GGCCTCGATGCGCAGCATGTCGAGGGCGGCCAGGCCGAACGGCAGCACCCCGTGGCCGCTGACCGACGCCCAGAGCGCGTCCCAGACTCCGAGCGCATCCTCGCTGCGGACCCAGATCTCGTAGCCGAGGTCGCCGCTGTAGCCGGTCCGCGACACGGTGACCGCTGAACCGGCGATCTTCCCGGTCGTCAGACCGAAGAACGGGATCGTCGCGACGCCCGGCACGAGGGCAGCCAGCAGGGCTCGCGAGCGCGGGCCCTGCACCGCGAGGATCCCGAAGTCGTGGCTGATCTCCTCGATCGTGACCTGATGGCGCCCGATGAGATCCGCGAAATAGGCGAAGTTCGGTTCGGCCGAGGTCAGCCGGAACTCATCGGCCGCCAGCCGGAGAACGACACCGTCCTCCACCACGAAGCCACGGTCATCGCACCAGGCGGTGTACTGCGCATTGCCGGGAGCACAGGTCCGGATGTCGCGGGCGAGTACCCCCGCCAGAAAGCGTTCAGCGTCGGGCCCATGGATCCGGTACTTGTAGAGCGGCGACGAGTCGAAGATCCCGGCGCTGTTGCGGACCGCGAAGTACTCGAACTTGTCCGACATCTGGTAGCGGTCGGCGGCGAGATGGCCGGACCAGTGGCTCCACAGGCCGGTCTCGTTGAGCGCGCTCGTGCGCTCATGGAACGGAGTCGTCCGGATCATGCCGTCCTCGCTACGGTGCCCGCGGCCGCTAGGGTAGCGCCCGCGGCGCCCAGTGTCCCGCCATCGTCCCGCCGTCCGCACCTCGGGCGGCGCTGGCGGCCTACTCCCAGCGGAAGGTGCGCACCGCGACAGCGACCGCCCCGACACCCCAGCCGGTCAGGATCGCAAGGGGCATGACGGCGTCACCACCCGACCCCATCGCCACTCGGAACGCGTCCGAGAGGGCAGCCGCCGGGAGCAGGCCGGCGACGGCGGTCAACGGCGCCGGCAGATGGTCCAGGGGCAGGACGATCCCGCCGAGCAGGAGCGCGGCCACGAACAGCGCGTTGGCCAGCGCAAGGGTCGTCTCCGCGCGGAGTGCGCCAGCGAGCAGGAGGCCGAGCCCGGCGAAGGCCAGCGTCCCCAGCAACACGACGATCCCCAGCAGGACCGGCGAGGCGTTCTGGCCCGGGCTCCAGCCGAGCGCGAGCCAGGCGATCCCGAGGAGCAGCATGACCTGGATGAGCTCGACCACCAGGACCGTGCCGATCTTCGCCGCCAGGAGGTTCGTCCGGGTGAGCGGGGAGCCGCCGAGCCGTTTCAGCACGCCGTAATGGCGCTCGTATGCGGTCGCGATCCCAAGGCTCACGAGGCTGGTCGCGATGACCGCCAGGGCCAGCGATCCGGGCAGCAGAAAGTCGACCGGTCGACCGGTCGGGGTCGGCAGCACGCCGACGGAGGCGAAGAAGACGAGCACGACGGCCGGGATGATCACCGTCACCAGCACGTTCTCGCCCCGGCGGGCGGTCAGCCGCAGTTCCACGGCGGTCTGGGCGAGCGTCGCGGCCAGGGGCGAGGCAGGCAGGCTCACGGCCGTGCCCCATCCTCGGCCGTACTGCCCGGTCTGTCAGTGCCGACCCGCCCGACCAGGTCGTCCCTCTGCTCACCACCGACCAGGTCGAGGTAGACCTCCTCCAGGGTGCCGCCGCTCGTCCGCATCTCGACGATCAGCCGACCGACACCGGCGCACCAGCCGGCCAGCACGGCGATCAGCGCCGCGTCTGGGGCCGCGCCGTCGACCCGGTAGCGGCCGGCGTCTGTCTCGGCGATCACCCTGGCCCCCGGCCGAGCTGTCTCCATCGCCCGTCCGAGGCTCGGTGCCTCCTCCGGGCCGAGTGCGCGGTCGAGCCTGAACCGGAGCCATGACCGGGCGCCCGCCGCGAGTTCCGCCGGAGATCCGGAGGCGATGATCCGGCCGCGGTCAAGGATGCAGACGCGGTCGGCCATCCGCTCCACGTCGGTCAGGTCGTGGCTGGTCAGCAGGACCGCGATGCCCTGATCGCGCAGGTCGGCGACGATCCGCCGCGTCGCCGCCCGTCCCTCCGGGTCCATCCCGGCGGTGGGCTCGTCCAGGACGACGACCTCGGGTCGGCCCACCAGGGCGACCGCGAGGCCCAGCCGCTGTCGCTCGCCACCCGACAGGTGGCGGTAGCGGGTCCGGGCCACGGTCCGCAGTCCGACGAGGTCGAGCAGCTCGTCGGCGTCGCGCGGGTCGGCATGGAATCGGCCGTACTGGACGAGCGTTTCGCGGGGCTGGGCGCGCGGATCGATCCCGCCCCCCTGGAGCATCAGGCCGACCCGGGCGCGCAGCCGCGGACCGCCGTTCGCCGGGTCCGTCCCCAGCACCCGGACCGTGCCACCATCCGCCCGCCGGTACCCCTCCACGATCTCGACCGTCGTGGTCTTGCCCGCGCCGTTCGGGCCGAGCAGCGCGACCAGCTCCCCGGGCGCGACCGAGATCGAAACGCCGTCGAGGACCGTGCGTTCACCAAAGCGCTTGACCAGGCCGTCGACGGCGATCGCCGGCCCGGCCGCGGTGATCGCCCGCCCCCCGGCCCACGCCGCGGAGCCACTCGTCACGGGGCGATCCGCGCGTACTGCCGTTCGAAGTCGGCGTCGGTCAGCTCGCCGACCTGGATCGATCGGATGATCCCGACGCCATCGATGAAGTAGGTCTGCGGTCGCGCGGCCACCCGGTAGGCAGTCTTGAGCGCCTTGTCCGGGTCGATGACCGTCGGCCAGGTGGCTCCGAACTCCGCCGCGAATTCGCGAGCCGGCTCGGGCGGATCGTTGGTCAGCACGCCCACGATCGAGAGCCGGTCGGAGGCATGCTCGACCAGCTTGGCGGCCAGCAGCGGGAATTCGTCCCGGCACGGAACGCACGACGGTCCCCAGAAGTAGACGATCACCGGGCGCCCGCGTGAGCCGGCCAGGTCGAAGGGCGCACCGTCCAGCGTCGTCCCGACGATCGCCGGTGCGGGATCGCCGACCGCCGCGCGCGGCCCGCTGCTGCCGGATCGGACGATCAGCAGCACGCTGATGGTCGTAAGGCCGGCGACGAGCAGCGCGAGCAGGATCGGCCGTCGCGGCATGGTCGAAACCCAGCTACTGGAGCGTGGCCGTCCCGGTCATGTTCGGGTGGACGGTACAGATGAACGCGTAGTCGCCGGCCGGGAGAGGCGGGACGTCGTAGACCATGATCTGCGGCCCCTCGAAGATCTCCCCCTTCCAGATCGACTCACCGCTCGAATCCCTGAGTTCGATGTTGTGCGGCGTGCCTGGATCCTGGTTGTCGAACGCTAGCGTGAACGCCTTGTCGGCGGGGCCGGTCCAGGAACCCTGGAGGAAGGCGATCCCCTGCGCCTCCACGGTCACGTCGGCGGACGGCGCTCCACTCGACTCACCGGAGGCGGGCGGCGGCGCGGCCGAAGAACCGGGGCTTCCGGACGAACCCGGTGTCCCCCCGTTGGCCGATCCGGTCGTGAGCACGCCGGACTGCAGGACGGCGGCCGCCACGACCAGGACCGCGAGGGCGGCGAGCAGACGCGCTGGCGTGGGCGGCGCCGGCATGCTCTCCAGGTGGCCGGTTCGGTCAGCATCGACCGTCTTGACGTATTCGTGGCGGGCGTCGGTCAGCCAGCCGACGAGGCCGGCGATGAGCGCGATGACGCCGACGGCGAGGAGCCAGCCACCGAACACCAGGCCAAGGAGGAGGAGCGCCACCCCGAGGGCCCCGAGGATGGGGCGGAACGACGGCCCCGGCATGTGCACGCCCGGAGGTGGGCCAGTGCCCACCGTGGTTGGCAACGACGTGGTCGTCGAGCCGATGTCGTGGTCGTAGATGCGCAGGCCCTCGGCCAGCCAGTAGAGCAGGGTCAGGACCAGGGCGATCGCGCCAAGCACGAGGCTGATGCCACCAAAGACGAGGCCGAGGAGGAGCAGGAAGGTTCCGATCGCCGCGAAGACCGGCGCGAACGACGGTCCGGGCATGTGGATGCCGGGCGGCGTCCGGGGAGCCACGCGCCGGACCCCGCGACGGGCGGGCGCTGCGGTCAGCAGGCGGCGGAAGATCCAGATCAGGCCGATCGCGACCAGGATCACGATCACCACCGGCAGCAGCCCGATGACCATGCCCCAGTCGGGGATCAGGAGCTGGGCCGTCAGCTCAAGGAAGCCATTCCACAGTTGCTCGAGCATGGTCGGTCGGGATCAGGTCGCGCGAGCGCCGGCGATCCGGGTCACTCCCTGGAGGACCCGGCGATGAGCACATACACCATGAGGGCCATCGCGACGCCCAGGAAGAGCAGCATCGTCGTGCCGGCGTAGTCCACGTGCCACCCGCCGTAGGTGGGCACCGCCCAGAAGACCGCGCCGATGGCCGCGAACAGGATCCCGACCAGGGCCGCATTGCGGGGGTGTCGAAGCGGATGCATGGCGATCGACTCCTATTTCCCGGGCAGGAGGTAGAGGAGCGAGAAGAGCAGGATCCAGACCACGTCGACGAAGTGCCAGTAGAGCGACGCCCCCTCGACCGCGTCGTGATGGCGGGCCGAGAACTGTCCAGCCATCCCGCGGTAGAGGATGACGGAGAGCATGATCACGCCCCCCAGGACGTGGGCACCATGGAAGCCGGTCAGGGTGTAGTAGGTCGTCCCGAAGGTCCCGGACGAGAGGCCCAGCCCTTCGGACCCGAGCGCCGCGTAGTCGGTCGCCTGCATGACCAGGAAGACGACCCCCAGGAGCACGGTGACCGCCATGTTCCGCAGGAACGCCGTCCGGTCGTCGCGCCGAATTGACCAGACGGCGAACTGGCAGGTGAACGAGCTGAGGATCAGCAGGATCGTGGCCGGCCCGACCAGTGGCAGGATCTGGAGGGTCTCGCGGAACTCCTCCGGCGGCCACTGCGGGGCGTTCGCCCGGACGCTGAAGTAGGCGGCGAACAGGCCGCCGAAGAACATCACCTCAGAGGTGATGAACAGGAGCATCCCCAGGACCGGGTTGCTGATCCCTCCGCGGCTGCCATGGGCGAGGCCGGCGATGGGGCTGTGCTCGGTGGGGACCAGGGCCTGGCTGTCGGTCGTCATCGTCGTCGCCCGCTCAGTGTCCGGCCGTCCGGCCGTGACGCAGATCGAAGAGCGGTCGCTCCGAGCGGATCTCCGGCAGGTGGTCGAAGTTGTAGGGCGGTGGCGGCGAGCTGGTGGCCCATTCGAGGGTGTTGCCCTCCCACGGGTCGTCGCCGGCCGGCCGGCCGCTGCGCAGCGAGACGAAGACGTTCCAGAGGAACGGCAGCATGCTCGCGGCGATCGAGAAGCCGCCGATCGTGGCCAAGAGGTTCAGGTCGTTCCAGCCGGCGGCCGACGAGTAGTCGGCGATCCGTCGCGGCATCCCGGCCAGCCCGAGCTGATGCATCGGGAAGAAGGTCAGGTTGAACCCGATGAACATCATGACGAACTGGATCTTGCCCACCGTCTCGTCGAGCATCCGCCCGGTCATCTTGGGGAAGTAGAAGTAGAACCCGGCCATCACCCCGAAGACGGACCCGCCGAACAGCACGTAGTGGAGATGGGCGACCACCCAGTAGGTGTCGTGGATGGCGAAGTCCACGGGAACGCTGGCGCTGAAGGCGCCGTTGATCCCGCCGATCAGGAACATGCTGAGGAAGCCGAGGGCGAAGAGCAACGGGGTCGCCAGGGTCAGCTTGCCGCGCCACAGGGTGAAGATCCAGTTGAACATCTTCACCCCGGTCGGGACCGCGATCAGGAAGGTCATCAGGCTGAAGAACGGCAGGTAGACCGCGCCGGTCGTGAACATGTGGTGCGCCCAGACCGAGAAGCCGAGCGCACCGATGCCCGCGGTCGCGAAGATGAACGCCTTGTACCCGAACAGCGGTTTTCGGCTGAAGACCGGCAGGATCTCGCTGATCATGCCCATCGCCGGCAGGATCATCACGTAGACCGCCGGGTGCGAGTAGAACCAGAAGACGTTCTGGTAGAGGATCGCGTCGCCACCCAGCCGGGGGTCGAAGAACGAGCCGCCGTAGTTGCGGTCGATGAACAGCATGATCGCTGCACTGGTGATGACCGGCGTCGCCATCAGCACCAGGACCGACGTGACCAGCACGGTCCAGGCCAGGATCGGCATCCGGAAGAGGGTCATCCCCGGCGCGCGCATCTTGAAGATCGTGACCAGGAAGTTGATCGCGCCAAGGATGGAACTCGTGCCGATCAGGACCAATCCCACGAGCCACAGGTCCTGCCCTGACCCGGTCGAGGCGAGCGGCCGGTCCAGCGAGAGCGGTGGGTAGCTCGTCCACCCGGCCGCGGCGGAGCCCCCGGTCACGAAGCCGAGCAGCAGCAGGATCCCGGCCAGCGGCAGCATCCAGAACGACATCGCATTGATCCGCGGGAAGGCCATGTCCGGCGCCCCGATCTGGAGCGGCACGACATAGTTCCCGAAGCCGGCCAGCACCGGGATGATGAATACGAAGAGCATGAACGTGGCGTGCATCGAGAACAGTTCGTTGTAGGTCTGGTCCGAAACGAACTGGAGGCCGGGCATGGCCAGCTCCATGCGCACGACGAGGACCAGCAACCCGCCGATGAAGAAGAAGACGAACGAGTTGATCAGGTACATGATCCCGATCTTCTTGTGGTCCGTCGTCGTCAGCCAGGCGTAGAGGCCGCTCCGGTACGCGGAGGCAGCGGGCGTCAGCGCGGTCGTCGCCATCTGGGCTCCTTACTCGACCGTCAGGGTGCCGGTCATGGTCGGGTGAACGGTGCACGCGAAGGCGTAGTCGCCGGCGGTGAGCGGCGGCACGTCGTACGTCCGCTTCTCCGGGCCATTGAAGATATCGCCCTTGAAGACCACCTCGCCGGTCGGCGAATCCTTGTGGATCGCGACGTTGTGCGGCACCCCGGCGTCCTTGTTGTCGAACTCGATCTGGAACGGCACACCGGCCGGGGCGCTCAGGGAAGCCTGCTCGAAGGCGATGTTCAGGGCGCTCACGTCGAGGGTCACGCCGGCCTCACCGCTCGGTCGCGGCGCCGGCGTCGCGCTGGCCTCGGCGATCCTGGCATCGAGCCAGGCATCGAAGTCTGTCGGGGAGAGCGCGCGGACCTCGAACAGCATGATCCGGTGGCCCGTACCGCACAGCTCGGCGCATTGGCCGCGGAAGGTCTGGCCGATATACGACTCGTCGACCTTGAAGTCGAACTGGTTGACCCTTCCCGGGACGACGTCTCGCTTGAACAGGAATTGCGGGACGTAGAAGGCGTGGATGACGTCCGGGCTGGTCAAGGTCAGCTGGACGGTCCGACCCGCCGGCACGGCCATGCCGCCATCCTCGCCGACAGGCTGGCTCTGCGTGAAGAGCACGGTCTTCCCGTCGTCGGCCAGGTAATCGAACTGCCACTGGAATTGCCCGGCGACGGCGCGGATGCGCGTCTGCGGATCGGCGACGGGCGTATCGACCGCGTTGAGCGTCTGCCACGAAACGACGAACAGGAAGACGACGATCAGGGTCGGGATGACGGTCCAGGCCAGTTCGGCGAGGTTGTTGCCGTGGGTCTGCGCCGGCAAGGTGTCGTCGCCCGGCTTCCGCCGGTAGCGGACGACGGACCAGATGATCAGCCCCTCGACGATCAGGAAGATGACCACGGCGATCAGGAAGACCACGGTGTAGAGGTCGCGGATCTGGGCGCCCTGCTCGGTCACCGCGATCGGCGGATAGAGCCCATCGACGAAGGCCTGGCCCGCCCGCAGAGGATCGAAGCCCTGCGCGACGGCCACGATGGCAAGCACGATCAGGAGCACGACGCCGCCGACGGTGACGACCATTCCTGGCGTGCGGCGCGCCCTGGGGGAGCTCGGCATCGACGACCTCTAGGGTGGCCACGCGCAGGGACGTGGCGCATGACCGATGAGTCAGCAGGCACTCTCGACCACCGGGCCGAGGCGCGGCCATTCTACCGGAGCGCAGGGCGTTCGTTCGCCTCGCACCGCGCGGGCGTCCGACGCGACCAGAGGCCGCGTTCGTGCGACGATGCGACCCATGCGAACGGTCCGTCGGACGTTCCCCGGAGGGTCCCTGCGCCGCGCCGCGGTCGCACTTGCCGTGGTCGCCTGGCTCACGGCCTGCGCCGGCCCGGCCCTGGCACACGGCTCGGTCCCTTCGGAGCCCCCGACCCTCGGCTCACTGCTGCTCGGATGGACCTTCCCGCCGCTACCGACGCTGGCGATCGGGATCGCCGCCGGCTGGTGGCTCTGGGCGGTTCGCCGGATCGATGCCCGCCATCCGGCGAACCCTGTGCCGCGACGTCGCACGGTGGCCTTCCTCGCCGCGATGGCGGCGCTCGCCGTTGCGCTGGCCTCGGGCGTCGAGCGCTACGACACGACGCTCTTCTCGGTCCACATGGTCCAGCACGTCCTGCTGATGCTGGTGACCGCGCCGCTCATCGCGCTCGCAGCGCCGGTGACCCTCATCCTGCGGCTCAGCTCCGGGCCGACCCGCCGGCGCTGGATCCTGCCGATCCTCCACTCGCGGGTGCTCCGGGTCCTGACCTTCCCGGTCACCGCCTGGGTCGTCTTCACCGCGGTCACGTGGGCCAGCCATTTCTCGGGGCTATTCGACCTGGCGCTGGAGGACCCGCTGGTCCACGATCTCGAGCACGCTCTCTTCCTGTCGAGCGCGCTGCTGTTCTGGTGGCCGGCGGTCGGGTCGGATCCGGCGCCGTGGCGGATGGGACCTCCGGTGCGGATCGTCCATCTCTTCACGCAGATGACCCAGAACACCTTCCTGGCGGTCGTGATCCTGAGCGCGCCGGTCGCCCTCTACCGGCATTACGCCACGCTGGATCGCCCGTATGGGATCGATCCACTCGCGGACCAGCAACTCGCGGGCGGCGTCATGTGGATCGCCGGCGATGCCATCTTCCTGGCCGCGATCATGCTCGTCGTCCTCGGCTGGATGCGGGCCGATGCGCGCGGCCTCGCGAGGTCGGATCGCCAGGCCGACCTCGATCTGGCGCAGATCCGCGTCCGGGAGGACCGCCTCGCTGAGCGCCTTGCCGACGAGCGGGGAGAGCCGCGGGGCGGTTGAGGCGGGTCCGTGCCGGCCGACCGAGGACTCGACCCGCGCCCCGTCCGCGCGCTACCCCTCGGCCGGGACCGGCGCGGCGAGGTACTCCCGGTACTGCTCCGGATCGACGTTCCCGCCGCTGACCACGGCCACGATCGAGCCGCCGACGCCGGCGAGCCCGAGCTCCGCGCCATGGAACGCCATCGCCGCGATCGATAGTGCGCCGGACGGTTCCACCACCAGCCGGCTCCGCTCCGCCGCAAGTCGGACCGCCGCCATGATCTCGGCCTCGGAGACCGTGACGATCCCGTCCAGGTAGGCTCGAAGGTGGGCGAACGTGCGCGACCCAAGGGCCTGCATCCGGGTCCCGTCGGCGATCGTCCGCGACACGAGCTCGGACGGCCAGCTGACGATCTCGCCGCGGGCCAGTGAATCGCGCGCGTCGGCAGCGAGCTCCGGTTCCACCCCGATCACGCGGGCCGACGGCCGGAGCAGCTTGATCGCAGTCGCCACGCCGCTCGCCAGCCCGCCGCCACCGATCGGGACGAGGACGACGGTCAGGTCCGCCAGGTCCTCGACGAGCTCGAGGCCGATCGTCCCCTGGCCGGCGATCACCCGGTCGTCGTTGAACGGCGGGATGATCGCCAGCGACCGCTCCGCGGCGATCGACTCGGCGACACGCTGGCGTTCGTCACTGGACGTCCCCACGATGACGACCTCGGCTCCATCCGCCTCGACCCGCTCCCGCTTGATCCGGGGGGCGTCGGACGGCATCACGATCACGGCCGGCGCTCCAAGCAGACGGGCGGCTCGGGCCACGCCCTGGGCGTGATTGCCCGAGGAATAGGTGATCACGCCGCGGGCAAGGGCTTCGGGCGCAAGGGAGGCGATAGCGGCATAGGCGCCCCGGAGCTTGAACGCGCCCACCGGCTGGAGCGACTCGGCCTTCAGGAACCGGCGATCCGCCGGCGGCCCGAAGCCCACGAGTGGCGACCGGATCGTGATCCCGTGCAGGGTCTCGGCGGCCGCGCGGATGGCCGCGAGGGTCACCAGTTCGGCACGGCTCGGGCGAGCGACGAACTTGCTCAAGAGCGACCTCGCGGACTCAGCGCTCTCCTCGATCGATCGCCGTCTGGCACTCGATGCAGCGGGCGGCCCAGGGCAGGGCTTCCAGGCGCGCCGGTGCGATCTCGCGACCGCATCGGACGCAGTCTCCGAAGCTCCCGTCGTCGAGCCTGGCCAGGGCGGCGTCCACCTGGGCGAGGTGCTGGATCGCCCGATCTCGCAGCGCGAGGTCGCGCTGCTGTTCGAAGACCTGGCTGGCCGCGGCGGCCTGTGAGCCGTAGGTCATCTGCTCGGGTGCCTCGATGACCTCGCCGATCTCCTCCAGGAGGCGTGCCCGTTCGGTCATCAGTGCGGAGCGGAAGGCCTCGGGATCCTGCATGTCCATCAGCGGACTGTACGCGCGGGGCGCCCATCGCGCATGGCTGCTCTATACTCCCTGGGGGTACAAACAGCGAGGTGACCCATGGCGCTCGAACGCGATCCTGTCTGCGGTATGGACGTCGAGACGACGACCAGCAAGCTGTCACTCGAGTACAAAGGTGAGACCTACTGGTTCTGCGGCAAGGGCTGCATGCTCGAATTCCGCGACCACTCAGAGACCTATCTCTCGCCGGATCACGTCCCGTCGATGTAGCGGAGGGCCGGGGGTCGGCCCCGCCAGGCAGGACTATCGGCCCCGGTCGCGAACCATGTGGTGGACTGACGGCGCGAGTCTCCGCGGCTACCTTCCTTGGATGAACGACCCATATGAGGTCCTCCAGGTTCATCGAGGCGCCGCACCCGAGGTGATCCGGGCGGCCTTTCGAACACTTGCCCGCAAGCATCATCCGGATTTCGGTGGCGACCCGGCCCGAATGGTCGCGATCACCGCGGCCTGGGCGATCCTCGGAAACGCCGAGCGGCGGGCCGCCTACGACCTGCAGGCGCTCAAGACGCAGAGCAGGCGGGCGACCGATCGCAGGTCGTCGGCTTCGGCCATGGGGCAGGGCGCGAATGGCACCGGCACCAGCCCGGATCGGACAGGGTCGGGCACCGTCATCGACTTCGGACGGTACGCGGGTTGGACGGTCGGCAGCCTTGCCAACCATGATCCGGACTACCTCGAGTGGCTGGTGCGTACCCAGACCGGCCGCCGGTTGACGGCCGAGATCGAGGCAGCCCTGGCGGGTCGCGCCTCCCAGGCGGCCGCGCTGCGACCATCGCCGCAGTCGGCGAAACGTGGGCGTTCTGTCTGGCGGCCCTGGGCCGCCGCCGGATCCGGCTCGAGATAAGTCGCAGCTAACCGCGGTTCGCGACACTGCTCGCGGCGGTCCCGGGACCGGGCACTCCTCGTCGGGGTCTCACCGTCGTCTGCGTGCCGGCGTCTGTCCGGCGGAGGTGCCCCGTGCGTCAGTCCCTTGTTCGTTTCGCCGTCGCCGTGATGCCCGTCCTCGCGTTCCTGGTCGCGTTCGGCTACAAGTGGCGCTGACGAGCGTCAGGTCCGCGCGCCGGCCACAGAACTGCTGAGGCGCGTCGCGATGTAGACCGGGACCACGGAGAGCAGGATCAGGATCAGGGCGACGACGTTGACCACCGGCAGCTCTGTCGGCCGTTGGATGGACGTCAGGATCCACATCGGGATGGTCTGGGTACCCGCACCCGCGGTGAAGTTCGTCACGATGATCTCGTCGAACGAGAGGGCGAACGCGAGCAGCCCCCCGGACAGCAGCGCGGTCGCCATGCCCGGCAGGGTCACGCGCCGGAACGTCGTGAACGCATTCGCGCCCAGGTCGGCCGATGCCTCCTCCGGCGATCGCGGCAGACGTCGAAGCCGGGCGATCACGTTGTTGTAGGCGATGACGACACAGAACGTCGCGTGGCCGACGACGATGGTCAACAGCCCGAACTCCACGCCAAAGGTGACGAACGAGGTCCGCAGGGCGATGCCGGTGACGACGCCTGGCAGGGCGATCGGCAGGACCAGGAAGAACGAGATGGTCTGGCGCCCGAAGAACGAGTGGCGCTGGACCGCGAGTGCAGCCAGGGTTCCCAGCACGAGCGCGATCGCTGTCGCCACGGTCGCCACCACGAACGAGTTGACGACGGCCCGGGTGACACCCGGGTTCGACGCGGCCTCCGCGAACCAGTGGAGGGTGAAGCCGGTCGGTGGCCAGGCCTGCAGACGGCTCGGGTTGAACGCGTAGATGGCGAGGATGATCAGCGGCAGATAGAGGAACGAAACGACCAGCGCGGTCGCCCCTCGGAGCATGATCCGGATGCCCCTGGACTCGATCATCGCGCCGGGCTCACAGGGAATCGAACGCGCCCAGGCGGCGCGCGATCAGCAGGTAGATCGTCATGATCGCGATCGGAAGGAGCGAGTAGGCAGCCGCCAGCGGCAGGTTGCCCAGGCTCGAGTTGTCGTAGATGACGTTGCCGATGAACTTCGCGTCGGAGACGAGGTCGGGTGTGATGTAGTCGCCAAGGGTCAGCGAGAACGTGAAGATCGAGCCGGCGACCAGCGCCGGGAAGACCAGCGGCAGGATGACCCGCCGGAAGGTCGCCCCAGGTCTGCCGCCCAGATCGGCCGAGGCTTCGAGCAGCGACGACGGGATCCGCTCCAGGCCGGCGTAGATCGGCAGGATCATGTACGGGAGCCACAGGTAGCTCAGGACGAGCCAGGTATTGGCGATCTCGTCCAGGCCCGGCCCCGCGATGCCGAAGGGTCCCAGGACCCACTCCAGGAAGCCATTGCCCTGGAGGATGGTTCGCCACGCGTAGACCTTGACCAGGTAGGCAGCCCAGAGTGGCATCAGGACGGCGATCACCAGGAGCCCCCGCACCCGTGGCGATGCGACGCGGGCCATGTAGTAGGCGATCGGGAACGCGAGCAGGACGTCGGTGACGGTGACGATGGCCGCCATCGCGACGGTCCGGGCGGCGATGGTGCGATAGACCTCGCCTTCGAACAGATGTTGGAAGGCCGCCAGCGTCCACGCGAAGGGCTCGACCTTGCCCGTGAAGGCGTCCTTCGCCCAGAAGGCGTTGAGCAGGAGAACGACCAGCGCGCCGAGGTAGGCGATGGCCAGCCAGCCGAGCGGTCCGGCCAGCAGCGCTCCGAGCTGGATCCGTCGCCGCGGATAGAGCCAGGTTGAGATCCGGTGAGCGACGCCCGGTCGTCCGGGCCGGATGGACCCTGACGCGGGATCCGGTGCGTCGCGGGGAGTCTGCGTCGGGGTCATGCGCGCCGTCTCCCGGCCCCGGACGCCGTCATCGACGAGTCAGATCGGGACGCGGACGAGGCGAAGGGCTCCCCGGTCGAGCCGGAGAGCCCTTCGTTCGACACCGTAACGACGGCTTGCGGCTCAGGCGCCGCGGAGCTTGGTCCAGGCTGCGACCCAGTCGTCCTGGTTCTTGCAGGTGGTAGCCGAGTCGGAGTCGGCGCAGTCGGCCTGCGGGGTGCTCCAGTACCAGACCTTGTCGTAGTAGGCCTCGTCTGTCGCGTGGGTGAGGGCACAGTGCCCTGGCGAGAGCGTCTCGGCGTAGTCGCACGCCGCCTGGCTGGTCGGCGCCTCGCCGAACCAGACCGTGGCCTGGCCGTTCGCCTCGGCCGACGCCATGTGGTCCATCCACATGTACATGCAGTTCGGATTCTTCGCCTTGGCGGCGATCATCCAGGTGTCGGACCAGCCGGTGGAACCCTCGTCGGGCAGCACGCCCGCGATCGGCTGTGCCTCGGCCGTCAACAGGTTGACCTGGAACTGCCACGACGTTCCGACAACGACGTCGCCGGCCGCGTAGGACGCCATCTGGTCGCTGTAGGTCCCCCAGTAGAGCGCGCCATTGTCACGTTGCGTCTCGAGCAGCGCGATCGCGGCGGCGAACTGGGCGTCGTTCAACTGGTACGGGTTCGTGATCTTGAGGTCCGGCTGCGTCTTCATCAGGTGCAGCGCGGCATCGGCGATGTAGATCGACGAGTCGTAGATGCTGATCTTGCCGGCGTAGGCTGAGCCGCCCTCCCAGACCGCATCCCAGCTGGTCGGTGCCGGCGTGACGGCCTCGGTGTTGTACATGAGCAGGTTCGGACCGCGGCCGTGCGGCATCCCGTACGGCTGTCCGTTGAGCGAGTTGTGAGGCTTGTTCTTGAGACCTTCGAAGACGTTCTTGTAGTTCGGCAGCAGGTCCACGTTGACGGGCGCGACGATCCCGCCGGCCATGAGACGGCTGGTCGCGTCGCCGGAGAACGATCCGCCGTCGTAGTCGCCGGACTGCATCAGCGAGACGCCGTTGTTCGAGTCGGTCATGTCGGTCGTGTTGACCTTGCAGCCGGTCTTCGTCTCGAACGGGGTGACCCAGTCGTAGTTGGGATCGACGGCGCCGCGCTCGGCGTAGCCCGCCCAGATGATCAGGTTCAGCGCGCCCTCGCCCGGCCCGATCTCCTTCTGCGCGCTGGGGGCCGGTGAGCCGGCTGCCCCTCCGCATGCCGCAAGCGTCAGCGCCGTGACGCCGACGAGTGCCAGGATCCTCCGTTTGTTCATACCGTTCTCTCCTCCTCCGATGGTCCCTCTCCGTCCGCGACGGGGAGTTCATGCTGTCGCTTCCATATCAGGCGGACAGCCTTGCCTTGCTGTGCGAGCGCCTCGGTCGAGGTGGTCGCGAGGTTCTGCTGGGTGACGACGAGGCGAGAGCCCGCCGCCAGCTCCACGATATAGCGGGTGTCCGGTCCCAGGTAGACCACGCTGTGGATGGTCCCCGGGGCAGCCGTCTCGTCGTCTGCCGGGGCCGCGTCCGCCGCTGCGAGCCGGATCTTCTCGGGGCGGATCGTATAGGTGCCGGATCGCCCCAGGACCTGGCGGGCGACATCGCCGTCGAGCAGGTTGGACGTGCCGACGAACCCGGCCACGAACCGCGTCGCGGGCCGCTCGTAGATCTCGGCCGGCGTCCCGAGCTGCTCGATCCGGCCGTCCCTGAACACGGCCAGGCGGTCGCTCATCGTGAGCGCCTCCTCCTGATCGTGGGTCACATAGATGAAGGTGATGCCGACCTGTTGCTGGATGGCCTTGAGTTCGATCTGCATCTCCTCGCGGAGCTTCAGATCCAGGGCGCCGAGCGGCTCGTCCAGCAGCAGGACTCGCGGGCGATTGACGAGCGCGCGGGCCAGGGCTACGCGCTGGCGCTGGCCACCGGACAACTGGGCCGGCTTGCGTGCGTCATATCCCTCAAGGCGGACCATCCGCAGGGCATCCGCGACGCGCTGGGCTCGCTCCGTGCGAGGGACCTTGCGGACGACCAGCCCATAGCCCACGTTGTCGCCGACGGTCATGTGCGGGAAGAGGGCGTAGTCCTGGAAGACCGTGTTGACGTCGCGGTCGAACGGCGGGACGGTCGTCACGTCCGCCCCGTGGAGCAGGACCCGACCGGCCGTCGGCAACTCGAATCCGGCGATCATCCGCAGCGTGGTCGTCTTGCCCGAGCCAGATGGTCCGAGCATGGAGAAGAACTCCCCGTCCGCGACGTCCAGGTCCACGCCGGCGACCGCGACAACGTCCCCGTAGCGCTTCTCGACGCCTTCGAGGCGAACGGCGGGCGTCTCGCCCCGTCCCATCGCCGAAGGGGGTTGAAGGGTCGCGGCTGTGGGGGTCGGTAGCGCCAAGCGTCTCCTCGTTGGAGCGATGGGCCGGGATGGGTCGCGCGGACTCCCGGACGGATCGGGCGAACGATGCGGTGCGCAGGTGGGCCTGTCAAGCCGAGTGTGGCGGCTTGTGGAGTGTGGCGGCGTCCCATGCTGTGCCGTCGGCGAAGAGACCCCCGTCGCCGACCTAGACTGCGCAGCGATGCATCCTCGTCTCGACCGCGCCGCGATCTACCTGCGCCGGGCTCTTTGCGTGTGGGCCGCCCTGACCCTGGGATCCGTCGTCGCCGCCTGCGGGGGTGGTTCGGCCCAGGCGACGCCGCCGATCGTGCCCGGCTCGTCGGGCGCGCCGCGGGAGGTGAATCTGATCGCCCGGGACTACGCCTTCGTGCCCGCCACCCTGGATCTGGTCCCGGGCGAGACCGTGCTGCTGCACGTGGTCAACGGTGGACTCGTCGTCCATGAGGCGGTCATCGGCGACGCTGCCGTCCAGGACGCCTGGGAAGCGGCCGAAGCGGCGGGCGCGGGCGGCCCGCCCGGACCGACGCCGGTCGTGACGGTCCCGGCCGACCTGGCCGGGCTGCGGATCGTGGTCACGTCGGGAGAGCGGGGCGATCTGACCTGGACCGTTCCGCCCGTTCCGCCCGCCGCGCCGTGGGTCGTCGCCTGCCACATCCCGGGCCATTGGGCCAGGGGCATGCAGGTCCCCATCCGCTGGGTCACCACGCTGTCCGGCCCGGCAGTCCCGACGGCGGCGCCCTGAGCGCGCCGGATGGTACGCTCTTGCCCTTCGGCGCCCTGGACGGGTGGCGTGCCTCGAGGAGGACCTGGATGACCTATGTGATCGCTGAGCCATGCGTCGATGTGCTCGACCTGTCCTGTGTATCCGTCTGTCCGGTCGACTGTATCCATTTCGACGAGGGGACGGATCGCAAGCTGTTCATCGATCCGAACGAGTGCATCGACTGCGGCGCTTGCGAGCCGGAATGCCCGGTCAACGCGATCTTCCCCGAGGAATCGCTGCCGTCGGAATGGGCCAGCTACACGGTCATGGACGCGACCTGGTTCACCGACAAGGCCGCCGCCCGGGCCGCGGTCGACGGGGCCAAGCCACGCTAGTCGCGCTGCCGCTCCAGCGTGGGCCGAGCCGGTCGGCCTGAACCGGCCCCACGATGCGCATCGTCTCGCTCCTTCCGGCGGCGACCGAGATCGTCTGTGCGATCGGCCTGGCCGACGAGCTCGTCGGCGTTACCCACGAATGCGACTACCCGCCGGAGGCGGTCGGCAAGCCGATCGTCACCCGCAGCGTCCACGACCTCTCGACAGGCTCCTCGCGTGAGATCCACCGGCTGGTCAGCGCCTCGGCCCACGGCGGATCGTCGCTCTACACCCTTGACCGGGAGGCCCTTGCCTCAGCCAGGCCGGACCTGATCCTCACCCAGGCGCTGTGCAGCGCCTGCGCGGTCAGCTACCGCGAGGTCGATGACGCCGCCCGAGCGATCGATCCGAACATCAGCGTGGTGTCGCTCGAACCCACCTCGATCGAAGGCATCTTCAACACGATCAGCACGGTGGGCGCGATGGCCGAGGCCGAGGATGCCGCGATCGATCTCGTCGAATCGTTGCGCGAGCGGCTTGGTGCGGTGGAGGCGCAGGTCCAGTCCCGCCGAGATGGCGGCCAGCGCGCCCGACGGGTGGTCAGCCTCGAATGGCTCGACCCACCGTTCGCCGTCGGGCACTGGGTGCCTGAGCAGATCCGCCGTGCTGGCGGCTGGGACCTGCTTGGGGCGGACGGTGAACCGTCCAGCCAGACGACCTGGGACGCGATCGGCGAGGTCGACCCCGAGATGCTCCTGCTGATGCCCTGCGGCTTCCACCTGGCCGAGACCGTCGCTGAGTGGACCAGGACGCCCCGCCCGCCCGCCTATGCCGAGCTCGCCGCCGTCGGTCGGGACCAGGTCTTCGCCCTCGACGGGTCGGCCTACTTCAGCCGGCCGGGTCCGCGGGTGATCGACGGGATCGAACTGCTGGCGGAGATCTTCGATCCGGATGGGTTCGTCGACATCGCGCCATTCGGGTCGTGGACGCCCGTCGAGCCCTAGGGGGCGGTGCCGTGTCGTTGGTCTGGCCGGGCCCCCGGAGGCCGGCGGCTGGGGCCGTCGCCCGGACACGATTGCGTCAAGCGAAACATCTGTCGACGGGACGGCTCCACCGGACTCGTCCTCGGCGGTTCCTTGCATCGAACGCACATTCAGTGCCCGACCGCATCGCAGATCTGCGCCAGGAGAACGAATTGAGCGATTCGGGGCGATCCGAGGACCGATGCAGGCCACTCTGGCGACGTAGCTTGCGCCCTGTGCAACGCGCGACGAGGCTCTTGCATCGCGTGCAAGGAACTGACGCGGCAGCCTCTCCAGATCGGGACGCTGGCCCGAGCCGCTCCTCCCAGGGTCGCGCCTAGATGCCGTTTCGCGCGACCTTCGACTGCCTGTGGTGCGGGGCCGCCCATTCGTGTCGCGGCCCGGACGACCTGGAGGGTTGGGCGCAGCTCTGCCCGTCGTGCGTCGGGAAGGCCGGTGACAACGGGTTCCTGCGCTTTCGGCTTCGCCAGGCCCTGACCGAGCGGGGCGCCGCGTCGAGCGGGGCCGTTGCAGGCACGCTGCGGTCCGAGGCGCCGGCCCCGACGCTCGCGCCGCACGTCCGGCCGATCGCGCCTCGCGATGACGACGCGGAGCTGCTGGCGTATTACGAGGCACGCGCGCCCGAGTACGACGACTGGTACCTCCGCCGCGGGCGGTACGAACGAGGTCCGGTGCACGACGCGGCCTGGAACGCCGAACTCGACATGGCCGGGCGTTGGCTGGATGCGCTGACGATCGCCGGCGAGATCGTCGAACTCGCGGCGGGGACCGGGTGGTGGTCGCCGCTCCTCGCCTCGAAGGGCGAGCTGTCCCTCTACGACGCGGCCGCGTCCCCGCTCGAGCGCGCCCGGGAGCGCCTCGTCGCGCACCGGTTGCGCGCCCACCTGCACGTGCGCGACGCCTGGGCGGAGTCCGATCGGGCGGTGGACGCGGTCTTCACGGGCTTCTGGCTGAGCCACGTCCCGCGGGCACGTCTCGACGAGTTCCTCGGCGTCGTCCGGCGCTGGCTGAAGCCCGGCGGGACCTTCGCCTTCATCGATTCGCTGCGCGACCCGCAGTCGAGCGCCGCCGACCATCCGCCGCCGGCCGACGACACCTCGGTCCGGCGCCTGGACGACGGCCGCGAGTTCACGATCGTCAAGGTCTATTACGAGCCGAATGAGCTCGAGGCGGCGCTCGCGCGGGCTGGCTTCCAGGGCGCCCACGTCACGACGACCGGCCGATTCTTCATGACCGGCATCGCGCGCGTCGGCGTCGCGTAGGGCCGCGCCCGGCCCGGCGCGCGGCCCGGCGTCGCGTAGGGCCGCGCCCTCCAGGCGCGCGGCCCGGCGGCTCGGCGAGGGTCGAGACCCCATCGCTCGCGGCTATACTCCGCGCGATGTCCCCCCTGGCGAGATCCAAGATCGCGACCGTCGGTTCCGGCGTGATGGCCGAGGCGATGATCGCCGGCATCCTGCGCGGCGGGCTGGTCCAACCCGACCAGATCGTGGCCAGCCACCCGCGTACCGAACGGCGCGAGCACCTCGCCCGGGAGTACGGGATCCGGACGGTGGCGAGCAACGTGGATGCTGTCGAGGGGGCGGACGTCATCCTGTTCGGGATCAAGCCCCAGATGCTCGGCAAGGTCGGGGCGGAGATCGGCCCCCGTCTCCGCCGCGGCCAACTCGTGCTGAGCGTCCTGGCCGGCGCCACGACCGCCGCTTTGGCCGGGATCCTCGGCCACGATCAGGTCGTGCGCAGCATGCCCAACACGCCGGCCCGGATCGGCAAGGGGATGACGGTCTGGTACGCGACGGCCGAGTGCACTCCCCAGCATCGAGCCCAGGCCGCCGCGCTGCTCGGTGCGCTCGGGCGCGAACTCGAGGTCGACGACGAGAAGATGGTGGCGATGGCGACGGCCGTCTCGGGGACGGGGCCCACCTATGTCTTCCTGGTCATGGAAGCGCTGATCGACGCAGCCGTCCATCTCGGCTTCCCGCGTCATATCGCCCACGACCTGGTGATCGAGACGCTGGAGGGCTCGACCCTGTTCGCCAAGCAGTCGGGGATGCATCCGGCCGAGTTGCGCAACATGGTGACCTCACCCGGCGGTACCTCGGCTGCGGCCCTTCACGAGCTCGAGTCGGGACGACTTCGGACGGTCCTGTCCGAGGCTGTCTGGGCCGCCTATCGTCGGACGGTCGAGCTCGGTGACCAGCTGGAAGCCTCGGTCGCGCCAACCCCCGAGCGACGGGCCGGGGGGCGATGACCGCGCTCGAGGGGGAACGCCGCGGCGGCGCGACCGACCGGTCGGTCGATCTCCGGCGCGCTCCCCAGGCGGACCTGCGGACGATCGACTTCCGCTCGCTGGGCCGCGACCTGTGGGCCGACGAGGTCGCCCTGTGGGACCGCCTCGAGGGCTCATGGGCGGGCCTGGACGAAGCCGCTTGGCACCTGCCCGGCGCCGCGCCCTCGGATGCCGGAGGTCCGGACTGGTCGCTGGCGGAACATGTCGGCCACATCGTGGACTGGCAGGAGCTCGCCATCGACTACACCACACGGGCGATCGAGACCGGGCGATGGCCTTCAGGGGACGACTACGACGGCGGTGACTTCGACCGCTTCAACGAAGCCCGTCGCGAGCCCTGGGCGTCGATGACCCGGGATGCGATCCTCGCCCGGTTCGCCGATGCAAGGCCGCGCCTGCTGGCGCTGGCCACGGCTCTCACACCGGAGACGATCCGCGGGGACGCTGCGTGGGGCTGGGTCCATGCCGTCCTCCACGGCCACTACCTGGACCATCTGGCCGCCACCGAGCCGTGGGCGGACGCGCTTCGCCGCCGGCAGACCGACGGCGATCCGTTCGTGGCCGATCCCCGACCGACGGACCACGCCGAGTTCGCGGCCCAGAGCGCGGTCATCGAGGCGGATCTCGATCGGCTCCTGCGCCGCCTTCCGGTGAAGCTGTGGACCGAGGCTGAGCTGACGCCCGGCTGGAACCTCCGGGATCACGTCGGGCACCTCGCCGACTGGCTCGACGAGGGACTGCGCGCGCTCGAGGTCCACGAGCGAACCGGTTCCTGGCTGGCCGACCCGGAAGAGGGGATCGATGCCTGGAATGAACGGATGGTCGAGCGCTCGCGCGTTGCCTCGCCGGCTGAAGTCGCGCTGCGCTACGCCGCGGCGCGAGCCCGATTCCTGGCGGCGGTCAGGCGCCTCCCGATCGAGGAGTTGCGCTCGGCGGACGGCTGGAGCTGGGCCTACGACTGTCTCCATGGCCATGTCCGCAAGCACCTCGCGATGATCGGCCCGTGGGCCGCTCGCATCGATTGGCCGGCGGCCGAGGGCTGATGGCCTCGACCCCTGTCGCCCCGGCGATCCTGTCGGCCGAGGCCATGGCGGCGATCGATAGCCCCCGCGAGTTCCGGCTCCATCCGCGCGATCGGCTCGTTGCCTACACGGCCGAAGCGGCCGGCGCCCGCCAGGTCTTCACGCTCTCCCTGCGGGGCGGATACCCGACCCAGCTGACGGCTTCCGAGAAGCCGACCTCCGATCCGCAGTGGTCCCCGGACGGCCGCAGGCTCGCCTACGTGCGCGACGACGAGATCTGGGTGATGGAGGCGGACGGTTCACGGGTCTCGCGAGTCGTCGGCAAGCCCGGCTCCGGCCGGCAGCCGCGCTGGTCGCCGGACGGTCATCGGCTCGCCTTCATCTCGCGGCGGCGGGGTTGGTCGCAGATCTGGCTGATCGACGCGCCGGTGCCGCGCCGGGGCCGTCCGGCCGCCGACCCGAAGCCGCCCGAGGCGACCGTGCTGACCGAGCCCGCTATCGATGTCGACTCGTTCGAGTGGGCACCGGACGGCCGGCGGATCGCGGTCATGGCGCACCGTGGCCCCGAGTCAAGCGATACCCACCAGATCGCCCTGATCGACCTCGCCACCGGGGCGAGCCAGATCGTGGCCGGCGAGCAGAGCATGGATGTCGGTGCGCGCTGGCTGCCCGACGGCTCGCTCCTCTACGTCTCCGACGCGGACGGCTGGTTCCAGGTCGTCAAACGGACCGCGGATGGCCACGACCGGATCCTTCTGACGGCAGGTGAGCGCGAGCATGGGGAGCCGTCCGGCGGGCCTGGCGCTGCGCCCCTCCCCTCTCCGGATGGTGCCCGGTTCGTGCACATCGAAGTCCATGACGGACTCCAGGACCTGATCGTCGGCGAGCTTGCCTCGGTGGTCGCCCCGAAGCGCGGTCGCGGCCGGCCCCCGAGGAACCCGCGGACGGTCGCCGCCGCAGCCGCTGGCCAGCGGATCGATCCGTGGGACGGCGTCTGGCGATCGGTCGGATGGCTACCGGACGGCGCCTGGATCGCCGCCGTCGGGGAGAACGAGACGCACCCCCAGGACCTCTGGCTGCTGCCGGTCCCGGGCGTCGCGCCGGACGGCTCGCGGCCGCGCCAGATCACCGATTCCCTGCCGGCCGTCGTCCGTCCGGCGTTGTCGCCGGGTCGTGCCGCCCTCGCCGAGCGGGTCGTCCTGACGGTGCGCGACGGCCTCCGGGTGGAGGGCACCCTGTGGCGGCCGACGGGGGCGACCGGCAAGCGTGGCGGCCAGCGCGTTCCGACGATCGTGTGGGCCCACGGCGGCCCGACCAGTCAGGCCTTCCGGGTCTTCGTGCCGATCAAGCAGCGGCTGGTGGCCGACGGGTTCGCCGTCCTCGACGTGGACTTCCGAGGATCGACTGGCTACGGACGGGCCTTCCGTCACGCGAACTACGGCGAATGGGGCCACGCCGACGTCCACGACCTGATCGATGCGGCCCGGTGGGCGGCGGAGCAGCCCTGGTCGGACGGGCGGCTCGCGATCCATGGCGGCTCGTACGGCGGCTACATGGTGCTCTGCGCGCTGGTCGAGGAGCCTGACCTGTGGAGGGCCGGGGTGGACCTGTTCGGCGACTCGGAGATCGCCGAGAGCTACCGCCATGGCGACCGCGTCGGCCGCCTGAATCTGCACAAGATGATGGGATCGCCCGACGACCCCGGCCGCGCCGAGGTCTACCGGCGTGGCTCACCGGTCTACCGCGCCGAGCGCATCCAGGCCCCGCTCCTGATCCTGCACGGGCGCCGCGACAAGCGCGTCGTGCCGCTCATGACCGAGCGGATGGTCGAAGCCCTGGAGATCGAGGGCAAGCGCTTCGAGGCCCATTGGTATGACGAGGAAGCCCACGGCTGGGAACGCCGCGAGAACCGCCGCGACTCGTTCGAGCGGATCCTGGCCTTCCTGAAGACCAACGTCCTCGACGAACCGCGAACCTAGTCAGTCGCCCGTCCCGCCGGAGGTGCGGACCGCGCGCAGTGCGACGACGACGGTGACCGCCACGCCGAGTCCGATCAACACGTCGCCGACGCTGAACACGTTGGCGAACGGCACCCAGACCGGGATGGCGAAGAGGTCGGTCAGCGGTCCGAACGCCGGATCGGCCACGACGCTGCTGTTCGAGTAACCGGGCGCCACCCCGCCGATCGACGCGAGCGCGTCCGGATCGGCCGGCATGTAGCCGCCATTGGCGGCGATCGCGACGAGGTTGCTGCAGGCGCCGAGCGCGACGATCGCGATCCCCGGCATCTTCAGGTTGCGCAGGACCGCCACCAGGACGGCTGCCGTGGAGGCCACGTAGATCGGCGGGCCGCCGTCGCCGACGACCTCGGCGAGCGGGTCCGAGAAGAGCGCCACCTGGACCGCCAGGCCGAGGAGGGCCAGTGGCGCCCAACGAAACCGCAGCCGGTTCAGCCCCTCCAGGCGCCCACCCAGCAGGTAGCCGACGATGATCCCGATCGGGATGGCGTAGAGGATGAACATCGGCTGGGCGGGCGCCGGCCTCAGGCCCCGCCCGGATCGACGGCAGCGGCCGCCGCGAGCTGGTCGAGGTGGTCCTCGAGATGCTTCGCCACGAACCGCGTGGCGATCTGCGTCACGGTCACGTCGCCGAGCGTCGGGTGGAGTCCGCTCCGCTGCCGCTGCGCCTCGTCGAGCTCGGGCCAGCGCGCAGACCAGCGATCTATGCCGTTTGCCACGCGAGCCTCCAGCTCGCGGACCGGCAATGTCCGGTCGCGCTCGATGATCGCCAGCCGGACCTCGTTCGTCGCCTCGCGCCCGAAGGGTGCCGGGCCGTCGGTCATGTCGATCAGCCGCTCCGCCTCGCCAAGCCAGTACGGGAGCATCTCGCCAAGATGGGCGAGGGTTTCACGCGGACCCCACGCCGCCTCCGGCGCGTGATCGAAGCGCGCGGCGAGCGGCCAGGGACCGGCGCGCCCCAGGGTCCGCCCGACCTCCGCCAGCCGATCGCGAGCCAGCGCCAGCCGCACCTCGAATCCGCTGTCGCTCATTCGGTCAGGCGTCCGGGCGTGCAGCCAGCGCGTAGACCTGGCGGGCTCCGGTGATGCCCTTCAGCTCGTGGAGCCCGCGATCCACGAAGACGAGATCGCTGCCGGCGAGCAGGTCATAGGTCGTCGCCGAGATCAGGACCTCACTCGGTTCCGCCAGCGCCATCACGCGCGCCGCCATGTGCACAGCCACCCCGCGGACATTGCCCGGCACGAGCTCCACCTCTCCGGTGTGCACGCCGGCGCGGACCTCGATGCCAAGCGTGCCAGCCGCGCGGCAGATCGCGGCGGCGGCCCGGACGGTCCGTTCCGAGCTGTCGAACAGGGCCAGGAAGCCATCCCCGGTCGTATCGATCTCCCGTCCGCGGAATCGATCCAGCTCGTACCGACCCAGCTCGTTGTGTCGTGACAGCAGCTCGCGCCAGGCGGCGTCGCCAAGCCTGACGGCCATGGCGGTCGATCCGACGATGTCGGTGAACAGGATCGTCGAGAGGATGCGCTCGCCGGTGCCGATGACCGGCCGAGCGAACGAGCGCATGCCCGCGAAGTCGACGGCGATCCACGGTTCGTCGCCGATGACCCATGCGTCGTGTCCCGGCGGGATCTCGAAGGCCTCCCCAGCGGCGATCTCCAGGGAAGTCCCGTCCTCGAGGATCACCCGCAACAGGCCGGTCAGGCAGTAGCCCAGATGGTGGTACATGCACAGATCCGTGCCGGCCATCGGCCGGACGTCCTCCGACCAGCGCCAGCCTGGCTCGTAGACGGTCCTGCCGACCACGTTGTCGCCGATCTCGAAGATCTCGACCCGCCCATGCGGGAACGAGCGGACTTCGTCCGGGCTGTCGAGTCGCTTGCGCAGGAGACGGACCATCGGGTACTCCGCTTCGGACCTGGATCGCCGTGGCCGACATCGTAGTCTTCGCGCTCGAGCAGAGTGGCGCGGGTCCGCGGGAACAGCTCGTGGCCGGCGGTCGCGATGTACGTCATCGCCGTGCCCCATTTCGACGCGCTTCGCCACGCCCTCGGCCTGGCGACGTACAACGACGTGAAGAAGAAGCTTGACCCCCCGCCACCGGCGAGCGATGCCGAACTGGCCCTGAGGAAGGTATGCATGGGCGCCGTCTTCAGGGGACGACCTCGAACCCCTCTGCTGCAAAGTCGGCATCGAGGGTAAAGGCGCGGCGGATCGCCAGTTCTCACATCAGCACGAATGAGACCGCGTCGGTGAGGGAGTACGTCTGACCCGGTCGCTGTCGCAGCAGATCGGTCCCCGCAGCCAAGCGCTCGAGCCCGGTCGCCACGATCTCGATCCGGTTCGAGGTCAGCAGCCGGTCGATGAGGTCCAGCCCGAACCTTGGGTGGACTCGAGCGAGTGAGAGGGCGTGGAGTTCGGCCACGATCAGGTCAGTCGTCACCAGGCGCTGCGATCCGGTCAGCAAGGTTCGGTACGCGGCGCCGGCCGCGGCGTGGCCGTCCGACCTGGGTCTCGCGGCGGCGAAGATGGCGCTCGTGTCGAGCAGGACGCCAGTCACCGGGCCGGGCGTTCTGCCCCGCCCCCTTCCGCCTCGAGCGCGTCGGCAAGGTAGGCATCGTGCTCCACGGCGGGGTCGCCATGCGGCGTCGGGCCATCGTCGTCGATCAGCCCGATGATCCCGAACGCCGGATCCTCTTCCACGGGCGCCCTGGTCAGGTAGTCCGCGACGCTCTCTCGGATCATCGAGCCCATGGAGACGCCGCGCGACTCCGCCAGCCGCTTGAGCCGCCGATGCTGCCCGCGCGTCAGCTGCACCTGGAAGGGAACGCTGTCGCCCACATATCATGGCCGCATGAACGCCCACACCAACCTGGCGCCCGTCCCGGGCTTCACCGACCTGCGCCGCCGGATCCATGCCGGCGAGACCCTGTTCGGCACCTTCCTGAGCATGGGGTCCGTCACGGCGGCAGAGCTGTGCGCCCGCGCCGGGTTCGACTGGCTGATCATCGACCTGGAGCATGGCGCGGGGACCGAGCACGACCTCCTGGCCAATCTCCTGGCGGTCTCGACGACGCCGACGACCGCCATCGTGCGACCGCAGTCGGGTGAGCGGCTGCGCATCGGGCGAGCCCTGGACCACGGCGCGCACGGGCTGATGATCCCGCGGGTGGACGTGCCTGAGCAGGCTCGTGAGGCGGTCTCGTTCATGCGCTTCCCGCCGGACGGCGTGCGCGGCGTGGCGCTCTCGACCCGCGGCGCCGGCTTCGGCGAGCGAAGCCACGCCGATGTCCGTGGGATCAACGAGCAGTTCGTCGGCATCATCCAGATCGAGTCGCCCAGCGCGGTCGATCACGCGGCGGAGATCGCCGCGATCGATGGCGTGGACGTGCTGTTCGTCGGGCCGGCGGACCTGTCGCACAGCCTGGGGGTCGCCGGTCGGTTCGACGATCCCGTCTACCTGACGGCGCTGGAGCGGGTCGTGGCCGCCGCCGACGGTGCTGGCAAGGCGACGGGGATCCTCCTTCGCGACGCGGCCGCCCTGCCCCGCCACCTGGCGCTCGGCTTCCGATTCATCGGGCTTGGCTCCGATGGCAACTTCATCGCCGACGGCGCCCGGGCGGTCCTGAACGCCGCGCGCGCTCGCTGATAGCCTGGCTCTAGACTTCGGCCTCCAGCGGGATCGCCGGCTCCGGGGCACCGTGGGGACGTGGTGCCGTCTGGGCGATCAGCACCCCGACAAGGATGAGTGTCGCGCCGGCGAGCTGGATCGGCGCGAGCGTCTGGTGCAGGAAGATCCCGGCCAGCGCGACGATCATCAGCGGCTCCACCGTGGCCACGAGCGCTGCCTGGGTCGCCCCGATCCGTCGGGCGGCGGCGTAGAACGTCTGAATCGCCAGGAACGAGGCGACGAAGCCGACCGCGGCGAGCCCGAGCCAGGCATCCGCTGGGACCACCGCAGGGTCCAGCGGGCGGCCGCTGACGAATGCCACGACGACGAAGACGGCCGCGGTCGAGGTCATCATCACGGTCGTCGTCACGGCCGCATCTCCTGCGGGCGAGACAGCTTCGGGGGCGTCGCTGGCTAGATGGCCCGGACGTTCGCCTGACAGGCGCGCCGACAGGATGATCCAGGCCGAGTAGATGACCGCCGACAGCATCGCCAGGACGAGGCCGGAAGCCGGCGGTGCGGTCGCGACCTCGATACCGCCCAGGGCGAGGACGACACCGACGAGGGCAAGCCCCAGGGCCACCCAGGGGCGACGTCCAGGCAGCCGGGTCGCGAATCGGAGCGAGAGCACCGCCACCATGACGGGATAGGTGTAGACGAGGACGCTCGCCAGGGCCGCCGGGACAGTCTCGAGACTGGCGTAATAGGTCCCCGCGTTGCCGGTGAACATCGCGCCGAGACCCACCGCGACCAGGAGCTGGCGTCGAGTCATCCGGCGCGCCGCGCTGCGCCGCCGGTGTGAGGTCAGCACCCAGATCCAGCCAAGGCCGGCCCCGAAGAGGAAACGCCAACCCAG
>JBCLCL010000031.1:0-34091 GCA_038915815.1 Candidatus Limnocylindrales bacterium
TCGAACTGGGTGCCGACGTGACCATCGAGCCCAACGTCATCCTGCGCGGGACGACCACGGTCGGCGACGGCTCCGTCATCGGCGCCGGCAGCCAGCTCGTCGATGCGACGATCGGCCAGCGCGCCAGGATCTGGGCCAGCATCATCGAATCGTCCGCTGTCGAGGACGAGGCGAGCGTCGGTCCGTACAGCCACCTGCGACCGGGCAGCGTCGTGGGTCGCGGTGCGCAGGTCGGCAACTTCGCCGAGCTCAAGAACACCCGGCTGGGTCCGGGTTCCAAGCAGCACCACATGAGCTATCTCGGCGATGCCCGGGTCGGCGAACGGGTCAACGTCGGGGCCGGGACGATCACGGCCAACTACGACGGGACCCGCAAGCACCCGACCGTGATCGGCGACGACGCGTTCATCGGCGTCGACACGATGCTGATCGCCCCGATCGAGATCGGCGAGGGCTCCAGGACCGGCGCCGGGGCGGTGGTCACCCGTGACGTGCCGGCCGGCAAGCTGGCCGTCGGCGTCCCGGCCCGGATCCGTGAGCCGCGCCCGAAGGAGACATCGGCGTGACCGGCGGCGTCGAGCTCGGCATCCTCGGCATCATCGCCGTGCTCATCCTGCTCAACGGCGTCTTCGCCGCGACCGAGATCGCACTGGTTACCATCCGCCGCAGCCGCCTCCAGCAGATGATCGACGAAGGGTCGCGCGGGGCGGCGCGGGTCATGCGCCTCAAGCGCAGCCCGGGTCGCTTCCTGGCGGTCATCCAGATCGGGATCAACTTCCTGGGCTTCCTCGCGTCGGCCTTCGCCGCGATCAGCCTGGTCGGCGGGATGGAGGCCTGGCTGGCCACGTTCGGGCCGCTCGAGACCGTGGCCGGCGGGATCGCCCTCGTCGTCGTCACCGGCCTGCTGACCATCTTCACGATCGTCTTCGGTGAACTCGTGCCCAAGCAGATCGGCCTGGCACACGCCGAGCGGGTGGCCATCTCCACCAGCCGGCTGATCGACGTCCTCGGCGTCGTCTTCGGCCCGCTGGTCGGGTTCCTGACCTGGACGACCCGCCGGATCAGCCGGCTGTTCGGTGCCGACGTCGCCGCCGACGAGCGGATCAGCGCGGAGGAGCTGCGCCTGATCATCGAGCAGGGAGGCGAGCAGGGCATCCTGGAGGCCGAAGAAGAGCAGATGATCCAAGCCGTCATCGAGCTCGGCGACTTGCGTCTGCACGAGGTGATGGTCCCGCGCATCGCGATGGTCACGCTGGCCGCCGGCGCCACCATGGAGCAGGCCATCGACACCGTCGTCGACGAGGGTCACAGCCGGATCCCGGTCTACGAGGAGTCCATCGATCAGATCGTCGGCATCCTCTACGCCAAGGATCTGCTCCCGTTCCTCAAGGAGTCGGCGGGCGAGCGGCCGGCCCTGCTGACCCTCCTCCGGACACCGGTCTTCGTGCCCGAGTCGATGAGTGTCGATGACCTGCTCCACGAGTTCCAGCGGCGCAAGGTGCATCTCGCGATCGTGCTCGATGAATACGGTGGGACGGCCGGCCTGGTGACGATCGAGGATCTGCTTGAGGAGATCGTCGGCGAGATCCAGGACGAGTACGACGAGGAAGAGCCGCTCATCGTCAAGATCTCCGACGATGAGGCCCGGATCGACGGGCGAGCCGACGTGGACGACCTGGCCGAGCTGTTCGACGTGACCTTGAGCCTCGAGGACGAGGACGAGTACGACACCGTCGGAGGGCTGATCTACCACCGCATCGGTGGTGTACCAAAGCCAGGCGACCGGGTCAGCATCGAGGGACTGACCCTGACTGTCGAGACGACCGACGGGCGGCGGGTCGGCAAGGTCCTGGTCGTGCGCGATCGAAACGTCGACCAGCCCGAGGATGACGAGGCGGACCGCTAGGCGACGCTGGCGCGCTAGGCGCTGATGATCGAGACGATGATCCCTTCGAGCTGCTCTCGCGCGGCCGGCTTGATCACGCCGGCGGCATCGAGCGCGGCGAGCGCCGCGTCCCGGTACTGCCGGGCCTGGTCCCGCGTGTAGTCGCGCCCTCCACTGCGATCGAGGATGCCGATGATCTCCGCGATCCCGGCCGAGCCGGGATCCGGATCGGCGTACAGCTCGACGAGCCTGGCACGGTCCTTCGGGTCCGCGTGCTCGTAGGCATAGATGACCGGCAGCGTCTTCTTCTTGTGGGCCACATCGGACGGCTCCTTGCCGGTCGTCTGTTCGGCTCCCCAGATCCCCAGCAGGTCGTCGTTGAGCTGGAAGGCGAGGCCGAGCGCCCAACCGAAGTCGTGATAGCTCGAGATGACCGATTCGTCGTCGGTGGCCAGCAGGGCGCCGGCCTCGATCGAGGCGGCGATCAAGGCAGCGGTCTTGCGCCCGATCATGTCGAAGTAGAGTTCGACCGTCATCACTGCGTCCGGCGCGCTCATGGCGATGTCGAGGTACTGACCCTCGCACAGCCGGAGACAGGTCTGGTCGAACAGGCGCATCAGGCGCAGGACCTTGGCATCCGGGAAACCCAGGTCGGAGAGCCGATGCAGGGCGATCCGCGACAGGCTGAACAACGCGTCGCCCGTGTTGATCGCCTGGGGGATGCCGTGGATCGTCCAGAGCGTGGCGCGGTGGCGTCGTTCGATATCGCCGTCCTCGATGTCGTCGTGGACCAGCGAGAAGTTGTGGCCGAGCTCGACCGCAGCCGCACCTGGCAGCGCCCCTCGATGGTCGCCGGTGATGCTGGCGTAGGCGAGGAGGCCCAGGAGGGGCCGGATCCGTTTGCCGCCGGACGCACCGGAGCCGTCCAGCGCCAGGTGATAGCGGACCATCTCGTAGAGGCCGTGCGTGGATGGGTCGTGGTCCTGGACGAGCCTCGCGATCTCGCCTTCCGTATCGGCGATGAGCGCGGCGAGGTCGAGATCCCGGGAGGTGGTCGCCATCTTCTCGGCGAGTCTACACGAAACGTGTTCGGCGCAGGTAGCCTGTTGGTGGTGAGCGCGGCCGTGGCGCAAGCGGTGATACCGTCGCACCGATGCCCATCCCGCGCCGCTACACGACCGAGGCGATCGTCCTCACCCGCTTCGACCTTGGCGAAGCGGATCGGGTCCTCACCCTCATCACCCCGACGAGCGGCAAGCTCAAGGCGATCGCCAAGGGCGTCCGCCGCCCCACCTCGCGCCTGGGCGGAAGCCTGGAGCCGTTCGCCGAGCTGACCATCGCGCTCGCGCGTGGGCGCACCTTCGACGTGGTGACCCAGGTGAGCGTCAGTCATGCCTGGCTGAACCTGCGCGATTCGCTCGAATCCACCGCCACCGCGTGGTATCTCGCCGAGCTGGCCGATCGCTCGCTCGAGGAGCGTCATGCCGCCGAGCCGCTCTATGCCATTTTGCGCCGCGCCTATGAGCTGCTCGATGCCGGCATGGCACCCGGTCGGGTGGCTCGCTGGTACGAGATGCACCTGCTCGACGAGCTTGGCCAGCGCCCCGAGGTCGACCGCTGCGTGGAATGTGACCGGGTCCTGGAGGCAGACGAACGGTTCCGCTGGGTACCGCCGCTCGGCGGCGTGCTGTGCGAGCGCTGTCCCGGGCCCGCTCACGACCGGACGGGTCTGACGCTCGATGCGCTCAAGCTGCTCAAGGCCTACCAGCGCCTCGACATCGAAGCGATCGCGGCGCTCCACCTGGCATCGTCGGTGGAGCGAGAAACGGAGGCGGCGCTGCGCGACTTCGTGCGCGGCGCGCTTGAACGGGAGGCCCGCTCGCTCGCCTTCCTCGACGAAGTCCGGACGACCACCTGATCGCCAAGGAGGCATGATGCGGACCCTGGATCCGGCGACCGAAGCGGGCGCCAAGGCGATTCGACGCCTCGAGACCGAGTTGATCGGGTGGATCACCACGGTCAACGCCGACGGCCAGCCCCAGAGTTCGGTGATCTGGTTCCTCTGGCAGGACGGGGCGATCCTGGTCTACTCGCACGTCCGCGCGCCCCGCAACGCCAACGTGGAGGCGCGGCCGAGGGTCGCCTTCAACCTCAACACCGATGCCGGCGGCGATGAGGTCCTGACCATGGAAGGCGAGGCGCGCATCGACCGGAACCTGCCGCCGTCCTCCGCGAACGAGGCGTTCCAGCTCAGGTACCGGGACATGATCGACCGCTACGGCTATACGCCCGAGTGGCTGTCGGAGAACTACCCGGTCCCGATCGTGATCACCCCGACCCGCTGGCGATTCGGCTGACCTCCGGATCGCTCTGCTAGGATCGGTCACCCCAGAGCCCCAGACCGGAGCCCTCCGTGACCAGAACCCAGGACTCGACCAACGACCCGAATTCGGTCGCGCCCGCAGTGGCGGACCTCGACACGATCGTCTCACTCTCGAAGCGGCGCGGCTTCATCTTCCCGTCGTCGGAGATCTACGGCGGGATCAACGCGGTCTGGGACTACGGGCCCTTGGGCGTCGAGCTGAAGAACAACGTCAAGCGCGCCTGGTGGCGGGCGATGGTCCAGGAGCGCGACGACATCGTCGGTCTCGATGCCGGGATCCTGATGCACCCGCAGGTCTGGGTCACCTCCGGCCACGTGGGGAGCTTCAGCGATCCGCTGGTCGAGTGCGCGACGTGCCGTCGCCGCTATCGGCTCGACGAATTGCCCGGCGCGGAGGACCTGACCGCAACGGACCTGCGCGATGAGGGGATCGTGGAGCGGCTCGGTCTGAAGTGTCCCAACGACGGTGGCCCACTCTCGCCGCCCCGTCGCTTCAACCTGATGTTCAAGACGTTCATGGGCCCGGTCGAGGAGGACGCCTCGGTCATCTACCTGCGCCCGGAGACGGCCCAGGGCTCGTACGTCAACTTCAAGAACGTCCTCCAGTCGTCGCGCAAGAAGCTGCCGTTCGGGATCGCCCAGATCGGCAAGAGCTTCCGCAACGAGATCAGCCCGGGCAACTTCGTCTTCCGGATGCGCGAGTTCGAGCAGATGGAGATGCAGTACTTCGTCCGACCGGCGGAGGCGGCGGCCGCGTTCGAGGAGTGGCTGCCGAAGCGCCGGGCCTGGTACGAGCGCTACGGCGTGACGCCGTCCCGCCTGCGTCTGCGCGAGCACGCCCCGGACGAACTGGCCCATTACGCCAAGAAGGCGATCGACGTCGAATACCGGTTCCCGTTCGGCTGGAAGGAGCTCGAGGGGGTCCACAACCGCGGCGACTTCGACCTGTCGCGCCACGCCGAGGCCAGTGGCGAGACCCTCGAGTACTTCGACCAGACGACCAACGAGCATGTCGTGCCCTGGGTCGTGGAGACGGCCGCCGGGGCGGACCGGGCGGCGTTCACCTTCCTCATCGACGCGTACCGAGAGGAGGAGGTCCGCGGCGAGACCCGCGTCTCACTCGCCCTCCACCCGGACCTGGCTCCGTACAAGGTGGCCGTCCTGCCGCTGCTCAAGAAGCGGCCGGAGATCGTGGAGCTCTGCCACCGGATCAAGGCGGACCTGCAGCGCCACACGATGGCCGTCTACGACGACACCGCCGCGATCGGCAAGCTCTACCGGCGCCAGGACGAGATCGGGACGCCGTGGTGCGTGACGGTGGACGTCGATTCGCTCGAGGACGGTGCGGTGACCGTTCGTGATCGCGACTCGATGGCGCAGGAGCGCGTGCCGGTCGAGGGCGTCACGCGGCTCATCCTCGATCGGCTGGACGCGGCCCGCGTCGGGTAGGCCCGGTCATCGATACCGGCTGGGCCGATCCGCCCCGGAACTCGCCGAGGCGGAGTGGGATCGAGTCCGGGCCGCCGACCTGGCGCCGATGACCTTCACCTGGGCGGGATCCGATCTCCCGGGTCGCGGCCACTACTACGCCATCCGCGGGCCCAACCTCGTCATCGAATACGACAACACCCAGAACGGCGCGAATTATATCCACGCGGTCTGGCGCGACCTGACCAACGACTGGGGCGAGGATCTGCTCGCCGCTCACTACCGCTCCCGGCACCGCCTCGGCAAGGCCTAGACGGGCCGGCAAGACACGACCGCGCGCCGGCCGGCGCGCCTGGCTACTGGACGGCGTTCGCCGCCGGCCGGGCCGCCGCCGGCTCGTCGCCGGCTCGCCCGCCGCCGGCTCGCCCGCCGCCGGCTCGCCCGCCGCCGGCTCGCCCGCCGCCGGCCCGCCCTCGTCGCGGAGGTATGCATGGATCGCCGCCGCCGCACGCTTGCCATCACCCATGGCCAGGATCACCGTCGCCGCGCCGCGCACGATGTCGCCGCCGGCGAAGACCCCGCCCATGCTCGTCATCCCGCTCTCGTCGATCTCGATGTAGCCCTGAGCGTTCACCTTGAGGTCCGGCGTCGTCGAGGTCAGGAGCGGGTTGGACCGCGTACCGATCGCGACGACGACCATCTCACACTGGATCTCGAACTCGGAACCGGGGATCGGGACGGGACGCGCGCGCCCGGACGCGTCCGGCTCACCCAGCTCCATGCGAACGCAACGGAGAGCGCGGACCCAGCCCGCCTCGTCACCGAGGATCTCGACCGGAGCGACGAGCAAGTCGAACCGGATCCCTTCCTGTTCGGCATGGTGGACCTCCTCGGCACGGGCGGGGAGTTCATCACGACCCCGGCGATAGACGATCACGGCCTCCTGCGCGCCCAGCCGCCTGGCCGTCCGAACCGAGTCCATCGCCACGTTCCCGCCCCCGACCACGGCCACCCGCTGACCATGCAGCACCGGTGTCTCTGAATCGGAACTCCAGGCGCCCATCAGGTTCACCCGGGTCAGATACTCGTTCGCCGAGTAGACCCCCTTGAGGTTTTCACCGGGGACGTTCATGAAGACGGGCAGGCCCGCGCCGACGGCGAGGAAGACCGCGTCGAATCGAGACTGCAGCTCGGGCAGGGTGTAGGTCTTGCCGATGATCGAGTTGGGCACGATCCTGACCCCGTCGGCCACCAACCGGTCCACTTCGGCCTGGACGATGTCCTTGGGCAGACGGAACTCGGGGATGCCGTAGACGAGCACGCCTCCGGCAGCGTGGAACGCCTCGAAGATCGTCACCTCATGGCCCAGCTTGACCAGTTCCCCGGCTGCGGTGAGGCCGGCCGGACCGGAGCCGACGATCGCGACGGACATGCCGGTGGGCTGCGGCCGAACGTGGCGCAGCTCGTCCGGATGCGCCTGCGCCCAGTCGGCGACGAACCGCTCGAGGTGTCCGATCGCGACCGAGGTGCCCTTCTTCGCGCGCAGGCAGACGCCCTCGCACTGGTTCTCCTGGGGGCAGACCCGACCCGTCACGCAGGGGAGGGCGTTGTCGTCGAGCAGCGAGTCTGCTGCCGCCGGCAGGTCACCCTCGCGCAGGAGCTTCAGGAAACGCGGGATGTTGACGCTGACCGGGCACCCGCCGATGCAGTACGGCTTCGGGCACATCAGGCACCGCTCCGCCTCGAGCATCGCGATCTGTCGGGTCAGCCCGAGATTGACCTCCCGGAAGTTCACCGCGCGGATGGCCGGGTCCTGTTCCGGCATGACCACCCGATCGATGGCCATCCGCTGCTTCGGCGTGAGCGGGGGACGCGCTTCGGTCATCGGGCGGCGCCGGCGTCAGTCGAGCTCGCCAGTGCGGTGCCGATATCGGGGCTGGCGTCGGCCTTTCGCGCCAGGCCCGGGATAAGGCAGGCCTCCCGTCGCGCGAGGGCCTGCTGCTCGAACGCCCGGTACGTGGTGAGCCGATCCGAAAGGCTCTTGAAGTCAACGACGTGGCCGTCGAATTCCGGTCCGTCCACGCAGGCGTAGCGCGTCTCGCCGCCGATGCTCACCCGGCAGCCGCCGCACATCCCGGTTCCGTCAACCATGATCGCATTGAGCGACACGGTGGTCCGGATCCCGTAAGGGCGGGTCAGTTCGGCCACGGCGCGCATCATCGGGACCGGCCCGACGGCGAAGACCTCATCGATCCCGCCGACTTCGCACAGATCCTTGAGCGCCTCGGTCACGAAGCCATGCCGGCCATAGCTGCCGTCGTCCGTGCAGACGATCACGTCCCCGGCCGTCCGCAGTTCGTCCTCGAGGATGACCCAATCGCGCGACCGACCGCCGACGATGCTGGTCACCGCGACGCCGCGCCGATGGAGCTCCTGGGCGATCGGGTAGACGACCGCCGTGCCGACCCCACCACCCACGCAGACGGCGTACCCATGATCGATCAAGTCGGTGGGCCGCCCGAGCGGCCCGGCCACGTCCCGGATCGCGTCACCAGGCTGGAGAGCCACGAGATCCATGGTGCTGGCGCCGATCGCCTGGATGATCAGGCTGATCGTGCCCGCCACCGGGTCGGCATCGGCGATCGTCAGGGGGATCCGCTCGGCGCCGGGACCCAGCCGGACGATGACGAACTGGCCGGGGCGCCGGATCGCAGCGATCCGGGGCGCTGTGACGACCAGCCGCGTGACGTTCGGCGACAGCTGGTCGGTTGCGACGATCGGGTGCATGGGCCACCCATGGCTTCGGTCGGCTCATCTGGCCGTGATCCGATGCTAGTCTGCGACTCCGATCGCTCCCATGCGACAGGCGGCCCGTTTCGTGCGGGCCGAAGGTCACCTGTCAGCCGGCCACGACGGGTGCGACCTTGCCTTTCGGCCAGTAGAGCTCCTTCTTGACGTGGAACTCGGGGAAGCCGTGATCCATCAGGACCGACTCCGCGTTGAGGATCATCTCCGGGTTGCCACAGATGTAGACGACCGTTCGATCGGGGCGGAGGTGCAGGTCACGGCAAACGTCCTGGACGACCTGCTCGACGCGCCCGATCCGCCCCGTCCAGCTCGCGTTTCGGGGATCCTTCGGTCGGCTGATGGTCGGGACGTAGGTGACCGGGTAGGTACCCTCGCGCTGCCACGCCTCCAGCTCCGCTCGATAGCCGAGCTCCTCCACGTAGGAGCAACCGTGCAGGACGACCGTCTTGCGCGGTCTGCCCTCAGCTAGCTTCTGGCGCATCATCGAGATGAACGGAGCGATACCGGTGCCGGTCGACAGGAACAGGTGGGTTCGCTGGTCTTCCGGCTCGAGCAGGAACTTCCCCTTGGGTCCGATCATCCGCATCCGGTGGCCCATCGGCAGGCGCCACAGGAGCGACGTGAACCTGGTGATCGACACGAGCCGGACGTAGAACTCGTAGCCGCCGTCACCCGACTCGCGTGGCATGGACGCGACGGAGTACGGACGCTGCCAGAGCCTCCCGTCGGCGATGACACCGATGGTCATGTACTGACCGGGCTCGAACGGGACCGGTTCGCCATCGAACTTCATCCAGAAATAGGCGAGGTCCTCCGTGTGATCGACGCGTCGGATCAGCCTGGCGTTGTACTGGGGGGCATCGGCGTCGATCAATCGTTCGTCGTTGGGGAGGGTCATGCCGATCGGTCTCCGTCGGATCTGCGGACTCGTCCCGCGGATGGTACCCGAGGGGCTACCCGAGGTTACGGGGCGCCGACGGTACAATCCGCGGCACGACCCAGACACAGTTCGCGGCCAGCCCAACGGCCGCCGTCCCGCCCGGAGGAGCCCGCCCCATGACCTCGACTGCCCGGCAGACCGGCGAGCGCGCCCACGCGGCCGCCAAGCGGTACATCTACGCCTGGGGAGGTGGCACGGCCGAGGGCGACTCCTCGATGCGCGATCTGCTCGGCGGCAAGGGCGCGGGTCTTGCCGAGATGACCAACGCCGGGCTGCCGGTCCCCCCCGGCTTCACGATCACGACCGAAGCTTGCAATGACT
The DNA here is from genome assembly GCA_038915815.1 of Candidatus Limnocylindrales bacterium. Taxonomy (GTDB): domain Bacteria; phylum Chloroflexota; class Limnocylindria; order Limnocylindrales; family CSP1-4; genus SPCO01. The sequence goes on from JBCLCL010000031.1 coordinate 9,766, forward strand.
ACTTCACGGCCGGCCAGAGGTTGCCCGACGGCCTCTGGCAGGACGTCCTCGAGGCCGTCCAGCAGCTCGAGGCGCTGACCGGCAAGGGCTTCGGCCGACCCGCCGACCCGCTTCTGGTCTCGGTCCGCTCGGGCGCCAAGTTCTCCATGCCCGGGATGATGGACACGGTCCTGAACCTGGGTCTCAACGAGGAGACCCTGGCCGGGCTGATCGCCCTGACCGGCAACGAGCGCTTCGGCTGGGACGCCTACCGCCGCTTCATCCAGATGTTCGGTCGGGTCGTCATGGACGTGAAGGGCGAGCGCTTCGATCGCGCCCTCGAGGCGGCCAAGGCCAGGCATGGCGCCGCGCAGGACACGGACCTCGACGCCGCCGCCCTCCACGCCGTCGTTGACGACTTCAGGGCGATCGTCCTCGAAGACGCCGGCCGCGAGTTCCCGAGCGACCCGACGGAGCAGCTCGACCTCGCGATCAAGGCGGTCTTCGCCAGCTGGTTCGGCAAGCGGGCGGTGGACTACCGCAACAACCAGAAGATCGCCCACGACCTGGGGACCGCGGTCAACGTGGTCACGATGGTCTACGGCAATATGGGTGACGACTCGGGGACCGGCGTCGCCTTCACGCGCGACCCGAACACGGGCGAGAAGGTGCTCTACGGTGAGTACCTGACCAACGCCCAGGGTGAGGACGTCGTCGCCGGCATCCGGACGGCTCCAAAGATCAGCCAGATGCAGATCGACATGCCGCAGGTCTACGCCGAGTTCGTGCGCATCGGCCAGCAGCTGGAGAAGCACTACCGCGACGTCCAGGACCTCGAATTCACGATCGAGCGCGGCAAGCTGTTCATGCTCCAGACCCGCTCGGCCAAGCGGACCGCCGCAGCGGCGGTGAAGATCGCCACGGACTTCGTGAACGAGGGTCTGATCACCAGGGAAGAGGCCCTGACCCGGATCGAGCCGGCCCATGTGGACCAGCTCCTGCGCGACCAGTTCGACCCGGCTGCGCGAGCCGGCGCGACACGGATCGCCAAGGGGCTCAACGCCTCGCCGGGCGCGGCCGTCGGCCGGGTCGTCTTCGATGCCGATAGCGCGGTCGACTGGGTCGATCGGGGCGAGCGCGTCGTGCTGGTCCGGATCGAGACCTCGCCGGACGACTTTCATGGGATGGCCGTCGCGCAGGGGATCCTGACCGCGCGAGGTGGAGCGACCAGCCACGCGGCCGTCGTTGCGCGCCAGATCGGCAAGCCGTGCGTGGCCGGCTGCCACGAGCTGACGATCGATTACGCCGGTGCCACCGCATCGGCCAACGGGATCAGCTTCAAGGAGGGCGACTGGATCAGCGTCGACGGCGCGACCGGCGAGGTCTTCCTCGGCGCGCTGCCGACGGTCTCGGCGCGATTCGAGGACCAGCACGAGCTCCAGACGATCCTCGGTTGGGCCGACGAGGTCCGCCGGATGCAGGTCTGGACCAACGCGGACAAGCCTGAAGAGGCGGCCCTGGCCCGATCCTACGGCGCACAGGGTATCGGCCTCTGCCGGACCGAGCACATGTTCCGTGAGGGCGAGCGCCTGGAGATCGTGCGCGGCGCCATCCTCGTCGCCGTTGCCGCGACCCGGGCGAAGGCGAAGGCCTCCGGGGGCCGCGAGCTGTCTGCCGACGAGTCGGAGGCGGTCGCCGTCTTCGACGCCGCCATGGCCAAGCTCGAGGTTCTCCAGCAGGGCGATTTCGAGGGCATCTTCCGGGCGATGGACGGTCTGCCGGTCGTCATCCGCCTGATCGATCCGCCGCTCCACGAGTTCCTGCCAAACCTCGAGGAGCAGCTGGTCAAGGTCACCAAGGCCGGCGATGCCGCTACGGAAGAAGACCGCGAGCTCCTCGCCACGATCAAGTCCATGCACGAGCAGAACCCGATGCTCGGACTGCGCGGCTGCCGCCTTGGCCTGATGATCCCGGACTTCGTGAAGGTCCAGACCCGGGCGATCCTCAACGCCCTGATCGCAGTCAAGGGGACGGGCGGCCACCCGAAGGCCAAGATCATGATCCCGCTGGTCGGGCACGTGAACGAGCTATCGGCGACCAGGGCGATCCTGGAGAAGGAGGCCACGGCGGTCGAGTCAGCGGCCGGCGTGAACGTCGAATACGTCTTCGGGACGATGATCGAGGTCCCGCGTGGCGCCCTCACCGCCGACGAGATCGCCCATCATGCGGCGTTCTTCAGCTTCGGCACCAACGACCTGACCCAGATGACCTTCGGCTACAGCCGCGACGACGCCGAGGGCGGCTTCCTGCTCAAGTACGTCGAGGACGGGATCCTCCCGTTCAACCCGTTCCAGACCCTCGACGACGCGGTCGTCGGGCTGATGCGGATCGCTGTCGAGAAGGGCCGGGCGACCCGTCCGGACATCGAACTCGGGATCTGCGGCGAACACGGCGGCGACCCCGAATCGATCCACAAGTGCGAGCGGATCGGGCTCGACTACGTGTCGTGCTCGCCGTTCCGGGTCCCGGTCGCTCGGCTCGCCGCCGCCCAGGCCGTGCTGGCGGCCGTCGAACGCGACAAGTAGTGGCTCAGCCGCCCCGATTAGGATCGGCCGGTCACGACGTCTACTCGAAGACCACGACCTGGCGCAGTCCCTGGCCCGCGCGCAATCGGGCGAAAGCGCCCTCCAGGCCGTCGAGCCCGATCCGCCGGTCGATCAGGCGCTCCACGGGGAGTCGGCCGGCCAGGTGCATGGCCGCATAGCGCGGGAAATCGGTGGCCGGATCGGCGAACCCGTAGTTCGAGCCCAGGATGCGTCGGCTGCCATCCACCAGCGGATAGGCCCCGAACGATGCCCGATCCGCGAACGGGGTCAGCCCGACCAGGACGGCCGTCCCGCCGAGCGGCAGGCAGTCGATGGCCAGCTCGACGGTGGGAACCCGGCCGATCGCCTCGAACACGAAGTCAGGGCCGCCGTCGGTCAGCTCGCGCAGCGCCTCGATCGTCGTTGCCCGGTCATCCGTGCCGATCAGTCCGTGCGTGGCCCCGAGCGTCCGTGCCGCGTCCAGCTTGGCCGCCACCCGATCGATCGCCACGATCCGCGACGCCCCGGCGATCGTCGCGCCCATCACGCACGACAACCCGACGCCACCCAGCCCGATCACCGCGACGCTCGCGCCGGCCGGCACCGCCGCGGTCTTCAGAACGGCCCCCACCCCTGTCGTCACGCAGCAGCCGATGAGTGCCGCCACGGCGGGATCCACGCCGTCCGGCAGGGCGATCGCAGCCGCCTCCGGGACCACCGTCGCCTCGGCCATCGTGCCGATCCCGCAGTAGGACGGGACCGGTCCACCATCCGCTCCCGTCAGGGCGGTGGTGCCGTCCGGCAACCGGTGGAGGTACGAAGGCGAATCCAGGCACGCCCACGGCCGTGCGCCGCGACACGACCGACAGGTGCCGCACGGGACCAGCCATGACAGCGCCACCGGCTGGCCGACCGACAACGACCGAACGCCAGGACCGAGCGCCTCGACCACGCCCGCGCCCTCGTGGCCCATCGCCATCGGCAGCGGGCGAGGCCAGTCGCCGTCTCGAACGTGCAGGTCCGAATGGCAGACGCCCGAGGCAAGGATCCGGACGCGCACCTCGCCGGCGCGCGGCTCGGCCAGGGTCAGGTCCTCGATCGCGGCAGGGGCGTCGGTCGCATGCAAGACGGCGGCTCGGATCGTGGTCATGCGTCACCCTCTCGGCGTCGTTCGGCGGTTCGAGCCGGCAGATATGGGACGTACTGGGGCCACCACATCGCGTCGTCCACCAGTCCATCGATGTCCGTCGTCGGATCGATCCCGGCGAGGCCCGCATCGACCGCCTCGCGAGCCACTCGGATCGCGATCGCGCGCGAGACCGCTCGGAGGGCATCGACCGGTGGGTAGAGCGCGCCCGCTGCCAGTCGCTCTGCGGTGACGGCCTCGGCGAGGACGTGAGCCGCCAGCAGGAACATCCGGGGCGTGATCGAGCGTACCTCCGCCGCGATCGCACCCAGCCCGAGACCCGGGAAGATGAACACGTTGTTGGCCTGGCCGACCTCGTGGCGCTTCCCCCCGATCTCGACAGCGTCGAACGGCGAGCCGGTCGCGACGAGGGCACGCCCGTCGCTCCAGCGAAGGACGTCGACCGGCTTGGCCTCGGCCAGGGAGGTCGGATTCGAGAGTGGCAGGATCACCGGGCGGCCGCTGACGGCGGCCATGGCTCGAACCACCGTTTCGTCGAAGGTGCCGGCCACGCCGGTGGTGCCCACCAGCACGGTGGGGCGGACGCGCTCGATGGTCTCGACGAGCCCGGGGATGGGGGCTCCGCCGGCCGTCGTCTCGATCGCGAACCCGTACGCCGTCCCCGCCTCGGCCGACAGCGCGAGCTGGCGCTTCGTCTCGTCGAGGTCAAGCCGGCCAGCGTGGACGAGACCCTTCGAATCGACGAGGACGATCGACCGCTGTCTGGTCGCCTCGTCCATCCCCGACTCGAGCATCGCCAGGTGGACCAGCCGGGCGATGCCGATGCCGGCGGCACCGGCGCCGACCAGGACGATCCGGAGGTCCTGGAGGGTCGTGCCCAGTGCCCGGCAGGCGGCGAGGATCCCCCCGACCACGACCGCCGCCGTCCCCTGGACGTCGTCGTTGAACGACGGGACCCGCGCCTGATAGCGATCCAGGATCCGCAGGGCATTGCCCTGCTTGAAGTCCTCCCACTGGATGACGCAGCCCGGCCAGACCTCCGCCACCGCCTCGACGAACGCCTCCACCAGCGCGTCGTACTCCGGGCCGCGCAGACGAGGCGCTCGATATCCCAGGTAGAGCGGGTCGGCGAGCAACGCGGGATTGTCGGTCCCCACATCGAGCGAGACGGGCAGGGTCAGCGCCGGGTGGATCCCGCAGGCCGCGGTGTAGAGCGCCAGCTTCCCGATCGGGATCGCCATCCCGCCTGCGCCCTGGTCCCCGAGCCCCAGGATCCGCTCGTTGTCGGTCACCACGATGAGGCGGACGTCGTCGTACGGACCCTGGCGAAGCAGCTCCGCGATCCGGGTGCGGTCCGCGGGGGTGATCCACACGCCGCGCGTCCGGCGGATGATGTGGCTGAATTCCATGCACGCGCGGCCCACGGTGGGCGTGTAGACGATCGGCATAAACTCGGCGAGGTGGTCGGCCAGCAGCCGATAGAAGAGCGTCGCATTGCGGTCCTGGAGCGCCGCGAGGCCGATGTAGGCCTCGAGCGCATCGTCCTTGCGCCGCAGGTGCTCAAGCTCCAGTTCGACCTGCTCATCGATCGTGAGCACGCGGTCGGGAAGGAGCCCGCGCAGGCGGAAGGCGTCGCGCTCCGACGACGGGAAGGCGAGGTCCTTGGTCAGGAGTCGGCTGCCGAGCAGCGCCGGCCCGGCCAGGGCGATGCTTGCCGGCCGGCCGGCGGCGATGTCGTCGAAGGGCGAGGGGAGAGGACGCATCTGGAGGAGGATACCGGGAGGCAGTCGTCGCGCGTCGTCAACGGGGCGCTCGCGTGCAAGGTCGTCAGGACGCTGTGATCCCGACAGATAGTGCGCTGTCGTAGTACGACGTCGCATTATTCCGTGGGGCGGGTCGTTCCCGCGGGCGCCGACCGAGCAGCGTACTCTTCGCCCATGCCCGCCGACGAGCCTCGCCACCCGCTCCCACCCGGATTCCGCTGGCCGGACGGCATCCGTGCCGCCGCCCTGATCAGCTTCGATCTCGACGCCGAGGCGGTCATGCTCGGCGACCATCCGGAGACCGCGCACTACCTCGATGTCATGGCGCATCAGCGCTACGGCCCACGGGTCTCCGTCCCGCGCCTGCTGCGGATGCTGGATCGCCTTCGACTGCGGACCACCTTCTTCATCCCGGGCTGGGTCGCCGAGACGTGGCCGGACGTTGTCCGGAGCGTTCGGGACGCCGGTCACGAGATCGGTCATCACGGCTACCTGCACGAATCCGTGCGCGGCGTGGACGAGGCGACCGAGATCGGCTACCTGCGCCGCGGCCTGGCCGCGCTCGACGAGGTCCTCGGCGTCCGCCCCATCGGCTACCGCGCGCCGTCGTGGGAGATGAACTTCCGGACACCGGCGTTGCTCGCCCGAGAGGGCTTCCGCTACGACTCCGGGCTGATGGATTCCGACCATCCGTATCGACTGGCCACCTCTCCTGAGCCTGGTGCGCCGACACTCGTCGAGCTTCCCGTCCACTGGTCGCTCGATGACTGGAACCGCTACAACTACGTGCCGGGCCTGACCGGCAGCGGAGTGATCGGGCGGCCGTCGGAGATCTGTGCTGCCTGGGCCGAGGAATTCGACGCGATCGTCGAGGTCGGCGGGCTCTTCTGCCTGACGATGCACCCGTTCGTCTCGGGGCGGCCGGCCCGCGCCGCCGCCCTGGAACGACTGATCAAGCGCGCAGCCGCGGTCGATGGCCTCTGGCTGGCGACCGGGGAGGAGCTGGCGGCCTGGGTCGAGACCCTGGATCTGGCCCCGGTCCTCCACGAGCCGCCGGTCATCCGCCGATAGGGTCGGCCGCTTTCCCATGTCGGCACGGTCGGTGATGGACGCGGAGCAGATCCGCCGCGCGGTCGTCCGTCTCGGCCACGAGATCATGGAGCGCCACGGCGGGACGGACGGCCTGGTCCTGATCGGCATCCAGCGACGGGGCGTCGTGCTGGCCCGGCGCATTGCCGACGCCATCGCCGCATCCGAATCGGTGCGCGTGCCAGTGGGTGCGCTCGATATCTCGCTCTACCGCGACGATCTATCGGAGGTCGCGAACTACCCGATCGTGCGGCCGACCGAGCTGCCCTTCGACATCACCGATCGCACCGCCGTCCTGGTCGATGACGTCCTCTTCACTGGTCGGACGATCCGGGCTGCGATGGACGCCCTCACGGACTTCGGGCGGCCCCGTGCGATCCGACTCGCCGTGCTCGTCGATCGTGGCCATCGCGAACTTCCGATCCGGGCCGATCACGTGGGCAGGAACCTCCCCACGGCCCGGGCCGAGCGAGTCAACGTCCATGTCCAGGAGATCGACGGCATTGACGAGGTCGAGCTTGGGGCGCCGCCTGCGCCGCCGGCTACCACACCGGCAGCCGTCGGAGGCGAAGCGCCAGCGCGAGGCTGAGGCAGCGGTCGGGGTCGTCGATATAGGGCCCGATGATCTCCTCGATCCTGGCCAGCCGGTTCTCGAGCGTGTTGTAGTGAAGGTAGAGCCGGCGTGCGGCGAGGGCCGCGTTACGGGTCGCGAGGAACGTACCAGCGTCGCGACAAGGCTGGTCCCGTGGGCCGCATCGTACAACCCGACCTTCCACGGGGCGACGTTCCACGGTGAGGTCATGACGGCGCCGCGCTATCGGATCTTCTCGATCGGCGACGTGCATCCCGGCATGTTCGAGGTGGCCGAGAGCGGGATCTCCGTCCCCGGCGAGTTGTACGAATTGCCGGACGAGGTCTGGGCACGGGTCGAGGCCGGCGAGCCGCCGAGCCTCTACCGCGGGCCCGTCGAGCCGGCTGACGGCCGCAGCGTGCCGGGCATCCTCTTCCCGCGCGAGATGGCCGAAGGGATCCACCGCGAGTTCACCGAGTTTGGCGGCTGGCGCGAATACTGGGCCAGTCCGAACGTGGGGCCTGACTCGCCCCTGCTCCCCGCTCCGAGCGCGGCCCCGGGCGTTGCCCCCGAGTCAACGATTCCGGCGGGAAGGGGCGCCGGGACCTGCCATGGACGCCGGCAACCTCTCGCTCGACAGGAATCGGTGACCCAGGGTCAACATCGGTGCGGGAATCAGTAGGCGAGCGCGCCCTGGAGGCCGAAACGTTGCCCGTGGGTCAACACCAAGGCTCGACTGACCCGCTTCCGCCCGAAATCGTTGCCCGTGGGTCACCGCCCGGCGAAGTCACCGACCCGGCCCACTCGAGCGGAGAACGCTCCGAGAACACGGAAGCGCGGCCGTGCTCGAGAATCAAGAAACTGGGTGGTCGCCGGAGCGACCACCCGGATCCGTCCCGTCAGATCGCTGCGGGCCCTATGCCCAGATGACGAACGTGAAGACCTTCTGATCGCCGCCGGCATCGAGCACGTAGACGGCCGTGCGGCCGCCGTCCGTCAGCGCGACGAGCTGGCCCCACTGGCCGTCGGCGGGGGCAGCGGCGTTCTTGCCGGGTGCCGTCTGACGGGCAGTGGTCGTGAGGTCGAGGTGCGTGTAGATCTTCACCAGCTGGTCGTAGTCGTGCTGGTTCGGATGCTCGTTGCTGGGGGGTCCGCTCGGGTTGCTCGTGTAATCCATGCACGTCCCGCGATTCTTGTTGTAGAAGGCGGTGTCCACGTGGCTGAGCCCAAGGGTGTGCCCGACCTCCTGGCACATCACCAGGTTCCGCCACGCGGGCGTGTTGTAGAAGGCGGTGTTGAAGTAGGTGTCGTTGACCTTGACCATGCCCTGGGTGATGTGACTACCGCTGATCCAGATCTGGGCCATCCCGAGCCAGCCGTTGGCGCCGTACGCCGCGTTGCAGACCTCGACGAGTCCAGGCGTCTCAGGGCATACCGACGCAGAGGTCCCGCCCGTGACGAACGTCGTATTGAGGACCGTCGACGGCTCGGTATTGCCGACCCTCGACTTCGACCAGTCGGCCGACGCCGTGCCCAGGTAGCTGCCCCAGGCGGTCGAGACATTGCCGTCGAGTTGCAGCGTGAACGGTCTGGACGTCCGCGCCCAGTGGTAGGGGCCCCATGAGTGGCGGGCGGAAGCCAGGCTGGGCGCCAGCAGCGACATCGTGATCGCCGCGACGCCGATGAACGAGAGACGAGAGGTTCGTGACACGGGGGCACTCCCTCGATGCGAGTGGCCGAAACGTTCGCCCGCGATGATAGGCGACCAGCGGCCATCCGGCAAGTCCACCGAACTGCACCGCTCCGACCCACAGGCACCAGCGCGGACCTCGTACCATCGGCGCCATGACCGTGGCGCCTCGCTCGCTCATCGCCGCGATCGACCAGGGGACGACGAGCAGTCGCTGCATCCTGTTCGACCATGGAGGGCGGCCGGTCTCCAGCCATCAGCTCCAGCACGCCCAGATCACGCCGCGGCCGGGCTGGGTCGAACACGATGCGGACGAGATCCTCGAGCGCGTGCGTGGATGCATCGCGGACGCGCTTCGGGAGGCCGGGGGGGATGCGCGGGCGCTCGCCGCCGTCGGGATCAGCAACCAGCGTGAGACGACCGTGGTCTGGTCGCGCCGCACCGGACGACCGATCGCCAACGCCATCGTCTGGCAGGACACGCGGACCGGGGAAGCCTGTGCCCGTCTGGCAGCGGGGGAGGCGGCCGGCGGCGGCTCCGGCGGCGTGCGGCGAGGCGGCGCCACCCGCGACAACGACGAAGGCACCCCCGGCATCGATCGCTTCCGCGCCCGAACCGGCCTCCCCATCTCGACCTATTCGTCGGCACTGAAGCTCGCCTGGCTCCTCGATGCCGGCGGCCCCGTGGCCGCCACCGACCGGCGAGCCGCCGCCGAACGCGGCGAACTCCTGTTCGGGACGATCGACTCGTGGCTCATCTGGAACCTGACCGGCGGCCCGGTCGGCGGCATTCATGTGACCGACGTCACGAACGCGTCCCGGACGATGCTGATGGATCTGGAACGTCTCGCCTGGGACCCCGAGCTCCTCGATACCTTCCACGTGCCGGCCGCGATGCTCCCCGAGATCCGTTCGTCGTCCGAGGTCTACGGAACCGGGGTGGGGGACCTCTCGGGTGTGCCGATCGCCGGCGACCTCGGCGACCAGCAGGCCGCCCTGTTCGGCCAGGCCTGTTTCGACCCCGGCCAGATGAAGTGCACCTACGGCACCGGCGCGTTCATGCTCATGAACACCGGTCAACGTCCCGTGGCCTCCACTCACGGCCTGATCACGACCGTCGCCACCCGCATCGGCGACGGCCCGACGACCTATGCGCTGGAGGGTTCGGTAGCGGTCGCCGGTTCACTGATCGGCTGGCTGCGTGACAACCTGGGGATCGTCGGTGACGTCGCAGAAGTCGAGCGGCTGGCCGCGTCCGTGCCGGACAGCGGCGACGTCGTCTTCGTGCCCGCTTTCTCCGGGCTCTTCGCCCCGCACTGGCGAAGCGATGCGCGGGGGGTCATCTGTGGGCTCAGCGCGTATGCCACACGAGCCCACGTCGCGCGAGCCGCGCTGGAGGCGACCGCCTTCCAGGTCCACGACCTGTCTGAGGCGATGGCCGCCGACCTCGGTATGGCACTCCCCGGCGAACTGCGAGTGGACGGCGGGATGATCACCAACGGACTGCTGATGCAACTCCAGGCCGACATCCTGGGCCGGCCCGTCGTCGCGCCTGCCATCGTCGAAACCAGCGCGCTGGGTGCGGCCTACGCGGCCGGTCTCGCCGTCGGATTCTGGGGCGGCCTGGACGACCTTCGAGCCATGGACCGATCTGATCGACGCTGGGAACCGGCGATGGACGAACCGACCCGGGCCGCCGGCATCGCCCGCTGGCACAAGGGGCTCGAACGCTCGCTCGGCTGGGTCGAACAGGGGGCCTAGGCGCTCGTCCGCCGCGCGAACGACGAACCGGCCGGCCCCGCGCGAATGACGAACCGGCCGGCGCCGCGCGAATGACGAACCGGCCGGCCCCTGGTGCCATCGCGGCACCGCGCCCTACATCGCGTTGAACGTCTCCGCGACTTCGACGCTCGCGCCGCCCGAGAGGACCGGGCAGCCCTTGGCCAGTGCAACTGCTGCGTCAAGGCTGTCGGCCTTGATCACGCTGTAGCCGCTCGACGGGTTCACGCCGCCGTCGCTGACCGAGCCATCGGCCGCGATGGTCCTGACCTGCGAGACCGGATTGCCGCCGTCCACGACGGCTCCGCCGAGGGCGCTGAACCAGTCGGTCCAGGCCTTCGTGACCTTGGCGCCCTCGTCGGGGCTCTCGGGCATCGAGCCGCCGTGGAAGACAAGCAGGAAGTTCGCCATGGATCTGACCTCCGAGGGGACGAGTCGTCGCTGCGCCGGCGGCAGCGCGAGGTCGCCTTCCGGCTGACCTGACCGTACGACGAATGAGCCGGCGCGGAATCGACAGGCCTGACAGCCGTCGTTTGACAGGATCGAGCGCGGGCGCATCCTTCCAACATGCCGATCAACCCGAAGCTCGTCCACGTCTTCCAGCTGCTCGAGTCGATCGAGGGGCGACCGAACGGCGCCTGGGTCTTCCAGTACCACGGGGAGACCTTCCTGACGGATCCGGCCGGCGGCAACCCCGAGCCGTTCGCCTGGAGCGATCAACCGCACGAGGGGCTCGAGTTCGAGGTGACCACCCGGGAAGCGATCGCCGGTGCGTTGCGGGTCAATCCCGCCAAGCTGGGTCTCGTCGGGCGGACCGACCCGACCTTCCCGGCGCCGATCCTTGGCTTCCGCGACGGACCGATCTGGGCAGCCGAAGCCATCGAGCGTTGGGCGCCGACCCGGACTCCGGTCCCGGGTCGGGTCCGGAGTCTGCCGCGCAGCTGATGCCGGGATCAGGTCGATCGGTGGACGTGATCGTGATCGGCGGCGGAATCGTCGGGACCGCCGCCGCGGCGTTGCTCGCCGAGGCGGGGGCGCGGGTCAGCCTGTTCGATCGTGACGGGCTCGCAGCGGGCGCATCGGGCGCGAATTCAGGGGTGATCCAGCACCCGATGGACCCGGTCATGGTCTCCCTCTATCACGAGACGATCGCCCTCTACCGCGGTCTCTCACAGATGGACGCGGGCTTCCGTCTCGCGCACGAGCCGGCGGGGCTGCTCTTCGTCGCGCACGAGCGAGCCGCCGTCGACCAGATGGCGGCGTCCTTCCCCGATCTGGCCACGGAGGTCCTGGTTGGCCGGGCCCTCCAGGCGCTCGAGCCGGCGCTCGCTCCGGATCTGGTCGCCTGCCGTGTCCCCATCGGCTACCCCGTGCCGCCATCTGCTTCCACCTACGCCTACGCCACCCTGGCTGAACGACGTGGCGTGACGGTCCGACTTGGTCGCGGAGCCACGCTGGTCCTGCGCGGCGACCGGGTCGTGGGCGCAAGCGTGGACGGTCGGGTCATCCCGGCCGATCTGGTCCTGGTCGCGGCCGGCCCGTGGACGCCGGAGGTCATCGACCCGACCGGCCGCTGGCGCCCGATCCGCTCGCTCTGGGGCGTCGTGGTCGAGGTCGAACTGGCCGGTCCGCCGGGCCACGTCATGGAGGAGGCGGAGATCAACGCCGTCATCGGACCCGAGCCGGGCGAGCCGCAGGGCTCGGACTTCAGTCTGGTGACAGCCGGCGGCGTGAGCGCGGTCGGCTCCACGTTCCTCGATGAGGAGCCGGACCCTGCCGCATGGGTCGTGCCGCTGATGACTCGCGCCAGTTCGTTCGTCCCCAGGCTGGCCGAAGCCCCCATCCGTGGCGTCCGAGCCTGCGCCCGACCACTCTCGATCGACGGCCGTCCGCTGATCGGCCCCGTCGCCGGGATCGAGGGCCTCTACGTCTGCGCCGGCCACGGACCGTGGGGCATCTCCACCGGCCCCGCCTCGGCACGCCTGGTCGTGGATCAGATGCTGGGGCGCCCGGTCAGAATCCCTCCTGAACTCGACGCCGGGCGCTTCGGGTCTCCCCTCGGCCCGACATACGTTCGCCCAGAGGAGGGGCCCGTGCGTCGCTCACCGGCATGACGACCCGGATCATCCTTGACGTGGATACCGGCACGGACGACGCGGTCGCCCTGATGGTCGCGGCCCTGTCGCCCGACATCGAGCTGGTCGGCGCCACGACGGTCAACGGCAACACCGCGCTCCAGAACTGCACGGAGAATTCGCTCCGGGTCTTCGACCACATCGGGTTGACCGGGGTCCCGGTGCACGAGGGGATGGCCCAGCCGCTCGTGCGCCCGAACGCCCACCAGATCAACCCGGCCTCGCGCATCCACGGCGACTTCCTGGACCTGCCGCCGGCGCGATCCAGCAAGGGCTCGAAGCACGCGGTGGACTGGCTGATCGATACCTACATGGCGTCCGATGGCGACATCACCCTCGTCCCGGTCGGCCCGCTCACCAACGTCGCCACCGCCATGCGCAAGGAACCGCGGATGATCGAGCGGATCCCCGAGCTCGTGATCATGGGCGGCGCGCACGACCACGGCAACGCGACCGCCTCGGCGGAGTTCAACATCTTTATGGATCCCGAGGCTGCCCGGATCGTCGTCAACTGCGGGCGGCCGATCCGGATGCTGCCCCTGGATGCGACCCACCGGGCGCTCGTCTCGAAGGAGGACTGCGCCCGCCTTCGAGCGCTCGGGACACCGGCTTCTGTCGCGACGGCGCGCTTCATCGAGAAGCGGATCGAGGGCTACGACGCGACCCAGCCGATGCACCGGCTGGGTGCCGCGCCCGTGCACGATGCGCTGGCGGTCTGCGCGGTCATCGACCCGACCGTGATCACGACGCACTTCATCCACGTGGACGTGGAAACGGGCGGCGAGCTGTCGCAGGGCCGGACGGTTTGCGATTTCCGCGGCCGCAGCCGCAAGGAGCCTAACGTCCACTTCGCGATGGACGCGGACGAACCGAAGTTCGTCTCGATGTTGCTGGAGATCCTGGGCCGGACGACCCTCGCGTAGCGGGTCAGGGCGCTCCGCGCAGGATCAGTCCGCTGGCGCCGCCGGACAGGGTGAGGACGTCGGCATCGATGGCATAGCCCAGGGTTCCCACGAGGGTCCCGACGACTGCCGCCTCGACGGCCATGGCCGCCGGTTCGCAGGCCATCTTGGTCAGGGCGATCGGGCCGAAGGTGAGGGCATCGGCATCGACCTGGATCGCGCCTCCGCCGGTGTTGCAGCCGGTGGCGATCTCCAGGTTGCCGTCGAGGATCAGGATCCAAGCGGTCACGCCGGGAGGGACGCTGGAGACCGCCTCCCCGGACACGATCCCGTCAAGCTGCCAGCGGGTGCCCTCGAGCGGCAGGTCCGGAGTCGCGACCTCGCGGTCCAGCAGGGTGAGCTGGACGCTGTCGTCGTCCAGGGTGAGCGTGTCACCCGCCAACGCGATGGTGACGCCGCCGATGAACCGGGCCAGCCACTCGTCCTGCTGCATCCGCGGCTCGGCACAGGCCATCTCGGTCATGAACAGCTGGGTGGTCACGAGCCGGTCGCCGACGATCGTGTAGGCGCCGCCCATCGAGTTGCAGCCGCCGTTGGCCTGGAGGCTGCCATCGTTGAACGAGAGGCTCACGCGGGTGCCGGGGACCAGGAGCTTCCCTTCGATCGCGGTCGAGAGGAAGGTCCGGCCATCCAGGCTGAGCGCCGCCGGGCTGGGCTCCGCCGGACTGGGCGCCGCGGCCCCCGAACAGGCGCCGCTGAAGGTGGCGACCGCGATCGCGACGCCGAGCAGGAACGGTGACCTCATGGCCCACGGACGGTGACATACCGGCCGCGGTTCCGCCGATCGCCGAGTTTCAGCCGATCGGGTCCGGGGGTGCTCCCGACTGGCGGGCCTGGCGGAGGTAGGTGATATAGGCCACGGCCAGTACGCTCAACGTCACGAGCAGGATCAGCGAGGCGATCGCGTTGATCTGCGGGGTGATCCCGCGCCGGATCGAACCGAACACGTAGAGGGGCAGCGTCGGCTGGCCGGGGCCCTGCACGAATGAGGCGAGGATGTAGTCGTCAAAGCTGAAGGTGAACGAGAGGAGGGCGCCGGCCAGGATCGCCGGCCGGATCTGCGGGATGGTGATCTGGCGGAGCGTCCGCCAGGGCGTGGCGAAGAGATCCGCGGAGGCCTCAACCAGGGAGCGATCCATGCCGGACAGGCGTGCCCGGACGAGGACGAAGACGATCGCCATCGTGAACACGACGTGGGCGCCGATGATCGTATGCAGGCCGGACTGGATGACCGGCGGTGCGCCGAGTCCGAAGCTCTTCCAGACGTACCCCAGCCAAGGGTTGAGCCAGCCGAAGAAGTTCACGTAGAAGATCAGGGTGGCGATCCCGATCACGATCCCCGGGATGATGATCGCGATGTAGGTGAGCGCCTCGAGGGCCACCCGCACCGGCCGTGCCGCCCGGTCGAGCGCGAGGCCGGCCATCGTCCCCAGGGTCGTCGCGATGAGCGAGGTCCAGACCCCGACGATGAGGCTGTTCCTGAGTGCGCTCAAGGCGAAGCCGTCCGACAGCGCCTTCTCGTACCAGCGCAGCGACAGGCCGCGCAGCTCCCCGGTTCGCTCGCCGGCGTTGAAGCTGAACAGGACGACCAGCCCGATCGGGACATACAGGAACAGGTAGAGCAGGATCGCGTGGCCCCGGAAGACCCGGTCCGCTCGCCGTCCGGCGCGATCGATCCTCGGGCGGCGCATGGCGCCGGTCCCGGGAGGTCCGGGTTCGCGGGGGCTCGCCAGGCTAGACAAGCGGGATCTCCCGCCGGACCTGACCGCGGGTGACGACGCGCAGGTAGATCGCCACGGCCACCAGGACGAACAGGATCAGGCCGATCGCCATCGCCGAACCGAACGGCCAGTTGCGCGACTGCAGGAACGCGTCCACCAGGGCGTTGCCGACGAAGAAGACCCGCCCACCGCCGAGCAGGGCGGGGATCAGGTACTCGCCCATGATCGGGATGAAGACGAGGATGATCCCCGACAGGACGCCCGGTAGCGTGAGCGGCAGGGTCACCTGGAGGAATGTCCGCAAGCGAGCCGCACCGAGGTCCTTCGAGGCCTCCAGCAGCCGCTTGTCAAGGCGTTCCAGGCTGACGTAGAGCGGGAAGACCATCAAGGGCAGGTAGTTGTAGACGATCCCGATCATCACGGCCAACGGGGTGTTGAGCAGGACGGGCTTGTCGAATCCGAGCCCGTCGAGGAGCGACGGGATCCCGGTGCTGCCGAGGATCGTCAGCCAGGCGTACGTCCGGATCAGGAAGCTCGTCCAGAAGGGCACGATCACGAGCACGAGGAGGAGCGTCTTCTTGTTGCCGGCCCGGGTCGCGAGGTAATAAGCCAGCGGGTACCCGACGATGAGGCAGAGCAGGGTCCCGCCGGCTGCCAGCCAGAGCGTGTTCCTGAAGGCGACCGAGCGGGTCGGCAGGTGGAGGTAGTGCTCGAGCGTGAGACCCGGCGCGTAGCCGCCCTCCGGCGCCCGCTCCCCGAGGCTGAAGACGAGCAGGATCGCCAACGGGACGATGAGGAGCAGGAAATACCAGGCGCTGGTCGGCAGCAGGAACAGGGCGGTGGCGGCTCGCTGCCGCCACCGCCCTTCGGTCTGTTTCCGGGCGCCGTGCGCCGCCGCGGTCATCGGTCGGCCGCGGGGTCGGCTCGGGTCAGGCCGACTTGAACCGTGCCCAGAGCTCCGCGCGGTTCGGATCGGTGAGCGTCACCGCGGCCCCGAACTCGAGTGGGGCGAGGGCCTTCGCGTCCGGATAGATGATCGGGTTGCCGGTGACGGAAGCCGGCAGCAGTTCGGTGGCCGCCGAGTCGACCACCGGGTAGCCGTGGAACTCGGCGTCCTTGGCCACGACCTTGGGGGTGCTCATGAAGTCGAGGAACGCGTAGGCTGCCTCGCGGTGCGGGGCACCGGCCACGACCGCGAAGAAGTCCGACCAGAGCTCGCCGCCCTCGGTGCCGATGACGTACTGGATCGTCGGGATGTCCCGATTGAGCTGGGCCGCGTCGCCGGTCCAGGCCATCGCGATCCAGGCGTCCTTGTTGCGGATCGGCGGCTGGTAGTCGCTGGTGATCGCGAAGAAGTGCTTCTTCGCGTCGATCAGCAGCTCCTCCGCCTTGGCCAGCTCGGCGGGATCCACGGAGTTGAACGAATAGCCGTAGTACTTCAGCGCGTTCCCGATCCCGGTCAGCTGGTAGTCGTGGATGGTGGCCTTGCCGGAGTAGTCGCTCCGCAGCAGGTCCCAGTAGTCCTTCCAGCTCGTCATCGGCTTCGTCACGAACTCCGTGTTGATGACGTAGCCGGTGGTGCCCCAGTCCTTGTTGATACCCAGCCGGTTCCCGGAGCCCGCCGGGTAGACACCCGGCTCGAGGAAGCGCTGCTCATAGCGGGTGGCGTCGAACCGGGGGATCTTGGTCAGGTCGAGCGGCTCGAGGAGCTCAAGCTTGCCGTAGGTCTCGAAGGTGTAGTTGGTCGGCACGAGGACGTCCCAGCCGGTACCGCCGGCCTGGAGCTTGGCCAGCATCTCCTCGTTCGAACCGAAGATCGTCAGGTCCACCTTCACGCCGGTCAGGTCGGTGAACTGCTGGATGGTCGCCGGGTCGTGGTAGTTCGGCCAGGTCGTGAGGAAGAGTTCGGTGCCCAGGTCGACACCCGCCGGCGGCGTCCAGTCGGCCATCGGATCGATGGCTGCCACCTCTGACGGCGCGCTCGAGGCTGGCGCCTCGGCCGGGGCACTCGTTGCCGGTGCGACGGTCGCCTCGCTCGCCGGCGCGCAGGCGGCCAGCACCGCGGCCGCGGTCGCCAGCCCCGTGACCTGGAGCAGTTGCCGTCGCGTGATGTGCCCGCGCTCGAAGGCGCGGTAGTGCCGCAGGAATTCGTCTCTCTCCACTTGATAGCCTCCTCAACCCGACGGATGCCCTGACACATATCAGCCCAACGGCGTGAGAAACAGGACCTGACGGGTCCGGCCATTATGCAGGTGGCGGTAACCGCTGCACGCCCCGCCTGTCGATCGACGTCAGCGCCCCGGCCGAGTCGACCACGACGATCCGCGGGGCCGCCGGCGGCGGCGTGGGATCGACGCCACGATCGCCGCGGATGATGTAGCCACCGCCTTCGAGGGCCGCGAGCACGACCAGGGCGGCCACCAGGATCATTGTCAGGGCGATCCGAAAGCCTCGGCGCGCGTGACTCGCGCCGCGCGGCTCGTCGGGCTGCGGATCGAAAGCCTCCACGGGCGGGATCTCGTCCATCGTCACGACCACGATACGGGCATCGGCTCAACGGTGCGTCGCCGACCAACGAGATGCCTCGCCGACCCTCATTGACCCCCCGATGTAGCATCGCTCGGAGCCGTGCATCCTGAGTCGCGGCCCCTGGAGGGTTCAAGCCACTGTGGCGACACGCAAGCGCAAGACCATCTACCCCCCGGCGCGCACGGACAGCAAGCCCGCCCAGCGGCCCGGAGCGGGACCGGAACCGTACGTTCGGCCAACGGTAGCCACGATCGACCTGAGCGCCGGGAACGGCAGGGCCGGGCTGGCGGTGGGGGACAGGGTCAGGATCACCGGCGGCGGCCTCTATGCCGGGGAAGCCGCGGTGATCGAGAAGATGGCCTCCGGGGTCATCCCCGCCGCGCTCGTCCGGACCGAAGCCGGCCGGACTCGCCAGGTGCGCACCATCGACCTGGAACCGATCGCCCGCGAGGGCTGACCACCCCGGTCGCCGCGATACGTCAGGCCGACGCAGGTGCCTCGGCCGGTTCGTCCGGATCGCCCTCGATGGTGATCCTCGGGATCCAATCCAGGACGCGCGGCATCCACCAGTTCCAGTCGCCCAGGAGCGTCATCGACGCGGGGAGCAGCACGCTCCGGATGATCGTCGCGTCGATGAACACCGCGACCGCCAGGCCCAGGCCGAGCTGCTGGATGAACGTGAACTTGAGGGTCACGAAGACGGCGAAGACCACGACCATGATCGACGCCGCGCTGGTGATCGTGCCCGAGGTCACGGAGATGCCCCTGGCGACCGCCTCGCGCGATCCGAGCCCGCGATCCCGCGCCTCCTTGATCCGGGTCAGGATGAACAGGTGGTAGTCCATCGAGAGGCCGAACAGGATGGTGAAGATGAACAGCGGGACCCAGCTCTCGATCACGCCGCTGGGCGTCACCCCGAGCGGCTCGGCCAGCCAGCCGTCCTGGAAGACGAGGACCAGGATCCCGTAGGCGGCCCCCGTTGAGAGCAGGTTCAGCAGGATCGCCTTGACCGGGATGACGATCGAGTGGAAGGCCACCAGCATCAACAGGAACGACAGGCCGAGCACGAACAGGAAGATCGTCGGGATCCCGTCAGCGTAGAGCTGGGTCACATCGACCGAGTAGGCCGCGCCGCCGGTGACGTAGGTTCGGACGTCGGGGAGTCCGCTGAAGACCGACGGGTTCAGCTCGCTGCGAACCTGCCGGACCAGGTTCCGGTTCACCTCGTCGTTCTGACCGCCGGCCATCGTGAACGAGACGAGGGCGACCTTGCCGTCGCGCGACGGCGTCAAATCGACTGGTTCGTGGAGGCCCTGGACCTCCAGGCCCTGCACCTTGAGGCGCTCGATCGCCGCCTGCGTCTCCGGCTGATCGGCCCTGGTCACCACGACGGCGAGCTGGAGCTCGGTTCCCTCCGGCCATTTCTCGTCGAGCAACTTGACCCCGGCCACGCCGTCGATCGAGTCAGGGAAGCCGGTGATATCGGTGATCCCCGTTCGAAGGTGAAGGACCGGCGAGGCGAGCGCCAGCAGGATGGCCGCGGACAGGATCGTCAGTCGGATCGGCCGGGCCATCACCGCGCTCACCAGCCCGCCCCAGAACCCGCTGCCCTCGTCGCGCTCCGAGCGCCGATGGATCGTTGCCATGGCGGAGAGGCCGCGGCGGCTGGTCGGGCCGTGGGGCAGCGCGCCGAGGAGCCGAGGCAGCCAGGTGGAGGGTCGGCCCAGGTTGACCCGATCGCCCAGGATGGAGAGCGTGGCGGGCAGGAAGGTCAGGCTTCCGATGACCGAGACGGCGACGACCGAGATGGTCCCGATCGCCATGGAGGTGAAGAGCGACACGCCCAGCGTGACCAGGCCGGCCAGCGAGATCATCACCGCCAGCCCGGAGAAGAAGACGGCCCGACCGGCGGTGCTGCTGGAGACCTCGATCGCCTTCACCCGGTCGCGGCCGTTCCTCCGCTCCACCCGGAAGCGGGTGATCATGAACAGCGAGTAGTCGACCGCCACCGCCAGCCCGATCAGGACGATGAGCTGGGTCGCGTTCGCGCTGACCGGCCCGACGACCTGGCTGTAGATGCCGAGGGCCCCGAACGCCGCTACCAGCGACGTCAACGCCAGGACCAGCGGCACGAGCGACGCCACGATCGCCCCGAAGGCGATGAGCAGGATGATGAAGGTCAGCGGCAGCGTGAGCCGCAGCGAGTCGTCCAGGCCCGACGAGATCAGTTCGTTGATGTCCGCGCTGATGAACGTGCTGCTCACAACATGGACGGTCAGCTCCGGGTGAGCGGCCCGCGTCGCGTCCACGATCGGCAGGACCGGCACCAGGAGGGCCGTGACCCGAACGTCGTCGCCCGGGATCCGGGTCACGATCCGGACCGTGGTCCCGTCGGCCGAGATGAGTCCGGCCTGCGGCGGGGCCGCGAACGGGTCCAGAAGGTTGTCGAAGGTCGGCGTGGAGTTGCCGTCGATGTCGGCCCGTGCGCCGGCAAGTCCCGCGACGAGGTCGCCGACGGCGGCCTGGAAGACGGGATCCGAGGTTGCCCCGCGACCCCCTTCGATCACCACCACGATCTGCTCGAACGGGTCGTTCGTGCCCCCGGCATTGAAGACGTCCCAGGCTTCGCTCGCCTCGAGCTGCCGGTCGTTCGGATCGCCGGTCGCGTCGCCGGCGGCGATCCCGCCCATCGCCAGGCTCGCCCCGAAGATGCCGATCGTGGCGGCGAACCAGAGGCAGACCACGAGCCAGCGGTGGCGGGCGCTCCACATCGCGACGCGGACGGTCGTGGGCTCGCCGACGAGCGAGGTCAGGGGTTGAACGGACGACATGCGCTGACGGACTCCCTGGGTGATGGATGGCGCCTCGGGTGACCCGGCTGCCGGGTGCAGTCTATCGGGCGCTCGGCGGCGGCATCGCGGGACGCCCCGCCGGGTGGCTACCCCGCCGGGTGGCTACCCGGCAGCGGTCGGGCAGCCCTCCTCGTCGGGAAGCAGCGGCCGGACGGCGATGCCGAACGATTCGCCGCCACCCGTCCAGGGCGTCAGCGTGTTGGCCGTCTCGAGCAGCGGCATGAGCAGGTCGAGGTCGCTGTCGGAGACCACGCCACAGCGCTGACCCGGCATCAGCACAGGCAGGGACGTCCCGAACCCGGCGAGCGGCGTCGAAAGCGGCCAGGCTTTCGGCTGCTGGTCCAGGCCCTGTCCGTCATCGGGGGCGCCCGAGCTGACCAGGAGCTGGACGGCGTCCGCCTGGTACGGGGTCCACTCGAGGGTGGTGTCGAACAGCGCCTCCAGGCTGCCGAGCTGGCCCTGGAGCAGGGCGAGCTTCGCGCGGGCTTCCGCGACGGCGGGGTCGATCCCCTCGGACGATCCGCCACCCTCCATCAGCGCGTAGGCCGACACGGTGTGGATCCGGCCGTCCGCGTTGAGGGTGAATTCGGCCGAGCTGGCGTCCATGATCCCGCCGAGGTCGTAGTGGGCGTCCGGCCCGAAAAGCCCTGCCTCGCGCGCTGCTTCCAGCAGGGTTTGCATATCGGCCGGGGTGAGCGTCGCTCGCTGGAGATTGGGCAGCGCCGGACCTGGGTAGATCGCGGGCTGGGGTCCGGGGACGATGACCGTCCCGTCGCCGTAGATGCTGATCACCGGGATGTCGAGCAGGTGGGCAGCCGGGGGCAAGAAGCCACCGACGTAGCGCAGGCGCAGGACCAGGTCCCTGGCGCCAGTGGGGTAGACGATCCCCGTCGCGGTGGGGGACGGGGATGGGCTGACGGTCGGCCCGGCGCCGGAGGAGGTGCAGGCACTCACGACGAGGGCGAGCAAGGAGACGGCGAGGAGGCGAGGAGACGAAGACATCGGTGGACACCTCGGATCGGTTGGCCATGTGGGTCGCCTCGTAGACGCATCATGCACTTCGTCGGTTCCGTGAATGCGCCGAAGCGCGACCAGTTCCCCGAGTCTGATACCCATGGGGGGTATTGACAAAAGGGTTGACAAATCGGCCGTTCGAGGCGCAGACTGACCGCACTTGGGCTTGTCAAGACTTGACAGGCCCACGGGCATGTCCGGGTCCCAGGAGGCGCTGTTTGGCGGTCGGTGTCGCAGCCGAAGTGAAGAGCAAGCTGTCCGTCGCCGACGTGGTCGGCGAGTCGGTCAGCCTGAAGAAGGCGGGCACCACCTACAAGGGCCTCTGTCCGTTCCACGGCGAGAAGACACCGTCGTTCGTGGTCACGCCACACCGCGACAGCTGGCACTGCTTCGGGTGCGGGCTGGGCGGCGACATCTTCAGCTTCGTGATGCAGCGCGACAGCGTCACGTTCCCCGAGGCGCTCCGCACGCTGGCGAGCCGGGCCGGGGTCGAGATCGACGAGCGGACCAAGCGCGAGGATGCCCACAAGGCGCGGCTGCGCCAGGTGCTCGATCATGCGATCGCTTTCTACCACGCGGTCCTGATGAGTTCGAACGCGGGCAAGCCCGCCCTGGAATACCTCCGGGGTCGCGGCTTCAGCGACCAGACGATCGTCGCCCACCAGCTCGGTTGGGCGCCCGGCGGATGGGACCAGATGACCCGGGCCCTCGGGACGAAGCGCGACGTCCGCCCCGACGAACTCGTGGAGGTCGGCCTCGCGTCTCCGCGCCAGGGTGGCCGGGGCGGCGTCTACGACAAGTTCCGCTCGCGCGTCCTCTTCCCGATCCGCGACCAGAACGGCCATGCCGTCGGTCTGGGCGGTCGCCTGCTCGAGGGAGACGGTCCCAAGTACCTGAACTCGCCGGCGACCCCGTTGTTCGACAAGAGCCGAACGCTCTACCTGATCGACAAGGCGAAGGGTCCGATCCGCAAGTCCGGTCAGGCCGTGATCGTCGAGGGCTACACGGACGCCCTGATGGCGCACCAGGCCGGCTTCGACAACGTCGTGGCCAGTCTCGGGACCGCCTTGACGCCGGGTCAGGTCGCGCTGCTGACGCGCTACGCGAGCCGGATCGCGCTCGCCTATGACGTCGATGCCGCCGGGGAGAAGGCGGGCACGCTCGGCGTGACCGCCCTGGCCGGACTGATCGGCCAGCTCCAGGGGGACACCTCCGGGGTCAAGCTGGAGGACGTCCGGGTCGCCCGACTGCCCGACAGCAAGGACCCCGACGAGGTGATCCGCGAGTCGCCCGCCGCCTGGGAGGCCGCCGTGGCCAGGGCCAAGCCGCTCGTCGAGTACCTGATCGAGCACCATGCCGGCCGGTTCGACCTCAAGACGAGCTCGGGGCGGATCGGCTTCGTGGAGGCGGTGATGCCCGCCCTGCGCGACATCGCCGATCCCCTGCGGCGCGACGAGGCGCTCGGCGAGGTCCGCCGGGTCTCCGGCGTCGAGGAGCGGGTGCTTCGCCAGGTCCTGGAGCGCCCCGCCCGGAATCCGATCTCCGGGGGGCGATCGTCGGGAGGTGGGAGTCCCGGCGCCGGCGCCCAGGTCGAATCGCGGATGACCGCCGATGCCGTGCTTTCTTCGCCGGACGCGCTCCCGATCCACGACATCCTCAGGGCGATCACGCCGGTCGAAGCGGAGCTGCTCCGACTCCAGCTTCTGGTCCCGGACCAGCAGCTCCGGGTCGTCGATGAGCTCGGGCCGGACCAGCTCCCGAGCACCGTCGCGCGGGAGCTCTTCCGCGCCATCGTCCTCCAGCGTGCACCGAACGACGAGGGCGTCCATCCGCCGTTCCTCTGGGAGGAGCTGCTCCTGTCGCTCGACGACGAAACGGCCGCGCTCGCCCGGGCGCTGGTTGCCAAGCCGGGTCCCGACCCGCGCGGGCTCGCTCCGTCGGAGCTCGATTACGAGGTCACTCGGCTGCTCATCGAGCTCGAGGACGACCGGCTGCGCGAACGCAGCGACTACAACGAGGCTGCCCAGGGGGAAGCCGAGCGCGCCGCCGACCGCGAAGCGATCGACCGGCTGATGCTCGAGCGCCAACAGATCAACGAAGCGCGCCTGTCACTCGATCGGCGCCGAGACCAGACCCGGCTGCTCGCCAGCCACCGGAGGTAACCATGTCCGCTAACCCGCTCGACAAGCAACTCGTGGAGGCCGTCCTGGCGCGGCCCCGCCGCGCCAAGGCCGAGATCGAGGAGGCCAAGCTGGCCGGCATGCGCCCGTCGCGCTCGACCGGCGTCGCCGTCGCCGACGAGGACGACGACGAGGACGACGACCTCGATCGGGGGCCTGAGGGCCCCGACGGCGCCGACGTCGGGATCATCGTGGTCGCCGAAGACAGCGTCGAAGCCGTCGCCAGGATGCCGACCGATGCGCCGGCCAAGCTCGATCCGAAGGCCGTCGAGGAGCCGACCGCGGAAGAGCTCGAGGCCATCTCCGCCGACATGATCGGGATCGACGACCC
>JBCLCL010000032.1:0-33827 GCA_038915815.1 Candidatus Limnocylindrales bacterium
GCACGGTTCGTCCATCAGGATGACTTCGGGATCCACCGCGATGGTGCGGGCGATGCACAGGCGTTGCTGCTGACCGCCTGAGAGTGCCATGCCGGACTGGGTCAGCTTGTCCTTGACGTCGTCCCACAGCGCGGCTCGCCGGAGGCTCCTCTCCACCAGCTCGTTGAGATCACCCTTGTAGCCGTTGATCTTCGGCCCGAAGGCGACGTTCTCCCAGACCGACTTGGGGAACGGGTTCGGCTTCTGGAAGACCATCCCGACCCGGCGACGGACGGCGACCGGATCGACACCGCGAGCGAACAGATCCTGGCCGTCAAGGAGGACGGTCCCCTCGGCGCGGTAGCTGGGTACGAGGTCGTTCATCCGGTTCATCGTACGAAGCAGCGTCGACTTGCCACAGCCGGAGGGCCCGATGAGCGCCGTGATGCGCCGCCTGGCGACCTTGATGTTGACGTTCCGAACGGCCCTGAACGTGCCGTAGTAGCAGGTGACGTCACGCAGTTCGACGGCCGTCTCTGGTTCGCCAGACGCCTCCGGCGAGCGACGTTCGGAGGCTGCCGATATCCGGATCGACGGCCCCCCGCCGTCGGCCGATGGCTCGGCGACGGAGGTTTCCGAGAGCTGGGTGTTCGCAACGTTCTTGTCTACCACTGGATGTGCCTCGAGAGGCGGGCCCGGACGAAGAGGGCAAGCCCGTTGAGCACGAGCATCAGGACCAGGATGACGATGATGGCCGCCGCGGCAAGCGCGTGGAAGTCGCTCTGTGGGCGGGTGGCCCAGTCGTAGACCTGGATCGGCAAGACGGTGTACCCGCCGGAGAACGGCTGCGGGGTGAAGGAGACGAAGGTAAAGGCTCCGACCATGACGAGCGGAGCCGTCTCGCCGATGGCCCGGGCCATCGCCAGGATGATCCCGGTCATGACCCCGGGGGCCGCGGCCGGCAGGACCGCCTGGCGGACCATCTGCCAGCGGCTCGCACCGAGCGCATACGCGCCTTCTCGCTGCGTCACAGGGACGGCCTTGATGGCCTCGATCGAGGCGATGATGACCACGGGCAGGATCAACAGGGTGACCGTCAGCGCCCCGGCGACGATCGTGGTGCCGAGCCCCGCCAAGCGGACGAAGAGGGCAAGGCCCAGGATGCCGTAGATCACCGAGGGGACGCCGGACAGGTTGGCGATGTTCGTCCGCAGCAGGTTGGTCACGCGGCTATCACCCGCATATTCGGTCAGGTAGATCGCGGCCGCGACGCCCGTCGGGAAGGCCAGGACGCCGACGATGATCGCGATCTCCAACGATCCGATCAACGCCGGGAAGATGCCGGCGATCTCCGTCCGGCGAGACGGACCGCCGGTCAGGAAGCCGCCGTCCAGCCATGGCACGCCGCGGGACAGGACATCCCAGAGGAGCACCATCAGGGTCAGGATCATGATCCCGATCGCCGCCAGGCAGGCGCCGTAGAAGACGGTCCCGCTCAGGCGCCGCCGCATCAGCCCTGGATCCCAGCGGTCCGCCTCGACGGCAGGAGTCGTGCCGAACGTGGGCATCAGTAGACAGTCCGGAAGCGTGCCACGATCCGGTTGCTGATCAGGTTCAGCACGAGCGTCATGACGAACAGGGTGGCCGCGACGGCAAACAGGGACTTGAACTGGATCGAATCCTGCGAGGTCTCGCCGAAGCTGATCTGGATGATGAACGCGGTCATCGTCTGGACGCTCTGCAGGGGGTCGAAGGTCAACTGGGGCTGTGCACCACCGGCCAGGACGACGGCCATCGTCTCCCCGAAGGCCCGTGAGGCGGCGAGGATGATCGAGGCCATGATCCCCGACAGCGCCGCCGGGAAGACGACCTTGCGCACGACCTCGAACTTCGTCGCGCCCATAGCGTAGGCGCCCTCGCGCAGGCCGCGCGGCACGGCCCGCATCGCGTCCTCCGAGATCGAGGCGATCAGCGGCGTGATCAGGATGCCGACCACGATCCCGGCCGACAGCGCAGAGAACGTCCCGATGGCATCGCCGAAGATCGGCTTCAGGACGTTCGGCGCCAGGAAATAGAGGCCGAAGAAGCCGAGCACGATGGTCGGGATCCCGGCGATCGTCTCGAGGGTCGGCTTCACGATCGCGCGCACGCGGGCGCTGGCGTACTCACTCAGCATGACCGCTGCCAGCAGGCCGAGGGGCACGGCGATGACCATGGCGATCGCAGCGACCAGGAGGGTTCCGGACATCAACGCGAGGACCCCGAACGCGTAGGGCTTGATCGACGCCGACCAGTGGGTGCCCAAGAAGAAATCGAGCGGGTTGACCTGCAGGAAGAACGCAACCGTCTCGTACGCCAGCACGATGACGATGCCCACCGTGGTGACGACGCCAAGCGCCGCGGCGAGGAACAGGAGAGGCTCGATGATCCGCTCGCTGGCCGGCTTGCGTCGGGTGAGTGGTGCGCGAGCGACCACGCCGTTCATCCGATCGAAGGCTCCTTCTCTGACCTGTTCAGTATGGGAGGAGCGGGTGGTGAGGGTCAGCCGCCGACGGCCGCGGACCAGGCGTCCTTCTGCTCCTGCAGCAGGGCATCGGGAAGGGCGACGTAGCCCACCTCGGCCGAGAGTGCGGACGCATTGTCGAGGTAGAAGTCCACGAAGGCCTTCAGCTCCGGCCGGGTCTTCGCCTTGGCGGCATCCGGGTAGATGAAGAGCGGGCGGGAGAGCGGCGCGTAGCTGTTGTCGTTGATCGAGACGTCGGTGGGGGCGATGCAGCCCGCGCCCTTCTCGCCGTCGACCTCGAGCGCCTTGAGCTTGTCGGTGTTCTCGACGTAGTAGGCGTAGCCGAAGTAGGCGATCGCATACTTGCTGCCCGCGACGCCGATGACGAGCTGGTTGTCGTCCTCGGACTGGACCGCGTTCTGGGTCGAGGCGTCCACCTCGCCGTTGATCGCCTCCGTGAAGTAGTCGAACGTGCCCGAGTCGGCTCCGGGCATGTAGCGCTCCACCTTTTCGGTCGGGAAGCCGTCGCGAACCTGGCTCCAGACGAGGTCGGCCGGCGAGTCCGGACCGTAGATGGCCTTGAGCTCCGAGACTGTCAGGCAGGCCGCGAAGTCGTTGGCCGGGTTGACCACGACGGTGAGGCCGTCGATCGCCACCTCGAGCTGGAGCCAGTCGATCCCGTTCGTCGTGCAGGCCACCCCTTCGCCCTCGTCCTGCTCCTTGATCGGGCGCGACGCGTCATTGATATCCGTCTCGCCCCTGCAGAACTTCTTGAACCCACCGCCGGTGCCGGAGAAGGCGACCGGGACCTGGACACCGGGGTTCGCGATCTGGAACTCCTCGGCGACGGCCTGGGTGATCGGGAAGACCGTGCTCGAGCCGTCGATGGCGACGGTGCCCGACAGGTTCGCCGTCTGCGACCCTGGTACTTCGCCGACGCCGGTAGAACAGGCACCTACGGCGATCGTCACCAGCAATGCGAGTGCGCCCAGGCGCTTCCGGTCCTCGATGGTCACGCGATGGTTCCTCCTGGTGCCGCGTCACACGCGGTCGGACTTCGGGGCATCCCCCAGATCCACGGGCTCCACCGTCGTGTCGGCTCATCAACGGCGGTTTGCCGGCGCGTTAACAGCCCGTGAATGCGCCGAATCCCGCGTTGGATCAGCGCCCGGTCCGAAACGACGCCGAAACCCTCCCGGCCGCGCAACCGCCCGGGCGGGCATGACCGTCAGGTCGCCTCGGTCGGGTCGGTCGTGGGCTCGGCGTTGGACGTGGCCAAGCCGCGGCCTCGGTCATCGACCTCCCACTGGCCGACAGCGGCGTGGTAGCGCGCCCATTCCCGGCGCATGACCGAGACGGATTCCGCCACCAGAGCACGTCCGAGCGCTCCCTGGCCCACCTCGTCCCGCTCGAGCTCGTCGATCGCCTGGGAGAGCCAGAGCGGGATCACCCTGAGGCCGAGCCACCGGATAGAGTCGCAGGCGTGGATCCGATCACCGCTTACGGTATCGCCGCGTTGACCTTCATGATGGTGATGTACGCGCTTGAATCGCGCGGACGCGCGTTTGTCCTTGGCTTCGCGTTCGGATGCCTCTTGTCGAGCGCCTACGGTTTCATGTCGGGAGCCTGGCCATTTGGCGTGGTCGAGGCCATCTGGTCTGTGATCGCGCTCCGGCGTTTCCTGGTAGCTCCGTCAAACTGAGACCCTTACCGGGCGTAGACGCAGGAGTGGCGCGCGATGCGCCCTGAGCAGGAGGCGATCGATGAGCAGGGGCCACGGGTCGGGGGCACGACGATAGGTTCGCCGACAGGGGTCGAACCGGTCGTCGGCGCATCGGTGGATCTCGGCGCCACCTCCGTCCACCTCCTCGTGGCGCAGATCGCCGACCGCCGGCTGCAGCCGATCGCGGACGAGTCGGTCTTCCTGGGCCTCGGGTCGGCCGTCGCGGAGCGTGGCCATCTCGGCCGGGCGGCTCGCGCGCATCTCGTGGCGGCCCTCATCGGATACGCGGACACGGCGCGCAGCATGGGTGCGCTGAACCTCACGCTCATCGGCACCGAACCGATCCGGCGCGCCGCCGACGCCGGCGCCATCGTCCACGAGGTCGGGCTGGCGACCGGGGCGCCGCTCCACGTCCTGTCGCACGAAGAGGAGGCCTACCTCATGATCGTCGGGGTGACCGAAGGCCTGCCGGTCACCCAGGAAACCCTCGTCGTTGACGTGGGTGGCGGCAGCTCCGAGTTCTGCGTCGTGGACGAGACCCGGCTGCCGAGGGCCGCCGGCCTGCGCCTCGGGGTCGCCCGGCTGACCGACCAGTTCGTCAGCCACGATCCGCCGCTGGCCGCTGAGGTCGACGCGATGCGGGCTGCCGCCATCGGAGCCGTCCGCGACGCGCCTGCGGCGAACCCCGAGGAGATCGTCGCGGTCGGTGGCACCGCCTCCAATCTCCTGAAGCTGATCCCGGCCGCCGCACTCGACCGGACGCTGACCCGCGGGCGCATCCGCGAGGCCCTGGCGATCCTGGAAGCCGAGTCCGCGGACGTCATCTCGGAGCGCCACCGGGTCAAACCGATCCGCGCCAGGATCCTGCCTGCCGGCGCGCTGGTCATGGGGGCGATCCTGGATCGCTACGGCGTGGACCGGATCCGCGTCTCCGATGCCGGGATCCGCGAGGGGGCGATCCTGGCCGTGGCCCATGCCGGTCCGGCCTGGCGCGATCGGCTCGCCGAACTGGCCCACGGCTGGCGGAGTTGACCCGAGGTGTCGTCCCCAGCCTGGTGGTCGGCGGCATCCGCTGCCTCCGGGTCGAGGCCGCGCGCAGTCGCTGATCGTCCGCGGCGCTACAGTCCCGCGACGACCCGCCCGAGTCCTCGACGGAAGCCGACACCGGCGAGGCCGCGCCAGGCGGGCCCGACCGACCGCCGCAATCGAGTGACCTCGCGCTCGCGGCTGACCAGGTAGCGCCCGATCGCGGCACCCTCGAGTGCCGACAGGTCGCCGGCGTGCTCGACGAGGAAGGTTCGGGCCATCGATGCGGCCACGTCGGCGTCGTTCATCAGCCCGAGGTGATCCTGCAGCGCGGTGATCCGGGCGATCAGCGGCGCCGAGTCATCGCCGAGCGCCTCACGCACGAACTCGAGCGAATAGCGCAGCCACTTGGCAGCGATCCGCAGGTCGTGGAGGGTTTCCACATCCGCCCAGCGCAGGACCGGTTCGTAGCCCCGGACCTGCTCGTACGCGGTCCAGATGCGCGAGGCGGTCGTGTCGCGGATCCGATGCGGCTGGGTGGGGGCGACCGGCACGACCGCTGCGCCCTCGGTCCGGACGAAGTCGCGATAGTCGTCCACCCACCGCCGGTAGCCGTCTGAATCGAGCTCGCGGACGAGCAGGACGCGGGCATCGTCGCGGTGCATCCGCCAGTCCGCCAGGAGCGGCTCGATGGCGCGCTGCTCGGTCTTCGGCAGGTCCGAGCGATATCGCTCCGCGGCCAGCAGCAGCACGTCCAGGTCGCGGACCGCACCCAGGCGCGCGGCGATCTCGCGCAGGCCGGTCCGGTAGCGCCGGGTCCGGCCGGGTCGGAAGGCCGAGCCGAAGACGCGCCAGGCCGCCCGCTGACGACGGGTCGCGACCCTCATCGCGTGCACGTCCACCAGGTCGCTGCCCGAGCGCACGCCGGCCTCGCGGGCGATCATCCGGGCGAGGTGGAAGCGCATCACCTTGCGTCCGGCTTCGGCCACGTGGTCGTCCGCGCTGACCCCGGGCGTCTTCCCGACGACGAGGCGTGGATCGGGCGACGGCACCGCCTCGACCGTCTCGACCGGCGCGTCCAGGGTGTCGGAGGTGGAGGGGGTGGCGTCGCGTTGCCCGGATCCGGGCCCGAGTGCGGCGAGCGCCGCTTCGAGCTTGCTGCCGCTCGACGGGGCCAGGGCCGGATCGACAGAGAAGACCCGGGCCAGTTCGACCAGGCGTTCCTCTGACCCCTTGACGAGCTCGGCTTCGAGCTCCACGAAGCGATCGACGACCCGGGAGCGCGCGACGATGTCGACCTCGTCGAGACTCAGCTCGACCCGGGTTTCGCCGTCGCGGAAGACCCGCTTGCGACGCAGCTGGCGGATGGTGACGACCTCCACGAGCGGGGCGTCCCCGGCCAGCTCGAGGACCAGCGATCGTGCATCCGACGGGGGCCATTCGAGCGGCCCGGTGGCCCGATCGGCCGGACCTTCGAGTTCCTCGCGACGGACCGATCCACCGGCACCCTCGGTTCGGGCGAGGGCCTTGACCGATACGATCGAGCCGCGCCCGCTGTGCCGAAGCCGGACAGCGAAGCCGGCTCGCGCCATCGACCCGTCCGCGGTGTCCACGTAGCGATCCTCGAACTGCGACGCTCGGGCCGCCGCCCCACCGCTGAACGAGCCGATCTGGTCGGCCACCAGGTATCGCTCGGCACCCGCCAGGTCCAGCACGCGGTACTTGAGCTCCACCTCGATCGTCGGCTCGACCTCCCGGCTCATGCGCGTGGATCGAGTGAACCGGCGCCGGCGCCCGGGCGGTGCGGGGTGGAGGCCGGCCGGGCCCGGTCGAGGGCGTCCTCCTTGAGCGTCTCGAACGTATCGACCGTGCCGGCGCGGCCGAGGAGCGCCTCCGTTCGGACCCAGGTCGCGTCCGGCTGGAGTTGCCAGGACCGGCGGTCGTCGGCGAGCATCACCTCGATGATCCCGGCGATCCGGGCTCGCGCCTCCGGGTCCTCGACCGGGGTGACCGCCTCGATCCGTCGATCCAGGTTGCGGTCCATCAGGTCGGCCGAGCCGATGTACCACTCGCGGTCACCGTCGTTCTCGAAGCCCCAGATCCGCGAGTGCTCCAGGAACCCGCCGATGATCGAGCGGACCCGGATCCGCTCCGAGATCCCCGGCAGGCCCGGCTGGATCGAGCAGGCGCCCCGAACGATGAGCTCGATCTCCACTCCGGCCTGGGCCGCCCGGTAGAGCGCCTCGATCACCGCCACGTCGACGATGGCGTTGAGCTTGAGCACGATCCCCGCCGGCCGGCCTTCGGCCACGTGACCCACCTCGCGCTCGACCAGGTCCAGGAATCGCGAGCGCAGGCTGTGCGGTGCGACCAGGATCCGGCGGAACTCCCGCTGGCGGGAGAGGCCGGTCAGGACATTGAACAGGTCCGTCACGTCCGCGCCGATCTCGGGCCGGCAGGTGAGGAGCCCCAGGTCCGTGTAGACACGCGCCGTCCGGTGGTTGTAGTTGCCCGTCCCGATGTGGACGTAGCGACGGAGGCTCGATCCTTCGCGACGGACCACCAGGGCCGTCTTCGAGTGGGTCTTGAGTCCGACCAGTCCGTAGACCACGTGGGCGCCCGCTTGCTCAAGCTTGCGCGCCCAGATGATGTTGGCCTCCTCGTCAAAGCGGGCCTTGATCTCGACCAGGACGACGACCTGCTTGCCGCGCTCGGCTGCCCTGACCAGCGCCTCGGGGATCGGCGAATCAACGGCCGTCCGATAGAGCGTCTGCTTGATGCTGAGCACGTCCGGGTCGTCCGCGGCCTGGGTGATGAATCGCGCCACGGAGGCGCCGAACGATTCGTACGGGTGATGGACCAGAACGTCGCCCGCCCGGATGGCGGCGAAGACGTCAGCCGGCGTCTCCTCGTCGGGCGGCATCAGGCGCTGCGGCGTGACCGGCGTCCAGTCGGGTGGCTTCAGATCCGGCCGATCGAGCTCGGCGATCGCCCACAGGCCGGACAGGTCCAGCATCCCGCTGACCTCGTAGCAGTCGGCTTCGCCCAGACCCAGGCCGCGCAGCAGCAGCGCACGGGTCGCGGCGGGCATGGATCGCTCGACCTCGAGCCGGACGGCCTCGCCGAAGCGTCGGCGGCGAAGCTCCTCCTCGATGGCGAGCAGGAGGTCGTCCGCCTCGTCCTCCTCGATCTCCAGGTCCGCGTTGCGGGTGACCCGGAAGAGGTGGTGCTCGACGACCTCCAGGCCGCTGAACAGGGTGTCCAGGTTGGCCTCGATCAGCTGGTCGATCAGGATGAAGCGCGACGGCTCCACTTCCAGCAACCGAGGCAGGATCTGCGGGACCTTGACCCGGGCGAACAGCCGTTCGTCGGTCTCCGGATCGCGCAGGCCGACCGCGATCGAGAGGCTCAGCGTCGAGATGTACGGGAAGGGGTGACCGGGGTCCACGGCCAGCGGCGTCAGGACCGGGAAGATCTCGTCGAGGAACCGCTGGCGGAGGGCGTCGTGGTGCTCCGGGATGGCCGGATAGTCCACCAGCTCGATGCCTTCAGCGGTGAGCGCCGGCCGGATCGACAGGTAGATCGCCGAGTGATCCGCAACGAGGCCGAGCAGCCGCTCGCGCGCGGCCGCGAGCTGTTCTTCCGCGGTCCGACCGTCAGGCGAGCGGGCGACCTTGCCGGCCTCGACCTGCTGGCGCAGACCGGCGATCCGGACCTGGAAGAACTCGTCGAGGTTGTCGGCGAAGATGGCCAGGAACCTGACCCGTTCGAGCAGGGCGTTGCGCTCGTCGCGCGCCTCGAACAGGACCCGCGCGTTGAATTCGAGCCAGGACAGCTCGCGGTTCAGGTAGGGGAAGCGGGCCCTCGGTCGAGTCGCGCCGCGTGGACGAGGCGCGATCGTCGGTCGGGCGGGAGCGCCGGGTTGGATGGCGGCCATCGTGTGCTGATGGGCTCCTGGCGATGGGTTGTCGGGTGGGAACCGCGGCCGGCGAGGATAGCATGCCGACTTGACAGGTCCCCCTGTGGACCCGCCTCGCCCGCCCCGCGGCGTCAGCCGTCCGCGCGATAGACCCGCTCGCCCGAGGCGCCGTCCAGCCAGACGCGCATGCGCCGATCGCTCGTCGGGTCCACGAAGGTCTCGTCCGTTCGTTGGAAGCGTGCGTCGAGCGGCGCGTCGGCCGGCTCGCCGCCGCCGGGTCCAACCGGGAGGCCAGACAGATCGGCGCTCTCCGAGCGGTAGCGCGAGCGCTCGATCACGGCCGCGATGATCAGCGCGAGCCCCACGACGACCAGCCAGACGCCGGCCGAGACCGAGTCGCCGCCCTGGGCGACTGCGGCGAGGCCGCTCAGGGTCATCAGCCCGCCGACGACGGCCGCGAGGATGCGGCCGTAGCGGCCAGTCCCGCGCATCGTCAGTCCACCGTGACGGGCGCTGCCGATGCGTCCTCTTCGACGATCACCGCAGTCCCGTAGGCCACGATCTCGCTCATCGTCCCCGACAGCTCCGAACTGTCGAAGCGCATCGACAGGATCGCGTTGGCGCCGAGCAATGTGGCGTTCCTGACCAGTCGGTCAAGCGCCTGTCGACGGGTGTCCTCCAGCAGGCTGGTGTACTCGTGGATCTCGCCGCCGCCGAGCGATCGAAGCGCAGCCATGATGTTGCCGCCCAGGCCTCGACTGCGAACCACGAGGCCGAAGACCATCCCCTTCGATTCGCGAACGCGATGGCCGGCCAGGAACGGTGTGGTGACGACGATCATGCGTGCTCCTCGTGGCGTGCGGCGGCAGGGCCCGGGCCCGCGCTCGCGCCGCGCCGCTCCGTGCAGTCTGGACATGGGCAGCGGTCGCGCAGCAGCGCGTAGGTGTAGTAGCCGGTGTGATGGCCGTCGCCCCAGGTCGGGGCGATCGCGTACCCACCGACCAGGGCGATGTCAACGAGGCGGGTCTGTTCGCTGGTCAGGGTCGGGCCGCTGTCGAGCCAGCCGGGCATCCCGGCTTCGCCCCGGCAGAACGCGCAGGGGCAGAGCCAGCGCAGGGTCACCGTGTCGTAGACGGTCGCATGCCCATCGGGCCACCCGATCTCGAGCCGGCCGGCGGCCCGGTCGGCGTGGATGGAGGCCGGGGCGACCTGTCCGACGGCGGGGCGCGTTGGTTGGATCATCCCCCGATGCTACCCCGTTGCGCGATGATTGACCTGATGACCAGCCTCCTGACCGATCCACCCGGTCCCGCCCACGCGCGCTCGGGCGACGAGGTTGTGCGGGCCCTTGGCGTTGACCGAATGGTCGGGCTGGACCCGGCCGAGATTGCGCGACGCGCCGCATCGAGCGGCCCGAACGCGCTGGAGCCTGCTCGCCGAACCTCCATCGTGAGCATGGTCCGGGAAGCGGCCACCGAGCCATTCGTGCTGCTCCTGATGGCCGCCGGATTGCTGGCCGTCGCGCTCGGGGAAGTCCGCGACGGACTGCTCATCCTCGCCGCACTCCTTCCGATCGTCGGTGCCGATGTGGTCACCGAGTACCGCGGCGACCGGGCGCTGGAGGCGCTGCGCGATGCGTCGGCACCACGCGCCCGCGTGCGTCGCGGTGGGGAGGTTGAGGACGTCAACGCCGCCGACCTCGTGCCGGGCGACATCGTCCTGCTGCGTGCCGGCGACGTCGTCCCGGCCGACCTCCGGGTCCTGCGTGCGGACAGGCTGCTGCTGGACCGAAGCGCCCTGACCGGCGAGTCCGTGCCGGACGCCGCGAGCGTCGACGCGGATCTGCCGGAAGCGCTGCTGGCCGACCGACACGCGATGGCATTCGGCGCGACGAGCGTCGTCGGCGGGCGCGGCGAGGGAGTCGTGGTGGCCATCGGGCAGGGGTCACAGGTCGGGCAGATCGCCGGCGCGCTACGCGAACGCGGGCGCCGCCGTTCGCCCTTGCAGCTGGAACTCGAGCGGCTCGTCCGGATCCTGCTCGTGGTCGCGATCTGCCTCATCGTGATCGTGACCGGCCTGGGATTCGCCCGTGGTCATGAGATCGGCGCGAACCTGCTGGCCGGGATCTCCGCGGCCATCGCGGCCATCCCCGAAGAGCCGCCGATCCTGCTCGCGGTCATCCTCGGGCTCGGGGCCTACCGGCTGCTCAAGCGCGGGGTGCTGGTCCGGCGGCTCAACGCGGAGGAAACCCTCGGGTCGATCGATCTGATCGTCACCGACAAGACCGGGACGCTGACCCACAATCGCCTTGAGGTCGCGTCCCTGTCGGATCTTCAGGGACAGCTGGAGGACGACGCCCGGCTGGGCATCCTTGGGGATGCGCTGCGGGCCGAGGACGACGCGTGGGTGCGCGCCGAGGGAACGCCGCCAGGCTCATTCACGGCGTCGCTGGTTCGAGCGATCGAGGCCGCCGGCGGCAACGCCCACCTGGACCCCGTGGACCTGGTCGATGCCGAGCCCGTGGACGACGGCCGCCCGATCTCGCGGACGCGTAGCCGCGGGCCGCACGGCGTGGTCGAGCGCGCCATCGGTGCGCCGGAGGCGGTCGTGGCCCTTGCCTCACCGCCGGACCACGAACGTGCCGCCTGGCTGGATCGGATCGAACGGCTTGCCGCGGGCGGGCAGCGGCTGGTCGGCCTGGCATCGCGACCGGACGGTGGCGACTGGGAGGTTCGTGCGTTGATCGGATTCGCCGATCCACTGCGCGATGGCATTCGCGAGGCGCTCGAGACCGCCCGGGCCGCCGGGATCGAAGTCATCGTGGTCACCGGCGACCATCCGTCGACGGCGGCCGCGATCGCCGCCGAGGCCGGCCTGGATCGTCTTCGGATCGTGACTGGCGAGCGCCTTGCCGCCTGGGACGACGCCGAGCTCACGGCGGCTCTGCCGGGCCTCCAGGTGGTGGCCCGTTCGACGCCCGATCAGAAGGAGCGCCTGGTCCGCCTGGCGCGCGCCGCCGGCCGGACGGTCGCGGTCACCGGAGATGGGGTCAACGACGCGCCCGCGCTGAACCGGGCGGACGTGGCGGTGGCCATGGGGTCCGGCACCGCCGTGGCCCGGGAGGCCGCCGACCTGGTCCTTGGTGACGATTCGTTCGCGACGCTGCTCTACGGACTGGCCGAGGGACGACGGATCGTCGACAACGTCCAGAAGGGCCTGATCTTCCTCGTCTCCACCCACGTGGCGCTGCTCGGCTTCATCCTCATCGCGACGGTCTACGGCTTCGGCCAGCCACTCCTGCCGATCCAGATCCTCTGGCTGGAGCTGTTCATCGACCTGTCCGCCTCGGTCGCCTTCGAGCTGGAGAAGGGCGAGCCGGACCTGATGCGCCGGCCGCCTCGGCGTCAGGGTGCCCCGCTGCTGACCGGCGGCCTGCTGGGGCGGATCGCGCTCGCCGGCGGGTTCAGCGCGGTCGCGGCGCTCGTCGTCATGGCCACCCACCCGGGCGGCCCGGAGCACGCCCGATGGCTGGCCTATACGGTCCTCGTCTGCAGTCAGGCCGTCCGCGCCTACGCCAACCGGAGTGTTCGCGAGCCGATCTCCCGCCTGCCGGCCAACTGGCTCCTGCTCTTCGCCGCTCTCGCGGTGATCGGCATCCAGGCGGTCATCCCGTCCGTTCCGCTCCTCGCCGATGCGTTCCGGGCGACCCAGCTCGACCTGTCCGACTGGACCGTCGTCGCGCTGATCGCCCTCGTGCCGGCCTTCCTTGCCCAGGTCGTCCGCTCGGTGACCGGCCGGACCTGGATCGCCTGAACCGGGCCACTCTCACCTTCCGGGCTATCCTCGCCTTCGTGAGCCTGCAGATCGACCACGTCACCAAGCGCTTCGGTGCGACGACAGCCCTCGATGCGCTGACCTTCGAGGTCACGCCCGGCGAGGTCTTCGGCTTCCTCGGCGCCAACGGGGCGGGCAAGACGACGACCATGCGGATCTGCCTGGGGATCGTCGCCCCGGATGCCGGCGAGATCCGCTGGAACGGCCGGCCGGTGGCGGAGTTGCCGCGCCGAACGTGGGGGTACCTGCCCGAGGAGCGCGGGCTCTACCCGAAGATGGGGGTCCTGGACCAGCTCGTCTACTACGCGTCGCTCTACGGTGAGACGCCCGAGCGCGCCCGCCGCGAGGCGCTCGCCTGGCTGGCCCGCTTCCGCATCCCCGACTACGCCGGCCGTCGCGCCGAGGAGCTCTCCAAGGGCAACCAGCAGAAGGTCCAGTTCATCGCCGCGATCCTCCACGGGCCGGAGGTGCTGCTGATGGACGAGCCGTTCACCGGGCTCGATCCGATCAACCTGGTGCTCCTCCGTGCGGCGTTCATGGAGCTGCGCGACCGCGGTCGCACGCTCATCTTCTCGACCCACCAGATGGAGGCGGCCGAGGCGATGTGTGAATCGGTCGCGATCGTGGACCACGGCCGGTTGGTGGCCGGCGGGCTATTGCGAGACCTCAAGCGTGCCAGCGGGCGACAGTGGGTCAGTCTCGCCCTCGATGGATTGAGTCCCGCCCCGGACTGGCTGGAAGAGGTCCGGGGCGTGGAGCTGGTTCGCCGCGACGCGACCGGCGCGGAGCTGGAACTGCTGCCGGGTGCGCTGCCAGCCGCGGTCCTTGCCGACGTCCTCGGGCGAGGTGCGACGGTCCGCCGGTTCGAGCTGGTCGAGCCGAGCCTCGAGGCGCTCTTCATCGAGCTTGTCGGCCGCCCGGCCGACGACGATGCGGCGGCGGGTGTGCCGGCCTGATGACCCGCCCCGATCCGCTCCTGCCGAACGCCGCGATCATCGCCCGGCGCGAGTACCGCGACCGGGTGCGCGGCCCATTGTTCATCGCTTCGACGGTCGTGCTGATGGGCCTGGCCCTGCTGGTGACGCTCTCGCCGATCGCCCTCCGCTACTTCGATCGCCAGACGGTCACGAACATCGCGGTCGTCTCGTCCGACCCGGACCTGGCCAGGCGGGCCGTGGCGGTCGCCGACAGCCTGCTCAACGTGCCCCCGACCGGTGTCGACCGGGAAACGTGGGAGAAGCCCTTCGCGATCGGCGTCGCATCCGATGCCGTGACCGCGGAACTCGACCTCGCGGCCGAGCGGCTGGCCGGGATCATGATCGTCGAGCGTCTTCCGACGGGTCAGCTCGATGTCGTCTTCCGGACCAACGGCCCACCCGACGGCGTCCGCAGCCAGCTGATGGGCTTCGCGGCCGTGGCGGTCGGGATCCTGGATTGGACGGCCGAGTTGCCGCCGGACTCACAGCTGGGTCTCTTCCGGACCCCGGCGTTCCGGGTCGATCCGATCAACACGGCGACCGATGAGGGGCGACCGCTCGATCCGCAGGAGACGGCCAGCCGCGCTTTCCTCGGGATCGTGTTCGTCGTGCTCCTGTTCATGAGCGTGGTCATCTATGGGATGTGGGTGGCGACCGGCATCGCCGCCGAGAAGAGCAGCCGGGTGATGGAGCTGATGATCAGCGCCGCGTCGCCGCGCCAGATGCTGGCCGGCAAGGTCCTCGGCATCGGAGCGGCTGGGCTGACCCAGTACCTGGCGATCGCGCTGCCGGCGCTCGTGGCGCTCGCCCTGCAGGACCGGATCGCCGCGGCGGTCCTGGGGCCCGATGGAGGAGCCGGCACGCCGCTGGTCGGTCTCAGCCCGATGCTCCTCGGAGGGTACGGCGTCTTTTTCCTTCTCGGTTTCGGCCTCTTCGCGCTGCTCTACGCAGCGATGGGTTCGTTCGTCAGCCGCCCGGACGACCTGCAGACACTGTCGCTGCCGTTCAGTCTGCTCGCGGTGGTGGGCTACCTCAGCGCGGTTTCCGCCCTGAGTGGCGGCAGCGGATCGTGGATCACGCTCGCCTCGTTCCTGCCGCCGTTCAGCCCGTTCGTCATGCTCGCGCGCCTGATGGTCTCGGCGGTGGAGCCGTGGGAGCTGGTCCTGTCGATCGCCCTGCTGGCGGCCGCCATCGGGGTCGTCGCCGTGGTGGCCACCCGGATGTATGCGGCGGGAGTGCTGCTCTACGGGCAGCGCCCGGGGGTGCGTGCCTTCATCGCGGCGGCGCGTCGGGCCGGGTAGGGCAGGCCAGGACCGCTGGTCCGCCGTTGCGAGGCACCAGTGATCGACGCCGTCGGTGCGGCTACGACGCGGGACGTTCGGCCCGCCCGAACCGTGACTCCCGGCCCTGACCCGACGGATGTCGCAGCCGCGACCCTAGGGGACGACACGGGCGATCTCTGGCGTTTCGCAATGCCGAAAGGATGGACCGATGACCGAGTTGGAGCAGTCGGGCGGGGTCGCCGACCTGACTCGACGAGGACTCCTCAAAGGGATCCTCGGCGCCGGAGCGGCCAGCGCGGCCAGCGCGGTCACCGCCTACGAAGTGTTCGCGATCCAGCCGGACCCATCGACGTCAAGCTTGGACCCATGGGAGCTCGGTCCCGATGCGGCGCTGACCAGTGCCGGTGGCGGCCAGGTCGACGTCCTGGAGCGCATGCGCGTGGAGCTCCTGGCGGCCCTGGACAAGCCGCCCGCGGAGCGCCGCTGGGTGATGGTCATCGACCTCCGCAAGTGTGTCGGCTGCCATGCCTGCACGATCGCCTGCGTGGCGGAGAACAAGCTGCCGCCCGGCGTGGTCTACCGTCCGGTCATCGAGGAGGAGTGGGGGACCTACCCGAACGTCGGCCGGCGGTTCACGCCTCGGCCGTGCATGCAGTGCGATAAGCCACCCTGCGTGCCGGTCTGTCCGGTCAACGCCACGTACAGGAGCGAGGACGGTGTCGTGGTCGTCGACTACGACCAGTGCATCGGCTGTCGGGCCTGCCTCACCGCGTGCCCATATGGCGCACGGACCTCGGACTTCGGCCTGACCTACAACGAGGACAACCCGGCCGCGCTAGCGCCGATCGCGGGTCGCGAGACCGCCGGCCGGTACGAGATGCTCCCGATGTTCGAGTACCAGCAACCGAGACCGCGCGAGGAGCGCGGGTCGCCCATCGGAAATGCGCGCAAGTGCCACTTCTGCATGCATCGGGTGAAGGCGGGCCAGCTGCCGGCCTGCGTGACGACCTGCATCGGCCGCGCGACGCTGTTCGGCGACGCCAACGATCCCGACAGCCTGGTGTCCGAGCTCATCGCTCGTCCCAACGTGTCGCGGCTCAAGGAAGAGCTCGGCACGGAACCCCGCGTCTACTACCTGACGTAGAGAGGATCGACCGATGCTCACCCTCAAGCGTGTGCTCTACGCCCTCGCTCTTGTCGCCATCCTCCTCGGCGTCTACGGTTTCTCCAGCCGTCTTCTCTTTGGCGAGCGCGACGTGAACTACGGCTCCTACGTGAACTGGGGCCTGTGGGTCGCCGGCTACCTGTTCTTCGCCGGGGCGGCTGCCGGCTCATTCATGATCGCCACGCTCGACTACGTCTTCGAGGTGCCCATGTTCAAGGGGACGGGCAGGTACGCCCTCCTGGCCAGCCTGGTGACGTTGCCCGCCGCGCTGGTCCTGATCGGCTTCGACCTGGGCCATTTCGAGCGGATCTGGAAGGTCTATCTCCAGCCGAACGTCACCTCGCTGCTCGCCCAGCTCGTGTGGAGCTACACCGTGCTCCTGGGCGCGGTGACCGTGTCGCTGCTCATGATCGCGACCGGGCGGGTGCGCCGGCTCAAGCCGCTGATGGTCGCGGGGCTGGTTCTGGCCGTCTTCGTCAGTGGCGGCGTGGGAGCGCTCCTCGGTGTCAATGCCGGTCGCGTGAGCTTCCACACCGCGATGCTGCCGGCGCAGTTCCCCGTACTCAACCTCACCTCCGGCGTGGCCCTGCTGCTCGTGATCGTCGGTTTCTTCGGGGTTGTCGCAGAGCCCGCGCGGCGAGAACGCCTCCTGCGAGTGCTGGGTCTGGCCGTGGCCGTCCTGCTCATGGTCAAGGCCTACTTCTTGTGGGTGGACTACTCCCAGACCCTGTACAGCCAGGTGCCGGACGCCGTCGCCGTGGCCGAGCTGATCCTGTTCGGTCAGTACGCCTGGGCGTTCTGGATCCTGCAGGTGGCCCTGGGCATCGTCATCCCGATCGCCGTCCTGGTCCAGGCCAGGACCGCCAGGAACGGACTGCTCGCGGGCGTGATGGGCGTCTTCATCCTGGTCGGATTGGCCGTCGGACGGACGGCGATCATCTTCCCCGCCATGGCGGTCCCCGAGCTCGAAGGCCTGGCGGAGGCGTTCACGGGCCCGCACCTCGGCTACGACTACACGCCCAGTCTGATGGAGTGGTCCGTCGTCGCCGGGGTCCTCGGCTTCGCAGCGATGGCGTACCTGATCTTCACCGACCGACTACCCATGTTCCGCCAGACCACCGAGGTGACCCGATGATCCGCGACGACCAGCCGCTCACCACCACGGAGCAGCCCAGCGGCTGTCAGATCTCACGGCGCGACTTCGTCAAGCTCGGGGCGCTCACCGGCGGCAGCGTCGCTTTCCTGGGGGCCACCGCAGGCTTTCCGGCTCTCACGAAGGCCCAGACCACGACCGACGACTCGCGCGCGGCGTACCCGCTGACCGACCCGGCCAATCAGATCTACACGGTTTGTCTCCAGTGCAACACCGGTTGCGGGATCAAGGTCAAGCTGCTCGACGGGGTCATCGCCAAGATCGATGGCAATCCGTACAGCCCGATGACCATGTACCCGCACATCCCGTATGAGACGCCGGTCGCGGATGCGGCGACGATCGACGGCGCCATCTGCCCCAAGGGTCAAGCGGGCCTGCAGAGCGTCTACGACCCGTACCGCCTGGTCAGCGTCCTAAAGCGCAAGCCGGGTACGAAGCGTGGCCAGAACGAGTGGACGACGATCGACTTCGGCACCGCCGTGTCCGAGATTGTCGAGGGTGGCGACCTCTTCGGAGAAGGGCCCGTGCCCGGTCTGCGCGAATCGTACGTGCTGACCGATGCCGGCGTTGCGAAGGCCATGGCAGCCGCCATCAAGACCATGACCGATGAGAAGGACCCAGACGCGAAGCTGGCATTGGTCGACGCATTCAAGCGCGAATTCGCGTCGCACCTCGACGCGATGATCGATCCCGACCATCCGGACTTTGGGCCACGCAACAACCAGTTCGTCTTCAACTGGGGCCGCCTCAAGGACGGCCGCAAGGACTTCATCGCCCGAATGCTGGGCTCATACGGGACCACCAATGCGCACGGGCATACGACGGTCTGCCAGGGCTCCCTGTACTTCACCGGCAAGGCGATGTCGGAGCAGTACATCGACGGCAAGTGGACCGGGGGCCAGAAGTTCTACTGGCAGGGCGACATCGGCAACACCGAGTTCGCGATGTTTGTCGGGGCGTCGCCGTTCGAGGGCAACTACGGGCCGCCGTTCCGATCCCCGCGAATCACCAGCAACCAGGTCGATCGGGGGATGAAGTTCGTCGTGGTCGACCCACGGTTCTCCAAGACCGCCGCGCACGCCTGGAAGTGGCTCCCGGGGAAGCCAGGGACCGAAGGGGCGCTCGCGTTGTCGATGATCGGATGGATCCTCGACAACGACCGGTTCAACCGGCGCTACCTCTCGGCAGCGAACGAAGCCGCCGCGCGAGCCAGCGGCGAGTCGACCTGGACGGAGTCCAGCTGGCTCGTGAAGCTCGACGACGACGGGAAGCCGGGCAAGTTCCTGCGAGCCAGCGAGATCGGTCTGGCCGAGAAGGAGACCCGACCAAGCACGGCCGATCCGGCCAAGAGCTACGAGTTCGATTACTTCGTCGCGCTCGTCGACGGCGTGCCGACCCCAGTCGACCCCTACGAGCAGGATCCGGCCAAGGCCGTCTACGGTGACCTGCGCGTTGACAACCGCGTGTTCGGCCCGATCACGGTCAAGTCCGCGCTCCAGGTGATCGCCGATTCGGCCCACGAGCACACGCTCGAGGAATGGGCGGACATCTGCGGTCTCGATCCGACTGACATCGCTGACGTCGCCCGCGAGTTCACCGCCCATGGTCGCCAGGCGGTGGCGGACATCCACCGTGGTGTCAGTCAGCACACGAACGGTTTCTACAACGTCATGGCGTGGTACACGCTCAACGCCCTGCTCGGGAACTTCGATCATGCCGGCGGGCTGATCAAGGCGACGACGTACAAGGCCGATGGCAGCAAGGCCGGCCAGCCGTTCGACATCAAGAAGACGAGCGGCACGATGGCACCGTTCGGGACGAGCATCATCCGGCACAACGAGAAGTACGAGAAGCACACGCTGTTCCTGCGTGACGGCTATCCGGCGAAGCGCAACTGGTATCCGCTGTCGAGCGACGTCTACCAGGAGATCGTCCCGTCGATCGGAGACGCGTACCCGTACCCGGTCAAGGCCCTGATGTTGTACATGGGGTCGCCGGTCTACTCACTGCCGGCCGGCAATACGAACATCCCGATCCTGGCCGACCCGGCCAAGCTTCCGCTGTTCATCGCCATCGACCCGTTCATCGGCGAGACCAGCATGTACGCGGACTACATCTTCCCGGACCAGATGTACCTGGAGCGCTGGGAATTCCAGGGCAGCCATCCGAGCATCCCGCACAAGATCCAGCCCGTCCGCAATCCTGCGATCGACCCGCTCGTCCCGGATGTGACGGTCTTTGGCCGGCCGACCGCGATGTCGCTGGAGGCCGTGCTGCTGGCCGTCGCCGAGCGGCTCGAGCTACCGGGCTTCGGGCCCGGGGGATTCGGCGACTACGGCGACCTCACCCACCCGGACGACCTGTATCTCAAGATGGTCGCCAACCTCGCGTTCGGCGAGAAGGAGGACGGATCGGACTCGATGCCGGACGCCGACGCCGAGGAGATCCGGCTGTTCACGGAGGCGCGCCGCGCAATCCGCGCCAGCGTATTCGACGCCGAGCGGTGGCAGGCGATCGCCGGCGACCTGTGGCCGAAGGTGGTCTATGTCCTGAACCGAGGCGGACGATTCGAGGCGTACAGCAAGGGCTACACGGAGGGCGTCTTCCCGGAGGCGAGTTCCAGCGCCTTCGGGCTCAATGTCACGCAGGTCACCCACAAGTTCGGGACCCTGATCAACCTC
Organism: Candidatus Limnocylindrales bacterium; assembly: GCA_038915815.1. GTDB lineage: Bacteria > Chloroflexota > Limnocylindria > Limnocylindrales > CSP1-4 > SPCO01. Next base: position 20,244 of record JBCLCL010000032.1, read on the forward strand.
TACGGCGAGAAGACCTACGACACGAAGAGCCCGATGACCGGGGAGCACCTGACCGGGTACGCGAAGTACTTTCCGGCGCCGCTATCGGTGCTGGGCGAGCCGCTGGACGACGAAGCGAACGGCTACGATCTGCGCATGATCACCTATCGGGAGATCATGCAGACCAAGAGCCGGACGTCGTCCAACTACTGGTTGCTGGCGCTCCGACCCGAGAACTTCCTCCTGGTGAACACTGCGGACGCCGCGGCCCGCGGGTTCGCGGACGGGGACGTGGCGCGGGTCACCTCGGCCTCCAACCCGGATGGTGTGTGGGACCTCGCGAACGGTCGGCAGGTGCCCATGAACGGCACCATCCGGACCACCGAAGGTATCCGCCCCGGGGTCATCGCGTTCAGCCTTGGCTTCGGCCATTGGTCGTACGGCGGGGTCGATTTCACCGTGGACGGTCAGGTCATTCCCGGCGACAAGCGACGGATCCGGGGGATCCACGCCAACGCCGCGATGCGGGTGGACCCGTACCTCGGCAACACCACGCTTATCGACCCGGTCGGCGGCAGCGCGGTCTTCTACGACACGATGATCAAGCTCGTTCCGGCATGATGGTCACCACCCCTGTCATGGAGGACCGATGCCGATGAGTGACCAGCAGCGCGACTATCTGCCGCGCGTCTACCGCGATTTCCGGGCGGACAATCCGGGGATCGCCCAGGCCTACGACGCGCTGGGGGATGCCTGCCGCCAGGCCGGTCCGTTGAGCGAGCGAGACCAGCGGCTCGTGAAGCTCGGGATCGCCGTGGGACTATCGTCGGAGGGCGCCGTTCGTTCCCACGTGCGCCGAGGCCTGGCGGAGGGGATCAGCGCGGACGAGTTGCTCCATGCGATCACGATCGCGATCCCAACCGCCGGGTTCCCGGCGACGGCCGCGGCCTATCAGTGGGCGCGGTCGGTCATCGATGCGAAGGAGGGGCCGTCCGGCAGCTGAGCGGATCAGGAGATGCCGAGCCAGCTTCGACCTGGTCGACCCTGACGGTGGTCGCCGATCCGGGATGGCCGTCGTCCAGGCTCAGTGATCCTCGAGCGGCAGACGGCTGATCAGGGCGAGGACTGGGGCTGAGGCAGTCACCCAAGGCCCGTCCTCTGCGTCCGGCGAGCTGGGCCCGGCGCCGGCCGTGGCTGCCACGAACCGCCACAGCCGACTCCGAACTCCGGGCAGGTACGGGCTGGACCGTTGGCGGGCGAGCAGACCGGCGATCCCCTGTGCCACGATCGCGTCGAACAGCGCGATCCCTTCCGTGGCGATCGCTGGCACGGCAACCACCTCGTCGCCGGGACGGAGCACCCGGCGCAACGCCTCGTGCCGGTGGACCAGCGCCTGCGACAGGAGCGATCGTCCATCGAGGTGGAGCAGGTCAAAGGCGAGGAACGCGGCCGGACGACCCGGCTCGCCAGACAGCCTCCGATCCAGCTCCCCCGGATCCGCTCGACCCGAGGGATCGACCACGACCAGTTCCCCATCCAGGATCGCCGAGCGGGCTGCGACCCGGACGGCCAGGCCGGCCAGCTCCGGCAGGGCGCTCGTCAGGTCGCGTCCGTCCGCGCCGACGATCCGGACGGCGCCCATCCCCGCATGCTCCGCCGGGCCGATCATCGCCAGGACCCGCTCGCCGCCCCACCACGGCTCGAACAGGTGCTCGTCCGAATCGAACGGCGCTGCCAGCGGGCGTGGAAGCATCGGCCGCAGGTCCGGCAGATCGGGCAGCTGGTCCGCCTCGAGGTGGAGCGAGAGCTGGTCGGCCATCGTGGCTTCGATGGTAGTCCGCTGGACCGCCGCCGTCCCATGCTGGAGGAGGGCGCGATGCGACCACCGGCTCGTCCGCGGACCGCCGGCTCGCGCGTGACTGGAAGGCGAATGGAATGGTCCACTCCAGGTGTCGGCTCGGGTCGGCATCGGCGGGACGTGGTCTGATCGGAAGGCATGATCCGGTGGGGCATCAACGCCACGATATTCGTGCGTGGCGCTCCCCGGTCTCTGCCTGAAAGCCGGGCCGCCGAGCGTGGATCTTGCCGAGATGATGCGCTACAGCATCACGCCCCATCAGCCCGAAACCCGCGCGGACGAGGTGTATCCTCTCCGTCCAATGACGGCCACCAGGCGACCCGACACGCTGGCTCGCGAGCGCGCCCACGAACTGATCCGAGCCTGGGATGGGCGTCCGGGTCCCCTCGGCAGCCTGCTCGGGAGGGTCACCGCGGTGGACCAGGTCGGCGTCGAGATGCGCGTCGAGGCGCTCCAGCGACGCTCGATCAAGAAGGCGTCGAAGCTGTGGGCGCTCAACCTCGCGATCTCGATGATGGATCTCACCACATTGGAAGGGAAGGACACGCCGGGCAAGGTCAAGGCGCTGTGCGTCAAGGCGATGCGCCCCCAGCCGGGCGACCCGACCATCCCGTCCGTCGCGGCCATCTGCGTCTACCCGGCCCTGATCGCCGACGCGAAGGCAGCGTTGCGCGGCTCGACGGTCAAGGTCGCCAGCGTCGCCACCGGCTTCCCATCCGGCCAGACCTTCCGGGACATCAAGCTGGCAGAGACGCGCGCGGCGGTCGAAGCCGGCGCCGATGAGATCGACATGGTGATCGATCGTGGCGCGTTCCTGTCCGGCGACTACCTGACCGTCTTCGAGGAGATCGTCGAGGTCAAGGAGGCGTGCGGCGGTACCCATCTCAAGGTGATCCTGGAGACCGGCGAGCTCGAGACATACGACAACGTTCGGCGGGCCAGCGTCCTCGCCATGGCCGCCGGCGCCGACTTCATCAAGACCTCGACCGGCAAGGTCGCGCCGGCCGCCACGCTGCCGGTGACGCTGGTCATGCTCGAGGCGATCCGTGACTTCGAGCGCTCCACCGGGCGCCAGGTGGGCATGAAGCCGGCCGGCGGGATCCGCGTCGCAAAGGAGGCGATCCAGTACCTGGTCGTGCTGTATGAGACCCTCGGGCCGCGCTGGATGTCGCCCGACTGGTTCCGCTTCGGCGCCTCGTCGTTGCTCAACGACATCCTGATGCAGATCGAGTTCCAGCGGACCGGCCGCTACCAGGATCCGGACGACTTCACGCTCGACTGAAGACTCTGGGACCGGGACCGACTTGCTGCCCCGGACTCGCGGCGGCGTGTTGCCCTGACCGTGGCCCAGCGCCCCAAGGGCTCTCTGGCCCATCCAGGTAGGTCCGTTCGACACTTCATGGTGGACCTGGAAGCGGCCCACGATCGCCCCCATGGCGAATATGGGCGTCGGCCGCTCGTCGATGGCCGAGCTGACCGAGTGGGTCTTGTGGGCCGACAAGACCCTGAGCTTCTGAGAGGGAGACCGATGTCCGGCTCCACGCAGCGCAGGTCGTTCGACGATCAGCCCCAGGCGAGCCAGCGGAGCGATGCCCCGGACAAGACGATCGCCGAAGAGACGGTCGTCCTCTTCGTCATCCACCGGGCCGTCATCGATGGTGATCTGGCGCGAGCTGCGTTCGCCGACCTGGGCTGGCTTGGCCGACCGGTCGATACACCGCCCGGCGGCGGCCAGCGCCGGATCGCCACCGACCTTGAACTGCCTGTCCGGGACGGGAGCGGGCCGGCCGTTCGAAAGGCCGCCCTGATCGATGTCGGGGTCGTCCATGAGACAGGGGACGGCGTGGGCGTTCTCATCGCCTGGCGTTCAGCGTCGCTCGCGCCGCTCTTCCCGGTGTTCGCCGGCCATCTCGAGATCAAGCGATCCGGCCTGACCCTCGAAGGTCGCTATGCCCCCCCGTTCGGCAAGTTCGGCCTGCTGATCGACCGCAGCCTGCTCTACGCCATCGCGGATCGGACCGCCGAGGCCTTCCTCGAGAGGGTCGCACGGCAGTGCCGGGGTTCAGCCACCGGCTGACCGCTTCGTGGGGCGCCCGTCATCCGTCGCGCCGGCGCACGCCCGCCGTCGCGAGGCCGAGCGGGAGCACCGTCCAGGCGACGACGACCGCGAGCAGCGCCACGATCGCGCCAGCGTGTCCCAGCCGTTCGATCAGGTAGGCACCGGTCGGCCCGAGGATACCGGCCTCGGAATCGAGGAGGAGCAACGCCGAAACCCGGGCTGCCGTGAACGGGTCGGCCATGATCGCCGCGAGGATCGCGATCTCGCCCAATCGCAGGAACGCCCCCAGGCCGATGACCGCGAGATCGAAGCCGATCGCGAGCGCGAACCAGGTGGCGACCCCGGCAAGCGCCGCCTGCAGTCGGGTCGTGACGAGGGCGCCGACGAGGACACCTACGGCCGCCGCCGCGGCAGCGGCGGCGGCTGAGACTCCGAGGAGGGCGGCGAAGACGGGCAGGTCGCCGACCGGCACGTTACCCGCGATGACGATGGCGGCCAGACCGAAGCCGGCAGCGAGTGATAGCCAGGATGAGAGGACCACCGCGAGCCACGCCGTCCAGACGAGCGCCGCGGGCGAAACGCCTCGGGCCCGGAGCATCACCCCGAAGCCGCTCTCGCGATCGGCCGTCAGCGTCATCGCCCCGAGGAGGACCCCCTGGGCCGTCGGCAGGAGGAGAGCGAGGGTGACCAGCGCCGCCGCTGCCGGACCTACCGAGCCGAGGCCGACCTGCCGGAATGAACCGAGCCCGAGGAGCGCGACGATGCCGGCCGTCAGGCAGAAGACGAGCGTCGACGCGATCGTGGCCTTGCCCCGGAGGAGTGTGCGTACCCGGAAGACCGCAAGGGTGGTCACGGGCGCGACTCGCGCGTGCCGTCCGGCGGTAGCGCCGAGAGGTCCGCGTCCCCGGGACCGGCGATACGGATCCGGTCGACCCCGACCCCGCGATCCGCGAGGGTGGCCAGGAGCATCGCCACATCCTGGTCCCGACACTCGAGGGCAGCCCAGTGTCCCGCCATCCTGGTCCGTGTCACGAGAGCGATGCCCGCGATGTCACCAGCACTCTTGCCCGACTCGAGGTCCACCCAGACCGTCGCCGGCAGGCCCGCCAGGAAGGCCGCCGCCGGCCCGTGGTAGACGACCTGCCCTGCCTCGACCCTGACGACCAGGTCGGCGTTGGCCAGCAGGTCGAAGGCGGCCGGGCTGGCCACCAGGATCGTCGCCCCGGCGTCCCGATGCGCGGCGAGCATGTTGCGAAGCGAGTCCTTGGCCGGATCGTCGAGGTTCGCGTGCGGTTCGTCCAGGAGCAGGAGCCTCGGTGCCCCGAACAGCGTTCCGGCAAGAGCCACGCGCTGGGCTTGCCCACCCGACAGCTCCGCGATCCTGCGATGACCGGCCGGGACGAAACCCTCAGGCGCGGCTACGCGGTCCGGAGATGGCCCGGCCAGGGCCCGGAACAACGCCAGGACCTCGTCGACCGTCGCGCCGCCCGGCAGCCGGATCCGCTGCGGCAGGTACGCCATCTGTCCCGGGATCGCCCGGAGCAACGACCCGCCGAAGTGGATCGACCCCTCGTGGCGCAGCGCGTCGGCGACGCAGCCAAGGAGCGTCGACTTGCCGGCCCCGTTCGAACCCACCACGGCCGTCAGCGTCGCCGCAGGGATGGACAGGTCCAGCGCATCGAGGACGCGGTGCCGTCCATACGCCTTGCTCAGCCCGCGAACGATCAGTCCGGGCTCGATCGCCCGGGGTCCGCGGTCGGCCTCGTCGGATGCTGGAGTGCCTGCGGCCCCGGGCGTGGTCACCTGGCCTGCCATCGCCTCACGAGGTCCCCCACGGCGGGGTCGCTCGCCAGCGCGGCATCCGGCTCGGCAACGCGAGGCCCGCCAACGCGGCGATCAGCAGGCCTGCGCCAGCCATCCACCAGGCCTCGCCAGCCGATGGTTCCGGATCTGCGCTGGGTACGACCGCCGCTCCGACCTGTTCGGTTCGCGGCGACTGGTCGAGGACGACCGGCGGGCGGGCACCCTCCCAGACGGCCTGGGCGGAGGAGAGGATCGTCATCGCGGGGCTGGTCCGGAGTGCCGCGAGGGCCGGATCGGCCGCGACCACGAGGTCCTCGACGCCCCCTGCCCGATACGGGATGTCGCCGATGCCGTCACCCGCGAGATCGTAGCCGGCATAGTCGCTCCACGTGTTGCCGACTCCCTGGTACGACCAGTGGTTCCTGCGCTCGACTCCGATCCCGAGTGACGTGACCTGGGTCAGATTGGCGTCGAACACGTTGCCGCCGAACACGAGGTCCGCGCTCGGCATGAGGGCCACGCCGATGTCGTTGGCGGCGAAGCGATTGCTCACCACGGCAGCCTCCGAGTGGAGCCGGTTGACCGTGCCCTCGGCCTGCAACCCGACGCGATTGCGGGCGACGAGGTTCTCGGCGAGTCGAAGTGTGACGACGTCCTTGACGACGATCCCGAACCCGGTGCCCGGCGAGCGGGCGTCGATGATGACGTTGCGTCCGGCCAGGACCTCGGAGGTGTACATGAAGACGAGACCGGACAGGTTTTCGCGGATCTCGTTGCCGAAGACGGTCAGGGTCGTCCCGAACATCGCGTGGACGGCGTAGCGGCTGCGCTCGATCCGGTTCCCATCGACGAGCACCTCGTCGGCGTAGTTGAGGTAGATGCCGTCGCGGACGTCCCGGACGACGTTGTCCCGGACCAGCGCGCCGCTGACGTTCCACAGCACGATGCCGTCACCCTGACCGCCCGGGCCCCCACCCATGCCGTGCCCGGCGTGCGGGTCCGCGGCGCCTGTCGATGACGCCGGCACGGGATCGGCGGCCGGCATCGGATCGGACGTCGTCACGTGACCGGCATCGATGGCGACCTGACCGGAACCGACCAGTTCGTTGCCGATGATCCGGACCGCCGATCCGCCCTTGACCGCGATGCCGGTGAACGCATCCTCGATCCGGTTCCCTTCGATCGTCACTCGGTCAGCGTCGATCGTCGTGATCGCCGCCGCATCCTCGACCTGGCCGCCCGTGTGCGCGAGCCGGAAGCCACGGACCGTCACGTCCGGCGCGCTGATCGTCAGTACGGTCCCACGCCCGCCGCCATCGAGCAGCACCTCACCGTCGGCGACGAGGGTGACGGGGCGGTCGAGGACGAGATGGACCCGATACGAGCCGGCCGGCACGACGACGGTCGCACCGGCCGGGGCCGCCTCGATGAGACGGACGAGATCGACGGGTCCGGCCGGTGGGTCACGCGGCGCCGAGGCGGCCGGTACGTCGGCCGGCCGGACGGCCGGGAGGACGACCAGGAGGGTTCCGGCGAGCGCGATGACCAGGGCGGCGGCGGCGGTCCCCGCTGCCAGCCGGCCCGCCGGCCGGGCGGCCCGCCGGCCGACCAGGGCCACCACCGCGACCGCCCAGATGAGCGCGAGGGCCGGGCCCGGGTAAGTCCAGATCGTGAAGTTCCAGACGGTCGAGGGGCCGATGACCAGCGGGACGAACGGATCGAGGCGCAACGCGGACGTCGGATCCAGCTGCGTGCCGAAGACGATCAGCCAGCGCTGGATGTCGGCGAGCACGACCACCGGCACGAGGACGAGCCCCTGGAACGCCAGCCGGCCGAGCCGGCCCGGAAGGAAGAGCGCCGCCAGGAAGAGGACCGTCGACCCGACGACGGCCAGCGGCCAGAGTGCGAGCTCCGGCACGGCCGCCAGGTCGATCGGCTGCATCCCGATGTAGTGGTTGAGTCCGTTGACCTCGCCCAGCGGGCCCTCGGCACGACCGCCGTAGAACCACAGGTCGAGACCCTTCGGATACTGGGGCGCGATCAGGCGAGTCCCCCAGACCGGAAGCATGCCGGCGACGACCAGGCAGACCGAGCCCAGGAGGGCGATGGCCGGGGCGAGCCAGCGCGCCGTGGGGGGGCGACGCACTGGCTCGCTGGTCATGGGGATGGCTCAGTTCGCTGTCAGGGTTCCGACCATCCCGGCCTGCTTGTGGCCAGGGATGGAGCAGTAGAACTCGTACGTGCCGGCCTTGGCGGTCACCGTCCCGCTCGTTGTCTCGCCAACCTTGGCAAAGATCTTGACGCCCAGGGCGTCGACCGTGATGTCGTGCTCGATCGTGCCCTTGTTGGTGAGCGTAATCGTTGCCTCGCCGCCCGCGGGAACCTCGATCGTGGCGGGATCGAACGCGAACTCGGTCGCGCCGACTGAGATCTCGGTCCCGGACGGCTGACTGGCTGGCGCCGCAGGCTGGGAATTCGCGGGTGGCTGGGATGCGGCGCCGCCACAGGCGGCGAGCACGATGCCGGTGACGGCCGTGGCGATCAGGATTCGTGCGGACTGGCGCATGGGCAAGGTCCTCCGGTATGGGCGTGGCTGAGGGAAATAAGGGGGTCGCGGGATCCCGCGACCCCCCGGCGGGGTTTACGGCTCGACGAGGAGCCAGCCCTGCATCTCGAGGTGGAGCGCGGAGCAGAACTCCGTGCAGTAGAAGGCGAACGAGCCGGCCTTGTCGGCATCGAACTCGAGGGTCACGACCTCGCCTGGATCCAGGCTCGCCTGGAGATTGTAGGCGGGGATCGCAAAGCCGTGCGTTGCGTCCGCCGTCTGCTCGATGTTCGTCACGTGGATGACCACGTGATCGCCCTTCCTGACCCGCAGGATGTCCGGCGTGAAGTGGCTGCGCATGGCGGTCATGTAGACGTGGACGGTGTCGCCGTCGCGTTCGACGCGCTCTTCGCCCGGGGCCGTGGCGACCGTCGAGGCCGACATCGTCAGCGGGTCGGTGCCGGGCGGGTAGACATCGATCGCGTTCACGAGGCGGCTCGTCTTGATGATCTGCACGTAGTGCGGCTCGCCGAAGCCGATCGGCATGTCGGCGAGGACGCGCATCTTCGGTTCGGTCAGGTCGACCAGCTGGAAGTTCTGCGGCTTGAGCGTGCCGATCACCGGGAACCGGTCGATCGACCACTTGTTGAGGGCGACCAGGTAGCGACCGTCGGCGGCCACGGTGTCGCCCTCGGTCGTGGCCAGGTGGCCGATGTTGTAGTTGACCTTGACGTTGTCGAGCAGCTTGAACTCCTCGCCGGCCTTGATGCCCGCTTTCGGGCCCAGGCTGAATTTGGAGACCGCGCTGTCGAGGAAGAGGCTGACGAAGCCGTTGCCCTTGCCGTCGAACTGGGTGTGGAGTGGGCCCAGGCCCACTTCCACCTGGCCGGCCACGACCGACTTGAACTTGAGGATCGGCACGCCGAACTCGTCGGTGCCTTCGAAGTCCTTGTTGGCGATCGCAGCCTTGATCAGGCTGATCTCGTAGATCGTGACGTTCGGGTCGAGCTTGCCGCCGACCACGATGTAGTTGCCGTCCGGGCTCACGTCGGCGCCGTGCGGGCTGCGCGGCTCCGGCGCGAGATAGAGCAGGCCCTCCGCGATCGCGGTATCGAGGGTGATCACCCGGACGCCGTTGCGCAGCTCGGTCTTGCCCGCATCGGCCGCCGCCGCCGCCATCTTCCAGTCGATGATGTGGAGGTAGTCGAAGTCTCGCGCCGACGCGCCCTTCTCGATCGGCTCCCCGCCCTCGGAGACGCCACCGGTCGCCATCTCGGTGTTGTAGCTGCCGATGAACGCGAAGCCGTCGCTGGCCAGCTTGCCGGCATCGGCCAGGTCCTGGGTGTACGGCGGCAGCTCGATCTGGAAGCTCTTGTCGAGATCGATCCGCCCGCTGGCCTGGTCGATCGACAGCCAGCTTGAGATGCCCCGGTACTTCTCCTTGTACTGGTCAAGCGGGGCATAGCCGTCCGGCGTCTGGGGCACCGGGCTCATGCTCGAGATATGGACGTATTCCGTGTTCGGAGTGACGAACACGCCGCCGTGCGAGGTCTGCATGTTCGGGAGGTCGACGATCTGCTTGGTCTTGAAATCGCGCAGGTCGACCATCCCGATCCGGCCATTGGCGCGGTCGTTGATGTAGACGAAGCGGCCGTCGTACTCGCCGTTCGTCTCGGACAGACCGGGGTGGTGCGTGTCGCCCCACTTGAGCTCGCGGGCCTGCTTGTCGCTCGAGCCCTCGTCGAGGATCTTTTCGCTCCAGTCGGCGCCCTGGCCGTAGCCCGACCACGACTCCGGGGTGAAGACGGGGATCGTCTTGAGCAGGCGCATCGACGGCACGCCGACGAGATAGAGGTTGCCGGATTGGCCACCCGAGGACACCATGACGTAGTCGTCGTACTTGCCGGGTGGAGTGAATGCCTTGAGCGCTCCCTCGGCCTCCTCGACGGTCATCCCGCGCGCCTCGACGATCGTGGCCAGGGAGCCGGCGCCGCCAAGGCCGCCGGACAGACGGCCCACGACGAGACCCCCCAGCAGGCTCGCCGCGACCGCCACCGCTGTGAACATTCGCACGCTCGACCGCATTGCCCTACCCTCCTGTATGTGGATGGCGACTGACCTGGACCGTGGCTCGGCGGTCCCGGGCGAGCGGGCACCGCATTGACGACGTGATTTAGCAACTAACTTACTATCCATTTAGAAGCCGGCGAGGGGCCGGATGGCCCGCGCCGTACGGTCCGAATGTCACAACTGATTGGAAGGGCCGGACACCGTTGCAGCTGGGATTGACACGCGAGGCGGATTACGCGGTTCGAGCGATGCTCGCCCTGGCCTCCCACCAGGCATCGGAACCGTTAAGCAGCCGCCGGATCGCCGCCGAGTGGGGGATCCCCCAGCGGTTCCTCATCCACGTGCTCGGCAGGCTCGCCGATCGTGGGCTCGTCACGGCCGCCCTCGGGCGGAACGGCGGCTATCGACTGGGCAGATCCGCCTCCCAGGTCTCGCTGCTCGACGTCGTGATGGCGATCGAGGAGCAGCCGATCGACCGACGCTGTGTCCTGCGCGGCGGCCCGTGCCTGCCCGACGGGTCGTGCCTGGTCCACGAGGCGTTCACGGCTGCGCGCAACAGCTTCCTCGAGGAACTCGGGGGCCGCTCGCTCGCCTCGATCCTGGCGGGGTCAGGCTGGCAGCCGACGGCCGGGAGCGCGAGGGACGTGATGCCGTCGAGGACAGACGGGCACTCGCCTGCCGGCTGAAGCCCGGCCGTGCTCGCCGGCCCGCGACGCTTGCCGACGGCGGACCCGGAACTCACCGGCGAGATGCGCCGCAACAGCGTCGCCCCTGGTTGGCTACGCGACATTCGCTGCAGCCCCCACACGTTCTGCCACACGCTGGCGCACGGTCGCGCTGGGTCAGCTCGTCGGCAAGTCCGCGATCTGGAACGTGGGCCTCGACATCGCGCGCGGTGCCGGCGTCACCGTGCTCCCGCACCGCGCGGCGCAGGTCGAGACTGGTTGGTCGTTCGCCGGCCTTGGCGACCTGCTCAGCGACATCCTCGACGAGGCGCCGGTTGGGGCGATCTGCCGGCCGCGCCGGCCGCTTGTGCCGCGTCGAGTTCGGCGATGCGCCACCGCATCATTCTGACCACAGGTGCGCTGAGCAACCCACGATCTTTGGCAGAAGTCATGGACCGTCCAGATGGAATGTGCCCGAATTGATCCGAGGACGGATCACGCTGGGATTCACTCCATAGTCGTTCCACGGTAGGTGGCTGAACAAGCGCGAGATGCGTTCGCGTGGAACAGATTGACCTTCGAGAAAAGTTGTTCCATCTCGGGTAGCCCGTCAAACCGCTAAGGGCCAGCGCACAAATAAGCTGGACAAGTGAGGCCGGTGCCGCCAGGCTGTCGGCATGGTGGTCGAGGCAGTCGTGGTGGGCGCGGTGCAGCGTCGGATCACCGCGCTGTGGCCTCATCTGAGCGAGCGCCAGCGTCGGCTGCTGCTGGGGGCCGAGGCGCGCGAACTGGGCTGGGGCGGTGTCTCGGCGGTGGCCCGAGCGGCCGGGGTGTCGCGCACGACGGTGACCGTCGCGGTGTCTGACGTCGAGTCTCCGCCGGAGCTTCCGGAGGGTCGCTCGCGGCGGGCCGGTGGTGGGCGGAAGAGCGCGCTCCAGAAGGACCCCGCGCTCGCGGCGGCGTTGGACGCCCTGGTGGACCCGGCGACCCGGGGAGACCCGGAGTCGCCGCTGCGCTGGACGTGCAAGTCGACCCGCACGCTCGCCGCGGCGTTGACCGCCGCCGGCCATCCGGTGTCGGACCGCACCGTCGCGGCGCTGCTGCACCAGACCGGCTACAGCCTGCCGGCGAACGCGAAGACCAGGGAGGGCCGCCAGCATCCGGACCGGGACCGCCAGTTCGACCACCTCAACGCTGCGGTCCTCCGCTACCTGGCCTCCGGTGACCCGGTGCTCAGCGTCGATACCAAGAAGAAGGAGCTGGTGGGAGCCGACCCCGGCTACAAGAACAACGGCCGGGAGTACCAGCCCAAGGGCCGGCCGGTCCGGGTCGGGGTGCACGACTTTCCCGACCCGCAGATGCCCAAGGCCGTCCCCTACGGGATCTACGATCTGGCGGCGAACACCGGCTGGGTATCGGTCGGCTGCGACGGGGACACCGTGGCGTTCGCGGTGGAGACGCTGCGCCGCTGGTGGGCCAGGGTCGGCGCACCGACCTACCCTGGGGCCGCCCGGCTGCTCGTGTGTGCCGACGCCGGGGGGTCCAACGGCTACCGGGTCCGACTGTGGAAGCTCGAGCTCGCCCGCCTCGCCACCGAGATCGGGCTGCCGATCACGGTCGGTCATTTCCCGCCGGGCACGTCCAAGTGGAACAGGATCGAGCACCGCCTGTTCTCCGCGATCACCGGCAACTGGCGGGGCCGGCCCCTGACCAGCCACGAGGTCGTGGTCGAGCTGATCGGCGCCACCACCACCCGCACCGGACTGACCGTGCACGCCGAGGTCGACACCAACAGCTACCCGCGCGGCCTCAAGGTCACCGACGCGGAGATGGCGGCGATCCGCCCGCAGATCGAGCCGGACCAGTTCCACGGCGACTGGAACTACACCCTGCGACCGCGCACCTGAGACGTGTGACCAACTCGCCTACATTATTTGTGCGCGGACCCTAAGCTTAGGTCGCGCGCCGGCCTCTCGAGCTTCCATCGCCGCTTGTTCGCGGCCAGGACACTCGGTACGCTTCCGAGCCTCGCAACAGGGGGTGCAAGTGGCCGCCAAACGACGCAAGGCGAGACCGCCTCGGAAGGAACGTGCCGCCACAGGCGCGCTGACCGGATTTGATCGTCGCTCGCTGGTCGCATTGCTCGGAGCGGCGGCGGACTCACCTCTCGCTCGGCACCGACACCCGTCGATAGTGGTTCTGCTCGGCGAGGCGCTTCGGACGGTCTGGAACGGTGGACAGCTCGCGAGAGCGGACGACCTTAAAGGCTTGCTTGACGTAGCTCGACGAGAAACGCCCGGGCTCGGCGCGCTCGAGGACACAGTCCTTCTCGACCCGCGCCAGATGGTCTTGGTTCCATGGCGCGGCGGCGTCTGGGCAATCCATCCCGGTCCGCTGAGCCGTCCTGTCGCCTTGGTGCGACGGGCTGGTCTTGTGGCGAGCGTAGTAGACGAGGTTCTCGAGGCTCGTCTTGGGTTCGGGATCGGCGATCTCGTCGAGCTGACTCTGCGCTACGCCGACGCGCATACCACATCGTTGCGCGCTGTCTGGCCCGACACCGATATCGCGACACTGGATCAGGAGGCCTCGGTTAGTTCAGCCGAAA
>JBCLCL010000033.1:0-31360 GCA_038915815.1 Candidatus Limnocylindrales bacterium
GGCGAGCGGCGCGCTCGCCAGGACCTCGGAGAGGACCGCGGTCAGGTGATCGACGACCTCGGGCCGAGCCATGTCCAGGACCAGCTGCTGGCGACTCTCGGTCTGCAGCCGCCCGGGGATCCCGATCGCCCAGTCGGGATGGGCCTCGAACAGCCGGCTGCGCCGGCTGATCATCTCGGGTTCGATCCAGAGCCCGAAGCCGATGCCAAGCTCGGTGATCCGCTGCGCGACACCGTCGATGCCGTCGGGCAGCTTGCGCCTGTCGACCACCCAGTCACCCAGCGACGTCGTGTCGTCGTCCCGGGCCCCGAACCAGCCGTCATCCAGGACGAACAACTCCACTCCCAGGTCGCGCGCTGTGGTGGCGATCTCGACCAACCGGTCGGCGTCGAAATCGAAGTAGGTCGCCTCCCAGTTGTTGAGCAGGACAGGCCGCGGGCGGTCGCGCCAAGTGCCGCGTACGAGGCGGTCCCGGTAGAGTTCGTGGAAGGCGTCGGACAGCGCGCCCAGCCCGGTCGCCGAGTAGGCCACGATCGCCTCGGGCGTGGTGAAGGCGGCGCCAGGCTCGAGCCGCCAGGCGAATGTCTCGGGCTCGATCCCTAGACGGACGCGGGTCGTCCCGTACGCTTCGACCTCGACCTCGGCCAGGAAATTGCCGGAGTAGACCAGGCTGAACCCGTAGGCCTCCCCGTGGGCCTCGTCGGTCGTCGCGCGGCGCAGGGCGATGAACGGGTTGTGCTGGTGGCTCGAAGCGCCTCTCGTGCTTGAGGCGGACTGCCGACCGGGCACCAGGGGCCGCTCCACGACGTGTCGCTCGCGGGCCCACGCGCCGGCGAGGCCGATCATGACCCAGTCGGCATCGGGCAGATCGAGCGCCAGGCTCATCGCGCAGCCCAGGTCCACGGCGGCCGGCCCCTCGTTCCGGATCGTCGCGCTCCGGGCGATGACGGGCCGGTCGTCGAAGAGCGTGAAGCGCAGATCGACGGCGAGCCCGGTCGGTTCGTCGGCCAACGTGATCTCGAGTGTCTCGGCCTCCGTGTCGTCGTCGGTATACGTGGAGGGCAACCCGTCGAGGGGCGGCTTGCCAGACAGGAATCGATGGTTGCGGTACCGAAGAGCCAGCGCGCTCGAGCCGTCGGCAGCGGTAGCGACGAGCGCCGGGACACGGAAGTCGCCAGTGCCAGCCGTCGGATAGGCAAGCGGCACGGACTCACCCACCCGGTTCGAGAAGCCCTCGTTCGAGAAGCCCTCGAATGGGTCCGGACCGAGATGGCGGTACGAGCGGCCACCCGGCAGCGGGGCGCCGAAATGGAGGTGACCGAGCGAGCCGTCCTCGTAGACGCGCAGGACCAGGCTGATCCGGCCGTTGTGCAGATGGAACTGCCGGTCGTCAGGACGCCACTCGATCGGCACGCTCAGGATCCAATCGGTGTGAGACGCCAGGTCCAGCGATAACTTCCGGGACCCACCAGGTACTCGGGAAGGGTGTCCGGACCGCAGCTCACGGTGCCCAGGCCCCGATGGGAGGCGTCGAGGTGGACGACCGTCTCTGCGCAGGGCACGACCTCGACATCGTGCGTCGCGGCGGCCAGATCCACCGCCCTGTGATGTGTCGCCGAGACCTGGCACGGTCGTTCCAGGTCGATCCGGAGCCCGGCGCCGGCGGGTCCGGTCAGCTGGAGCCAGCGGACATCGGCGTGGCCGCCATTCTCCTGTGGCCGGACATACGGGACGTACTGCTCGGTCACCGGCGACCGCCAGCGACCGATGATTCCGCCACGCTTGCGATCGGGGTAGGTCTCGTGTGGACCTGACCCGAACCATTCGACGGATTCGAGACTGCCGAGGCCTTCAAGGACCGTCCCGACCCGGGCCAGATCGGTCAGCTCATCCGGAATCGTGACCGATTCCTCGATGCGCACGCCGCCACCGGCAAGCGCGGTGTAGCGCGCCTCGTGCGGGATGGCGATCCCGGCACGGGTTCGGTACTCGCTGTGCACGATGGCGGTCGCTCCCGTTCGTCCGATCGAGATCAGGCGACGTTCGAGTCGATCGGTTCCCCACGCCGCCCAGCGCGCCGCCATGCCGCCGATCCGGTCGTTGTCGGTCGGGGCGCGCCACAGCGACAGGGTCGGGGGCGCGGCAAGGAGCGGATGGACGAGCAGGCCGGCCGAGTCGAGCTCGACGGCCGTCCCGCTGGAGGTTGCGACGGGGGCCTGTGCAGTCGAGAGGGTCGAGCCGAGCGGCAATTGCAGGGCGCAGACCTCGAAATCGCGCGGTGCCCAGGGCAGCTCCTCAGCCGTCCGGAAGCGGACGGTAAGCCACGCCTCGCCAGCAGTGCCGTCCGGGGGAGCCACCCAGCCCGGCAGGCTGACCATTCCGCGTTCCCCCGGTCCGAGCGATGGGAGATCGAGGTCGCCGCCGGCGATCGGGATCCCATCCACGGCCAAGTCGTAGCCTGCGCGCAGCCAGCCCAGATCGCTGAAATGCTGGTGGTTCGCGAACTCCAACTGCCCGTTCATGAGATCGCCGGAATCGGCGGAAATCCGGACCGGTGCGGCCAGTCGCCTGTGCTCCCACATCGCCGGCTTTGGGCGACGATCCGGCCAGACCATGCCGTCCAGCACGAATGCGCCGTCGTTCGGCTCGTCGCCATAGTCCCCGCCGTAGGCCCAGCGCTGGCTGCCATCGGGTAGCGTCTGAACGAGACCGTGGTCACGCCACTCCCAGATGAACCCTCCCTGGAGGCCCGGCGTCGATTCGATCGCGTCCCAGTACTCGGCCAGCGTGCCGTTGCCGTTGCCCATCGCGTGCGAGTACTCACACATGATCAGCGGGTGGCGCTGCAGCCCGGAGCGGGCATGATCGACGATCGCCCCGATTTCCGGGTACATCGGGCAGGTCAGGTCGGTCACGTGCTGGTCGGCGGTCCAGTCGAAGCGGATCGCGCCCTCGTAGTGGAGCGGTCGTGAGGGGTCGTAGCGACGGAGCCAGGCGGCCACGGCATCGTGGTTCGCGCCGTACCCGGACTCGTTGCCGAGCGACCAGAGGATCACCGAGGGATGGTTCTTGTCCCGCTCGACCATCCGCGACACGCGGGTGACCCACTGGTTAAGGTAGCGCGTGTCGTCGCACAGGCTGCTCTGGAAGGCGTGCGACTCGATGTCGGCCTCATCGATCACGTAGAGACCAATCTGGTCGGCCAGATCCAGGAAGACCGGGTCGTTGGGGTAATGCGAGGTGCGCACCGCGTTGAACCCGAACTGCTTCATCAGGACGAGGTCCTCGCGCATCGACTCCGCCGAGACGACCCGGCCCGTATGCGGGTCGAAGTCGTGGCGGTTGACGCCCCGGATGAAGACACGCGCTCCGTTGATCAACAGGTCCAGGCCGCGGATCTCGACCCGTCGGAACCCGATGCGAACCTCGGCGGTCTCGACCACCGCGCCGTCGGGCGAGCGCAGCGTGATGGTCAGCGAGTAGAGCCGCGGCGTCTCGGCGGTCCACGGCTCCACATCTGGGACGGTGAGCGACCACGACACGCGGCCGGTGAGCGGCGGCTCGAGCACGCGGTCCAGCGCCTCCCAGTCGGCGTCTCGGTCGCTGATGGCCCCGGGCCCGCCCACCGCGCGGCGGCGCATGAGATCCTGCGAGATCGGGGCGAGTGGGTGCCCCGGGAGCTCGAAGTTCGGCGCCTCGGCGCGGTGTGTGTCCAGCCGATCCACGATCGCCGCCTCGACGGTCCAACCCGGAAGGGCCGCGACACCGGCGAACCCGACATCCACGGTCAGCTCGAGCGTGCCCGTCCGCAGGTCGTCGGTCAAGCCGGCGATCGCCTTGACGTCCGCCAGGTGGATGCGATCCGTGGCGTACAGGAACACGGAACGGGTGATCCCGCCATGCCACCATTGATCCTGGTCCTCGATGTAGCTGGCGTCGGACCACTTGACCACTGTCAACCGGAGGGTATTCGTGTCCGGGTGGAGGCCGTCCGTCAGATCGAACTCCGAGGCCAGATGGGAGTCTTTCCCGACCCCGATCTCCTGTCCATTCAGGGCGACGATCAGGACGCTCTCCGCCGCCCCGACGTGGAGTACCACCCGTTGCCCGCTCCACTCGGTCGGCACCTCGAAGTCGCGCTCGTAGACGCCCGTCGGGTTCGCTTCGGGAATCTCCGGAGGCAGGCCGGCGAACGGCATCTGGACGTTCGTATAGTGCGGGACGTCCGTCGTGCCGGCCATCGTCCAGAGCCCGGGAACGTCCGCTTCTCCCCACTCGGCCGACGGCGTGGCGTCCGGGCGCGCCAGCAACTGAAAACGCCAGCGGCCGTCCAGCAGGAGACGCTCGCCGTGGGCGACGCTGTGCATCGGCAGTCGGCCGAGCGCGGTCAGCTCCGGCGTCTTCCAGGGTGGCACCATCGGCAAATTCTGACACGGTTGGGGACAACCCGCGACCCGCGGGCGGTTCCGTCAGACTTGGACGGCGACCGCGCTGACCGACCTCGACCCCCTCGTGATCCGCCCGTCCGGCCTTGGCGGCGCGTTCGGCTCGATCTGGGCGATCCACGACATGGATCTCGAGGTCCGACGTGGCGAGCTCCTCCGCCAGCCGGCTGCCAGGCCTTCCACGGCGGAGCGACTCTCTAAGGGTAGCTCGGGCGCCCGTTCGGGCGCCCGAGCCGGTCGACTTCGGTGGCTCAGCCGCCGGGCGGCCGGTAGCTCGGTGAGAGTTTCGTCGCCGCGTCCACCTCCTCGGGGGTGAGGAGCACGATCGTCCGGGTGCCGATGGCCCCGGACGCCGCTGCGGTGAGCGCGGCGGCCGCGGCCGCGGCGTTGCCCGGCAGGTCGGCGATCAGGTAGAAGTCGTCGCTCCCGAAGGCGAAGTAGTACGCCTCGACCGTGCCGCCGAGCGAGGCGACGAGCTTCTCTGTGGCGGCCCGTCGGCCGGTCCCGCCTTCCTTGAGGACGCCCTTGGCGCCCTCCGCCGTGTAGCTGCCGGTGAACAGATACTTGGGCATCGCCTTCCTCCTGCTGCGGGGTATCCGACAGGATACGCTCGGGCCGCGGTCGGCTCAGCGTAGCCACCGGGAATCGGATGTCAATCGGTCGCACCGCCGAGACTGGGCCTCGATGCCAGGGTGTTCTGCGGGGTATGGGCGACATGACTTGGAATACCGCGGCCGGTCATGGCACCAGGCTTCCGTGGCGTGTCGCACCCCCAGGTGGCATCACAAGCTCGGCGGACGTCGCTGTGGTGCCAGCCGTCACGGGGTCATGCCGCCGCCCAGAGCTCCGACAGGACCTCCGCCTGTTCGAGGACCGTCTGGGTGGCCCTCTCCTGCTTGTCGGGCGGGTAGCCGTGCTTGCGGAGGATGCGCTTGACCAGGACCCGAAGCTGCGCCCGCACGTTCGCGCGGACCGTCCAGTCGATCGTCACGTTGGCCCGGGCGGAGGCGGTCAGCTCGCGGGCGATCGCCAGCAGCTCGGGTTCGCCCAGCAGCGCGACGGCGCTGTCGTTCGTCTCGAGGGCGTCATAGAAGGCGAGCTCGTCTTCGGTGAGGCCGAGCTCGACGCCGCGCGCATTCGCCGCCCGCATCTCGGCCGCCAGGGCGATCAGCTCCTCGATGACCTGGGCGGTCTCGATCGCCCGGTTCTGGTAGCGGCGGAGGGACTGCTCGAGCAGCTCGGCGAAGGAGCGCGCCTGGACGACGTTCCGGCGCGAGCGTGATCGGATCTCGCCCGTCAGCAGCTTGCGGAGCAGCTCCACCGCGAGGTTGCGCTGGGGCATCCCGCGCACCTCGGCCAGGAACTCGTCGGACAGGATCGAGATGTCCGGCTTTTTCAGGCCGGCCGCGGCGAAGATGTCGATCACCTCGTCGGAGACGACCGCCCGCGACACGATCTGGCGGATCGCGTGATCGAGCTCCTCGTCGCTCCGGCGGTCTCCGGGCGTGCTCTTGGCCAGGACCGCGCGGACCGCCTGGAAGAAGCCGACGTCGTCGCGGATCTCGAGCGCCGCCTCATGCGGCACCGCGAGCGCGAAGGCCGCCGAGAGGTCGGTCACGGAACGGAGGAGCCGCGCCTTGCCGTCCTCCTGGGCGAGGATGTGCTCCTGCGCCGCGGGCAGCACGGACAGCCGCTCCCCCGCCGACCCGGAGATCCAGCGCGACCAGTCGAAGCGGTGGAAGAGGCCGCGGCAGACCTCGTACTTGCCGAGCATGAGTGCCACCGCCTCGGCCTGGTCGATCGCCGTCCGGCCGGTGCCGCCGCTCTCGGTGTAGGTCGCCAGCGCCTGTTTGAGCTCCTCGGCGAGGCCCAGGTAGTCCACGACGAGCCCGCCCGGCTTGTCCCGGAAGACGCGGTTCACCCGGGCGATCGTCTGCATCAGGCCGTGGCCGCGCATCGGCTTGTCGATGTACATCGTGTGGAGGCTCGGGGCGTCGAAGCCGGTCAGCCACATGTCCCGGACGATGACAATCCGGAAGGGGTCGGCAGGGTCGCGGAAGCGCCCGGCGAGTGCCTCGCGCCGCGGCTTGTTGCGGATGTGCGGCTGCCAATCCACGAGGTCCGACGCGGAGCCCGTCATGACGACCTTGATCGAGCCCTCGTCGTCGCCGTCGCCGTGCCACTCAGGTCGGAGCGCGACGATCTGGCGGTAGAGCTCGACCGCGATCCGCCGGCTCATGCACACGATCATCGCCTTGCCGTCCATCGCACCGAGGCGATTCTCGAAGTGGTCGACCAGATCGCGCGCGACGAGGGCCAGGCGGTTGTCCGAGCCGACGAGCGCCTCGAGCTGCGCCCAGCGCGTCTTGAGCTGCTCCTTGCGCTCGACCTCCTCGCCCTCGGTGACCTCCTCGAACTCGGGGTCGATCGTGGGTCGCTCGGAGTCGCGCAGTTCGAGCTTGGCGAGCCGGCTCTCGTAGTAGATCGGGACGGTGGCCCCGTCGACGACCGCGCGCTGGATGTCGTAGACGCTGATGTAGTCGCCGAAGACGGCCCGGGTGCTCGCGTCGGTCTGCTCGATCGGTGTGCCGGTGAAGCCGATGAACGAGGCGTGCGGGAGCGCGTCGCGCATGTGCCGGGCGAAGCCGTCGATGAAGTCGTACTGGCTGCGATGGGCCTCGTCGGCGATCACCACGATGTTGCGACGATCCGAGAGGACCGGGTGGCGGTCGCCCTTCTCGTCGGGGAAGAACTTCTGGATCGTGCTGAAGACGACACCGCCGGAGCCGACCCGGAGTTTCTCGCGCAGGTCGGCCCGGTCCGCCGCCTGGACGGGTGCCTGGCGGAGGAGGTCATGGCAGCGGGCAAAGGTGCCGAAGAGCTGGTCGTCCAGGTCGTTGCGGTCGGTCAGCACGACGATCGTCGGGTTGGCCATCGATGGTTCGAGGATCACCCGGCCGGCGTAGAAGGCCATGGTCAGGCTCTTGCCGGAGCCCTGGGTGTGCCAGACGACACCGACCCGGCGGTCGCCGGGGTCGCCGCCCGGGTTGGTGCCCGCCTCGTAGCGACCCGGCCCCTCGGCGATCCGACCGGTCACCGCAGCACGGGTGGCGCGCAGGGTCTCCTCCACCGCGACGTTGACGGCGTGGAACTGGTGGTAGCCCGCGATCTTCTTCGCGAGAACGCCGCCGCCCAGGTCCTCGAACACGATGAAGTAGCGCAGGAGGTCGAGCAACCGGCGCTGCTCGAAGACCCCTTCGAGGACGACCTGGAGCTCCGAGAGGCTCGACGCCGCGTCCTCGCGTCCGCCGATCGTGCGCCAGGGCTTGAACCACTCGCGCCCCGCGCCGAGCGCCCCGATCCGCGCCTGGACGCCGTCGGAGACGACCAGCGCCGCGTTGTACGTGAACAGCGCCGGGATCTGCGCCTGGTACGTCTCGAGCTGCTGGAAAGCGGACCAGATCGTGGCGTTCTCATCGGCCGGGTTCTTGAGCTCGATGGCCGCGAGGGGCATGCCGTTCACGAACAGCACGACGTCCGGGCGGCGGGTGTGCTGCCCCTCGGCGACGGTGAACTGGTTGACCGCCAGCCAGTCGTTGTTCTCGGGGACCGTGAAGTCGATGACGCGCGCCTGTGCCCCGGCGATCGAGCCGTCCGCGCGGCGGTACTCGACCGTGATCCCGTCGACGAGCATCCGGTGGATGGCGTGGTTGCGTTCGATGAGCGACGGCGCATCGGACCGGGTGAGCCTGCGGACGGCGTCGTCGAGCACCTCGGGCGGAAGGTCCGGGTTGAGCCGGACGAGCGCTTCGCGGAGACGGCGTTCGAGGATGACGTCGCGGTATCCGGGGTCGCTGCGTTCCGCGCCGAGTTGGCCGACGGCGATCTCCGGGCCGTGGAGGACGGCGTATCCGAGACCCTCGAGCCAGGCGAGCGCGGCCTCCTCGACGACAGACTCGGTGAAGCCGGCCATCACGCCAGCGTCGGGATCATTGGGATCTCCCCCCGTCTTCTGCACGAGTTGGCCACCGTGTTCGGTTCTTCCGTGGCGGCCGGGATCCGCGGTGCCAGCCGATGATCGCGACGCAGCCGGCGACCTCTCCCGCCGTTCCCTGCCGAGAACATCTTCACTGCCGCAGTGAAGAACGGCATTCGAGTGAAGATGCCCGGGCCTCGCCCGCCAGTCTCGATCATGCCTTCCGGCTCCGCTTGCCTTGCGGCCCACGCCGGCTCTCGATCTGCTTGACCACGCGGACCGACTCGTCAAAGTCCCGCTCGACGGGCGATGGCAGCGTCGCGCGAAGCGCCGAGAAGCGCTCGTATTCGGCCTCGGCCCGCGCCACCGCTACATCGTGCGAGATCCTGCCCGCGTGCTCGAGGATCTCTCGCTCGCCGAGGCGCAGGAAGTCGTCGAGCTTGGCGATCCAGTCGGCCATGTGCATGGGCCGCCGGCCGAGCGCCTGCAGCTCGGCAAACTCGAGATAGGCGCTGACGATCCTGTTCAGCGCGTCGAGCTCATCCGCGGCGAGGTAGTTCCTGGCGACCGTGACGTCGGACTTCCGGGGGACGGCGCCGGTCCAGGTGGACAAGCCCATGTTCGGTTGGCCGGCGTCAGCGCGGGCGGCGATGATCTCCGCGGCGGTGTGCCCGTGCGCCGCCCAGTGCATCTTGTTCTGGACCGTGGCGAAGAAACGCTGCGAGGCTTCTGCGCTCGGGTCGTAGTCGATGCTCGTGGCGTAGATCTGCAGCGCCTTGCGCCAGAAGACCTTCTCCGACGAGCGGATGTCGCGGATGCGCGCGAGCAACTCGTCGAAGTAGTCCGGAGCCCCTGGCCCGGGCGGGTTCTTGAGGCGCGCGTCGTCCATGGTGAAGCCCTTGACGACGTACTCCTCGAGGCGGACGGTCGCCCACTGCCGGAATTGGGTGCCGCGCGTAGAGCGGACGCGGTAACCGACGGCGATGATGACGGACAGGCTGTAGTGCCTCACGCGACGGCGCACGCGGCGCGCCCCCTCCATCTGAACTTGTACGTGCGACGTACAAGTTGCGCCCTCCCCCAGCTCACCATCTGCGTAGATCGCCGCGACATGTCGAGTGATGGTCTGGGGAGTCGTCTGGAAGAGCGCGGCCATCGCCGCCTGTGTCAGCCAGGCTGTCTCCCCGTCGAAGCGCACCTCGACGCGCGCGCGGCCGTCCTCGGTCTGGTAGAGGAGGAACTCGGCTTCGTGCGGGACGATGCCCTCAGAGTCAGTCATGCGCCGACATCGAGGCCCATGAGATCGGCGTCGGCAACGCTCCTCGGCGCGAACTCATCCTTCACGGTAGATGAGCTCCAGAGCTTGGCGTGCGTACTGCCGCAGTTCCGCCTCCACGATCGGAGTGAAAGCTTCAACAGCGTCACCGTCGTGGTGGAACTGACTCGTGTAGCCGTTCAGCTCCACGAGTTCCTGCATTCGTGGCGCAAGGAACGCAAGCGGATGCGGTGCCTTGGCGACCTTGACCAACTCGATAACCGTGCCGAAGGTATGCCCCTGCGGAATCATCGTGGGGAACCTGCGATGGTAGTACCCCTCCAGCAAGGGCCTGATGGCCTTCGCGACCTCCTGAGCCTTGGCTGTTGACTTGCCAGCCGCATAGTCGGCGACCATGCGGTGATGGCGGTAGTAGTCGGAACTGCAGACGTCATCAACATCGCACGTGCCAAAGGCGGAATAGTCGTTCTTGACAGTGGTGAGTTCGAGGATCACCGAGGCGGCGGTCGGGTTCGCCTTAGCCAGGCGACCTTTGAACTCCCGGACGAAGTAGGGGTCGTGGGAGAGGACGATGAGCTGTCGACACTTCGGGGCCAGTCCCACGAGGAAGTCGATGCTCCTGCGTTTTCGATTCCAGTCAAGGCTCGCGACAGGGTCGTCCACCACGATGATCGTGTCCGATAGACGAGGGTCTTCGACCACTCCAGCGAGGAAGAACGCGAAAGCCAGCGTCCTCTTGTCGCCCTCGCTCAGGGTCGTGGCGAACGCAGGCTCCGATTCCGTCCCTACGCGGCTTCCGAGCTTGACAGGCCTATTGCGCAAGCGGAGTTGATACTCCGCGCGCGCTTCTCCGCTGCCAACGTAGGTGGGCTGCAACCGCTCGATGGAGAAGGCAGCGCCGAACTTCGCAAGCAGATTGTTCAGGCTTGCTTCGTATTTCCGGAGCGTCGCCTGCATCAGGGCGTCGCTCTGACTCCGCTCCCGGATCTTCTCCTCATCAAGCCGCGTTCGCTCAGCGTCTGCGGATTGGTATTCGGCCGCGGCCGTCACGACGTCGGGTAGGTGCCGCCGGAGTGCGGCTTCGAGCCTGGTGATTTCCCCCTGAAGCGCCCCCGAGTCTTCCGCGACCAACTTCTGCTTGTGGTCAGTGATCGCCGCGACGAGGGCCGCGATCTGAGAGTTGTAGGCGGCGACCGCGCCATTGATGGAGGCAAGCGTGTCCGCAGCCGATTGGAAGTCGGCGTCCGTGCCAGCGGGAGACAGGGGAGCCTGACCCTTCGTGGATACGAGCTGGAGCAGGTGGCTCCGTGTTCTCTGAAGCGATGTGAGCAGGACGTCGGCGGGAAGAGTCGGCGCGCGGAGGTCGAACAGGTCCTTCCACGCCTCGATTCGCGCAGTGTTTGCCGTGGCGGCGTCGCGGGCCGCCACGATCTGGCTGTCAGCAAGCGCTGCGTCGATCCGGCCCTCGAGCGCCGTCACATCGCGCTTCAGATCACCGTACGCTTGGTTGAAGTAGGAGCGGTACGCTCTCACTAGCTCGATGCCCCCAATGGGCTGGCCGCAGAACGGGCACTCGTCCACGTCTAGATAGTCAAGACCCCGGCTCAGCCAGTCCTCGAGCCCCGCGGCCCTGTGCGCGTCGACATGGGCCAAGACTGCGGCTTCAGCTGTCTCCTCGACGTCTTCGAGTTGTCGCCCGAGCAAGTCGAAGGCCTTCCGGGCATCGAACTCCAGGCGCTGGAGTGGTCTCGGATCCTGGCGGGCGACTAGCTGCTGCGCTCGCTTCGAAGCCTCGAGTCGTTTCCGAAGCCCATCAAGCTGTTGCTGCGCGTCGGAGGTCACTGGTAGCACGAGGAACTGATCCAAGGCGAGCGGTAACGCGTAGCCCTTCAGGCTATTGAGGGCGTCAGTACGTCTCCGCGTTTGCGCGTCAATTTGCTTCGCTAGCTGATCGACGCGCTGCTTCGCCTGCACAGCCTGCGCCCCAAGGGCGAACTCGAGAAGAGACTGCCGGTGGTTGGCTCGTACCTCAAGTCCCGAGTACACATTCTGATCAACGAATTCCGAATCGAAGACGACGATCGGGGGACGCGGGCCGGACCAAGCGCCGTTCTTGAGAACGAGCGGTTGCCTGTTGTCGAAGAGCAAGGAGACCTGAGGCGAACCCGGCGAGTCGATGGTCCGTCGGGCATTGAGTCGAGCTCCGTCACCGGAACCGCAGGCCCGCATGATTGCCGCGAAGGTCGACTTGCCGCGGCCGTTCTCCGCGTAGATCACGGTGATTTGGGCAAGGTCGACGGCCCCACCGAGGACGGCATCCTGCAGTAGGCCGACATTCTGGATCTTGAGGATCTTGTTGATCACTGCATGCTTCCCATTGAGCCTTCGACATCACTGACGCGGAGCTCGCCCGCGATGAGCTTGGGAAGCAACGCATCGCGGAGGGCGGCTAGGGTGCGGGACTGCAGTCGTCCGGCGATCAGATCATCGAGCAGTGGCTCGAAGTGCGCGGACATCGCCTCAACCAGCCGCGGTGGGGGCACGAGCGCTCTCGCGGCGCTCAGGTGGCCACGCTGAATGTGGCCCATCGTGGTGGCCTTCCCGGCGGCGATACCGCGGAAGTCGGGGAGGTGGTCGCGTGTCCAGAAGAAGCAGAACCACCTCGGGAACCGGTCGGACGTGACCTTGAACAGGTGCTGGTTCAGCGCCCCTCGACCGCCGCACCAGATTTCAACTTCCAGGCTGCCTGACCATGAGAACAGGACGTCTCCATCCTCGACGACATAGGCCGGCGGAATGTCCGGGCTGGCTCGGTCTGCGCCGTCTGTGTGGCCGGCTCGGAGCTGAGCGATCTTGATCACGGGCAAAGAGCCGCTGTCGTCTGGTGGGTACTTCTGCAAGGCGAGCCCGTTCAAGTACGTCGCGATCTCGTCCAAGCCCCTCACCCGCCACCCCGTCGGGATCTCCCCCAGCTCCGAATCCTCGAACGAGTCCGGGAACAGGTCGGCGAGGTGCGCGGGCAGGCCGGGGTCGCGGCCTTCGGCCTTGGCGCGGACGGGGTCGAAGTCGACGAACCAGGACTTGAAGAGGGCCCGCGCGATCGCCTCCAGGGTCTCGTTCATCCGCCGGTTCAGCTCGATCTTGTCGTCCAGGGTGCCGAGAATGTGGGCGATGGCGCGTTGTTCGGCGGGTTCCGGAACTGCTGCTGGAATCCCCCCAAGGATCTCCTGATTTAGCAGTGGCTGGCCGGAGCCAGCTCGCCAGTTGTTCAGACTCAGCGTGCCGAGCAGATAGAACAGGAATCGAGGATCGTTGCCGTCGCGAGCAGTAGCGCGGATCGCGTTATCAGTGACCCAGCATTGGTGCTTGCTGAGGTAGAGTGAGCCGCAGTAGCTGCCAACGCGACCAATGACGATCGAGTTGGCAGCAGCGTTCGTCTCGTTTGCGTACCCGATGATTCCATTCGATCCGAACACCGGATAAGGCAGACCATCGGCGCGATCAGGACTGGAGCGGCCGTTCGAGAACGACAACAGGCTCCCGAGATCAGTGCCCGTGAACTCACTCGCCATACCCGAGCTCCACCAGGTTGGCGGCGATCACCAAATCGAGCCGGGCGCCCTCGGCCTGCTGTTCGCGCAGCGACGCGGTCAGCCGGCGCATCTTGTCGTCGAACGGCTCGGCGTCCTCCTCTGCTGCCGCGGCGCCCACGTAGCGGCCGGGGGTGAGGACGTGGCCATGCTTCCGGATCTCGTCGAGCGCGGCGGCCCGGCAGAAGCCCGGCACATCGGCGTACTCGCCCGCGTCCTCGTCCCCACGCCAGGCGTGGTAGGTGCCGGCGATCGTCGCGACGTCCTCGTCGGTCAGCTCGCGGTGGGTGCGGTCCACCATCGAGCCCATCTTCCGGGCGTCGATGAAGAGGGTCTCGCCGCGCCGGTCGCGGAAGCGGCCGTTGCGCCGGTCGCGGGCGAGGAACCAGAGGCAGACCGGGATCTGGGTGGAGTAGAAGAGCTGGCCGGGCAGGGCCACCATGGCGTCGACGAGGTCGGCCTCGATGATCGATCGGCGGATCTCGCCCTCGCCCGACTGGTTCGTCGACATCGAGCCGTTGGCCAGCACGAAGCCGGCGATCCCGGTCGGCGCCAGGTGATGGATGAAGTGCTGGACCCAGGCGAAGTTGGCGTTGCCCGCCGGCGGAGTGCCGTAGGCCCAGCGCTGGTCGTCCTTGAGCAGCTCGCCCCGCCAGTCGCTGTCGTTGAACGGCGGATTGGCCAGGACGTAGTCGGCCTTGAGGTCGGGGTGGCGGTCGTTGTGGAACGTGTCGCCGTGGGCGATCTGGGCGTCGATCCCGCGGATCGCCAGGTTCATCGCCGCCAGCCGCCAGGTGGTGTAGTTGGACTCCTGGCCGTAGATGCTGATGTCGCCCAGCCTGCCGCTGTGGGCCTCGATGAACTTCTCGCTGCTGACGAACATCCCGCCCGAGCCACAGCACGGGTCGTAGACGCGGCCCCGGTATGGGGCGAGCATCTCGACCAGCACGCGCACGACATGCGACGGCGTGTAGAACTGGCCGCCCTTCTTGCCCTCGGCGCTGGCGAACTGGGCCAGGAAGTACTCGTAGACCCGGCCGAGCGTGTCCTTCGCCCGATCGGCGGGGGCCCCCAGCGCGATGTCGGAGACGAGGTTGATGAGCTGGCCGAGGCGCTGCTTGTCGAGCCCGGGCCGGGCGTAGTCCTTGGGCAGCACGCCCTTGAGGCTCGGGTTGTCGCGCTCGATGGCGGTCATCGCGTCGTCGACGAGGGTGCCGATGGTGGGCTGCGGGGCGCTCGCCTTGAGGTGCTGCCAGCGGGCCTCGCGGGGCACCCAGAAGATGCTGGCAGCGCGGTATTCGTCGGGGTCTTCCGGGTCGGCGCCCTGGGCCCGCTGGGTTTCGAGGTCGGCGTGCTTCGCCTCGAAGGCGTCGCTGATGTACTTGAGGAAGATGAGGCCCAGGACGACGTGCTTGTACTCGGCGGCGTCCATGTTGTTGCGCAGGGCGTCGGCGGTCTGCCAGAGCTTCGCCTCGAATCCGAGGTTGGCGGCCGTGACCCTGCTGCCTGCGGCCATTGGCGACGTCCCCCGGTGTGACGGCGGATGAACCTGGACAGTATGGGTCAGGTCATGCGCCGGACGAGAGCCACGCGCGCGGACCGCCAGGACGCCGGAGCTCCCGTTCGGCCCGTGGCCGGCTGTGGGCTGGGTTAGACTCCACCCGCGATGGGTGGTGCGACGCTGTTCAGGCGGTTTCCGGCGAACCCGATCATCACCGCCGGTGACTTACCCTATCCGGCGAACTCCGTGTTCAACCCGGGTGCTGCCCAACTCAATGGGGACACGGTGCTTCTGCTCCGGGTGGAGGACCTCCGGGGTCTCTCCCACCTGACCGTCGCCCGGAGCACGGACGGGATCCACGGCTGGTGGATCGACCCGCAGCCGACCTTCGCCTCCGACCCGAAGCGACATCCCGAGGAGGTCTGGGGGGTCGAGGACCCCCGGGTCACCTGGCTCCCCGAACGCGAGGAATATGGGATCGCCTACACGGCGTTCAGTCGGCGCGGCCCGCTCGTCTCGCTCGCCATGACCCGCGATTTCCGGACGTTCACCCGGCTCGGCCCGGCGATGCCGCCGGAGGACAAGGACGCGGCGCTCTTCCCGCGCCGGATCGGCGGTCGCTGGGCGCTCATCCACCGCCCGACACCGCACGCCGGCGGGGCCCACATCTGGGTCTCCTACTCGCCCGACCTCCGCCACTGGGGCGACCACTCGCTCCTCATGCACGCCCGCGAGGGGGCGTGGTGGGATGCCGGGAAGATCGGCGTCGGGCCGCCGCCGCTCGAGACGCCCGAGGGCTGGCTCATCCTCTACCACGGCGTCCGCTACACGGCGAGCGGCGCGCTCTACCGGGTTGGCCTCGCCCTCCTCGACCTCGACGATCCAGGGATCGTGCTCCACCGGAGCGACGAGTGGGTCATGGGGCCGGTCGAGCCGTACGAGCAGGCCGGCGACGTCGCAGGTGTCGTCTTCCCGTGTGGCTGGGTCCACGACCCGGCGACGGACGACCTCCGGATCTACTACGGCGCCGCGGACTCGAGCGTCGCCATCGCGACCGCGCGGCTGTCCGACGTCGTCACGTACATCCGGTCCTGCCCCAAGCCGGATCGTCGACGGTTCTCCGAGCGCCCCTGACGGAGCTCCCGGATCCGCTCGACGGAGAGGAGCCAGGCCAGGGTCGACTCGGCGCCCTCGTTCCGGTTCACCCCGTCCGCCCCGAGGCCGTCGCAGCAGGCGCCGCGGTCCGGGTCGGCGAGGGCGATCCCGTGGTCGTTCGCGCCGAGGAACCAGCGGTAGGCCTGCGTTGCCGCCTTCGCCCAGTGCGCCTCGCCGGTCGCCTCCAGGGCGGCGGCCGCGGCGAACACGAGAGAGGCGGGCTCGATCGGCTGCTGGTCCCAGGGCGCGGGACGGCCGCCGTGCGGCCACCAGCCGCGATTGCCGACCGGTCGGAGACGGCCTTCGGGCCCAGTCCCGGCGACGAGCAGCCAATCGAGGACCGACGTCCCGAGGGCGACCAGCTCGGGCCGCTCGAGTCGGACGCCGGCGACGATCAGTGCCTCGGGCACGATCCCGTTGTCGTAGGTGACCGGCGTCTCCGGCCACGGCCAGGCCGGGTCGACCGCGCGTGCCCGCTCCACGGCGGCCGCCAGCCGCTCGGCGAGGGCTTCGAGGGCCGGCCGGGCCTGGGGCGTCGAGAGCTCGCCTTCGAGGGCCGCGGCGCAGCCCAGGAGCGCATATGCCCAGGGCCGTGCGTGCCCGAGCTCGAGGGCTGCCGGCAGCGCCGCGATGAACAGCTGCCGGGCGGCGGCCGCGGCCGCCCGATCGTGGCTTCGGGCGATCGCCTCGCCGAGCGCCTGGACGGCCCGGCCGTGGGCGTCCTCCGAGCCGATCGATTCGAGCCAGCGGCCGTCGCTCGTCCGGAGGTTCCGGAACCTGCCGGTCAGCGGGTCGAACGCCGCCTGGAGGAACGCGAGTTCGCGGCGGGTCGCCGCAGCGACGATCGGGCCCGCTTCCGTCGCAGCGTGGCGAAGGTCGACCCGGAGCACCCGGGCGACATCGTCGGTGCAGTAGCCGTGGGTCGGATCGGGGCGGCGACCGTCGGCAAACTGGAAGATCCCGACGCGATCGCTCAGCTCATCGAGGTGGCGCCGGGTCGCGGTTGGGACTTCCTCGGGCGTGGGCAGGTCCTCCGGGACCTCCAGCGGCGGCTGACCGCCGTCGGCGACCGGGCGGCGCCAGGGCGCGACCCCTCCCGCGGGCCGGATCGCGATGCCCACGGGCTCCCGCGCGGGCCTTCCCTGCTCCGTGACGACCGCCGCGAAGAGCCCGCCATAGCGCTCCGCGACCCGCGGCCAGATCATCGTCCGGCCGAGCGCTCGGCCTCGTCGCCGGAGAGCCTCTCGGCCGCCCTCGTCGGCGAGCAGCCGGGTCAGCGCTTCCGCGAGCGCATCGGCGTCGTCGAACGGGACGAGGACACCGCGGCCATCGCCGAGGAGCTCGATCGCATGCTCGTACGGTGTCGAGATGACCGCGGTCCCCGCGGCGAGCGCGTAGGCCAGCGTCCCCGAGCTGATCTGCTGGGCGTTCCCGTAGGACGTCACGAAGATGTCGCTGGCCGACAGCCAAGTCGCGAGCTCGGCGTCGTCGACGTAGCGATCCACGAAGTGGACTCGGCCCTCCAGCCCGAGCCGGGCAGCCTGCGCCGCGAGCTCCTCGCGGTAGGCCTCGCCGGTCCTCCGGCGGATCTCCGGGTGGGTCGCCCCGACAACCGCGTAGTGCGCCTCCGGCACGTCCCCACCGATCCGGGCGAGCGCGTCGATGACGAGCCCGAGTCGCTTGTGCGGTCCGAGCAGGCCGAAGCTGAGGATGAGCGGACCGTCGCCCACGCCGACACGCGCCTTGGCCAGCGCCGGATCCAGGGCCTTGAAGTCCGGCACCCCGTGCGGGACGACCGCCACCCGGTCGATCGGGACGCCGTAGCCCTCGACGAGGATCGCCCGGCCGCGCTCGGACATCGACACGAGCCGCGCGGATCGCTCCGCGAGCCGCGCGAGGATCCGTCGCTGGAGCGGGGTCGGGTGGGCGAGGATCGTGTGGAGGGTGGTGACGACAGGGACCGTCAGCGCATCGAGGAAGTCCAGAAGGTACGCGCCGCTCGGGCCGCCGAAGATCCCGTACTCGTGCTGGATGCAGACGACTTCGACCCCGTCGGCCTCGAGCCTGGCGGCGAGGCGGCGGTACTCGGCCCGGTCGCCCTCGGACAGGCGGTGGCGCACCACCGGCGGATACGCGAGCCGGTCACCGCGGCGCTCCAGGGCGACGACGCGGAGTCCGTCGTCCGGCCGGCCATCGGCCCGGAGCCCCTCTACGAGGTCGCGGGTGAACGTGGCGATCCCGCATTGCCGGGGCACGTATGTCGCCAGGAAGGCGATCGATGGAAGTCTCGTTCCGGATGCCGGCTCGGCGCCGATCGGCGGCCGCACGTGGCACCTCCAATCACTCGGTCATGGTACTCCCGGGTCCGTGATACGCGTCTCGTCAGGGACCGTTCAGACCGGACGCTTCTCGCCCCGCCATGGTTCTGGGTGGTATCGTAGCATGACTTGGAGTACCGCGTTAGGCCAACGGCTATGATGTCCCGATGACCAGCCGAGCGACGCGAACCGAATGGCTGATATTCCTGGCCCTCGGCCTGATGTGGGGCTCGAGCTACCTCTTCATCAAGCTCGCCGTGGACGACTTCGGGACGTTCACCCTGGTCGCCCTCCGCCTGGCGATCGGGGCTGCGCTGCTCTGGGTCGTGGTCCGCGCCACCGGCCAGGCGTTGCCGCGGGAGCCGCGGCTCTACGGGCACCTGGTCGTCATGGCGGTGGTGAACATCGTGATCCCGTTCGCGCTCATCACCTGGGCCGAGCAGTCGGTCGATTCGTCCATCGCGGCGATCCTCACCTCCGCCGTTCCCCTCTTCGTCATCGTCATCGCGCCGCTCTTCCTCCATGACGAGCCGATCCGGGTCAACGGCGTGGTCGGGCTCGCGGTGGGATTCGTCGGTGTGGTGGTCCTGACCAGCCATGACCTGTCCGTCGCCGGTGCGGACCTCACCGGCGAGCTCGCCCTGCTCGGGGCGGCGCTCAGCTACGCGGTCGGAGCCGTCTACTCGCGGCGCAACATGCGCGGCGTCGCACCGCTGATCCCGGCCGTCTCCCAGGTGACCTTCGCGATGCTGATCTCGGGGGTGATCGCCATCGTCCTGGAGCGCCCGTGGGAGGCACGTCCGGATGCAGAGGCGGTCTTCTCCATCGTCTGGCTCGGCATCCTGGGCTCAGGATTGGCCTATCTCGCTGTCTTCCGGCTCCTCGCCACATGGGGCGCGACGCGGACCACGATGGTGGCCTACGTGATCCCGGTGGTGGGGATCATCCTCGGGTACCTCGTCCTGCAGGAACCGATCGACGGGCGGCTCCTCGTGGGAACGGCGCTCGTGGTCGGCGGCGTGGCGCTCGTCCACAGCCGGTTCGGGAAGCGGCGGCTGTTCGGGCGAGTGCCGCCGATCGAGGCGGCGTAGGTCGGGGATCCCGGCCGCCTCGGCGGCTGATCGAGCGGGCCCGCAGCGTCTGTCAGGCTTGCGCCCCCAGGATCCGATCGCCGACCGCCAGCAGGATCGCGCCGCCGACGATGAGCAGCGAGGCCCCGATCCGACGGCCGGCCTCGCGCCGGCTAACCGCCTCGCCGAGGCGCACGGACCCCCACGCGGCCGCGAAGACCGTCGCCGACTCGCGCAGCGGCGCAACGCCCGAGAGCGGCGCGACGGAGAGGGCGAACAGGATCAGCACGTAGGCGCCAAGGGTCAGCCAACCCCCCACAGCGGCGTGGCGCACCTCGGCGGCGCCACCCCCGAGGACGGCCCCGGAGCGCGCCACGAACCGCACCCACAGGACGAGCACCACCGATGTCGTGACCCACAGGATGGCCGCATACGGGAGCGGGTCGATCAGGCGGGTACCGACCCGGTCCAGGGCGCTGTAGGTCGCGATGGTCACGCCGGTCGCGAGGGCGAAGCCGATCGCCGGGTCGAACCCCCCGCCCGTGCCGGACCGACGAGCGGACAGGGCACGCCACGGCCGCTGGAGGACCAGGAATCCCGCGAGCAGCGCCGCGACGCCGAGCGATCCGGCAGCACCCAGGCGCTCCCCGAGCAGGCCCACCCCGACCGCCACCGCCAGCAGCGGCGCGGTCCCGCGGGCGATCGGATAGACGACGGACAGGTCGCCCCGGCGGTACGCGGCGGAGAGCAGGATGAAGTAGGCCGCCTCAACGGTGCCAGAGATCAACCCGAGCGCGATGCCGAGCGCCGGGATCTCCGGCTGCCCAGCCAGCAGCCATGCCGCGATGCCGACCGGGACGATCCCGATCGAGGCCGCCAGCATGCCGACCGTCGCGGTCCGCAGTGGGTCGCCCGCGGTCTTGAGTCGGATGTTCCAGGCGACGTGGAGGAGTGCCGAGACGGCGACCAGGCCGATGATGAAGGGGTCCACTCGCGGACGTTACCTGTCCAGGTCCCGCCGCTGCAGGCCCCAGGCGCCGACGACCAGGCCGCCAAGCGCGAGGACGACGGCCGCGACGATCCCGACCGGGTCGAAGGCGCCGGCCATCGGTTGGCCGAGGTGCTTGAACAGGCTGAGCTGGAGGACGGGGTCGGGCAGCTTCAGGGCCGCCCCCAGGGTGTCCAGCAGGAACGTGGCGATCGCGGCGAATCCCGCCGCGGGCGCCGCCAGCGAGGCACGCACGACCCCGCCGACCGCCAGGCCGATCCCGGCGAAGGCAGCCGAGGCCAGCCCGATGATCGCGGCGCCGGCGACCGGCGTGGCGAGATCGCCGCCCTGGGTCAGCACGGCGGCGCCGACGATCGTCGCGAGGGTGACCGTGGTGATCGCGATCGCCGCCATGACCCCGAGGCCGCTGGCGATCATCCAGCGGGCGCGGCCGAGCGGCGCCGACATGACGACCGCGAGCCGCCCGCCGGTCTCATCGGAGGACCAGGCCGCCACGAAGCTCGCGCCGGCGAGGCTGACCATGAGCGAAGCGAAGCCGAAGAATGTCAACTGGAGGATGCCCGACGGCTGGCTGAAGTCGATGTCGGGGTAGATCTGTCGGACGAGGGCCACGATCTGCGGGAGCGAACCGATGCTCCTGGCGAACGCGTCGGCCGAGGCGATGATGAGCGACGCGTAGAGCCCGACGCCGAGGCCCCACGCCAGCGCGACGGAGGTCCGATCGGCCGCCTGACGGCGGAGGGGTCCGCCGATGCCGGCCGGCAGCGACGGGAGGCGCAGCCAGCGGAGCGCCACGGCACTCCCGAGGTCCCGCCGCTCGAATCCCGCTACGCCGACGGCAAGCAGGAGCGTGCAGGCGAGCGCCAGCAGCCCGACCGACGGCCAATCCATCACCCCGGCCAGCGGCCGGTGGCCGGCGGTCCACGTCTCCCATGACAGCGGGGTCAGGGCCTCGATCAGCGGCGACAGGGATGCATAGGCGTGGATGAGCGTGCTGCCGAACAGGGCGATCAGGCCGAGTCCCAGAGCGCGGGTCCGCCCGAGGAATGGAGCGGCGGCGAACGCGACCGATCCGGAGGCGAGCATGAGGAACCCGAAGAGCACGGCCTGACCGAAGGCGGCACCAAGCGAGATCTCGTCGCCGGGCAACCGCGCGAACCGCTGGCCGACCTGCCAGGTCATCAACGCGAAGATCGTCATGGCCAGCGCCAGGGCCGTGATATGGCCGCCCAGTTTCTGGAGGGCGATCGAACGTCGACTCAGCGGGGTCGAGGCGAGCAGGTCCAGGCTGCCCTTGGCGGCCTCGCCCGCGAGCGTGCCGGAGAGGGCGATCACGGACCAGAGGCCGAACACCACGGGCAGCGTGTTGCCGATCCGCCACGAGAGGAAACCCCCGAGGTGCTCGAGGTCGATCGGTTCGCCCAGCAGGCCGCGCAAGGCCAGCGGCAGGGCCAGTATGGCGTTGACGAACTGCTGCCGCAGCTCGATCGTGGAGAACTCCGCTGCCGTGCCGAACGGAGCCCCGGTGCCGAGCATGAACAGGCCCGCCACGCCGCCGACGACCAGGGCGGCCCGGCGACTGTCGCGGAAGGTCTTGGCGTAGACGCTCCCGAGGCCCATCTCCCGCAACCACGGCATGGTCCGGGACTCGCGCCAGGCCCCGGCGGCCCTGACGTCAGCGCGCATCGGCGACCGTGACTCCGTATGCGCCGTATTGCGCCAGGAAGACGTCCTCGAGGTTCGGCTCCCGGCTCACGACATCCACGAGGCCGAGGGGCGCCGCCGCGGCGATGACCGCGCCGATCGGACCCGTGACCCGCATCCGCGCCGTCGTGCCATCGACGACGACTCCGCTCACGCCGTCGATGGCCTCGAAGACGGCCGGCGCGACGGGCGTCGTGAACGACAGCTCGACGTGGTGGAAGGCGAGCCGCCGGATCGCCTCGATGCGGTCCACCTGGACCAGTCGCCCCTCGCGGATGATCGCGACGCGATCGCAGGTCCGATCCACCTCGTCGATGATGTGCGAAGAGAGGAAGATGGTCCGACCGTCGGCGCGCGTCTCGCGGACGATCTCGAAGAAGGTCTGCTGGATGAGCGGATCGAGACCAGCGGTCGGCTCATCGAGGATGAGCAGGTCCGGCTTGTGCTGCAGGGCGACGATCAGTCCCACCTTCTGCTTGTTGCCCTTGCTGTACTCGCGGAAGCGCCGGCTCGGATCCAGGTCCAGCCGCTCGATCAGCGCTGCGACGTAGACCCGGTCGACGCCGCCGCGCAGGTTGGCGAAGTAGGTCAGCGTGTCCGCCCCGGTCAGCCGGTCGTACAGGTCGAACTCGCCGGGCAGGTAGCCGACCCGCCGATGGATGGCGACCGGATCCGCGGTAGTCTCGATGCCGAAGACCTCCGCCCGCCCGCTGGTCGGACGGATCAGGTCGAGCAGCACGCGCATCGTCGTCGTCTTGCCCGCGCCATTGGGCCCCAGGAAACCGAAGATCTCGCCCTCCTGAACGTCGAGGTCCAGCTCGGTGATCCCACGGTGGATCCCGTAGGTCTTGGTCAGCGCCTGGGTGAGGATGACCGCGGTCACGTGATTGCCTTCAGGTTCGCGGAGGCGACGTTGTTGACGAGGCCTGGGTCGTCCCGCGTTCGGACGCTTCGGCTCGCTCCTTGAGGACCCGCAGATGGGCTTCGACCCGGCTGGCCAGCGACGCCCGGCCGAGACGGACGAGGATGCCGGTCCAGCGATCGAACGGCTCGAACGACGCGGCATGGATCACCCGCGTCCCGCCGGCGACCGGCTCCAGGCGCCAGCTCCACTCGCTGTCGAAGCCCGATGCCGTGACCCGCAGGCGGAAGCTGGAGTCCGGTCTCGCCTCCAGGCTCTCGACCCGGGCGAGGTCGCGCAGCAGGCCGAGGCGCGCCCGGGCGGTTCGGGTGGTGGCGGCCGCCGGCCAGGTCGGGACGGCGGGGCCCAGGCGCAGCTCCGGGAAGAGGGCACTCGTGGCGGCCGGGTCGTGGAGCGTCGCCCAGACCGTGCGGGGAGAGGCATGGACGAAGACCCGCCGCTCCACGGCCCTGGATTCGGTGACCGCCCCATTCGGCCGTCCTCGCGGGCGCCCGCCCCCGGTCCCGACAGCCATCGTCAGCCCCCGATCGGGTGCCAGACCGTCTTCATCTCGAGGAAGGCGGCGATCCATTCGGGGCGCTCGGAGGCGGCGTCATCGAGCCAGTCGAAGCGTGCCTCGGCGACGGTCGTCGGCCTCCGCAGAAGGCGCTTGATGTCCTCGGCGGCGCTCTGTTCGACCTCCAGCCGCAGCTCGTCCGGGACGCCCCAGGTATCAAGGGCGTCGACGTCCTCGTGGGCGGCGAGGACCGGCAGGAGTTCGCCCCTGCGGCCGGTCAGGACATTGACGACGCCCCCGGGGACGTCGGAGGTGGCGAGGACTTCGGAGAGGGTCACCGCGGGGAGCGGACGGCGTTCGCTGGCGAGGAGCACGACCGTGTTGCCGGTCACCAGGGGCGGCGCGAGCCGGCTGACCAGCCCGAGCAGCGATGAGGTTTCCGGGGCGACCACGCCGACCACCCCGGTCGGTTCGGGAATCGTGAAATTGAAGTAGGGCGCGGCGACCGGATTCGACGATCCCAGCACCTGGCCGATCTTGTCCGCCCAGCCGGCATACCAGACCCAGCGATCGATCGCCCGATCGACCACGACCCGGGCTGCCGCGCCGGTCAGCCCCTCCGCCGCCGAGACCTCGGCCACGAACTGCTCGCGGCGACCTTCCATCAGTTCGGCGACCCGATAGAGGACCTGACCCCGGTTCATCGCCGTCCTGGCAGACCAGCCCTCGAAAGCCTTGCGGGCCGCACGAACCGCGTCGCGCAGGTCCTTGCGAGATGCGCGGCAGGCGTTGGCGAGCGGCGCACCGTCGGCCCCTGCCACGAGATACGAGCGGCCGCTTTCGGTGCGCGGGAAGGCGCCCCCGATGTAGAGCTTGTAGGTCTTGCGGACCTCGATCCTGGCCGGCGCGGCGGGCACCGGGACGGTCGGCCGCGCTCGCGTCGGGCGCGCCTGACGGGTCGCCACGTCAGCGCTCCGTCCCTTGAGAGGAGCGGATGGGCGGTCCAACGATCTCGATGTCGTAGCGCGCGGCGACCGGCCCCAGGCTCTCCGGACCGGGCATGGTCAGGCCGATCGGTGGCTCGTCGCCCACCGCCGGGACACCGAGCTCCATCGCGAACCGCTCGAACCCGCTCGGGGTGACGAGAACCAGGACTCGCGTGGGCTCCACGTCCACCGTGAACGAGTGGGCGATCCCCCTTGGCGCGAACGCGAACGATCCCGCGGTCGCGGTGAGCACCTCATCGCCGACATGGAACGTCATCTGGCCGTCCAGGATGTACCAGGCCTCATCCTCACGATGGTGGATGTGCAGCGGCGGCTCTGTCGCCCGCGTCGCCAGCGCCTCGACGAGCGCGAGCCGACCATCCACGGCCGCCCCGCCGAGCTTCTCGGTGAATCGGCCGCCCAGCGACCAGACCGACGGGCCGCCGCCGGGAGGGATCACGAACGCCCGACGATCCGCCATCAGCGATCCTCCAGCCGGACGTAGGCCAGCAGCCCGTGCAGCCCGCCCTCGCGCCCGAACCCGGACTCCTTGTAGCCGCCGAACGGCGATGTCGGGTCGAACCGGTTGAACGTGTTGGCCCACACGACGCCGGCGCGCAGCCGGCTGACCATCTCCAGGATGCGCGAGCCCTTGTCGGTCCAGACGCCAGCCGACAGGCCGTAGACCGTGTTGTTGGCCTTCTCGATGGCCTCGTCCGGGGTCCGGAAGGTGAGGACGGAGAGGACCGGCCCGAAGATCTCCTCGCGGGCGATCCGATGGCTCTGGGCGACGTTGGTGAAGAGGGTCGGGCGGAAGAAGTAGCCGCGCTCTGGCAGGTCGCAGGCCGGCTGATAGAGCTCGGCGCCCTCGGCCACGCCGGACGCGACGAGTTCGGTGATCTTTTCGAGCTGGCTCTTCGAGTTGATCGCCCCGACGTCCGTGTTCTTGTCGAGCGGGTCGCCGACCCGGATCGTCGAGAGACGGTCCTTGAGCTTGTCGATCAGCGGCTCAACGATCGACTCCTGGGCGAGGAGGCGCGACCCGGCGCAGCAGACCTCGCCCTGGTTGAAGTAGATCCCGTTGACGATGCCCTCGACCGCCTGGTCCAGCGGCGCATCGTCGAAGACGATGTTGGCGGCCTTGCCGCCAAGCTCGAGGGTCAGCGCCTTGTCCGTGCCGGCCACACCGCGGGCGATCCGCTTGCCGATCTCGGTCGAGCCGGTGAAGGCGACCTTGTCCACGCCCGGGTGGGTGACCAGCGACATCCCGATCTCGCCGGGACCGGTGATGATGTTGACCACCCCGGGCGGCAGGTCCGCCTCGCGGCAGACCTCGGCGAAGAGCAGGGCGGAGAGCGGGGTCGTGGACGCCGGCTTGAGCACGACCGTGTTGCCCGCAGCCAGGGCCGGCGCGATCTTCCACGACAGCATCAGCAGCGGGAAGTTCCACGGGATGATCTGGGCGGCGACACCGAGCGGGCGGGCGACTCGCCCGGGGAACGCATAGTCGAGCTTGTCCGCCCAGCCGGCGTAGTACCAGAAATGGGCGGCCGCGAGCGGCACGTCCACGTCGCGGCTCTCCTTGATCGGCTTGCCGGAATCCATCGATTCGAGGACCGCGAACTCGCGCGAGCGCTCCTGCAGGATCCGAGCGATCCGGAACAGGTACTTGGCGCGTTCCTTGCCAGAGAGAACCCCCCAGCGCCGGGTCTGGGCACGGCGGGCGGCCCTGACCGCCTTGTCGGCGTCGGCGGCGGTCGCCTTCGCGACGTGGGCGAGGGTCAGTTCGGTGGCCGGGTTGACCGAGGCGAAGGTCCCTCCGTCCGAGGCGGGCACGTCGCGCCCATCGATGAACAGGCCATAGCGCTCCCTGAGCGTGACGATGTCGCTCGATTCGGGCGCGGGCGCGTACTCCCACGGGATCGCCTGACCGTCACCCAGCCCCCAGCTGGACGGTGAGCGGTCGGCAGCGGGAACCACGCGCCTGTCGGTTTGGGCGGGCATGAAGGTCATCATAGCGCTGAGTACTGCGCCGTCCCGCCTGGGGCTTGATGGCCGCCACGTGCCGGCTGACTCAGGCGACGAGCACGACGGCCAGGTCGTGGGCGACCGGATCGTGGAGCATCGAGTGATCATCGCCCGTGAGGAGGACCACCTTTGCCCCTCGCGCCAGCGGCTTCGGCGGGCTCAACGCGGCGCTAGCGCTCGCGGCGGTGGACGGCTGACCTTCAACGTGGCCGTGCAGTGCCAGCGGCGGCCACCAGTCCGCGCGTCACGGGCGCGCTCGAAGGCGGCATGGCGAACGCGCCGCGGCGCCCCCACGCCAGTGCCCCCACCCCGATCGCCACGCTCAGCACGCCACCGAGCCCGATCGCCAGCGAGGTACCGAAGCCCGACGCCAGCACACCCATCGCGAGGCCGCCGATCGGCACCGAGGCGCTGAAGACCGTCGTGTAGACGCTCATCACCCGGCCGCGCAGATGGTCCGGGACGGCCAGCTGGATGGCCGTGTTGCCGGTGGCCGCCATCAGGATCGAGCCGAACCCGGCGACGACCATCAGGGCAAGGGACACGGGGAAGACGCGCGAGACGGCCAGGGCGACAGAGGCAGTGCCCAGGATCAGGGCGCCGAGGGCGAGTCGCGCCGGTCGTGGGCGGCCGCCGAAGACGAGCAGGAGTGCCGCCAGCAACGCGCCAACGCCCGAGGCGGCCATCAGGAAGC
Organism: Candidatus Limnocylindrales bacterium; assembly: GCA_038915815.1. GTDB lineage: Bacteria > Chloroflexota > Limnocylindria > Limnocylindrales > CSP1-4 > SPCO01. The sequence continues at coordinate 27,171 of JBCLCL010000033.1, forward strand.
CGTAGCCCGCTGCGTCGCTCCTGAGCTCGGCCTGGGCGAACGCGGGGATCAGAACGCCCCAGTTCATGCCGACCGTCGCAACGCTGCCGACGACGATAACCGCCAGCAGGACGACGGGCGTTCGCCGGACGTAGTCGAGGCCCTCGGCCAGATTCTGCACGACGGCCCGGGCCGACGTCGGGCGGGCGATCCGGGTCGGCAGCTCGAGTTGGCGCTCGTCGATCAGCCGCAGGCCGACGATGACCGCCAGAAAGCTCAGGCCGTTGATCAGAAACGCGGCCGCCACCCCGAACAACCCGATCGCCAGGCCGGCAGCCGCCGGGCCCACGATCCGCGCGCCGTTGAACATCGCTGAATTGAGGGCAACCGCGTTGCCGACGTGCTCGCGCCCGACGAGCTCCACCGCGAACGACTGGCGAACTGGCATGTCCACGGCATTGGCGATGCCGAGGAGGAACGCCAGCAGGACGATCATCCAGACCTGGACGGTGCCGCTGATCACGAGGGCCGCGAGCACGAAGGCGAGGATCATCATGGCCGTCTGGGCGCCGAGCAGGACGCGGCGCTTGGGCAGCGCGTCCGCGGCGACGCCGGCGAAGAGGCCCAGGACCATGACCGGGATGAACTGGGCGGCCGCGACGATACCCAGCCAGACGGGGTCGCCGGTGAGCTGCAGAACGAGCCAGGCCTGGGCAACCTGCTGCATCCAGGTCCCGACCAGCGAGATCAGCTGACCGGTGAAGAAGAGCCGGTAGTTGCGATGCCGGAAGGCCGTCACGCCGCGCAACCCGGTTCGGCGGCTCCGGGCGAGCGTCGCGCGACCGATCATCGGGCCGCGCGGCGCTGGGCCGCGCCGTGGTCGGCCGCGCCGCGGTCGGGTTCGGGCCGATCGGGGTGCGGCGACGGCCCACCATCGAGCTCGACGAGGTGGGCATCAAGGTGGCGTCGGCGTGCCCGCGCCTCGTCGATCATGGTTGCGAGGCGGGCTGCCTTGGCTTCGAGAGTCTCGATCTGGCGATCGACTCGCGCGCGGGCATCGACGACGAGTGCTCGGCGCTCGGCCGGATCGCGGGTCTCGCGGAACCGCTCGCGATTGCGCTCGCGGGCAGCGTCATCCTCGAGCAGCTGGCCGATCTGGGCGAGCGAGAAGCCAGCGTCATCGCGGAGGCTGCGGATGAACAACAGGCGCTCGAGGTCGGACTCGTCGTAGAGCCGGTAGTCACCGTCCGATCGGCCGGCCGGCTCCAGCAGGCCGATCTCCTCGTAGTAACGGATCGCGCGGGTCGTGAGGCCGGTCTCGGCGGCGACCTCGTTGATGCGCAGCAGACGGGTCTCGGTGGTGTCGGTCATCCCCCGGACGATACCATAACCTTAACGTTGACGTGAAGGTGATGGTGAGGGTATGGCACCCGCCTTGGCGGCGGTGCGTGAGATTCACCGAAAAGCCGTTCCAGGGGCTAGGACGAAGTTCAAACGGGCGCTAACGCGGGTGCTGGAACGATCTACGGCCTCAGTGCTCCCACTGCCCCGCGAGGGCGGCTATCGGAAAAGCGCTCGCCGAGAGTCGCTCAACAGCCGCGATCTCCTCAGCGCCGGGAGCACGTTCGTCCTCAATCTCGAACCACTGCAGGGCGTTGAAACCAACGCGGGCGTAAGCCAGTACCGACGCGATGACGAGGCCCGTCACGCCCAAAACCTGCGTTGCCAAGGTCGAATAGAGAATCAGGTCTGTGCGTTCGGCCGGCCAAACGTAAACGGCCGGTTCCTCGCGAGAGTCGAAGACCACGATCCCGGTCTGGAGTTTCGACTCGGTACGTTCGACGTCCACGTCTGCGGATTCGGGTATCCACATCGGAGCCACGCCAGGCGCAGTGACTGCGGCGCCGTGCTTCCACTTCATGAAAGTGCGCCAGAACGGATCCTCCACCACACCGCTCGCAATGCGGAATACGTCCGCAATGAGAGCGGCGGAGTGTTCGGATCTCGCCGCCAACAGGGTGGCATCCGCGTTGGCCACGTGCCGGAGCAAGACCTCCCTATCTGGGTATCCCATCAGCCCCGAGGCGCTATTGGCATCCGCGAAGCGAAGAAGCGAAGCGACCATAGATGCGGAGCCCGTTGTCGAGAACGAAAGTATCGACTGGCCGAGGTTGCAGTTCGGGCCCGTAGGCTGTCCGGCCGTCCTCCATGAGTACACCGCCTCCGCAGCGCCTGCCAGTGTCTCGATCGCGGAGCCAAGAGCAGCCAAAAGTCGCCAACCGAGTGCCGCCGTCCGAAGGGTGGCACGCGGGGCTCCCCCAGGCTCACGCTCCGCCTCTGTCGGAAAGGCCTCGGCCATGATGACCTTCCAGAGGTCCTGAAGCTCATCCATGCGGGCACCGGGATTCCGCAGCTGGAGCGTGAACGTGTACCTATGACACGCTGGGCGCGTGCGGGCGGGATAGATCAGCCGTCGGCGGTCGGTGACGGCGGCGGCGTGGCCACCCGGACGTAGCGCGGGGGCTCGGCGACGCCTGTGGCCGTGAAGATCGCGGCCTGTCGCGGGGTGATCTCGGTCCGCTGGGCGACCTCACCGGCCGGTGCGACGAAGCGCCCGAGATGGAGCTTGTCGAGCTCGAAGCGGAGGTTCCGCCAGGTCTCCCCGGTGGCGTTCTCGGCGAGCCGGACGAGCAGCAGGGCGAGCCAGCAGAGCAGGACGTGGGCGCGGATGCGGGTCTCCTTGCGGTGGAAGACCGGGCGCAGCGCCAGGGTGGTCTTCATGTCCCGCCAGGCCCGCTCGACCTCGAGGAGCTGCTTGTAGCCGGTGGCCACGTCGGCGGCCGAGAGGGTGGGGTCGCTGGTCCGCAGGAGGAACTTGCCGTCGAGCTTCGCGTCGGCCGCGACCGCCGCCCGGTCGATCCGCAGCAGGCCCGCCCCCGTGACCCGCAGGAAGCGGCGGTTGGTGGGCTTCGCGCGCAGGTCGCAGGCGAGCTTCGCGCGCGCCGCGGGGGTGAGCTCGTCACTGCCCGCGATGGCGAGCTCCAGCGATCCCAGCAGCCGGTCGCGGATGGCCGCGTCGCGGATGGCCTCATCGGGGTTGCGGCAGACGACGAAGCGATCGCGCATGACGCCTGCGTCGAGGACGACCTCCTTGACCTCGAGGTTGCCGGCCACGACGTGATAGCGGCCCTGGCGGGCAAGGGCGGCCTTCGCCTCGGCCGAGTCGCTGCGCAGCTTCTCGCCGCTGATGTAGTGGCCGCCGGCGCGCTGGAGATAACGCCGGTTCTCCGCCGAGCTGAAGCCCCGGTCGGTCACCCAGACGACCCGCCCGAGCTTCCAGGCCCGCAGGTCGTCCTTGACCGCCCGGATCAGCGCCATATCGGCGGTGTTGCCGGGCAGGGTCCAGACCCGGATCGGGATCCCCTCGCGCGTCACCGCCAGGCCGATCACGACCTGGGGCAGGTCGGGCCGGTGGTCCTTGCTGTGGCCGTTGTACGCCCGGAAGCCGTTGGGTGCCCCCTCGGAGGGCGGGTCCGCCTCGTCGGTCTCGAAGTACGTGCTCGTCGTGTCGAAGAAGAGCAGGTCGACCTCGAGGTTGAGCAGGTTCGCCACCGACCAGTACACCTGCTCGGCGAGCTCCCCCTCGACCTCGAGGAGCCAGTCCATGGCCCGGTAGCACTGATCGTCGTCGAGCTCGGGGAGGCCGCTGATCACCACCCGCTCGCTGGCCCAGGCGGCACACGAGAGCTTCGACGCGGGGGCGAGGGCCCGGTTGGCGACCATCGCGAACAGGGCCCGTTCGGCCGCTGGATCGAGCCGCCGGCCGCGCAGCGCCCGGGCGAGGATCCCGGGGATGCCGAGCCTGCCCCACAGCCCGTCGAGGAGCCAGGCGCCGCCCATGGGACGGGACTCGAGGAAGCGCAGCTCGGGCGGCGCGCTCGCCGCGAGCGCCTCGCCTCCCGGCAGGGCCCGGCTCAGGGAGCCGATCAGGCGCCGGATCGCCGCGGGATCGAGCTCGTCCTCGCGGCCGAAGTTGAACAGGATGCGGACCTTCGAGCGGCCGGCCAGCGGATCCCACTCGTTGTGGGCGAGGGACAGGTACCTGACCTCGGAGCCGTCGCTGTTGCGCCGCCGGGTGGTCCGCATGTACATGCCGCACAGCGTACCAGACCCTATCTATCCGCGACACACCACACACGCGCAGGCGTGTA
>JBCLCL010000034.1:0-31209 GCA_038915815.1 Candidatus Limnocylindrales bacterium
AGGAGCCCCGCGTCGGCCACCAGGCGGTCATCGTCGAAGGCCACATCGAGGCGGTCGAGGCTGTGCGATGATCGCATCTATCAGGTGCTCCTCTTTCTGGGTCGCTGGGCTGTTCGCAACGCCATCGTCCCAGTTCAGAAGGGCACCTGTTTGCGTGTCCCGGCAGCCGAATCAGGTCGGCGGTTCGGTGGATCCGGGCTTACGGGTAGAGGCCGCGCATCGCCATCGCGTTCGCGACGCGGTCGACCGCCAGCAGGTAGGCCGCCGTGCGCATGTCGCAGGACTCGCGCTGGGCGATCTCGAGCGTCTCGCCGAATGCCCTGACCATGATCACCCGGAGCTTCTCGTTGACGACCAGTTCCGTCCAGTGGTCCCGGTTCAGGTCCTGGACCCACTCGAAGTAGCTGACGGTCACGCCGCCGGCGTTGCACAGGATGTCCGGGATCATGAACACGCCGTTGCGGGCCAGGATCTGGTCGGCCTCGGGGGTGGTCGGGCCGTTGGCTGCCTCGGCGATCAGCTTGGCCTTGACCCTCCCCGCGTTGCGCTCGCTGATCTGATTCTCCAGCGCCGCCGGGATCAGGATGTCGCAGTCGACTTCGAGGATCTGGGCATTGCTGATGTCGGTGGCGCCCGGGAAGCCCTGGACGGTGCCGTGTTCCTTCTTCCAGCCGACGACCCGGGCGATGTCGAGACCGGCCGGGTTGTGGATACCGCCGGTGGAGTCGGAGACGGCCACGACCGTCGCGCCTTCCTCGCCGATGAGGCGGGCGGCGATGGACCCGGCGTTGCCGAAGCCCTGGACCGCCACGCGCGCCGTCTTGAGGTCGAGGGCGAGATGGCGTGCGGCTTCGACGATCGTGTAGACGCAGCCGCGGGCCGTCGCCTCGTTGCGGCCTTCCGAGCCGCCCAGGCTGATCGGCTTGCCGGTGACCACGCCCGGGACCGTGTAGCCCTGGTGCATCGAATAGGTATCCATGATCCAGGCCATGACCTGGGCATTGGTGTTGACGTCCGGGGCCGGGATGTCGCGCTCAGGCCCGATCAGGACTTCGATCTCCGTCGTGAAGCGCCGGGTCAGGCCCTCCAGCTCCTTCAGGCTGAGCTTCTTGGGGTCCACGATGACGCCGCCCTTGCCGCCGCCATACGGGATGCCGACGACCGCGCACTTCCAGGTCATCCACATCGCGAGTGCCTTGACCTCGTCGAGCGAGACGTCCTGGTGGTAGCGCAGGCCGCCCTTGGCTGGGCCCCGCCCCAGGTTGTGCTGGACCCGGTAGCCGGTGAAGACCTGGACCGACCCATCGTCCATGTGGACGGGGAAGTGGACGGTCAGCTCACGGCGCGGTTCGCGCAGGACGCGGCGCATGCCGTCGTCCATCCCGAGGCGCTCGGCGGCGAGGTCGAACTGCTGTTGCGCGACCTGCCAGGCATTGATCGGGGCGGCGATGGGCTCGGTGGTCATGGGCAGGAGATCCTCCGTGTCGGGCGGTTGATGACCGCCTCGTCGGTCTGGGCCGTCTCCCGGACGACCCCACGGGGCGCGTGACCGGGTCGATCTGGACAGATGACGACCCACGCGCAACTCATCAGGGCTTCGAGTATATCCGGGAAGGGTCGACCCGCACCTGGCCGATGGTACCGGTCCGCAATCTCGGCGCAACCTTGCCGCAACCTGGCGGGTGATCCCCCGACGCTCCGCCCTCGTGCTCCGGTCTACGCTCGGTGGAGGACGGCCGCGCCGACGCAGCCCGGACCGAGATGGGGTCCGACCGAGGCTCCGACCAGCGAGATCTGGACATCCTGGACCGGCGGAGCGTCGGGGAGGCGGGCCAGGAGCTCGTCGCGGAAGGTCTCGACGTCCGGGCTGACCGTGTGGAGGATGACCAGCCGCTCGACCGGCCGCTCACAGACCATCTGGATCAGGCGCTCGCGAGCCTTGGAGCGCGTCCGCACCTTGTCGCCGGTCTCCACCACGCCGTGCTTGACCACGATGATCGGCTTGAGCGAGAGGAGCGTGCCGATGGCCGCCTGCGCGCCGCTGATCCGCCCGCCCTTCTTCAGGTATTCCAGGGTCTCGAGGGCCACGTACATCACGATGTCCTGCGCGCGCGCCTCCAGGATCTCGGCGATCTCGGCGGCCGACCGGCCCTCGGCCGCGAACTCGACCGCCATCTGGGCCAGGATCCCCTCGCCCATCGAGGCGACCTGGGAATCGACCACGTGGATCTCGCGATCGGGCAGCATGTCGCGTGCGATCTGGGCGCTCTTGATCGTCCCGGACAACGTTCCCGCGACGTGGACCGAGACGATCGCCTCGGCACCGCTCGCGAAGGCCGCCTCGTAGGCGGCCTTGAATTCGCCCGGCGACGAGGCGGCGGTCGTCGGGAAGGGGGCATCTGGGGCGACCATCCGCTCCCAGAAGTCGGCCGTCGAGAGCTCCACCCCGGCCTTGAAGCTCTCCTTCCCGAAGGTGACCAGGAGCGGGACGATGCCGATCCCGTCCGCCGCGGCGCGCGCCGGGTCGAGGTCGGACGCCGAATCGGTGAAGATCGCGACACGCATCACTCGGGTCCTCCGGTCGACTGGCCTGGACGTTGAGGGACATCATACGGGCCGGGTCCAGCCCGCCGGGAGCCGTTAGGCTTCGGTGGTGGATCGCTCACTGGTCGCCGTCCTGGCCGGGACCTTCACGCTGCGCTTCAGCACGGGCCTGACCGGCGCGATGCTGGCGGTCTACCTCGCCAAACTCCCCGAGCATGGCGGGCCGGTGGTGGCGGCGACCACCCTGGCGCTGCTGCACGCGTCGTTCTACCTCGCCGAGATGTGCCTGTCGCCGATCTTCGGGGTCATCTCCGATCGCCTGGGTCACCACCGGGTGATGCTGTTCGGACCTGTGTTCGGAGCCGCCGCGGTGATCCTGACCGGCCTGACGACCAGCCTGGTCATCCTCGGTGGGACGCGCGTGCTCGAGGGCGCCTCGACGGCGGCCAGCGTGCCGTCCATCCTGGGCTACATCGCCGCGGTCACCGCGGGCAACGAACTGCTGCGCGGCAAGGCGGCGGCTCGCTTCGAGGGCGTGACGCTGGCCGGGATCGGGACCGCCTTCGCGGTGGCGCCGCTCCTCTTCTCCGCCCTTGGGCCGGCCGCCTTCTTCCTGAACGCGGCCTTCTACGGCATCTCGTACCTGATCTACCGCTTTGGTGTCGCGGACCACGATGCGCAGGAGCGGACGGCACTGCGGGCGAGGGCCGGGCCACGGTTCGACCTGCGGCGCTACAGCGTCCTCCTGCGGACATCCCATGTCTGGCTCCTGGCACCGACCTGGATCGCCGTCAACGCCTCCATCGGGCTCTGGTTCAGCCAGTCCATCTTCCAGTTCTCCAGGGCCGACCCGCGCTTCCCGGACCAGGCCCTGCTGCAGGGCTTCAGCCCGCTCCAGATCTCGCTGGCCGCGCTGGTGATCGGGATCATCTTCGCGGTGGGTCTCATCTACTGGGGCAACCGGTTCGCCAGGATGCGACGGACCACGATCATCCTCTACGGGATCCTGGGCGGCGGCGTCCTGGTCCTCGGCGGTCTGGCGATCAACCACGGATCGGGCCTGTCGCCGACCGTGCCGCTCGCCGGGGTGCTCGCCGCACTGCTCGGGTTGTTCGTGCTCGCCGGCGCCACCCCCGCGGCCCTCGGCCTGCTCGCCGACATCTCCGAGCGGTTCCCGTCCGACCGAGGCGCGATCATGGGCCTCTACGGGGTCTTCCTCGCCGTCGGGCAGATCTCAGGGGCCCTCGTCGGAGGCCTGGCTGCCGACATCCGCGGCATCGACGGTCTGCTGGTGGCGACGATGGCGATGCTGCTGGTGGCGCTCCTGCCGCTCGCCCAGCTCCGCCGGCACGAGCACTACGTCGGCGGCCCTGCCGCGCCGGCCGTCCTGGACGGGACCGGCTGATGGCCGATGGACGTCCCTGGGTGCCCGTCCCGCTGGCGCGCGGGACCCATGGCGCAGTCGTGGCGCCTCATCACCTGGCGACGGCGGCGGGTTTGGCGATCCTGCGCGCCGGCGGATCCGCGGTGGATGCCGCGATCGCGACCAACGCCGTCCTCGGGGTCCTCAACCCGGGCAGCTGCGGGATCGGCGGCGACGCCTTCTGGCTGATCTGGGACGCCGCGTCGGGTCGGCAGCTCGCGCTCAATGGCTCCGGCCGGGCGCCGGCCGGGGCGGATGCGGCGGCGCTGCGAGCGGAGGGCCGGCGCACGATCCCGTTGCGCGGACCGCTCTCGATCAGCGTGCCGGGAGCCGTGCGGTCGTGGGGGGACGCCCATCGGCGTTTCGGGCGGCTGTCGCGCGACGCCATCCTGGCTCCCGCGATCGAGCTCGCCCGCGACGGGTTCCCGGCCTGGGACGGCTTCATCGAATCGGTCGAGGCGGTGGCCCCGGCGGTGGCCGCCGCGGTCGGACCGCGAGCCGGGTTCTTCGACGTCTATCGGCCGCACGGACGACCCTGGCGAGCCGCTGAGCGAGTCCGCCTTCCGGCCCTGGCCGCGACGCTGGAGACCCTTGTCCGCGACGGTTTCGACGCGTTCTACGAGGGCGATTTGGGTGAGCGCCAGGCGCGTGCGTTGGCCACGGTCGGGTCGCCGATCCTCGTCTCGGATCTCATCAGTCACACTTCCACCTGGGGCGAGCCGATCTCGATCGACTACCGCGGCGTGCGGGTCACGACCCATCCGCCGAACAGCTCCGGCCTGGTCGCGCTGGAGTTGCTGGCCATTCTCGCCCGGTTCGAGGCGCCACCGGCCTCGGCCTTCGGGCCGGACGGGGTCACCGATCCTGCCTGGATCCATCTCGGGATCGAGGCGGCGAAGCTGGCCATGGCCGACCGCGATGCCCACCTGACCGATCCCGCCTTCCGCAACGTCCCGGTGGAGCGGCTGACCGACCCGACCTACGCCCAGTCGCTGGCGGATCGGATCGACCCCCGCCGCGCGGTCCTGCCGACTGCCACGACCAACCCGTCCGGCGGGGGGACGGTCTATCTCGCCGCGGTGGACGCCCAGGGCAGCGCGGTCAGCCTGATCGAGTCGAACTACGAGGGGTTCGGCTCCGGAGTGGTCGATCCCGACACCGGGATCCACTATCAGAACCGGGGCAGCTACTTCAGCCTGGACCCGGCCCATGCCAACGTCCTGGAGCCGGGGAAGCGGACCCTTCATACCCTGCTGCCTGGCATGCTCTTCCGCGGCGGCCGGGCCGAGCCATGGGTCGTGGCCGGCTCGATGGGCGGCGATGCGCAACCGCAGATCCACGCCCAGCTGGTCTCCGCGCTGGTCGACGGCGGCGTGGAGATCCGGACCGCGATCTCCGCACCGCGCTGGTATGTCGAGCCGGACGGGCATTTCGCGCCACCGATCGAGGTGCGCCTCGAGTCCCGCCATCGAGCCGGGGTCGCCGAGGCGCTCGAGGCCGTCGGGCACTCCGTTACCCGTGCCGCGCCGTTCGATCCGAACCTGGGGCTGGAACACGCGATCCAACTGGTAGATGGCGGCCCTGGCGCGCCCGACGGTTCGCTCGCGGCGGCCACCGATCCACGCAGCGCCGGGCTGCCGGCCGTCTACTGATCCGGGACTGGCGCGGCCGTGCGATACTCCGCGTCCGACCCGCAGGGAGGGGCCCGTGACCTCGAACGTCAGCCAGAACTACCCGTACACCAGCGAGTCCGAGGTCGAACGCGCCAGCCGGGTCGCCGAGCTCGTAACGGCGAGGGACGGCCTCGCCGGGAAACTCGCCGCGGAGACTACCCCCCTCGACGCCAACGATCGGTGGTGGGTCTGGAAGTGCCCGACCAGGGGATGCGCGGGACTGCTCCATGTCGCCGGCTACGCGGCCGAGAAGCACGCCGTCTACGTCGTCTGCGACGGGACCTGCGCGGCGACGTTCCTGCGCTGAAGCCGCGCCCGAACCTGAGCGGGTGACCCCCGACATCGAACTGCGGACGAGCCGGCGACGGCTGGCCATCGATGCGCTCGGGATCGCGGTCTCGGCGACGGGCTTCGGGTTCGTCTACGGCCTGTCGGCGCGAGAGGCGGGGTTCTCGCCGATCGAGGCGGTCGCCATGAGCACGCTGGTCTTCGCGGGCGCCGCCCAGTTCGCCGCCATCGGCTACGTGGCCGGAGGCCTCGCCTGGCCCGGGATCATCCTCCTGACGGCCCTGCTGAATGCACGACACCTGCTCTACTCGGCGGCCCTCGCCCCATGGCTGCGCGAGACGCCGCGACCGGAACGGGCCCTGATGGCCCACCTCCTGACCGACGAGGCCTTCGCCCTTTCGATCGCCCACTTCGAGCGGCTCGGTCGATCCGATCGGCGCGGCTACTGGATGGCGGCCATCGGCTCGACGTTCATCCCGTGGAACCTGGCCACATTCGCCGGGGTGACGCTGGGCGCGCAGATCCCCGATCCAGCCCGGCTCGGTCTCGACGTGGTCTTCCCGGCGGCGATGATGGGATTGGCGGTCGGGCTGGTGACCGGCCGGCGCGAGCTGGTCGCAGCGCTCGGCGGGGCGATCCTCGGCGTGGCAGTCAGCCTGCTGGCGGGACCGGGCGTCGGCGTCATCGTCGGCGGACTCGGCGGTCCCCTGCTGGGATTGGCCATCCCGCGTCAAGCCTCGCCGGAGGCTGCGCCGCTCGGGTCCCCGGCCTGGGCTGAACGCTATGCCACGCCGGGGACGCATCTCGTGGAGCCCGCGGCGATCGGAGGCCTGTCTGCAGGCCCTCCGGCCGAAGATGAGGAGGGCCTGCCGTGAGCGTCGAGCTCGTCGGGCTGGCCCTGCTGATGGGGCTGGTGACCTATCCGTCTCGGGCCCTGCCCCTCCTCGCCCCCGGCATCGAACGCCTGCCGGCGATGGTCCTCGAATACCTCCGCCTGATCGGCCCGGCCGTGCTCGCCGCGCTCGCTGCGGTCAACGTCATGGTCGTCCTGAACGACAACGGAACCCCCGCGTTCCACGTCGGCATCGAGTGGCTGGCGGTCACGCTCTGCGCGGCCCTGACGGCCTGGCGGCGAAACCTGTTCATCGGCCTGATCGGCGGCGTGGCGCTGGTGGCGGTGGCTCGTGCCGTGGGACTGGCCGAACTCCCGATCTGATCTCGTGGCGGTTGCGTGGGGGCTCGGCGGGCGGGCCGCGGAGCCGGGCCGGGCGGCCGCGGAGCCGGGCTCGGGCGGGCCGCGGAGCCGGGCCGGCGTCGGCCGCGGAGCCGGGCCGGCGTCGGCCGCGGAGCCGGGCTCGGGCGGGCCGCGGAGCCGGGCCGGCGTCGGCCGCGACTGGCAGTCGCGATCGGAGACTGTGGGCATCGATTCCCGATCGCTCGCCGCAGGACTGCGCGTGTCAGTCGCGCGAACCTCGCGAGGCGCTCGCCTTCACCGTCTTGACGGACTGGTGTTGCCTGTGGGTCGCGCCCGACGGTCCGACGGGATCGCTCAGTCCCGCTGGGCGTCGGCCTCGATCTCGATCAGCAGGCTGGGGTCGATCAGGGCGCTGACCTCGACCATCGTGGCCGCCGGCCGGATGGAGCCGAAGACCTGGCCATGGACGGCGCCGACCTCGCCGGATCGCGAGATGTCCGTGACGAAGATCCGGGTGCGGACCACGTCGCCGAGGGTAAAGCCGGCCTCGGCCAGGGCGCCCTCGATGATCCCCAGCACGGCGCGTGTCTGCGCCGCCACGTCGCCCGGGTGGAGCGACCGGCCGTCGGGTCCAGCGTCGGTGGTCCCGGCGACCCAGCACGACTCGCCGACGACGACCGCCCGGCTGTAGCCGGTCGTCGCCTCCCAGGGACCGCCCGACGAGATCAGCCGGCGGGTCACCGGTTCCGGCGCCAGGCGAGGACCTCGGCATCCGCCGCGATCGCGAGGAGCAGGCCGGCCAGCATCGTCGTGCGGGGCACGATCGACTCGACGTCGAGATACTCGGCAGGCGAATGGTCGTTGCCGCCGATCGGCCCGAGTCCGTCGAGGCTCGGCACCCCCATCCCCGACGTCGTGTTGGCGTCCGAGGCGCCGCCGGTCGAGGCATCCCGGACGTCGAAGCCGAGTCGGTGCGCGACCTCCCGGACATGATCGACGAGCCGCCCGCTCCGCTCCAGCTTCTCCATGGGCCACCAGCGCGCCATCGTCTCGAACTCGACGGTCGTGTCCTCGACCACGTTCGCTTCGGCGATCCGGCGGACCTCCGCTTCGGCCTCCTCGAGCGCGTCGCGCAAGGTTGCCCGGATATCCACCTCCAGGCTGCACCGCTCGGGCACGACGTTCGGGCGCGTGCCGCCGTCGATCACCCCGACGTTGAAGGTGACGCCGGGCCAGCGACCGTTCAGCGCATGCAGGTCGGTGACGATCCTGGCGGCCTCCAGGATCGCGCTGCGGCCCTTCTCCGGCTCGACCCCGGCGTGTGCGGCGCGACCGTGGACATGCAGGCGCGTGTCGAGGATCCCCTTGCGCGCCGAGACGATGTCACCGTTGGCGCGGGCACATTCCAGGACGAGCGCGACGTCCACCTCGGCCGCGATCGCGCGGATATGCGGCGTAGAGGTCGGCGACCCGATCTCCTCGTCCGGGTTGGCGACGAAGACGAGCCGTTCGAACGGCAGGCCACCGCGCTCACCGATCAGGGCCTTGAGGGCGTAGAGGCCGGCCAGCAGGCCCGACTTCATGTCGGCGACGCCGGGGCCGTAGGCGAGCCCGTCCTCCATCCGGAACGGCCGGGCCGCGGCGGTCCCTGGGTCGAACACGGTGTCGAGATGCCCGATGAGCAGGAGACGTGGCCCGCCCGAGAGCCCGTGGGAGAGCCCGTGGGAGAGCCCGGCGAAGGTGGCGACGACGGTGTCGCCCAGGCGGCCGTCCGGGTCGGGGCGGTAGTCCACCTTCGCCCCCAGGCCGGCGAGGAAGTCTCCGGTCCAGCGCCCGACCTCGTTGACGCCGGCCGGTGTGTAGCTCCCGCAGTCCGTGTCGACCAGGCGCGCGAGATCGGCGAGGTAGGCCGGCAGGTCGCCGGCGACGACCGACCGGAGGCGATCGAGCTCGGCGGTGGTGGGCGAGGCAGTCAGCGTCGCCGGGCTGGCGGGGGCGTCCATGGCCGCAGTCTAGCGATGCGGCCCGCTTGGTATCCTGCGCGGACCGTGCGACTGGTCGAGACTCGTCTCCTGGAGGGACCCAATGTCTACCGGCTGGAGCCGGTGGTCAAGCTGGAGTTCGCCGTCGGCAAACGGCGGACCTTCTACGGCCAGCGCGATCCCGCGCGACATGCCCTGGTCCGGCTCGGTGCGAACGTGCCCTTGGACGCCTGGCCCCAGAGCGTGGCGGCGGTCGCAGCCTGGATCCGCCGACTGCGGGCCGAGCACGGCGAGGGCCGACAGGGCCTGGCCGTGCACCGCTCGTCGGACCCCGGACACTGGATCCTGACCTTCCCGTGGGTCGGTGCGGAGCGCGCCCTCAGCCTGGCGGAGGCGGCCGTCGCCCTGGCTGGTCGGGAGGTCTCCCCGTCACGGACCGCCCAGCTGACGCGAGCCCAGCAGCGGCTGCTGGATCGGTGGCAGGTCCGGCTGACCGGGGCGCGGGCCACCCCACCGACCTGGATCCGCGACAGCGAGCGGCGGATCCCGATCATCTCCATCTCGGGAACCAACGGCAAGAGCACGGTTGCCCGGCTGGTCACCCACATCCTGATGGCCGGCGGCCGGCATGTCGGGACGACGACTTCGGATGGGATCCTGGTCGATGAGCGGATGGTGGAACCGGGCGACTGGACCGGACCGGGCGGTGCGCACCAGATCCTGGCGCGCCACGACGTGGATGTCGCCGTGCTCGAGACGGCACGCGGCGGCATCGTGCTGCGCGGTGTCGGCTACGAATCGAACGACATCAGTGTCCTGACCAACGTCTCGTCCGACCACCTCGACGTCCAGGGCATCCATACCCTCCCCGAGCTGGCCGAGGTCAAGGCCACGATCTGCCGGATCACCCGGCCGGATGGCTGGGTCGTGCTCAATGCCGATGACCCGCTGGTGGCAGCCGTCGCTCGACGCGTTCGAGCGCGCGTCGCGCTGTTCACCCTTGGCGGCCACGGCTCGCGGGCCGTTCGGAGGCACCAGGCCGCCGGTGGGCGCGCCTATCTCGTCCATCGTGGTGTCATCGTCGAGGCGGACGGGGCGACCGAGCGCGAGATCGCCGAGGTCGTCCGGGTCCCGATCACGATCGGCGGCCTGGCCCGACACAACGTGGCGAATGCCCTCGCCGCCGCCGGCGGAGCGCGTGGGCTGGGTGCCACCATCGCCCAGGTCCGCGACGGACTGACCGACTTCGAACCGAACGCAGAGCGATCGCCGGGTCGGCTCAATCTGTTCCGCCTCGGGACGCGGGTGGTCATCGTGGACTTCGCCCATAACGAGGCCGGTATCGCCGCGGTCCTCGACGTGGCCGAAGGGATCGCCGCCGGGGCCGCGGCCCGCGCCGCACCGATCACCGCGATCATCGGGACCGCCGGCGACCGGCCGGACGACACGCTCCGCGGAATCGGTCGGATCGCGGCGAGCCGGGCTCAGCGGGTTGCGATCAAGGAGACGCGCAAGTACCTCCGCGGGCGGACGGCCGAATCGGTCGTGGGCGAGCTGCTGGCCGGGGTCACGGCCGCGGGCGTCCCGGCCGCCGGGGTCACGGTCTACCGATCGGAGACGGAGGCCCTCCTCGCCGAGCTGAACGGGGCCGCCGGGGCCGCCGGGGCCGCCGGGGCCGCCGGGGCCGCCGGGGCCGCCGGGGCCGCCGGCCGGACGCTCCGCGGGTCATCGTCCTGATGTGCCAGGAGGAACGCGAGGAGGTCTTCGAGTTGCTGGCGCGCCTTGGCGCCCGGCCGGTCGACGTCGCGTCGGAGCTGACCGAGCTCGTCCCGCGCCTGCAGGGACGCCCACGACGCGGCTGAGCTGTGAAGGCGGCCGCCGCGTGCTGCAGAACGGGCGGGACAGGGTCGCGGCCGACGCGCATGATGTCCGGCAGTCGGATCGGACGGCCCGGTCCACTCTGGAGGATGGGACCCATGGAGATGGCGGCCAGCGTCGCACTTATCGTGATCGCGGGAGTCCTGATCGTCGGGATCGTCCGAACCGTCCAGGCGAATCTGCCGCGCACCTAGCGGTCTGACGGCGGGCGCGGGAAGGAGCGCCGCGCCGCCCGCCGATCAGCCCTCGGGCGCCTGCAGCTCGCCTGGATCGGTGAACGCCGTTCCGCCGCCAGAAGCGCCTGACGCGGACATCGCCTCGCGGTAGACCGCGATCGCGTCATCGACGCAGCAGACGACGAGGTCTCCCGGGACGGCTCGCCGGAGTGCCGTCCGTACGGCGGCCATCTCCTCGAGCACTTTGTCAGTTCGCGTCGTTCGAGTGGAGCCCGCGGCCCTGGCCGCCCGGATCCCCTCGACGACGTTGGCCGCCGCCTCGCCCGCGGGCCGGCCGCGCAGGTTCTTGTCCTCGCGGACGATGATCTCATCGAAGGCCGATGCGGCGACCGTCCCGTATTCGCGCTGATCCTCATCGCGCCGGTCGCCCGGGATCCCCAGGACGCCGATCGCCCGACCGGTCCGCTTCTCGGCCTTCACGGCCCCGATCCTTCCTGCCTTGGTCTGCGGATCGATCATCATGCGATTGACGAAATCGGCGAGCTGGCGCATCCCGTCCACGTTGTGGCAGTAGTCGATGACGACCCGCACGCCACCTACCTCGACCAGGTTGAGCCGCCCCGGTGCCTGGAAGAACGACGTGGTGAAGGTGCGCAGACCCTGGCGGATGTCGTGCAGGTGGGCCCCGGCGGCCCACGCCCCGGCCGCGGCCGCCAGCGCGTTCGCGACGTTCATCCGCGCCCGGCCCCCGAACGTCGCCGGGATGAGGTGGGTGTAGAGGACCGGCATCGTCCGAGGCCCGAGGCGGAGGACGATCAGCTCGCCCTCGGCCGAGGGCTCCAGGACGAACGCGGCGCCGCCTCGTGACGTATGGCCGTCGACCCGGTCGAACCCGTCCTAGCCCTTCGTCGTGGCCAGGCTGAACAGGACGACCTGACCCGCGCAGTGGCGGCCCATCCGGTAGACCAGATGGTCGTCGGCGTTGAGCACCGCCGTCCCCGACCGCGGTACCGCCTCCACCACGACGCCCTTCACGTTGGCGAGCTGGCCGATCGAGGTGATCCCGCCGAGTCCGAGGTGATCGCCAGTGACATTGGTGACGACGGCGACGTCATTGCGGTCGTAGCCGAGGCCCTCGCGCAGGATGCCGCCACGGGCGACCTCGAAGACGGCCGTGTCGACGGTCGGGTTCTGGAGGACCATCTGGGCCGATCTGGGGCCGCTCATGTCGCCTTTCCGGATCAGCCGGCCGTCGATGACGATGCCATCCGTCGAGGTCATGCCGACCCGCCGGCCCATCAGCTTCAGGATGTGGGCGATCATCCGGACGGTCGTCGTCTTGCCGTTGGTCCCGGTCACCGCGATGATCGGGATCCGTGCCGACGAGCCCGCCGGGAAGAGCGAATCGATGACCGGGCGGGCGACGTACTGGGGCTCGCCTTCGGTCGGATGGGTGTGCATCCGGAACCCGGGCGCGGCGTTGACCTCGACGATCGCACCCCCGGTCTCGCGCACCGGGGTGGCGATGTCCGGGCAGATGAAGTCGATGCCGGCGACGTCGAGGCCCACGATCTGGGCCGCGGTCTCGGCGATCTCGACGTTGTCGGGATGCGCCTCGCTCGTCCGATCGATCGACGTGCCCCCGGTGGACATGTTCCCGGTGAGGGCCAGCTTGACCCGGGTTCCGACCGGCGGCACGTCATCGAGCCCGAAGCCCTGGGCCCGGACGAGCGCCTCGGCGGCCTCGTCCAGCTTGATCCGGGTCAATACCCGTTCGTGGCCGATGCCGCGGCGAGGATCCGAATTGGCGATCTCCACCAGCTGCCGGATCGTCGTGTCGCCATCGCCGATGACGGAGGCCGGCACACGCTCCGCGATGGCGGCGACCTTGCCCCCGATCACCAGGCAGCGGTAGTCGTTTCCGACGACGTAGGTCTCGACGATCACGTCGCCCGCCCGGCTCTCGCCCAACGCGCCATGGAATGCCGCCCGCACGGCTTCCGCGGAGCGCAGGTCGAGATGGACCCCACGGCCGTGATTGCCGTCAAGTGGCTTGACCACGCACGGGAAGCCTAGCCGGCGGGCGGCGGCCACGGCGTCGTCCTCGGTCGTCACGACGGCGGCGCGCGGGACCGGCAGGCCGGCCGAGTCGAGCAACTGATTGGTCAGGCTCTTGTCCGACGCCACGTCGACCCCGATCGCCGAGGTCCGCGAGGTCATGGTCGCCCGGATCCGCTGCTGGTGGATACCGTGGCCGAACTGGACGAGCGAGTGACGGTCGAGTCGGATGAACGGGATGTCCCGGCTGACGGCTTCATCGATCAGTGCCTGGGTGGACGGCCCGAAGGCCTGCCGTTCGGCGATCCGGATCAGTCGTTCGAGTTCCGGCGCGAAGTCGAAGAAGACCTCGGGGTCGTCCGGCGCTACGAGGTGGTTGACCAGGGCGACGGCCATCCGGCCGGCTTCGAGCCCGACCTGCTCCTCGCGATACTCGTAGATGCAATCGTACTGGCCGACCGGGCCGGCCCCCCGGGTCTTGCCGTGGCGGACCTCCGTGCCGGCCAGGATCTGGAACTCGAGCGCGACGTGCTCGGCGACGTGGCCGGCCCAGGTGCCGTCGCGAAGTCGGGTGATGAAGCCGCCACGCCGGCCGAGCGAACAGGCGTGATCGTCCAGCGTCGGCAGGAGGGCGATCAGCGCGTCGTTGAACCCCGGGATCCTGTCGGACGGGAACTCCTCCAGCACGCCGAGATCGACGAGCATCCGGACGACCGGCTCGCGCGCCCAGTAGTTCGGGCCGCGCAGGACGCGCGTCTCCAGGATCCGGAGGGTCGGAGCCGGACCGGACCCGGTGCCTGCCTCGGCCCGCCGGGTGGCGCGACGGGGGCGGGCGGCTGGAGTGGTCTGGGCCACGTGGGTCCTCCTGGTTTGCGGCGGATCCTGCCGGATCGGACTAGCTGGAGGCCGCTCCGCCGCCCGCCAACGAATGCAGGACTGGGGTTGCGACCCGCTCGCGACGGCGGAGATCAAAACGGTAGCCGGCCGGCAGCGAATGGAGCATGACGCCGCTGATCATGAGCGGCCGGTGACCGTGGATCTCCCAGGCGTCGGTCTCGGACTGGGAGCCATCGACGACGGTGATCGAGCCGCGCCCGATCACCTCCATCACGTGATCGGGACCGACGACACCCGCGGTGTCCTCGTCCACCCCCAGGCCCAGCAGGCTCGGGTTCTGGGCGATCAGGCTGAGCAGCCGTCCCAGGCGGTTCCGCTGCTGGAAATGCTGATCCACGATCACCCCGGGGAGGACGCCCAGGCCGGCTGCGATCTGGGCCATCCGGTGCTTCGGCGTCGCCCCCGACGCCCCGAAGGCGATCATGTGACTGGACAGCGCGGACGCGCCGGCGGACGTTCCGGCGACGGCCGCGCCCTGTCGAAAGCGATCGAGGATCGCGGCGGCCAGGCGAGTCCCCCCGATCGTCGATGAGAGTCGCAGCTGGTTGCCACCGGTCAGGAAGATGCCGGTCGCGTCGCGGACGGCGAGAGTGGTCGTTTCGTCGTTGGCCTGCGGTCGGGTCATCGCGTGGAGCGTGCGGACCTTCCGGACGCCCAGTTCCTCGAAGATCGCCCGATAGCGCTCGCCGGCCTCGAGGCCCAGCGACGACGCGGTGCTGATCACCGCGATCGTGGCGTCCCGACCCCCGGCCAGCGTGACGAAGCGGCTCAGGATGACGCGGTCGCGGATCTTGTCCTCCGCGCCGCCGATGATGATGACGGTTCCATCGGCCATGGTGGCCGAGTATAGCGGCGCCGCCGAGCGAGTCCGGGCCTCCGTCCGATGCGGCCGGTTGGACATCGCGCATCACGCGCCACATCATTCGTGGATGGGCGCGACCGGATGAGCGACGGGGCGACGGGTCAGCCGGGCGATGGGTCGGCCGGCATCCGCTGGAAGCGCCTGACACTGCTCGATGCCAGGCCCGGCGCGCTCGACGGGCAGTCGCCCGAGGCGCCGGAAGACGGTCTGGTGGCCTTCCCGACCGTGCTCGACCGACGACCCTCGCTCCGAATCGAGGATGGACGAGTGGTCGAATTCGACGGCCGCGGACCGGATGAGTTCGACCTGCTCGACCGCTTCCTCGTCGCCCACGGTATCGACCTCGACGTCGCCGTCGAAGCGATGGCGATCCCATCGATCGACGCCGCCCGGATGCTCGTCGACATCGGCGTGCCGAGAGTCGAGATCCACCGGTTGGCCCGCGGCTGGACGCCGGCCAAGCTGGCCGAGATCGTCACTGCACTTGATGCTGCGGAACTCATCCTCGCGACACGCAAGATGCACATCCGGAAGACACCCTCGATCCAGGCGCACGTCACCAATCGGCTCGACGATCCGGCGCTCCTGGCGGCCGACGCAGCGACCGCGGTCGCCTTCGGCTTCCGAGAGATCGAGACGACCGTCCCGGTCGCCGAGCATGCGCCGGCGAACGCGCTGGCGATCCTGATCGGATCCCAGGTTGGTGCGCCAGGGGCGATGACCCAGTGTTCGGTCGAAGAAGCTGCCGAACTCGATCTCGGGATGCGCGGCCTGACGACCTATGCCGAGACGGTCTCGCTCTACGGCACAGAAGCGGCCTTCATCGACGGTGACGACACGCCCTGGTCGAAGGCCTTCCTCGCGTCGGCGTACGCCTCACGTGGCCTGAAGATGCGGGTGACGTCCGGGGCCGGCGCGGAGGTCCTGATGGGTGCCGCCGAGAGCTCGTCCATGGCCTCCCTCGAAAGCCGCTGCGTGGCGCTCGCCTGGGCCATGGGTGCCCAGGGCGTCCAGAACGGCGGGATCGACGGGGCGTCGGTCGCCGGCGCCGTGCCGGATGGGTTCCGGGAGCTGCTGGCCGAGAACCTGATGGTGATGACCCGCGGCCTCGAGAGTTGTTCGGGTAACGACACCTTGGTGTCGGAGTCGGATCTCCGTCGGATGGCCCGGACGATGCCGACGCTCCTGGCCGGCAGCGACTTCCTCTTCTCGGGCTTCGGCTCGATCCTCCGCCACGACAACATGTTCGGTCCGTCCAACCTCAATGGCGACGACCTCGACGACTACCTCACGATCCAGCGCGACTGGGGCTTCGACGGCGTCCTGCGCTGGCCCGGCGAGGAACGCATCGCGGCCGTCCGTGAACGGGCGGCGCGGGCCGTGGCGGCCGTCTGGAACCACCTGGAGCTGGGGTTGATCTCGCCGGCCAGGGTCATCGACGCCGCTGCGGCCGCTTCGTCACGCGACATGACGCCGGACGAGCCGCACGCCGTCTCAGATGCGGCGCGGGCGATCATGGATCGGCGGATCGGGCTGCTGGACGTGGCTCGCGCGCTCAGTGTCTCGGGCTACGATCCGGAAGCCAAAGCCCTGATGGGACTCGCCCGCATCCGGCTTTCTGGCGAACTCCTCACGCCGGCCGCCATCCTCGATGAGTCGATGCGGGTCCTGTCCGCGTTCACGGACCCCAACGACTACTCGGGGCCTGGCACCGGGCATCGTCTCTCCCAGGCTCGTCGGGCGGAGATCGCGACGACTCGGCGAGTGCTCGACCCGGATGCGCTCCTCGCGGACCAGGCCAGCGCAGCAGGTTCGGTGAGACTGATCGAGCGGGGAGCCGCCGCCGTGGGGTCCGATCCGGCAGAGGTCGTGGTCGGCGTGTCGCCGGCGTTCGGACTGCAGCTTCACCGGTCGTTGTCCGGGCTGACCGTCGGGGAGATCCTCGGCGAGGTGCTGGCTGGCCTCGTGGAGGTGGGCGCCCGGCCACGTGTCGTCCGCGTGCGAAGCTCGGTGGACGTAGGCATGATCGGGTTGACGGCCGCGCGCCTCGGCGGATCCGGGATCGGCATCGGCATCCAGTCGAAGGGCACCGCGCTGATCCATCGGCGGGACCTTCGTCCCCTGCAGAACCTGGAGCTCTACAGCGTCGCTCCCGTCCTGGACCGCGCCGCGTATCGCCAGCTCGGCCGGAACGCCGCCGAATACGCCATGGGCGGCCGCCCGGTTCCCGTCCAGAACCCGTACACGGAAGAGGCGATCACCGCTCGGTACCACGCACGCGTCGTGGCCCTGATGCGCGTCGAACGCGCCGCCTGCCAGCTCGATGGGACACCTCTGGAGCTTGAGATCCTCGATGGCTGACGAACCCGCTGCATCGACCGCCCCGGGAGCGATCATCAGGGCGATGTCGGGTCGGCCGGCCGACGACCTGACCCTCGAGGCGCTCACGACCGGTGGGCTCGGGCCCGACGACATCCGGATCTCGGCGGACGCCCTGCGAGCGCAGGCCCGGCGGGCCGAGCGAGCCGGATATCGACCATTCGCCGAGAACCTGTATCGAGCCGCCGAACTCGTCGACCTCCCGGACAGCGACGTGCTGGCGATCTACGAGGCGCTGCGACCGCTCCGGTCATCATCCCGCGAACTCGAGGAGGTTGCCTTGCGGCTGGAGCAAGCACCAGCGCCGCGCTGCGCAGCGCTGATCCGGGAGGCCGCCGAGGCGTACGCGACTCGCGGCCTCCTTCAGGCAGCCGCCGGCCCAGAGAGGAGAAGAAGCTGACGAGATGACGGACGATGCTCCGCCCCCGGATCTTCGTCCCGTCCGGGGTTCGGCCCGCGGCAGAGGACGCGTCATCGTCGACCTGTCCGACGTCATCGGCGCCCCCACTCGTCGCCGGGCCGGGGTCTTCCGCCGTGCGCTCCGGCGCGAGTTCTCGCGGCTGCACGACCGCCGACGCGTGGCGGCGATCATCCTGCTCAGCCTGACGTTCGCGTTCGTGCTGTCGGGGATGCTCGCCCGGGGCGAGGCCGGTGGCGCCGATGCCCGGGCCTACTGGGCGGGCGTCCGGATCTGGTTGAATGGCGGCGACCCGTACCATCCCACGGGGCCATTCCTGCCCTACGTCTATGCGCCGTGGATGCTCCCTCTCTTCGCCCCGTGGGCGGCATTGCCCTGGGACGTGGCCTGGTTCGTCTGGCGGGTCGGCACGATCCTGTTGCTGCTCTGGACGATCGAGTGGGCCTATCGCCGCCGACCGCTGACCACGGCGCTCAGCGTCGCGCTCCTCGGCTTCCCGTTCGGGGCCAACCTCGACACCGGAAACATCAACCTGCAGCTCACGCTGCTCCTGTGGGCCGCGCAGTTCAGCGGTCCGCGCCTCGGCGGCCTGCTCTGGGCACTGGCCACCTGGATGAAATGGATCCCTGTGGTCCACTGGTTCATCCTGGGCCCGCGGACCAGGCGATGGGGCCTGATCTGGCTGGCCGTCTCGGTCGGGCTGAGCCTGGTCACCTTGCCGCTGACGATCATCCAGTTGCAGACCCTGTTCGGATTCGGGGCCCGCCCGATCCGCCTGGACTTCCTCGTCTTCCTCTGGGCGTTCATCCCCTGGCTCTACCGGGCCCCGGATCCGCTCGCCCCCATCCGCCCGGCGAGCTGGCGACGCGCGGCGATCGGCCTGCGCGACTGGGTCGCCCGGCCGGCGCTCTGATCGACCGGGCCTACGGGACCGCCGGGCCGGTGGCGACCGCTCCCGACAGCTCCTCGCGCCGGCGCTCGTCGACCGGCCCCAGCAGGAGCGCCCCCAGGCCGAACAGGGCGACCGCCATCCACAGGGCGGCGCGCGGGCCGGCGGGACCGCCGACCGCGTCCATCAGCGATCCACCGACGGCGATGGCCAGCACCCCGGACGACGCCGTGGCCACGTTGGAAAGGCCCATGTAGCGGCCCGACGAGGCCTTCGGGATGATGTCGGTCATGAGCGCCCAATCGACCGCCAGGAAGATGCCGGCCGACAGGCCGAAGGCGACCGATCCAGCCAGCGCCAGGGGGAACGACGGAGCGATCGCCACGAGCCCAAGCCCCAGCGCGCCGACGGCGCAGCTCACGTAGATGACCTTCTTGCGCCCGACCCGATCCGACGCCCGCGCCGCGGGCACGACCGCGATGACGGTGCCGAGAGCGACCAGCCCGACCATCACGATGAACGCTCCGCCGACCTCCTCCTGGCTCATCCCCTGCGACCGAGCGAGATAGAAGACGGCCAGGTTGGTCAGCACGCCGCCGCCCATCAGGACGGCCAGGCGCGAGGCGACGAGCCACAGGAAGCTGCGCTCGCGGAGGATGTCCGTTCCCCACGCTTCGGCCGCGATCGCCATCCACGAACGGCCCGCCCGGGACTTCGGGGTGGGACCTTCCCGGACCCTGATGACCACCGACAGCATCGTCACCAGCTCCAGCACGCCCAGGGCGATCGTGCCGAGGGCGAACTGGTCGGCGGCCACCGCGAGCCCGGCGATGACGTAGCCGCTGACGTTGCCCAGGATCTGCATCATCCCGACCAGCGCGCTGGCCAGGCCGACCTGCGGAGCGGGGACGAGATCGGGGACGTAGCCCTGGAACGGGCCCTGGGCGAAGTTGGAACTGAACTGGAGCAGGGCCACGAAGGCAGCGATCGCGAGCAGGTCGGCGCTCAGGGCGATCCCGGCCAGGAAGACGACGTCCAGCACCGATCCGATCAGGATGTAGGGCTTGCGCCGGCCCCAGCGCGAGATCGTGTAGTCGGAGATGGAGCCGATCGTCGGCTGGACGAGCATGGCGATGACCGCTCCGCTGATCGTCAGCGCGAAGAGCGTCCGCCCGGCCTCATCCTTGTTGGGCACCAGGCCGTCGAACTCCAGGCGGGCCTGCAGGATGAAGCTGAGGCCCGCGAAGATGGACGTCAGGCCGAGCCAGTAGAGCGAGAGCCGCAGGAGCTCCCGCTTCGGGAGCAGTTCGGTCGGTCGCCCGGTGATCGGATCAGTCACGCGCCCGGCCCTCCAGATCGACGCCCGTCCGCCGCGATGTCACGCCTCCCCGGAAGGACGCCCGGACCCATCGAGCGATACGGTGGAGTGGACCCGGATGAGCCGTCGATCCGTGGCCCCCGGCGCGACGAATCGGAAGAGCGAGCGATCCAGCGAGTAGATCCCGGTGGATGCCAGTCCGATCCGCCCCAAGCGGAAGGAGAAGACGGGGTTCTCACCGTTGCCGGCGTAGTGGTGCGGCGTCCCGTCGGCGGCGAGCACGGCGAGATTCGCCTGGCCGCCGAACCGATCGTGGAGCGCCGCCAGGAGGTGGGCGACCGGCTCGGCGGGGCGCCAGGCGTCCTCGAGCCAGCGTGCCCCGACCTCCGTATCGGCACGCCCGTGGATGCGGCCCTGCGTGCGGTAGATCGCGCGCAGCCTCTTGTGGTCGCGCAGGTCCCCGTTGTGACTGAAGGCGAAGCGACCGGCAGGATCGTCGAACGGCTGGGTGTCCGGCAGCGTCAGCGTCGAGAGGCGCGACGGTCGGCGCAGGTGGACCAGCGCGGCGGTCGTCTCGGTCGCCCCGACGGCCTCGCGCGCCGGATCGTCGCGGAAGGCGCGCATGTCACGGTACGAGGCGAGGCGACCGTCCGTACCCAGCCAGGCCGCGCCCCACCCGAATCCGGCGATCCCGAACCGTTCCAGCTTCTCGCTGAACGGCCAGAGCTCATCGAGCCGGAACGGCTCCGCGGCCCGGGCGATGAAGTGTTCGCACATGGTCCGCGGATGCTAGCGCACCCGGTGTGGCCCTCGGGCACTCAGTGGCCCGCTGGAAAGACGGCAAGCCCGGCAGCCGCCGCTGCGACACGGAGCCGGCCGTCCCAGGCGACCACCACGGTCGCCTCATCCCCGATCTCCAGAGCAGACGCGAGGTGGATCGCATCACCCGCCCGAAGGCCGTACAGCTCCGCCATCTCGGCGGCCCGAGATCCGAGCGTTGCGTCGATCTCGATGACGTCGTATTCGGACCAGACGTGGTCGAATGCTCCGACAGCGAGGTCATGCGACCCGGCCGTCAGCCGGCCAGCTCTGCGCGCCGAAGCCAGCCCCGCCCGGACTTCGACGTATGCCAGACGTGAGGTCACGAGGCTCGCCGGCAGAACCACGACTTCGCGAAGTCCCTCGGTGCCGGTCTCGTCGTCGAGATAGAGCTTCAGGAGCGCAGAGCTGTCGAGATACGCGATCACCGCCCGCGAATCTCGTCCATCAGGTCCTGGATCGAGCCGTCGTAGGGGACTCGCGGGATATCCTCGAACCTTCCCCGAGGCTTGGTGGCGAGCGTGACCCGGCCCTGCGCTGCGAGCTCGAGCAGGCGTGCCGATGGTCCCTGGCGGGTAAGCGTGGCGACCGGTCGCCCGTGCTCGGTGACGGTCAGGACCTCGCCCGCCTTGACCCGCTCGAGGTACGCAGACAGGTGATCGCGAAGTTCGCGCACGCCGACCGTGGTGGCGCCCAGGGTAGTGGCGCCCAGTGGTGAGATTGTGGCTCTTTTAGCGCTTGCTATTCGAGTCATATGGCGATGATAGCAGACGGTCCTTACCTGGCACTCACCGGTCGAGCAGCACGCAGCACCAGGCCGCGGTAGCCGGCGACGAAGCCTGCCTCGAGGAGGACCGGGCGGAACGGGGATGCCGCCACGTCCTCGCCATCCACCTTGCGCACGACGAGTTCGCGAACACGGCCGTCGGCGATGAGCGCTCGCAGCGCCCCGGTTGCCGCGAGCGCGATGTCGTGATCGTCCGAGGCCGGCAGGGTCTGGAGGGTGGACCCGCCGCGCTCCAGGTAGAGAGCCGCCTGGCCGTCCACCAGCACGACATACGCTCCGGCGGCACGCTGGAGGGGTCGCCGATCCGCTTCCCCACGACGGGGCCAGGCGATCGCGGCACCGTAGGGGTTGGCCGGGTCGGCGGCGGCCAGCAGATGCACCGCGCCGCTCCCGGGCGGATCCGCCAGCTCGCGGACCGATCGCAGCCTATCCAGGGCACCGGCCAGGGCGAACTGCGCCGCCCCAAGCCCATCCACGAAGTAGCCGCGCCGGATCCGCCCGGCCTCTTCCATCGCCCGCAGGATCGGGTAGACGGCGCTGAATCCGCCGTCGATCCCCTCCATCGCGACGGCCTCCCTGGTGAGCACGCCGTGGCGCTCGAGCAGGGCGAGGCTGACGGCATGGAGCCGCTCGGTCGGCGTCGCCGCGCTCTGGTCTGGCGAGACGAGTGACCAGCGACCCGCCGCTTCCGGAGGTCCGAGTGCGGTCAGCCGCCCGGCCCGGATGGGTCGCCGCGCGCCGTTCCCCCCGCCGCTCCGCTTCCAGCGCAGGGCCCGGAGGGGCGCAAAGGTGTCGTTGGTGACCTCCCCCGCCCAGACGAGGTCCCACAGCGCATCGAGCACCTCGCGGTCCCTGCCACCGCCGGCCGCCGCGAACACCTCGCGATAGAACGAGGCGCCCCGCCGGGTCAGGTGCTCACGGATCGCCTCGTGGCGTGGGCCGGTGGGCCGCTCTGTCCCGTCCGGGAGACCTGCCGGCCGCAGGACCTCGCGACCCGGGCCCACGCCGGCCATGAACCGACCGATCGCCTCGAGCGGCCGTTGCGTGGCGGACAGGCCGATCCGTTGCGGCGGCCGGGCGTCCGGGGCGCGCAGACATTCGAGCCGTTCGAGGCTGAGGGCGAGGTGGGAGCCACGTTTCGTGCCCGCGATGGCGTGGACCTCGTCGATGATCACGTGCTCGACGCCGCGGAGGACCTCGCGGGCCCCGCTGGTCAGCATCAGGTAGAGGGATTCCGGGGTCGTGATCAGGATGTCCGGTGGATGGAGGGCGATCCGGCGGCGGTCGTCCGCAGGCGTATCGCCGGTCCGCGAGGCCACCGTGATCGCGGGCGGCGCTTGACCAAGCCGTTGCGCGGCGAGTCCGATCCCGGTCAGCGGGGCTTTGAGGTTGCGTTCCACGTCGTAGGTCAGCGCCTTGAGCGGCGAGATGTAGAGGACTCTCACGTGGCCGAGCGTGCCACGGGCCGGCGGGGGACTTGGGTCGCGGGCGAGCCGGTCCAGGCACCACAGGAACGCGGCGAGGGTCTTGCCACTCCCGGTCGGGGCGTGGATCAGGGTGTGGTGGCCGCCGGAGATGGCCGCCCAACCTTCGACCTGGGCCTGGGTCGGGGCGGCGAAGCTGGCGTGGAACCAGTCGCGCACCGCAGAAGAGAAGGGCGCGAGCGGATCGGTGGTCGTCACACGGGTCGTGGCCACGGGGCCGAAAGTATAGGATGCGGTGGCGATGTCGACCACCCGTTCTATTTGGCGATCGGGACCGTCAGCCGCCCGTCGCGCCTGCCACGATCACCACGCCGACTGGGATCACGACGGCTGCACCGCTCCTGGGCGCCGGCGAACGAGCAGGACGCTCGTCGGCGGATGGGCGAGCATGCTGGCGCTGACGCTGCCGAGGAGGAAACGCTCGATCGCGCTCAGTCCGCGACTGCCGATGACGAGCAGATCGGCCCCGATCTCGTCGGCGATGAGCCGGAGCTGATCGCCCGGCGCGCCCCGCACGGCCCTCCCGGATGCGGGACGACCCGCCTTCGTCAGCCAGGCCGCAGCCTCGGCGACGGCCGACTCCGCGGCGGCCCGCGCCTGCTCGAGGTCCTCGCGGTAGGCGGCCTCGACATCGTGCCACAGCGTCGGGGCGATGCCCGAACTCAGCGGCGGCGTCGCGTCGTAGGCGAAGCAGACCGTCACCCCGGTGTCAGCCGGGAGCGTCAGGGCGACCAGGGAGCGAAGCGCTTCCTCGGCCAGCGACGATCCGTCGTAGCCGACAAGGATCTGCCGGATCCTGGGTGGACCATGGACAACGAGCACGGGTGAGACAGCGTAGCGCGCCACCTTGCCCGAGACGCTGCCCACCAGCAGGCGTTTCGGGCCGCTGTGCCCCCGCGAGCCAAGGACGATCAGATGCGCTCTCGCCTCGCTGGCGACCATCACGATCTGCTCGGCAGCGTGGCCCACCCGAATGGTCCCCGAGGCCACGAAGCCTCCCGCCCGCAGCCGGTCGATCGCCTGCTGGACGGCCGCTTCGGCAGCCAGGCGATGCCCGGTCTCCCACGGGCGCTCTGCGAGCGGGTGGCCGGTGGGTCGGCCCGATCGCCAGGCTGGCGGCGGCGGGGCAACGCTGACGACTTCGACGTGCTCGACGCGGTCCGGCGCCAGGCTCGTGACGATGAGGTCGAGCGCGCTAACGGCGCCTTGGGACCCGTCAGTCGCATACAGGATCCGCATCGTGATCGTCCTCGGTGGGCAGTCGGTCAGACCGGATCGGTCACGTGCGGCGCCGGGCGGAGGAGCGAGATCCCGACGGCCAGCCCAAGGATCGTGACGACGATCCCGAGCGACACGAGCGACGGGATCTTCAGGATGTCAGCGACGAGCAGCTTCGTCCCGACGAAGACGAGGATGAACGCCAGCCCGACCTTGAGGTACCGGAAGCGCGCAGCCGCCTCGGCAAGCAGGAAGTAGAGCGACCGGAGGCCGAGGATCGCGAACGCGTTGCTGGTGAAGACCACGAACGGGTCGGTCGTCACGGCGAAGATGGCGGGGATCGAGTCGACGGCAAAGACGAGGTCGCTGAACTCGACGACCAGCAGGGCGAGGAAGAGCGGGGTAACGGCTCGCCCGGCGGCCGTGCGGACGAAGAAGCTCTGGCCATGAAAGCCGTCCGTGACGCGCGTGTGCCGTCGCGCGAACCGGACGAGCACGTTGTTCTCGGGATGCGCTTCGATCTCCCCACGGGTGATGAGCATCCGGATGCCGGTGAAGACCAGGAACGCTCCGAACACGTAGAGCACCCAGTGGTACTGGGCGATCAGCGCGGTGCCCGCGAGGATCATCACGAGGCGCATGCCGAGCGCCCCGACGACGCCCCAGAAGAGCACCCGGTGCTGGAGGTGCCGCGGGACGGCAAAGGCGGCGAAGATCAGGGTGAAGACGAAGACGTTGTCGACGCTCAGCGAATACTCGATGACGTAGCCGGTGAAGTACTCGATCGCGGTCTCCCCGCCTCGCGTCAGCGCGATCGCGATCCCGAACAGGACGGCCAGGGTGACCCAGACGATGGTCCAGCCCAGCGCCTCGCGAGCTCCGACGACGTGGGCCCGGCGATGGAAGACTCCGAGGTCGAGGGCGAGGGCGACGGCGACGAACACCGTGAAGCCGGTGCCGAGGACGATTGTTGTGTCCATCGTGGGGTGGGTCCTGCTAGCGGGAGGACGGCGGCCGGAGGGAGGCCGGCCGCCACGTGGAGAGAGCTGGAGGCCCGTCGATCGCGATGTGCGATCGGCGAGCCATCGGGCGACGAGAGGTCGTCCACCATGTGGCTGGCCTCGCACCTCGCAGTGTCACTCTTCCTATTGCGTGCAAACAAGGCCGCGATGTAGCAAGGAATATCGTCGTATCCTGCGTGGATGATGCAGTCGAAGAAGTCGCTGCCGCCCTACGCCGATCTGCTCGACGGGCTCCGGCACGAGCTCGACCCGATCGTCGCTGAGATCGTCGGGGACGTGGCCGGCCCTGACGACGACCTCGCGGCGCTCGCCGCGTCGACGCGGGCGGCCGTTGAGTCGACGATCGCCGCCCTTCTTCGTGCCGAGGAGCTCAGCGCGGCCGAGCTGGCGCGCCTGCGGCGCGCAGGCTCGCGCGCGGCGCGCGAGGGCGAGTCGCTGCATCGGCTGCTCGATCGGTACCTCACGTCGGGATGGGTCCTCTGGGCGGCGGCCACCGGCCGGTCCACGGGGAGTCGGGCTGCCGTCGCCGCGCTGGGGACGGCTCTCCTGAAGGCCGGCGACGCGGCCGCGGCCGCCCTCGGCGAGGGGTACGGTGATGCCGAGCGGGAGATCGCTGCCCGAACCGGTGCCGCCCGCCGCACGTTCCTCGACGAGCTGCTCGAGCTGCCGCCCGGCGACCCGGCCGCCACCGCCCGGATCACCCGGCGTGCCGCTCACTTCGGGCTCGCATCGAGCGACGCCTACCGGGTCCTCGTCGCGGGGGTCGGTCGCGAGCTTGAGGACGAAGGCCCGGTCATCCGGCAGGTGGCACTGGCCCTCGACCGTCCGCGTCGGTCCGGCGACCACACGGGGTCGAGCCTGCCGATCGTTGCCGCCAAGCGGGGTCGACTCATCCTGCTCGCGCGGGCGGACTGGCCCGGGGTGGCCGCGCTCGACCTCGTCCTCGACGAACTCACGGGGCCCCAGGGCTGGTTCGCCGTCGAGGCGCCGCCGGCCACGAGCCTGGCGGCCGTCGCTGGTGCGTTCGGCGCAGCGTTCGATGCGCTCCTCGTCGCCGAACGTCTCGGGCTCGATGGCCGTCATTCGGCCGATGACCTGCTTCTCGAGCGCGCGCTCCTGACCGACGAGCGGCTGCTTCGTGCCGCGGTCGACCGCGAGCTCGGCCCGATCCTCAACGCGCCGCGCAACGGCGAGGAGCTCCTCCGAACGGTCGCCGCGTACCTCGCCGGTCGCCAGAACCTTCGCGCGGCCGCCCGCATCCTCGGCGTCGGCCTTCGGACCGTGAGCTACCGCCTCGCGCGCGTCGAGGAGCTCATCGGTCGACCGCTGGCCGGCGAGGTCGTCCTGCGCCTGTCGACGGCACTGTTCGCCCGCCGACTCCTCGACCACGACGCTCTGCCCACGCCGGGGACCAGCGTAGGCGCGGGCTCGGTGTAGACCTTGGCGTGGTCGGTCAGGACGTGCTCGATCCCTGCATCCAGACCAGCTCAGGACGGGCGAGTCGCTCGGACGGCCAGCGGGTCGGCGGTGGCCGCCGGTCCGCCGACGGATGACACCGCGAATCGGGCGCGTTCGAACAGTTGACGGGCGATGGACGCCCGGACGGCGCGGTCCAGCGGCTCAACGGGATCTCGCTCGGCGAGCGTGACCTCGGCTTCGTGGCTCGTGTCGCCGGGGCGTCCGGCCGAGACGGAGGCCGCCAGGATCCGCGTGCCGAGGCCTTGGCGCCGGAATACCGGCGCCACGCCGAGAGACAGCAGGTCCCGCCGCGCGGCGTCGCTGGCAGGTAGCGCCAAGGCCACGCCGACGATCAGCGTTCCCTCGACCGCCGCGGTGACCAGCGCCCCGTCACGGATCGCCGCGAGCACGAGAGCGTGACCCGCGATGGCATCCGCGGGCACGATGGCGCGTGGGGCAAGGGTCAGGCGCGACCAGGTCGCGGCGTCGACAGCGGAGAGGATCGTCGGCCAGCCAACGCCGGGAGTGACCGGCGCCGGGCTGCCTGTGGCGCCTGGCGCCAGCGGATCCCACCAGCCTCGATCGCGCGCCTCGCGCAGGAGTCGGGGCACCACCAGCCGGCGCGCCAGCGCGGTCGTCGCCCGCGAGCGCTCCTCGGCGTCCAGCTGTGCGCCATCCAGCGGCAGGCCTGCGTTCGGGGCGTCGTCGAACGCCGTCGGGAGCGGCGCCTGCCCATACCGCTGCGCCTCACCCGTCCAGCGCTCGCGCCAGGCAGCCTCGGTCCCCTCCGGCACGGGCCGATGCGCGCCGGCGAGCCAGACCAGGCTCCAGGCGCGCGGCACGACTCGATAGACGTCGTATCCCCCGCCACCGGTCGCCAGCCACCGCCCTCCCGCGAACCGGTGCGCCACCGCGTCCACCAGCCGCGCCGCCTCGCCCATCGCGGTCGTCGTGACCCGCAGGTGTGCCAGCGGGTCCCAGGCGTGCGCGTCGGAGCCGTGCTGGGAGACGATCAGGTCCGGCCCGAACGCGGCGGCCAGCTCGGGGAGGAGCGTCCGGACGGCCTCCAGCCACGCCCCTTCGCCCGTTCCCGGTTCCAGCGGCACGTTGACCGCGGTCCCGGCGGCCGCTCCCTCGCCCAGCTCCCCCACCCCGCCCGTTCCGGGGAACAGGTACCGCCCGGATTCGTGGAAGGAGAGCGTCAGGACGCCCGGGTCGTCCCAGTGGATCGCCTGCACCCCGTCGCCGTGATGCACGTCGAGGTCCACGTAGAGGACCCGCAGGCCGTCCCGCCGCGCCCGGGCGATGGCAAGTGCCGGATCGTCGTAGATGCAGAAGCCGGAGGCGCGCCCCGGCATCGCGTGATGAAGCCCGCCCCCTGGATGGAAGGCGTGCTCGACTTCGCCGCGCAGGATCGCCTCGACCGCCCGAAGCGACCCGCCGGCCACCATCGCCCCGGCTTCGTGCATCCCGGCGAACGGCGGATCGTCCCCACCCTCGGCGATCCCGGCCTCGCCGGCCTCGCCGTCCACCCCGTACGGTGCGACCGAGAACCGCTTGACCGCCTCCAGGTAGCGCCGGCTGTGACACCAGAGCAGCTCCTCATCAAGCGCCGGCTCGGGCGCGAGGCCGGGCTCGGCACCGACCGAGCGCAACAGGTCCACCCCGGGCCCGAAGCGCCGCGGGGTGAGTGGATGCCCCGGTCCGAAGTCATACGACCGGGAGCGCGGCCCGTAGACCAGCAACATGCATGGCACGATACCGGGATGGAGCGCGTTTACACCACGCCATTACTGGACAAGCTCGTCGTCCGCCCGGGGATGCGCGTCGCACTGATCGATATCGACGACGATACGATCCGCCCGCTGCTCGCCGGGCGGACCACCGACATCACCGAGGGCTGGCCGCCGCCCGAGACCGACATCGTCCTGCTCGGCGCCGATACGACCGACGGGCTCGCGTCGCTGCAGGACCTGGCCGGGCGCATCCGGCCGAACGGCGCCATCTGGGTCGTCTCGCGCAAGGGCAAGGCGGCAACGCTGCGCGACGTCGACGTGATCGACGCGGCGAGGGAGGCCGGGCTGGTCGACAACAAGGTCGTCTCGTTCTCGGCGACGCACAACGCCCTCCGGCTGGTCATCCCCGTCGCCCGACGCCCACGCTGACGGGTGGCCGGGCGGCGCGCTCGCGCCCGGATGAGACCGACCGGAGCCGCGAGTCCGCGCGCGAACTCGCACGCTGTACCATCCGTGCATGCCGGACCTGCTGCTCATCCTGATCGTCATCCTCGTCCTCGCGGTGCTGTGGCGAGGACCCAAGACCTTGCCCAAGCTCGGACAGGCGCTGGGTCGTGGCATCCGCGAGGCCCGCACCGAGGCGACCAAGGCCCAGACCGAGATCCAGGCCAAGATGGGCGGCGCGGACGAGCCGACCCGGCCGGACGACGACCGGCCGGCCTGAGCCGGTTCAGCCGCACCAGATCGCCTCGGCGACTGTGATCTGGCCATCCAGACGACCGACGCGACGCGGCACCCAAGCGACAGCATGACCCGACGATTCGATGGCGCGATCACGACGCCCGACGAACCCCCGGATTCGACCAGGCCGCCGGCCGCTCGCCGCCCGCGACGACCGATCAGCATCGAGATCGCCGCAGCGATCCTGGTCGTCGGCGGGCTCGTGGCGATCGTCGGCACGATCGGCAGCCTGGGACTCCTGGGCCTCGATGGGGCGGCGGCCGACCCCGGCGCGCGCCCGGTCATCGCGGTGATCCTCGCCCTCAACGTCCTGACCGTCCTCGTCGGCCTGCTTCTCCGCATCGGGCGCGCATGGATCGTGTGCATCAATGTCGTGGCGGTCCTGCTGTTCATCGAGCTGACCGCGATCCCGGGCGGCAGCCCAACGGCAGCGTTCTTCACTGCGCTCGACGGGTTCGTCTTCGTCGCACTTGCCAGGAACCGTGCCTGGTTCGAGTGGCGACCGCCAGAGGAAGTCCCGGCGCGATGACGCCCGACGACCACGACCTTGCCTCGCTGACCCACCGACCCGCTCCGGGTCCGCATCGCACCCGGATCGTCGTCGAAGGCACGCCGATCGAGACGCTGGCCGACCTCCCGCCGCTGCGGGACCGGCTGCTGTTCGTCGGACTCAACCCGTCGCCGGTCAGCGTGGCGGCCGGCCACTACCACCAGGGTCGCCTCGGACGGACGTTCTGGCGGCGCCTGATGCTCGCCCAGATCCTGCCGCCGTCCACGCCGATCGAGGCCGCCGATGACGCCCTGACGGCGGCCGGCCACGGCATCACCGACCTGCTCAAGCTCCCGACCACGCGCGACGAAGCGACCGAGGCGGAGCTGACCGCAGGGATGGGGCCGCTCTGGCAGAAGATCGCGCTCTGGCGGCCGGCCGCGGTCGTCTTCATCTACAAGCGCGCCGCGTCGGTCTGCGCCGGCCGCCACCTCACAGAACCATGGGGCCAGCTGGCGGGGGTCGCCCTGGGTGGCCGGCCGTGCTTCCTGATGCCCGGGCCGTACGCCCTGGTCGCCGAGGTGGACGAGGGCCTGAGCTACCTGCGCAACCTCGCGTCCGCGCTCCCGACCGACCGAGCCTGATTCACGCTGCCGCCTTCTCCCGGATCGGGGCCACTGGCGCGCCCCCCGTCGCCGCTGTCCCGCGCCCTCCCAGATCGGCGCCCGCAGACTGGTAGGCAGGAGTCCCAGCCCGCCGCGCGAGCCGCGGCGAGTCAGCGCGGTCGATCCACGCTCGATCTGAGGCTCCAGACGCCCGTGCGAGCCTGATTTCGGCCGTATGAGCCCGGATCCGGTTCCTACCAGTCTGCTGGCGACTGGATGGGAGGACCGGCGACCCTGGATGCGCTGTTCATGCACCGAGCGACGGGGCCGGATGGCCAGATAGCCAGGAGGCACCCGGGGCGAGCCGCTCCAGTCGCTCGCGCGAGGCCGCCGCCGCGGGCTCGTCCGTTGGGCCGACGATCGCCCGCGCTCCCCGCCGGCCGTCGAGGTCGCCGGAGATCACGAACGCGCCGCCGTCGCCGACCAGGAAACAGAGGTGATCGGGGCGCGGACCTGGCGAGTGGACGGCCCGGAGCGCGACGTCTCCCAGGTCGAGGGTTTCCAGGTCGGCCATCTCGCGGACCGTCGATGGCAATGCCAGACCGCCACCCGGGCCGGTGAGGACGGGGATTCCCAGCATCTCGGCCAGGGCCTCGGCGCCGCCGGCATGGTCCGGGTCAACGTGGGTGAGCACGATGGCCTCGATCGACCCACCACGCGCGACCGCCAGTTCCAGGGCGCGATCGAGGGCCGGGCCGGTCGGGTCGCCGGGATCGATCAGCAGGTGTCGCCGATGGCCGACGAGATAGGCGCAGACGGGTTGGCCCGCGACGCCGCCACCGGCCGGCATGACGATCCTGGTCACCTCT
>JBCLCL010000035.1:0-31068 GCA_038915815.1 Candidatus Limnocylindrales bacterium
GTCATCGGCGACGCGATCATCGAGTCGGCTGCTCAGGGCCGCCGAGTCACGATCGACGAGATGGCCGTGGGTGGGACCGGAGACGGGACCGCGGGCGGCGCATCGTGACCCCGCAGCCGACGCTGCCCGAGCTGCGGGTCGGCGTCATCGGCGCGGGGACGATCGCCCGCGTCCACAGCGCGGCCCTGGCGAACCTGCCCTCGCTCTACCCGGACCTCGGCCGGCGGCCGCGGCTCGTCGCCGTCGCCGACATCAACGCCACGCTCGCGTCCGCCATGGCCGCGCGCTTCGACTTCGAGCGAGCCGAGACGGACTGGCGCCGGGTCGTCGCCGCCGACGACATCGACCTCGTCGTGGTCTGCCTGCCGCCCGTGCTCGACCGGGAGGTCGTGCTGGCGGCGGCGGCCGCCGGCAAGCACGTCGTCTGCGAAAAACCGCTGGGCGAGAACGCGGAGGTCGCGATGGAGATGCTCGCCGCATGCCGCGCCGCCGGGGTCTTTCACGGCCTGGCCGCCGGCTATCGGTGGTCGCCGGCCGTGCGCGCCATCCGGGACCTGATCGTGCGGGGCGCGCTCGGCGAGATCCGGAGCATCCGGGCATCGTTCCTGCTCGACTACGCGGCCGACCCCGACGTCCCGCTCCTGTGGCGCTTCCGCAAGGCGCTCGCAGGAGGCGGGATCGCCATCGACACGGGCTACCACCTGGTGGACTGCGCCCGCTTCCTGGTAGGGGAGATCGAATCAGTCCAGGCGATCTCGTCGATCTTCGTGACCGAGCGCCCGGTGCCGAGCGCCGACGCCACCGGGAACCGCGGAGGGGATGCGGGCGGCTCGACCGGCCCGCGCGAGATGGGGACGGTCGATGCCGAGGACGCGCTGGCTGCGCTCGTCACCTTCTCGAATGGGGCCTACGGGGTCCTGGAGACGAGCCGGAGCATGCACGGCAAGCGCATCGCCCTGACGCTGGAGGTCTACGGCTCGCTCGGTTCGGCCGACTGGGACCTGGAGCGCCCCGACGAGTTCCGCGTCTGCCTGCCCGGCGATCCGTCCACGTTCGGCTACCGGCGCGTCCTGGTGAACCCCGGCCACCCGGGGGCGTCGGAGCTGCTGATCGCGGGGACCGACGGGACATCCATCGGCTGGCTCGGCCAGGAATGCGCGATGTGGGCGGAGTTCGTCGCCGCGGTCGCCGAGGGCCGGCGGGGATCTGCCGACTTCGAGGACGGGGTGCGGGACAGCGCCGTGATCGATGCCTGCTACGCCGCCGTCGCGAGCGGCGCCCGAACCCGTGTCACGCTGCCGGCCGGTCTCGACGCGCAACCCTGAGGTCGGTGGGCACCGGCGCGCCTCAGATCCCGATACGGCGGAGGTACTCCCGGTTCTCGCGCTGACCGGCCACGACCGACGCCGGGGTGTCCGAGGCCCGAAGCGCCTGGTCCTGCTCGATCACCAGCCAGCCCGAATAGCCGTTCCGGCGGAGCGTGTCGAGGACCGCATCGACCCCTGAGTCGCCCTGTCCGAGCGGGCAGAAGACGCCGCGCGCCAGGGCCTCCTCGATCCCCTTGCCTTCGGCCTTCACGTCGTCCATGACCCGGGTCTTGCAGTCCTTGATGTGGACGTGCCGGATCAGGTCTCGATAGTCGTCGGCGGCCTGCGCCGGATCCGCACCGCCGAAGCGGAAGTGCCCGGTGTCGAGGCAGAGCCCCAGGAGCGACGGATCGATCCGGTCCATGACCCGGGCGATCTCGTCGGCGGTCTCGATGTAGGTCCCGGCATGCGGGTGGATGACGACGTCGTACCCGGCGGCCTGGCAGATCTCCGCGGATCGGTGCAGGTTCGTGATGAGCGTCTCGAAGCGGCTTCGCGATAGCCAGGTTTCGGGGTGCTGCGGGATGCGTCCCGACAGGGCCCGGCGATCCGGCTCGTCGAACTGGTCGGACAAGACGACGAACGGGCGTGAACCCTCGGGCGATGCCCGGCGGATGAGCTCGAGCTGCTGCCGGAGCCATTCGTGGTCCTCGTCCGCCTTCTCGGCCCGGCTGAAGTGCTGCGGCAGGAAGGCCCCGACCAGCTCGAGGCCACGCGACGCCAGGCGTCCGTGGACCTGCTCACCGGAGCCCATGAAGCCCGGCATGCCGAGCTCCGTCCCTTCGAAGCCGATCTCGACCATCCAGTCGAGCATGTCGTCGGGATCCGGCATCCAGGCATCGCCGGTCAGGATCTCGTCGACGCCGAACGAGACGGGCGCGCTTGCCACGCGAAGTCGAGCTGCGGTCATGGTCTCCCCCTGGTCGTTCGGACGATCACGGCCGGATCACGATCTTCACGGCCTCGCCGGACCGCAGCCGAGCAATGCCGGCTTCGGTCTCGTCGAGCGGGATCGTCGCGCTGATCATCGGCGCGAGATCCAGGATCCCGCCTTCGATCAGACGGATCGCGGCCGGGAAGGTGAAGTTCGAGATATACGAGCCCAGGATCGAGACGCCCTTCTCGACGATCTCGATCTGGTGGACCGGCGGCCTGGCATTGGCGTTCATCCCGAAGACGACGATCCGTGCCCCCATCGCGGCCGCGTCGATGGCCTGGGGCAGGACGCTGCCGACGGCGTCGACCACGACGTTTGCCCCGCCCGGCAGGAGCTCGGCACGGCGCGCGCTCCACTCGTCGGGGGTCAGGACGAAGTCCGCCCCGAGCGCCCTGGCGACCGGCGCCCGCTGGGCGCTCGGCTCGATCGCGATGACCGGCGACGCGCCGGCCGCCTTGAGGACGGCGACGAACAGGCAGCCGATGGCGCCCGCACCGAAGACGACCACCGACTCGCCGGGTCGCACCGCCGCGCGGTTCGTCCCGTTCACGACGCACGCCAGCGGCTCGACGAGCGCGGCCATCGCCGCCGGGACATCGTCGGAGATCGGATAGACGGTGTTCGCCGGCGTGGTCACGAAGCGGGCCAGGGCGCCGTCACGGTGGACCCCGAGCGCGACGATGTTCGAGCAGTTCGCCGGACGTCCGGCGCGGCACGAGTCGCAGGCACCACACTTCGGATCCGGGTCCACCACGACGCGCATGCCGATCGCGGGATCGCGGACCGCCGCCCCCGCACCTCGGATCCGGCCGACGAACTCATGCCCGATGATGACCGGCGGGGTCGAGGGGTGGCCGGGCGGGACGTTGAGGATCTGGACGTCCGACCCGCAGACGCCGCAGGCCTCGACCTCGATGAGGACCTCGTCCGGCCCAGGGACCGGGTCCGGCACATCCCGGATGACAAGACGGCCTTGACCCTCGAAGACGGCGGCGCGCATCAGGCTGAACCTCCACACTTCACGCTCAAGCGAGGCGCTCCCGGACGGGCCCCGCCAGCTGCTCCATGGTCTCGTCGTCGAGGGGCGACGGCAGGTCGATGACCGCCTCCTCGGCGCCGGCGGTCCGCCACGCCCGGAAGCGCCGGGCGACCGACTCTACGGTGTCGGCGAGCGGGCTGCTCGCGGCCCACGCTCGGGCACCCGCGACGCTGCCGCCGTGCCACGCGAGGATCGCCGCAAGCGCCTCGACGGCTCCCGCGCGCGTGTCGCGGATGCAGACCGGGGGGACGCCGACCGTCCGCCGGATGGCCGCGGGGTCCCGCCCGAGCTCGGCGCAGTGCCCGTCGAGGATCGCGTTCTTTCGGGCGTATGCCTCCGGGTCACCCTCGCCGTTCCAGAGGTCCGCATCACGGGCGACGATCCGGAGCGTCCGGCGCTCGCCTGAACCGCCGATCAGGAGCGCCATGCGCGCCTGGAGCGGCGGCGGGTCGTTGCGTGCCCCGTTGGCCCGCACCCAGGTCCCGGCGAGCGTCACCGCCTCGCCGTCGAGCAGCCCCCGGGCAAGGCGCGACGCCTCGTCCAGGCGCGTGATCCGGTCGCGCAGCGAGAGCTCCTCGTACCCGAAGGCGCGGTGCTCCGGCTCGTGCCAGCCGGCACCCAGTCCCAGGATCGCGCGGCCGCCGCTGGCGTGATCGAGGGCGGTGGCCATCTTCACGGTCAGCCCGACGTTCCGGTAGCCGACCCCGCAGACCATCACGCCGAGCGGGATCCGGGTCGTCCGGGCGGCCCACGCCGCGAGCGTCATCCAGCCCTCGAAGACGGGCCCCGCCGAGCCGAGGACCGGCCCGTCGGCATCGCCCAGGATCGGCATCAGGTGGTCGTTCGCGAAGAGCGACGCGAAGCCGAGCGCCTCGATCCGCTTGCCGGCCGCCATGAGGTCCGCCCAGCCGGCGGACTGGCCCCAGACTTGGAAGCCGATGCGGATCGGTTCGGACGGGCCGGGTCGCGGCCCGAGCAAGCCGGCGCGGACGACCGGTGAGACCGTGGAGCTCATGGTCGCCTGAATCGGCGCCCTCCGCTGAGCAGCAGCGAGCCGGCCACGAAGGCGATCAGGGTGCCGACCAGGATGTGGCGCAGCGTCCGGGCCGGACCGGCGCCGAGATCGGCGGCCGCCCACTCGAGCCGCCGGTCGAACCCCTGGAGACGCGCCGACACGATGAGCACGACGAATGGCGTCGTGAAGACGAGGTGGCCGGCGATGACCGTCAGCAGCGACAGGTCCCAGTCCAGGACCCGCCTGAACGTCAGGAGCAGGCCGATCCCGAGCAGGACGCCCGGGATCATGATCGGCATCGTGAACAGCAGCCGGATTCCATCCGACAACCGGAGCCTGGCCCGCACCAGCGGGAAGGCAGCCATCGTCCCGATCGCAATCACGCCGCTGGTACGCCCGGTCGGGGTTGCCACGCAGTTGTCCTTCCGTGCCGACATCCGTGCCGAAACAATCCGTGCCGAAATGTGTTGACGCTGCTTGCAGGCGCATGCTAGCGTCTGCGCAACCGAATGCACAAGCCCAGATCACTCGTCGCCGAAGGGGAGCTCAGCAGTGCCAGGACCGGGCGTGGCCTCCACGGCGAGAGCGAGATCGCGGACGTCTCGGACGTCAATCCAGATGCGAGATCTGCGGAGGATCCATCGCTGCGATGAGGTGGAGACCCGGTGGGGGCCCGTCCCGGCCTCCCGCGAACGATGAGGGACCGAGCCGGGATCACACCCCCGGTTGACGACCGTATCCGTTCCAAACGTCGAGCTCTGGGCCCGGGCGGTCGAAATGCTCGTTGCGGCCGCACGTGACGGCGTGATGCCGGTGTCTGAAGCCATGCCCGTCCGGCTCGTCGTCAGGGACAGCACACCTCCGCGTCCGGCCATTGGCGCGCTGCGGCAACGGGCAGAGGCTCTCGAGCTGGCAGAGCCGACGAGGCGCGGGCGATGAGCGGCGATCCTGTGGTCCCCGCGATCGAGCTCGTCGACGTTACCAAGCGCTACGGTGAGGCCGTGGCGCTCGACGAGATCTCGCTGCGGATCGAGTCGGGCGAGTTCTTCTGTCTGCTCGGCCCGTCCGGTTGCGGCAAGACCACGACACTCAACCTGATCGGCGGATTCGTGCCGCTGACGTCGGGTGAGTTGCGGATCGAGGGTCGCCGGGTCAATGATCTCCCGCCGCACCGACGCAACGTCAACACGGTGTTCCAGAATTACGCGCTGTTTCCGCACATGACTGTGGCCGAGAACGTCGCGTTCGGACTGCGGATGGAGGGCTTGCCGAGCGGAGAGGTCGGCAGGCGCACGGCTGAGTACCTCGAACTCGTCGACCTCGGGTCGTATGGTGATCGCTACCCTACCCAACTGTCCGGCGGGCAGGCCCAGCGCGTCGCGCTTGCCCGAGCGCTCGCCAAGCGACCGGCGGTCTTGCTGCTCGATGAGCCGCTCGGCGCGCTCGACCTCAAGCTGCGCAAGCAGATGCAGGTCGAGCTGGCGCGTATCCACCGCCAGGTCGGAACGACGTTCGTGTTCGTCACTCACGACCAGGAGGAGGCCCTGTCGATGGCGACGAGAATCGCGGTGATGTCCGGTGGAAAGGTCCGCCAGATCGGGACGCCGCGCGAGATCTACATCCGGCCGGTCGACCGGTTCGTGGCCGCGTTTATCGGTGAGTCGAACTTCCTCGACGGCGAGCTGACGAACAGCGGTGACGGACCGGCCTTCCGGCTCCGCAACGGAACGGTGTTGCCGGCCCGGGCGGGAACCGCGAGCGCCTCACCGAATGGACGCGTCGCCCTTATGGTTCGCCCGGAATCGGTAGCGGTCGGCTGGGCCCCGCCGCCGGGATCGGCGCAGGCGGCCGTTATTTCCGGCCGGGCGACCAATGTTGCGTTCATGGGCAACCACACAAGGATCACGGTCCAGACCGACGCCGGGGCCCTCGTCGCACTTCGCTTTCACGAGTCGGACCAGCGCGCTGCCGAGGAGGAGCTAGTCGATCGAGAAGTCCAGGTATGGTGGGATCCGGGCGAGTCGACGGTCGTCGCCGCAGGCGACGAGCCGCAACGGGATGAGGAAGCAGGAGGATAAACGGGATGACTGTTTTCGATCACGGCTACTCACGTCGCAGGTTCCTTCAACTGACCGGTGCTGTCGGGGCGGCTGTGTCGCTCGGTGGGATCACGGCTGCCTGCAACCTGGTCGGCGGACAGGGTGGCACGTTCAACTGGATGACCTGGGGCGACCATTACATGGACGACCAGCTCAAGGCGATCGAGACATCGGACAAGATCATCGCCAACATCTCCGAGCTCTCGGGTAACGCGGAAGGGTTCGCCAAGCTCAAGGAGGTCAAGGGTCAGCTCGACATGATATCGGGCGATGCCCTGTGGTTGCCGAACGCCTATCACAAGGAAGGGCTGATCAAGCCGTTCGACATCAACAGCCTCAAGGTTGCCTCGCAGCTCTACCCATTCGCCAGGCAATTCGAGATCTGGACGACGCCGGAGGGCTACCTCGGCTACCCGTTCGGGTGGTCGCCGATCAGCATCTACTACAACCCCAAGTTCGTCGACCCGGCGCCCGACTCATGGGGAGTGCTCCTCGACCCGAAGTACAAGGGCCGCATCGTGATCGAGAACCAGCCCGAGGAGATCGTCGCCTATATGGGCAAGGCAGCCGGCTTTGACGACGTGTACAACATGACCGACGACCAGCTCGCCACGGTCAAGGGGCTCCTCGAGCAGCTCAAGCCTAATGTCCTGCGCTTCGCGCAGCAGGCCACGGACAGCGTCAACTCGATGACCAGCGAGGAGGCCTACCTGATCACAGGCAACCTCGGCAACGAGGACCGAGTGAAGGATGCCGGCGGACCGGAGATCAAGGGCTTCATCCCGAAGGAGGGAACGGTCGGCTGGATGGACGCCGAGATGATCGTTCTGGGCGGCGCCAACACTTCGCTGCTCTTCCCCTTCCTTGAGAAGAACAACCAGGCCGAGAACATCGCCGCCAACTTCATCACGCATGGCCGGCCGCTGTTCAGCGAGGCGGCCTACAAGGTCCTCGTCGATCAGGGCGAGAAGGATC
Source organism: Candidatus Limnocylindrales bacterium (assembly GCA_038915815.1). Lineage (GTDB taxonomy): Bacteria > Chloroflexota > Limnocylindria > Limnocylindrales > CSP1-4 > SPCO01. The sequence goes on from JBCLCL010000035.1 coordinate 7,433, forward strand.
GCGCCGACCGCTACCTGTACAACAAGTCGGAGGAGGTTCTCGCCGCGACGACCCTGAAGGGCCCCGGCACATCCACGGAAAAGTCGATCCAGCTCTTCAACGAGGTCTTCGGAGCCTAGACGCACGCTTCAGCCTCATCGAGGACCAATGGCAACTGAGATCGTCGGCGGGGCCACAGTGGCTCCGCCGACATCGGTCAGTAGCGGGCGAGCGGCCAGACTGAGGCAGCTTGCCCCATTCCTTCCGGCCGGATCGATCCTGGTCGGCCTGTTCTTCGTGCCTCTCGCGCTGCTGTTCGTCTTCTCGTTCTGGTCGACCGACGAGAATCTCGACGTCGTGCCGGTCTGGAGCATCGAGAACTACGCGAACTTCTTCGACAACCCGACCTACATTCGGACCCTGGCGAAGACCTTGCTCATGGGCGCCGGCGTCACCCTCACCTGCCTGGTAGGGGCGCTCGCTGTCGCCTACTTCCTGGCCCGCTACGTCTCCCGCCGGTGGGCGCGGTTCGCCCTCCTCCTGATCATCGTTCCCTTCTGGACGAGCTACCTCCTGCGCGTCTACTCATGGCAGGCGATCCTCGGTGAGTTCGGCGCCCTCAACCAGGTGCTCATGGCTCTGGGCATCATCTCGGAGCCATCGCGATTGTTCGTCTACAACGACTTCGGCACGTTCATCGTCCTCGTCTACGTCTACGTGCCGTTCGCCGCGCTGGTCCTGTACGCGTCCCTCGAACGCTTCGATTTCGTCCAAGTGACGGCAGCCCAGGACCTGGGCGCGCGTCCACTCCAGGCGTTCCGACACATCCTGCTGCCGCAGATCAGGCCTGGCCTCATCACCGCCTGCATCTTCGTCTTCATCCCGATCCTCGGCGAGTTCTTGACGCCGATCATGGTCGGCGGTGCACAGGGCCTCCTGATCGCGAACCTGCTGGCCAACTTCTTCAAGAACGCCCTCATCCCGGAGGGCGCGGCCGTCGGCTTCCTGATCGCAGCATTCGTCCTGCTGCTGCTGGTCGTCTTCCGCCGTTATTTGCGGGTCGAGGACGTCGTCGCCCGTGGCTAGCCGCGGCGATCCCCTCGAGACCATGCCGGTCAGCCGCTACGCGCATGCGGTCCGCTGGAGCCTCCGGTTCTGGTTCGCCGCCCTGATCCTGTTCCTCTATCTGCCGATCACCTTCATGATCGTCTTCTCGTTCGACGAGTCGCAAACACCGGGTCTGCCGATCACGGGTTTCACGCTTCATTGGTACGACGTGCTGCTCAGTAATCGGGTGCTCATCCGGGCCGTCGGGAACTCGATCACCGTCGCGGCGGTCGTGGCGATCCTGGCCACCGTCATCGGCACGATGGCCGCCTTCGTCCTCGTGCGCGGTGGGGTCCGCTATCCGAACGCCACCCGGATCGCCTTCACCCTGCCGATCATGGTGCCCGGGGTGCTGATCGGCGTCTCGCTGCTGATCTTTTTCGCCCGGGCTGCCGCCATCCCGCTCTCTCTCGCCACCGTGATCGCGGGCCAGCTTGTGGTCACCGTGCCGTTCGTCGTGCTCATCGTGGCCAGCCGGTTGCAGGGCTTCGACCGGGCTCTCGAGTGGGCGGCAGCCGACCTCGGAGCGTCGCCCCGTCAGGCGATTCGCCATATCGTCCTGCCGCTCATCGCACCGGCGATCCTGGCTGGCGCCCTGATCAGCGTGACCCTGTCGATCGACGAGTTCGTGATCACCTGGTTCACGGTCGGCGCGCAGCCGACTCTGCCGACCTACATCTATACCCAGGTCAAGTTCGGGGTCACTCCTGAGGTCAATGCCGTGGCCACGATCATGCTGGTGGCCACGTTGGTCATCTTCGGCATCGCCTCGCTCATCCTGGAGCGGGCGCGTCGACGACCTGGACGGCGGCAAGGCCAGGCGGACGCCTGATGCGCGCGGCCGTTTTCGAGGGCGATGGTGTCGTTCGCCTCGCCGACGTCCCTGAGCCGCGGGTCGAGGCGGATGACGACGTCCTGATCGGCGCCGTTCGCCTGACCCTCCCGACCGAGCTCGTCATCCGCGCGTCTTCTGCCGCGCCAGTCACCACGTGAGGAAGACCGCATGACTAGCCCCCTTCCGCCGACCAGACGCCTGGTGGACCTGACCCAGCCGTGGGGCGACCGGATGCCCACGTGGCCGCAGTTCGCCTCGGTCGAGGTGACCGACATCACGACCCACCATCGTGACCGCAAGTCGACCCTGCTCGTGAAGACGAACATGCATACCGGAACGCATATCGACGCGCCGAGCCACTATTGCGAGACGGGCAGGGACCTCGGGCGCATCGGCCTCGACGACCTGTACGGCAGTGGCCTGGTCATCGACCTGAGGCCCATCACACGCGCCTGGAGCTCCTACAGTTGGGCGGAGATCGAGCAGTGCCTGCCGCAGGGCGAGGAGATCCGCGAGCGCGACATCGTTGTCCTCTACACCGGCTGGGACCGCTACAACTGGACGAAGCCCGACCGCGACGACGTCACGTACTTCGACCGCCACCCCGGCCCGCAGCCCGAGGTCATCGATTTCCTGATCTCGAAGCGGATCAAGTGGATCGGGGCGGACCTCGCCTCGATTGACCACTCTCTCCACACCCGCGTGCGCCGGATGCGCCCGGACCTCGTGAGCGAATACGAGGCGATGACCGGCCGGCCCATCGAGAATACGCTGCCAGAGAGAGACTTCGAGTACATCCACTACGCGACCGCGCGGAACGACATCTCGATGCTGGAGAACCTGGGCGGCGAGCTCGCCGAGGTCGCCGGACGGCGCGTGGAGATGGGCGCATTCCCATGGCGCTGGCAGGGGGGCGAAGGCTGCATCTGTCGCGTCGCCGCATTCGTCGAGGAGTAGACATGCAAGCGCTCGACCAGTTTGCCGAGGCATGGGCCGTGTTAACCGAGCGCCGGAACGGTGCCATTCGCGTGATGCTGACGCCCTCCAGGAGGAGCACATGACCATCGACCGCGAAACCGCGCTCGGCCTGTACCGCGTGATGAGGACGATCCGGCGGTTCGAGCAGCGCTCCACCACGCTGTTCGGCGAGGACAAGATCTGGGGCACGATCCACAGCTACGCCGGCGAGGAGGCGATCGCCGCGGGCGTCTGCGCGCACCTCCGCGATGACGACTGGATCACCTCGACGCACCGCGGTCATGGCCACTGCATCGCCAAGCGCGCCGACCTCGGCAGGATGTTCGCGGAGCTCCTCGGGCGCGAGACCGGCTATTGCCGAGGTCGGGGCGGCTCGATGCACATCGCCGACACGTCGAAGGGCAACCTCGGGGCGAACGGCATCGTCGGGGGCGGCATTCCGATCGCGACCGGCGCCGCACTCACTGCCAGGCAGCTCGGCACGGATCAGGTCGCCGTCTCCTTCTTCGGCGACGGTGCGGCTAACGAGGGGACGTTCCACGAATCGCTGAATCTCGCGGCGATCTGGAAGCTTCCGGTGGTCTACGTCTGCGAGAACAACCAGTACGCGGAGAGCCTCCCGGCAGGCAAGGCTTTCGCCGTTAAGGACATCTCGGTCCGAGCGGTCGGATATGGCATGCCCGGCGTAAACGTAGACGGCCGTGACGTGCGCGAGGTCTACGACGCCGCCGGCGACGCGATCGCGCGGGCACGGGCGGGCGGTGGGCCAACGCTCCTCGTCGTTGAGGCCTACCGCCTTGAAGGCCACTACTACGGCGATCCGCAGCACTACCGGACGAAGGAGGAGATCGAGACCTGGCGGGCGGATTTCGACCCGCTCGTCAACGCTCGGACGTGGCTGACGACCGATGGCATCGCTACAAAGGCTGAGATCGATTCGATCGACCGCGAGGTGGATGAGCAGACGGAGCGCGCCATCGCTTGGGCCGAGGCCGGCCCGCTCGCGTCGCCGATCACGCCGGAGGAGATCTATGCAAGCTCCTGAGAAAGCCCCGTCGTCCGAGGCCGCCGGCGCGACGAATGAACTCTTCTACGCCGAGGCCCTGCGGGAGGCCCTGCGTCTTGAGATGGAGCGCGACCCGCGGGTCCTGGTCATGGGCGAGGACATCGCCGAGCACGGCGGCGCGTTCCAGGTGACGGCCGGCCTGCTCGCCGAGTTCGGTCCCGACCGGATCCGCCAGACGCCGATCAGCGAGATCGGGATCGTCGGGGCGGGCGTCGGCGCGGCGCTCACCGGCCTGCGGCCTGTCGTCGAGCTCATGTACATCGACTTCTCCGGTCTGGCGATCGATCAGATCGTGAATCAGGCGGCGCAGAACCGCTTCATGTTCGGTGGGCAGGCCCGGGTTCCCCTCGTCGTGCGCACCCAGGGCGGCTCAGGCCGCGGGAACGCGGCCCAGCACTCGAAATCCCTCGAGGCGTGGTTCACTCATGTTGCTGGCCTGAAAGTGGTGATGCCGGCAACGCCCGCCGACGCCAAGGGTCTCCTGACTGCCGCGATCCGGGACGACGACCCGGTGATGTTCATCGAGCACAAGCTCCTCTACCGCACGAAAGGTGCCGTCCCCGTGGGCGAATACGTCGTCCCGCTGGGGAAGGCCGACGTGAAACGGAGTGGCCGCGACCTCACCATCGTGACCTGGTCACGCGAGGTGCTGTTTGCGCTCGAGGCCGCGGCGAAGCTCGCCGATGAGGGGATCGAGGCTGAGGTCATCGACCTGCGCTCGCTCGTCCCGCTCGACCGCGAGGCGATCCTCACCAGCGTTCGCAGGACGCGCCGGCTGCTTGTCGTCCACGAGGCGATCAGGCGCGGCGGCTATGGCGGCGAGATCGCCGCCCTCGTCGCCGAGGAGGCCTTCGACGATCTCGACGCCCCGCCGCGGCGTCTCGCCGGCATCGAGACACCGATCCCGTACGCGGACCATCTCGAACGCGGCGTCATACCGCAGGTGGAGGACATCGTCCGCGTCGCTAAGGAGGTCGTCGGGTGAGCGTGACCCCGGTCATCCTGCCGAAACTCGGCCTGACCATGGACGAGGGCAAGCTCGTGGGCTGGCTGAAGCGGGAGGGCGACTGGATAGAGGCCGGCGAGATCCTGTTCGAGGTCGAGACCGACAAGGCTACGATGGAGGTCGAAGCGCCGGTCGCCGGGTACGTTCGCAGGCTGCTCGTCGCCGCGGGTGACAACGTCCCGGTGACGCAGGTGATCGCACTTATCTCGAGCACCGTCGACGAGCCGGTGACCGTCCCGCCCGGGCAGCCAGCGCCCCAACCGCTGGCTGCCGCTGAGGCGCCGGTTGCCGCTAAGGCGCCTGCGCCGAGGCCGGTCGCGTCCTGGCCCGACGATGAGCGGGTCGTCGCGAGTCCGGCCGCCCGCAAGCGGGCCAAGGAGCTCGGCGTGGACCTCGGCACGGTCCGGCCCTCGAAAGGCGGCCGTATCTCGGTCGAGGATGTCGAGGCCGCGCGGCCCACCGCCATCGCTCCTGCGGCGACCGACGCCACACGCCCGCCGCTGTCGCGGATGCGTCGCGCGATCGCCGAGCGGATGACCCACTCGTTCCGCGACGTCCCTCAGTACTCCGTGTCCCGCGACGTCGATATGACGGCCGCTAGCGAGGCGCGGACTGCCGCCGGGGTGTCTTACACCGATGTGCTGATCTCGGTGACGGCGCGCACCCTGCGCGACCATCCGCGGCTCACGATGCGCTACGATCCGGAAGGACTGGTCCCGGCGGACGGCATCCACCTCGGCATCGCGGTCGCGCTCGACGAGGGATTGCTCGTGCCGGTGCTTCGCGACGCCGACACGAAGGACCTTGCCGCCATCTCGCGCGAGCGTGCGACGCTCCAGGAGGGCGCCCGTGCCGGGAAGCTCACCTTGGAGGCGCTCGTCGGCGCCGTCTTCACGATCTCCAATCTCGGCCAGCAGGAGGTCGATCGGTTCACCGCGATCGTGAATCCGCCGGAGGCGGCGATTCTCGCGGTCGGCCGCGTCCGTGACCAGGTCGTCGCCCGCGACGGCGGGGCGGTGGTCGCCCCGGTCGTCACCCTGACGCTCTCGGTCGATCATCGAGTCGTCGACGGCGCGCCGGCTGCGGCCTTCCTTGCCGATCTCGCCGGCCGCCTCGAGACCGGATCGCCGTGAACGAGCAACCCGTCGCGGCCGTGAGGCCGAAGGGGTCCGCCTGTGGCCGTTGAATCAGGCAATGGTACGGCCCCCGGCTATGAGTCCTTGCCCGACCTGAATCCTCACTTATGACCCTGACCGCCGCCGGGGTCTACTCACAGGCTCGGCGTGTCAGGGATAGGAAGTGACCAATCCCAAACCAGCGGAGATGAACATTTGAAAGCACTCGTCTACTCCGGTCCGAACGACGCCACCGTCATGGAGATCGACTCGCCGGCGATCGGCCCGGATGACGCGTTGATCCGGTCACACGCCGTCGGAATCTGCCACTCCGACTTCGAACTCCTCGAAGGGCGCTACATCATCCCCTTCGCCTACCCGATCATCCCCGGGCACGAGTGGGCCGGCGAGGTCGTGGAGGTCGGATCGGCGGTCTCCGGCTTCCTTCCCGGCGATCGCGTCGTCGGCGAATGTGTCGTGGGACCCGGTGGTCGGGACCACTTCGGGTTCAACATCAGCGGCGCCGCGGCGGAGCTGTTCAAGGTCAAGGCCGAGTGGCTCCACAAGATCCCGGAGTCGCTGACGTACACGCAGGCGGCGCTCGTGGAACCGTTGAGCGTTGCGTACAGCGCGGTGACCTGTCTCGGCGGCGTCGATCCGAGCGATACCATCGCTGTCCTGGGCGGAGGTCCGATCGGACTCTTGTCCCTGCTTGTCGCCTCGGCCAACAACGCCCGCGTGGTTGTGATCGAACCGCAAGCGCGGCGACGCGACGTGGCCCGGGACCTCGGGGCGGTAGCGACCCTTGATCCGACGTCGGATGATTTCCACGATGGTGCCGCCGACCTGACGCAGGGTCGCGGCTTCGACGCAATCATCGAAGCGGCGGGAGTGCCATCCGCCATGGCGCTCGCGCTCGAGATCGCGGCACATTCCGGGCGGATCGCCTACGCGGGCATCAACGTCGGCTCGACGGTGCCGGCGCCACTCGGCCTGATCCAGTCGAAGGCGCTCCGCCTGCGCGGGCTGATCGGCTCGGTCGGTGTTTGGCCGCAGACGATCCGCTTCATCGCGAGCGGCGCGGTCGATCCGTCACGGATCGTGACCGCGACGATCCCGCTGGAGCGTGCCCAGGATGCCCTTGCAGCGGCCCGAGACACGAATAGCAACATCAAGGTCCATATCCGGACGTCACCATGAGGGCTGCGGTGTACGACCGGGCCGCCTTATCTAACCTGAAGGCGCGTGCTCTGTCGCACGATGAACTCCACCGGGAGCACGACGGCCGGCGGTAGCGTCTCGGAGCGAGCACGCTCGAAACCACGACGACACCATCGGTCGCCTGCTCAGTGAAAATCCTCAGCGCCCTGCGTTCACGGACAGCGTCCTGGCCAACGGCAGACCAAGAATCCGGGTGCGTTTGACCCGCAGGCTACGCGCGGCGGCGTTCTGAACAACATGCAGCTCATGTGCTGTGTTCCTGACGATCGCCTTTGTTGCGTCGCTGATCGATGGATGATCGACGAGGGCACGTGAAGCGGTGGACTGTGAGACCCCAGCCCGACGAGCGACTTCCTCCAGACGGACTCGCGAATCCGGTGGTGTCAGGATCAAGGCTGCTTTGGCGTCGGAGCTTAGGCCATGATTCGTGAGGCCGCCACTCGGAATCGTTCGGCTGTCGATCGTGCGACGTCCGCACCGTCGCGCATCCGAAGTCCAAAGGGCGCGAGGTTCGGATCCAGGACCCCAATGGAGATGGCCATGGATCGCTCTAGCAATCGATCGGTCACGGGGAGCATTCCGAGATCGTACGCGGCCGGCCGTTCATCGGTGCAGGTGCAGTCGAAGGGGCAGCCTCGCCCGGTGATCGTCCGCCGTGCCAGTAGGTGCTCCATGTGCGTGTACACGTGCCAGCCCGAGCTTGACAGCCTCAGGGAATCGAGCTCATCGGTCACCGCGATCGCCGTTGGCGCGTCTGGAAAGATGACGACAAGGTACGACGCCAGGTCACCGTCAGGGTCAGGCAGGGTTCGGAAACGGATCCCGGGCACGTCGCTAATGATGTCGCGCACGAGGTCTCGGTTCGCGCGCAGGTGGTCACGGATCTGATCGATCCGGCGCACCTGGGCGAGAAGAACGGCCCCCTCGAGCTCGGTCATTCTGAAGTTCAGGCCAAGGAGTGGCCGCTGGCCGACCTCGTTTCCGAGGCGGTTCGGGCTATGCCCTTGATCGTGCATTGCAAACGCCCGTCGATACAGACCCTCGTCGTCCGTGACAAGCATGCCTCCGTCCCCGCAGGTGATCGTCTTGAATTCATTGAAGCTGTAGGTGCCGGCCGCGCCGTGGCTGCCGACCCACCGACCGTGGTAGGAAGCTCCGAACGCCTGCGCAGCATCCTCGATCAGCGCCAGACCGTGGCGCGACGCGACGGCTCGTAACTCATCCAGCCTCGCGGGATTCCCCAACATGTGAACCGCGATGATGGCTTTGGTCCGCGACGTAATCCGCGCTTCGACGTCGGCAGGGTCGAGATCAAACGACTCATCGACCTCGGCCAGGACCGGCCGCGCTCGCGCGTAGATCACAGACGAGATCGTGGCGACGTACGTGAAGCCGGGCACGATGACCTCATCGCCCGGCCCGATCCCGAGGCCGAGGAGCGCCAGCAACAGAGCACTGGTGCCTGAGTTCAGTGCGAGCGCGTACTTCCTATCCGTTAGCTCGGCGACCAGCTCCTCAAAATGGCGAACCTTGGCCGGGAACGACCCGTCGTCTGGCCCGTAGCGGCTGAGGTGTCCGCTCGCCAAGACTTCGGTGACCTCGGCGAGCTCTTCCGCCCCGAGAAGATCGGCACCCGGTCCCGGCATTTGGAAATCCCCTTTTGTGCGCAACCGATTGCAGCGAATGTATCAACGCGTATCTCGCCTGTCAATGTCGTTGTCTCGATGTGTGGACGGCCCGATGGCCCGGGGCGAGGGCGAGGACGCGGAACGACAGGTACCGCCAGCCGACATCCTCGGGCGTGATCTCGAGGAGCGTCCCGGGGCCGATCCCGGGCCGCACGTGGCGGATCGGGTCGCCGCTCATGCGGGGCCATCCGCGGTGACGTCGTCCAAGCGGATCGGCCGGCCCTCGCGGCAGCTGCGCGTGGCCGCGACGGCGACCCGGAGCGTCTCGAGGGCATCCCCGGGGCCGGGAGTGGGCGTCCCGCCCTCGCCCAGCGTCTGGAAGAACGCCTCGAGCTCGCGCCGGTAGGCGACCTCGAACCGGTCGGGGAAGCTCTCGAAGTGGTCGCCCTCGAAGCCGAACCTCCGCGAGAACGAGACGGGTGTCTTGTGGGCCGCCTCGATGACCACCTTGCCGACCGCCCCGGCGATCTCCGTCCGGATGTCATAACCCCACGCGGAGTGGCGCGACATCTCGACGACACCGAGGGCGCCGTTGCGGAAACGGAGCATCGTGACCGCCGTGTCGACATCGCCGCCCTCGGCGAAACGCTGGTCGAACAGCACGCTGCCCCACGCGTGCACCTCCTCGACCTCGCCGACGAGGAAGCGGGCAAGGTCGAAATCGTGGACGCTCATGTCGAGGAACGATCCGCCGCTGTTGCGGATGAAGTCCACCGACGGCGGATACGTGTCGCGTCCATAGGACCGGAACTGCTCGATCCGACCGAGCTCTCCGGCGTCGATCAGCGCCTTCGCCCGCACGTAGCCCGGGTCGAACCGACGCATGAAGCCGAGCTGGACCGGGATGCCCGTCTCGCGCCACAGCGAGACGATGCGGCCGGTCTCGGCGAGGTCCAGGGCGATCGGCTTCTCGGACCAGATCGCCTTGCCGGCGCGGAGGGCGGCCTCGATCAGGGCCGCGTGCGTGCTCGTCGGGGTGACGATGACGACAGCCTCGACGGCAGGGTCCCCGATCGCATCGAGCGCGTCCGCGGTCGCGCGGGTCGCGCCGGCGACGGCCTGCCCGCGCTCGGCGGCGGCGAGGTCCGGGTCCGCCACGACGACCACCCGCGCGTTCCGGATCCCGGCGATCGTCTGGATGTGCGTCTGGCCCATCCGACCGGCGCCGAGGATCGCGACGCCGATGTCGTCCGGGTCCCGCAGCTTGAACTCGCCCATCAGGTGACCTCCTCGGCCGGTCGGTCCCGGGCCGCTCATCCGTCCAACGATCCGTACTCACGTGCGACCCGCTCCGCCACGCGTCCTGCCGAGAGCCCGTGCCGGTCGAGCAGAAAGGCGTTCGACGCGGATTCGCCCCAGACGTCCTCGATCCCGATCCGCACCAGTCGGCGCGGGGCGCGCTCGGTGAGGATCTCCGCCACCAGGCCGCCGAGCCCGCCGATCACGGTGTGCTCCTCGACGCTCGCCACGAGGCGGGCGCCGCTGGCCGCCGCGGCGATCGCCGCGGCGTCGACTGGCTTGATCGACGGGACGTGAAGGACGCCGGTGGCGATCCCGCGCGCCGCCAGGAGCTCCGAAGCCTCGAGGCAGCGGGCGGTCTGCGGACCCGTGGAGATGAGGAGCGCATCCGAGCCCTCGCGCAGGCGGATGACGCGACCCGGCTCGAATCGATAGGTCGCGTCGAACACGTCGGGTCCCGCGTCGCGGGCCAGGCGGACGTAGACGGGCCCGCGGGTCTCGGTCGCCCAGCGGACGATCGCCGCGCACTCGGCCGCATCGCCCGGAGCCAGGACGGTCATGCCAGGCATCGCCCGCATGATCGCGAGGTCCTCGACGTCCATGTGCGTCTTCCCGGTGAAGCCGGTCAGCAGTCCCGCGTAGGCCGCACCGATCTTCACGTTGGCGCCGGCCTGGGCGACGACCATCCGGACCTGATCGACCGCCCGGTGGGTGAAGAAGACGGTGAACGACGACAGCCACGGGACGAAGCCGAGCATCGCGAGGCCTGCCGCGACCCCGACCATGTTCTGCTCCGCGATGCCCATCTGCAGGAAGCGGTCCGGGTAGGCGGCCGCGAACCGGTCGGCCCGGGTGGACGTGGCGAGGTCGCCGTCGAGCACCACGAGGTCGGCGTTGTCGGCGGCCAGGTCGATCAGGGTCTCGGCCCAGACGTCGCGAAGCGCCCTGGTCATCGCGAGCCCATGGTCATCGCGAGTCCCCAGGCGCCCGAGCGCCGGGCGGCCGAGCCCCTTCCTCTGCCAGGCCGAGCTCGAGCCGCGCGGCGGCGACCTCGTCCGCCGTCGCGACCCGGCTGTGCCAGTCGAAGCGACCCTCCGTGAACGACAGCCCGCGTCCCTTGATGGTCCGCGCGAGGATCACCGTCGGCCGCCCGCCGCCGGCAGCCGTTCGGGCCGCCTCGCACGCCGCGAAGATCGCCTCGAAGTCGTGGCCGTCGATCTCGCTCACCCGCCAGCCGAACCCCTCGAAGACCGCCCGCAGGTCGGTCCCGGCCAGCGGGTCGCGCCGGTCGCCGCGGTGCTCCTCGCCCGACGCGAGCGGCCAGCCGTACTGCTGGAGGCCGTTGCAGTCCACGATCGCGGTCAGGTTCCCGAGCCGGTATTTCGCGGCGACCGCGGCGCTCTCCCAGACCTCGCCCTCCTGGGTCTCGCCGTCGCCGAGCATGACGTACGTCTGGAAGGCGAGGCCACGCATCCTTGCGCCGAGGGCGATGCCGAGCCCGACCGCAAGGCCCTGGCCGAGCGACCCGGTCGACGCCTCGAGGCCGGGGAGCCGGGTCATGTCGGGGTGCCCCTGGAGGCGGCTGTCAGCGGTGTCGAACGTCGCCAGCTCGTCCACGGGGAAGTAGCCCCGGAGGGCCATGGCGACATAGAGTCCGATCGCGGAGTGGCCCTTCGAGAGGATGAAGCGGTCGCGCTCCGGCCAGCCCGGCTCGTGGGGCCGGATGCGCAGGACGCGGAAGTAGAGCGCGACGAGCAGGTCCATCGCCGAGAGCGGCCCGCCGACGTGGCCAGCGCCGCTGCGGGCGACCGTCTCGATGACGAGGAGACGTCCGCGTCGGGCGAGATCCTCCAGGTCGGCGTTCGCGCCGATCCCGGCCCTGGTTCTCATCGGGATGGGATCGGGCGCGTGCTCTCGCGGATGATCAGCTCAAGGCGCAGCAGTACGGCTTCGGGCAGCGCGCCGGTCAGGATCGCCTCCACGAGCGACGACGCGGCCACCCGCCCCATCTCGGCAGAGGGCACCGCGACGGTCGTCAATCGGGGGTTGGAGAACGCCGCGAATGGGATCCCGTCGAAGCCGACGATCCCGAGGTCGTCGGGGACCCGGACGCCGAGGCCGCGGAGCGCGTCCATGAGCGCGAGTGCAAGCTTGTCGTCGTAGCAGATGAGCGCTTCCGGAAGATCGGCTGCGATCGTCCCGGCGAGATCGCCCGGGGCGCGCCATTCCTCGCCCGACGTGGCGTAGGTTCGCGGGGTCATGCGGGGGTTTCGATCCCGGAGCGCCGCAGCGACGGCCTTCTCGCGCGCGACGCTGGATGCCCGGGCGCCACCTCCGACGTAGGCGATCCGCCGGTAACCGCTCTCCACCAGGTAGTCGACGGCAGCGGTGGCGCCGCTCACATCATCGGTCTGGATCACCCCCGGGAACAACGGACCCTCCCGGCGGCGCAGGCTCCGGTGGTCGGGCTGGACGAGGACGAGGCGGTCCGGGTCGGCCCGCTCCTGCGCCTCCCTCGGTGACATCACTCCCGAGACGATCGCGACGCCGTCCGTCCGGTGCTCCGCGAAGATCCTCAGGGCGACGCGCTCGAGGGCGAGCTGGGTCTCGCCCGCCACCATGATCACGCAGTAGCCGCGCTTGCGCGCTTCCTCCTCGAAGGCGGACGCGACCTGCCCGTGGACGGGATCGCGCAGATCGGGCAGAAGGAGGCCGAGCGAGCGTGTGTGGCGTGCGCGCAGGCTGCGTGCCGCCGCGTTCGGGACGTAGCGCAACTCAGCTGCGGCGGCCTGGACCTGCAGGCGCGTGGCGAGGCTGATCCGCTGATCGCCGGCCAGGGCCCGGGACGCGGTCGAGTCGGAGACCTTCGCCCTCTGGGCGACGTCGTTGAGGAGGACCCGCCGGCGCGGGTCGGGCCCTTCCCGGTTCCCTGGCCTGGTCACGCCAGGTTCCTGATCACCGCGTCCCGGAACGTCTTCCCGCACGCTCGGGCCTCGGCGGCCCCATCCCGCATCCGCAGGCCGAACGGCGCAAGGTTCGAGTCGCGGACGCCGATCCCGATGGAGATGGATCGGGCGAGGAGGGCGTCGCTCTGGGGGAGCATGCCGATCCGGTACTCCCCGTGCGAATGGTCCGTGCAGGAGCAGTCGAACGGGGAGCCCTTGCCGGTGACGGTCCGCCGCTCCAGGACGTGGTCCATCTGGCTGTAGACGTGCCAGCCTGACTCGGACAGCGTCCGCGAGCCGACCTCCCGGGTGACCCTGCTCGCGATCTCGGCGGTCGGGAGCGTGACCACGAGATGCGTCGCGAGGTCACCCTCCGGATCGGTCAAGGTCCGGAAGCCGATGTCCGGCACCTCCTCCAGGATCGACTTCACGATCGCCTTGTTGGCACGCAGATGCGAGCGGATCAGGTCCAGCTTGCGCACCTGCGCCAGCAGGACGGCCCCGGACAGCTCGGTCATCCGCAGGTTCATGCCGAGGAACGGGCGGGGCGCGTACTTCGACTCGAGGCGGTGCGGCGCATGGCCCTGGTCGTGCATCGCGAAGCAGCGCTCGTACAGCGCCTGGTCGTCGGTCACGAGCATGCCGCCGTCGCCGCAGGTGATCGTCTTGTACTCATTGAAGCTGTAGGTGCCGACCGCGCCGAACCCGCCGACCCCGCGACCGTGGTAGGTCGCGCCGAACGCCTGGGCACAGTCCTCGATCAGGGGGATGGCGTGCCTGTCGGCGATCGCCTTCAGCTCGTCGATCCGGGCGGGGCCACCGAGCATGTGGACCACCAGGATCGCCGCCGTGCGCGGCGTGATCTTCGCCTCGACGTCTGCGGGGTCGAGGTCGAATGTCTCGTCGATCTCGGCCAGGACCGGGGTCGCCCCCGTGTAGACGATGGACGAGATGGACGCGACGTAGGTGAACCCGGGGACGATCACCTCGTCGCCGGACCCGATCCCGAGGCCCAGCATGGCGAGCCACAGGGCGGCCGATCCGCCACCGCTGAGACCGAGCCCGTAGCCGACGCCGGCCAGCTTCGCGACCTCCTCCTCGATGCGATGGACCTTCGCGCCGAAGGCCGGATCGTCCGACGGGCCGTAGCGGCTCATGTAGCGGCTGTTCAGGACCTCGAGGACCTCCGCGATCTCCTCTGCGCCGATCAACTCGATCCCGGGTCCGGGCATTGGCGTCTCCTCTCCTGTCAACGGTTCCGCGCGGCGGGATGTCCCGGTGGTGGCTCCTACTGGAGGTCCGTTCGCTGCCGCTGGCGAGCCCGGTCGTAGCCGTCGTGGGCGTCCCGAACGCCCTGCTGCCCGCTCGCGCCGGCCACGGGCACGTCCCACCAGGCCTCGAAGCCGGCGACCCGCTTCTCTGGCTCGGTCGGGACCAGGATGACCGTGACCCGGTCGGCGGCGCGGGCCTGGGCGAGCGCGCTGCGCAGGTCGTCCGGCGTGCGCGCCAGCAGGCCCAGCGCGCCCATCGCCTCGGCGTGCGCCCGGAAGTCGACCGGCACGTAGGGGCCGGTCAACCGGTTGCGGCGCTGGTCGCGAAACCGGAGCTCGTTCCCGAAATCCGGGACTCCGACCGACCGCTGGAGAGCGAGGATGCACTGGAATCCGTGGTTGTCGAGGACGACGATCGTGAACTTCAGGCCTTCTGCGACGGCGGTGACGATCTCCGAATTCATCATCAGGTACGAGCCGTCGCCGACCATCACGACGATCTCGCGGTCCGGATCCGCGAGCCGGACGCCGAGTCCAGCGGCGATCTCGTAACCCATGCATGAGTAGCCGTACTCGACGTGGTAGGCCTTGGGATCGTCGACCCGCCACAGCCGCAGGAGGTCGCCGGGCAGGCTCCCGGCTGCGCAGATCACCGTCGCGTGGCCGCCCACGGCGTCGTTCACGATCCCGATGACCTCGGCCTGTCCGAGGTCGCCGGGATCGCCGTTGACCGTTCGCAGGTCGGTGACGATCCCATCCCATTCGCGCCTGAGCTCGGCGACCCGCGCCCGGTAGGGAGCCGGCGTCCCGGGATACCCGGCCGCCGCGAGCTGGCCTTCCAGGGCACTCAGCGCCTCGCGCGCATCGGCGACGATCGGCACGGCGCGCAGCTTGTGGGCGTCCATCGGTCCGACGTTGATGCCGATGAACGCGACGTCCGGATGCTGGAACGTCGTTCTCGATGCGGTGACGAAATCGCCCATCCGGGTACCAACACAGAGGACGACATCGGCATCGCGCGCCAGCCGGTTCGCCGCCAGGCCGCCGTTCGTGCCGGCCGGCCCCGCATTCATCGGGTGATCCCAGGACAGGGCGCCCTTGCCGGCCTGCGTCTCGACCACCGGGATGCCGAAGCGGCTCGCCAGCGAAGCCAGCTGGGCGGTCGCCCCGGAGTAGATCGTGCCGCCGCCGGTCACGATCAGGGGCGCCTTCGCAGCGCTGATCAGGCGGACGGCGTCCGCGAGTTCGTTCGCCTCGGGCAGCGGGCGCCGTACTCGCCAGACGCGACGGTCGAAGAAGCGCTCCGGCCAGTCGTACGCCTCGGACTGGACGTCCTCGGGCAGGGAGATCGTGACCGCTCCGGTCGCGACCGGATCGGTCAGCACTCGGAACGCCTCGGGGAGGGAGGAGAGCAGCTGCTCCGGGCGCGAGATCCGGTCGAAGAAGCGGGAGACGGGCCGGAAGGCGTCGTTCGCACTGACATCGCGTTCCATCGGGTGCTCGATCTGCTGGAGCACGGGATCGGGAGCGCGGTTCGCGAAGTAGTCGCTCGGGAGGAGCAGCACGGGGATCCGGTTGACGGTGGCTCCCGCAGCGCCGGTGATCATGTTGGTTGCGCCAGGGCCGACGGACGAGGTGCAGGCGAACGCCTGCAGGCGGTCGTGGTGCTTCGCGAACGCGGCCGCGATGTGCACCTGCGCCTGCTCGTTCTGCGGACGGTAGTAGGGCATCTCCTCGGCATCGCCGAGCTCCTCGAGGGCCTGGCCCAGGCCGGCGACGTTCCCATGACCGAAGATGCCCCAGACGCCCGCGATGAAGCGCTGCTCGCGGCCGTCGCGTTCCACGTATTGCCGGGCCATGAAACGAACGACAGCCTGGCCCACCGTCAGTCGGACAGTTTCCACCGTTCACTCCTTGCGCAACCGATTGCGCGGAAGGTATCATCACCGCCTGCTCCAGTCAACGTCCGTCGGAGGGTTGGAGGCATGACCATCGGGCGCCCTGGGTCCGTCACGCGACTGGCGCACCCGGTCGACCTGTCCTCGACGTGGAACGCCTCCGACGGCGAGGTCGCCGCTCGCTTCCATCCCCTGTATCAGGGTGCGCTGGGCCGGCTCCCGGACGGGAGGTCCGTCTTCCGCGGCCTGCCGTTCGAGCTCGGGACCAGGGCGGCCGGGCGGCGCTGGATCCTGGTGGATGACGAGCTGACGATCGACCTCCGGGGGCACGGCCGCGCGAGCCATCTCGTCGTGGCTCACTTCGCGGACAGCTGGCGCGATCCCGCCGGCGAGCGACTGCCCGGGACGCCCGTAGGCTGGGTCCTGCCGGCGGGCGAGCCACTCGCCCACTATGAGCTCCGGTTCGTCGGCGGGGTGACTCGTGTGGTCGAGGTGCGACGGCGATTCGAGATCGCCGACGGGATCATCGGGTGGGGCTTCCTGCCGTTCGCGGCCGTCGGCCACCGGGCCGACGAGACGGTCGACTGGCGCGGTCCGCACCCGCGCCAGGAACCCGGCCGCTATGCGCCGGCCGGCCACGCCGGACCGCTCACGATGCTGCCTGGCACGTGGGGCCCGGCCCAGTCCGGCGTCGCCGATTTCGTGCCGACCCGGGATGACGACGTGACGCTCTGGCTGCATGCGATCCCCCTGGGCGGCGGTGGGGAGCCCGTCGCGCTGCACATCGTTCCGCTCGGAGATGGGCGGCCCGGCTCGGCCGTCGTCATCGCGGCGCTGACCCTGTTCGACGGCACCGCGGACCCGCTCGCGCTCACGCCGCGACGCCGGCTCCTGGTCCACGGCACCGGCCCGGGGCTGCCGATGGTGGACTTGGGGGTCGCCATCCGAGCGCGACCGCCCGAGGACCCGATCGCCATCGATGACGGCGCGCCGATCGGCTGGGGGCGCCCTCGGACCGTCGGGCATGGCCTGCCGCCCGTGACCGACGAGGCGCGGGGCTCGATCGTGGACCTCGCCACGACGCCCGACGCGAGACTGCGGTTCGGCGACTGGGAGATCGCGGTCGCCGATCTCGACCGCGAAGTCGGCAGCGCCGACGGCAGGATGACGGTCCGGCCGATCCCGGAGGCGGACGTCCGGGTCGACGTTCGGGTGTCGGTCGGTGACGTGCCGACACCCGCGCGGGTCAGGTTCGTCGCCGCAGATGGACGCTACCTCCCCCCGCAGGGACATCGCGAGGAGGTCAACCCGGGGCTGTGCGAAGACAGCGGCGCGGACATGATCCTCGGCCGGGACACGTACGCCTACGTCCCGGGCAACTTCCAGATCGACCTCCCCGTGGGCGAGGTCTTCGTCGAGGTCGTCAAGGGATTCGACCACCGCCCCGTTCGCCGGACGCTGACGGTCGCGCCTGGGATGCACGACCTTTCGATCGCCCTCGAGCGGGCGATCGACCTGGAACGCGACGGCTGGCGGTCATCGGACTCGCACGTCCATTACCTCTCTCCTTCGACCGCGCTGCTCCAGGCGGCCGCCGAGGACGTGACGTTCGTCCACCTCCTCGCGACGCAGTGGGGCGACAACTTCACGAACATCCCCGACCTGTCCTGGGGCTCGCAGGGGGATCCGAGCGGGCGCCACGCCGTGATCGTCGGCACCGAGAACCGCCAGAACATGCTCGGGCACCTCGCGCTCCTCGGAGCGCGGCGGCCGGTGATGCCGCTGGCGGCGGGAGGCGCCCCCGAAGGGCGGCTCGGCGGAGCGGTGACCGAGCTGCTGGCGGACTGGGCCGATCGATGCCATGCCGAGGGCGGGCTCGTCGTCGGCGCACATTTTCCGGCGCCCTACGCGGAGATCGCCGCGGCGATCGTCTCGGGCCGTATCGACGCAGTCGAGATGCAGTGCCTCGCCCCCGGGCTCGACAGCCCGCCCATCCTCGAGTGGTACCGCTTCCTGGATTGCGGCTATCGGCTGCCGATCCTTGGCGGCACCGACAAGATGACGGCTGAGGTTCCCGTGGGCGCCGTCCGGACCTACGCCCGGCTCGATCCGGGCGCGCCCCCGACGTTCGATGCGTGGGCAGCGGCCGTCCGGGCCGGTCGCACCTTCGTGAGCAGCGGGCCGGTGATCGAGCTCGCCGTCGACGGCCGCGAGCCGGGGGACGTGCTGTCCCTGTCGGCGTCGGGTGGCCACCTCGAGGCGCATGTCCGGGCCAGGGCCGCGCAGCCGGTCATCACCGTCGTCGAGCTCGTCGTGAACGGGCGGGTGGTGGCCAGTCGCGAAGCGGCCGGCGGGACGGACGATCTCGGGCTCCAGGCGTCGGTCGAGGTGACGGGCGGTGCCTGGATCGCGGCCCGATCGCGAAGCGGCCACGAGATCCATTCAGGGTTCGCCACGAGCATGGCGGCGCACACCTCGCCGGTCTATGTCGAGGTGTTGGATCGCCCGCTCTTTGCCCCCGACGACGCGACTGCCATCCTGCAGGTGATGGACGGGACGCTCCGCTGGGTCCGCGACTCGGCAGCCGTGGCCAGCCCGGGCGAGCGGGCGAGGATGGTCGAATACCTCGCGGCGAGCGCCGCTCCGCTGCGGGAGCGGTTGGCCGGCGTGGCACCAGGGACCCTGCGGTGAAGCTCGCGAAGGGTCGGGAGGCGTCGTGCCACTGGCATTCGTGATCGGCCGGGTCGGCGTCGATCTCACGCCTGCGATCCCGCGCACCTCGCTCGCCGATGCGACGTCGTTCGTCCGCGCGGTCGGCGGCTTTGCCGGCAACATCGGCGTCGGGCTGGCCCGCCTGGGCGTCCCCACGACCGTGGTCGGGGCCGTGGGTGACGACGGCCACGGCAGGCACGTCCGCGCCACGCTGCAGGCCGAGGGGATCGACGATTCAGCGCTCATCTCACGACCCGGCCTCCGGACCCAGGTGGCGTTCTTCGAGGCGTGGCCACCCGAGGAGTTTCCGGTGACCTTCTACCGCGTGCCGCCATCGCCCGAGACCCTGCTGATCGAAGACGAGTTGCCGCTTCGCGACCTCGAGGCCGCCCCGCTGGTGATCGTCTCCGGTTCGCTCCTGGCGGCGGACCCGGCTCGCACCACGGTCATCTCGCTGCTCGCGAGGCGGGCCGAGGCTCGCGCGCGCCGGCCGCGGAGCTGGACGATCCTCGACCTGGATTGGCGGCCGACACTGTGGCACGAGCCGGACGACTACCCCGGCCTCGTCGAACGAGCCGCGGCGATGAGTGACGTCCTGATCGGCAGTGACGCCGAGTTCGCGGCTGCCCGGCTCCATCCCGAGGAGGCCGTCGGCGAGGGCCCCGGGCTCGTCGTCATCAAGCACGGCTCGGCGGGAGTGACCCTGCTGTCGGGTGGAGGACGTACGACCATCGCCGCGACGCCGGTCGAGGTTTCCTGCGGTCTCGGCGCCGGGGACGCGCTGACCGCGGCATTCGGGGCGGGCCTCGTCGGCGGCCTGGACCCGGTCCGGGCCGTCGAGCGCGGTAGCGCAGCCGGTGCGATCGTCGCCGGACGCCTGATGTGCAGCAGCGCCATGCCAACGTCTCGTGAGATCGACGCCATCCTCGATCGACCATTCGTCAGCCGAAAGGAGCCCCGACCATGAATGCCGGCGACCCGCCCTCCGGACCGTTCATCCACGCCGCCAAGCTGCCGGCCCGCCAGCAGCCCGAGCTCCTGCTCGTGCGGCCCGGGGTGGATGGTGTCGTCGCCGCCGATCCATCCCGTGCCGGCTGGCGATACCTCTCCTTTCGCGCGTTCGGACTGGCCGATGGCGAGGTCGCGGTGCTCGACCATCCAGACCGCGAGGCCGCGATCGTCACGATCGGCGGCGGCGGGATCGATCTCGAGTTCGAAGACCATCCGCGCTTCCGCCTCGAGGGCCGGGCCTCGGTCTTCGAGGGGCTGCCGTGGAGCGCCTACGTCCCGGCCGGTGTCGCGCCCCGGATCGTGGGCCGGCCGCTGCCGGGCCAGCGGGCGATCGTGGCCGTCGCACAGGCCCCGGGGTCGGGTCGCGAGGGAGTGGCAAAGGCGCCGATCCTCGTGACGCCCGCCGACGTGGGGGTCGAGGTCCGGGGGGCCGGGAATGCCACGCGCCAGGTCAACAACATCATGCTGGCCGACTTCCCCGCCGACCGACTCCTGATTTGCGAGGTCTTCACCCCTGGCGGCAACTGGTCCGGCTGGCCGCCACACAGGCACGACGTCGACGATCCGCCCCGCGAGGCGGTCCTCGAGGAGACGTACTTCTACCAGATCAGCCGCCCCGAGGGCTGGGCGATCCAGCGGCTCTACCACCGCGACGGGTCACGCGACCTGTTCTGGGCGGTGCGCAGCGGGGACCTCGTCCTCGTCGACCAGGGCTACCACCCGTTCGCGGCGACCCAGGGGTACGACGCCTACTACCTGAACGCCCTGGCCGGCGACCGGCGGACGATGGCGGCAACGGATGACCCTGATCTGGCCTGGGTGCGCGCAACCTGGCCCGGGATGCCCAGGGATCCCCGCCTGCCGCTCGGCGGCTCGTGACAGACGCCGGCCGGCAGGCCGCCCTGCGCCGCCTGGCCGGCCCGGGCGGGGTCATCGCCGGCATCGCGCTGGATCACCGCGACAGCCTCCGGGTCATCCTCGAGCGGCACGGGCTGCCTTCCCCGTCGATCGACCAGCTTCGGGAGCTGAAGCTGCGGCTTGCACGCGCCCTCGCGCCGGTCGCCAGCGCGGTCATGCTGGACGAGGAGCTCGGAGGATTCGCGCTCGACGCCGGAGCCGTCCCGGCGAACGTCGGGCTGATCATGCCCCTCGAAGCGCAGGGCTATGAGGAACTGGTCGATGGCCCCACGACCACCCTCCTCCCGGACTTCTCTCCGGTCAAGGCGGCGGCGCGGGGAGCCAGCGCGTGCAAGCTCCTGCTGCCGTACCGCGCGGATGCGGGCGAAGCGGCGGAACGACAGGAGGCGCTGGTTCTTGAGACGGCGACTACCTGTCACGCCGCCGGTCTGCCGCTCGTCGTCGAGCCCATCGTGTGGCGTCGACCGGAGGAGACAGCACAGTCGTTTGCCGCGGGCTATGCGGGGCTGGTGGCCGCGGCGGTCGACAGGTTGCGTCCGCTCGGGGTGGACCTGTTCAAGACACCGTTTCCAGTCCTGGTACCAGAAGGATCACCAGCGTCGGGCAGTCCCGAGATCCCGGAGCCGGCCGCAGAGGCCGCCTGTCGGGCGCTCGACGACGCGTGCGGCGGCATCCCCTGGGTCCTCCTCGGGGCTGGTGCCCCGCTGGAGACCTTCCTCATCCAGATCCGGATCGCCGGCGGTGCCGGCGCGGCCGGTTTCCTCGGCGGACGCGGCATCTGGGGGCCGGCGCTCGTGGCCGACCCGGTCGAGTCCGAGCGGATCGCACGAGGGACCTGCCGACCCGACCTCGAACGTTGTCGGGCGACGGCGGAGCGCTTCGCCCGTCCCCTCGCGCCCACGTGAGCGCCGCACTCGTGACGGCCCGCGGATCAGGAGGTTCATCGACATGAAGATCGCCCTCGACCCGTACATGTTGCGCGACCGGCCGTTCCGGGAGGTCTGCCGCATCGCCGCCGACATCGGCTACGACGCGATCGAACTCTCGCCTCGCCCGGACTTCATCCCGTTCTTCGTCCACCCGCGGGCCGACCGCGACAAGGTCGTCGAATTCAGGGCTGCCCTCGAGGAGACCGGCATCGAGCTTGCATCCATCCTGCCGCTCTACCGCTGGTCGAGCCCCGACGAGGACGAGCGACAGGCGGCGGTGCGCTACTGGAAGCGGGCGATCCAGCTCGCCGTGGACGTCGGATGCTCCACGATGAACTCCGAATTCAACGGCCGGCCCGAGGATGCCGCGCGCAGCGAGGCCCAGTTCTGGCGCTCCATGGAGGAGCTGCTGCCGATCTTCGAGCGCGAGGGGATCGCCCTGAACCTCGAGGCGCATCCGGACGACTTCATCGAGCGCAACGACGCCGCGGTCGACCTTGTGCGGGCGATCGACAAGCCCTGGGTGCGCTACCTCTTCTGCGCCCCGCACACGTTCCATCTCGGCGGCGAGATCGGGGCGATGATCGAGTACGCCGCTCCGGTCCTGGCCCAGGTCCACGTCGCCGACGTCCTCGACCACCGCGCATCGTCGGGGTTGCGCTATATCGTGAATCCGCCGGGCTCCAACGTTCGAGTCCACCAGCATCTCGACATCGGCCAGGGCGAGGTGGACTGGGACGCCTGCTTCGGGGCGCTCCGACGGGTTGGTTTCGACGGCATCCTGACGAGCTGCGTGTTCGCCTGGGAGGAGCGGGCCGTCGAATCCTCGCGGTTCATGTACGAGCGGATCCGGCACTTCCTCGCCCGCTGACGGGCTGCCCGGGGCCGGCCGATCTAGGCCTTGGCGATCCCGGCGAGCATCTGCCGGGCGACGCCGGCCGCCTCGCGGACCCCGTCCTCCTGGCCGATGTACGGATCCTCCTGTTCGATCGACAGCGCATCGTCGTAGCCGACCGCCCGCAGTTCTGCCACGAACGACGTCCACCACGCGATCGGATGGACACGCCCGACCGTCCGGAAGACCCATGCCCGCTCTGCCGGCGCGGCGAACGGCCGGTCGTCGAGGACGCCCGCCAGGGCCACCTGGTCGGGGACGACCTCGGTGTCCTTCAGGTGGACGTGCTGGATCACCGGACCCAGGGCGCGGACGACCGCCAACGGGTCCATCTGCTGCCAGAAGAGATGGCTCGGATCGAGGTTGGCCCCGATCCGCGGCCCGACGGCGGCACGGAACGCAAGGAGTGTCGGCACGTTGTATACGACGTGCAGAGGGTGGAGCTCGAAGGCGATGCGTTCGACGCCGCAGGCCTCGGCGAGTCGCACCTTCTTGCCCCAGAAGGCCACGGCGGCCTCCCAGTTCCGGCGATGCAGCGCCACGGCGTCGTCAGGCCACGGGTACCAGACCCAGTTCGCGGTCGTGGCGGCCGCCCCGTCCCCAGGGCATCCGGACATCGAGACGATCTTGGCGACGCCCAGCTCGGCCGCCAGCCGGAGGGTCTTCTCGATGATCTCGTCGTGCGCCGGGCCGACGCGCGGGTGCAGCGGCCAGGCAGAGCAGTTCAGCGCCGCGATCCGGAGGCCGCGAGAGCTGAAAGCCGCCGCGAACCTGCGTCGGGCGGCCGCGCTGCCCAGGAGCTCGTCGACCCGAAGATGCGGGG
>JBCLCL010000036.1:0-28751 GCA_038915815.1 Candidatus Limnocylindrales bacterium
CCTACGCGGCGCCGGCGTGGCCGTACGGTCGCTCATGATGCCCCCAGCATCACTTCTGGCACTGCATTCCGGCATACGCGGTCGAGCGCTCGGGCGCCGAGGGCCGACCCGGCCGCCGAACCGGTCTGTATCGGGAGCGATAGGCCGTAGTGATGCTGGGGGCAGAAACGTGCCTCGTTAGCGTGGGCCGGGGCGGCTCGCGGGCGATGCATCGGCGGCTTGTGGCTCGACTTCTGCCGAATCTGATGCTCCGGGCAGAATCGGCCGCCGCAGGGGGAGGGCAAGGCTCGGGCCGGCACGCCAGGGGCACGGCTGGAGCCGCCGCCTCTCGATTCGCGACGTGAGCGCTTCGGAGCGCTTCGGAGCGCTCAGGGGGGAGCGCTCTGACCCGGCTGACCCGGCTGACCCGGCTGACCCGGCTGACCCGGCTGACCCGGCCTATCCCCAGAAGCCCGTCCCGTATCCGGCGACCAGGAGCACGAAGGTGAGGGCCGCCAGGCTCAGCCAGAAGAGGACCGAGCGAAGCTTCGAGGTCGGGTTCATCTCGGGGTTCCTGAGCTCCGGCATCCGGCCGCCCCGAAGGCCGCTCCCCCAGCGCGGCGAGCGGAGCTGGGTGCGCCAGTCCGGTTCGACGACGGGGCGAGGCTCGATGCCGCCTTCTCCGTCCGGGCGGTGCAGCTTGAGGCTCATCGCTCGCTCGCGGGTGTGGACGCGGCCAGCGCGCCGATGGGCGACTCGGCATCCTCGGAGCCGCCGTCCTCTCGCGTGTCGAGCAGGCTCTCCGCGCCGTCCTCCCAGAGCAGCATCTCCTGGGTGAGCGAGACCTCGCTGGAGAAGAGGGCACCCACCGACTCTCCGCGATGGATCCGCTTGATCGCCTCGCCGATGAGTGGCGCGACCGAGAGGGTCGTGATCTTGGGCAGCCGCTTGCGCTCGGGCAGCGGCACCGAGTCGGTCAGGACCACCTCACGCAGGCTGGAGGCGGCGATCCGCTCGACGGCCGGGTCGCTCAGCACGCCGTGCGTGGCACAGGCGTAGATCTCGGTCACGCCTTCCCGCTCGAGCGCCCGGACGATCTCGACCAGCGTGCCGGCCGTGTCGATCTCGTCATCGACGATGATCGCCCGCTTGCCGCGCACGTCGCCGATGACGTTCATGAGCTCGGCTCGATCCAGGTTGCCGACCCGGCGCTTCTCGATGATCGCCAGGGGCGCGTCGAGCAACTCGGCGAAGGTCCGCGCGCGCTTGGCGAAGCCAAGGTCGGTGACCACGACCGGATCCTCGATCCGCTTGTGGCGCCAGTAGTTCGAGAGCATGTGGACGGCGGTCAGCTCGTCCACCGGGATGTTGAAGAAGCCCTGGATCTGGCCCTGGTGGAGGTCCATGGTCAGGACCCGATCGGCGCCGGCCACCGTGATCATGTCGGCGATCAGGCGGGCGGTGATCGGCACTCGCGGCTGATCCTTCTTGTCCGACCGACCGTAGGCGTAGAACGGGATGACCGCGGTGATCCGGCCGGCGCTGGCTCGCTTGAACGCGTCGATCATGATCAGCAGTTCCATGATCGAATCGTTGACCGGATGGCTGGTCGGCTGGACCACGAAGACGTCCTTCTCGCGGACGTTCTCGAGGATCTTGACGAAGATGTTCTCGTTGGCGAACTGGAAGACCTCGGCCCGGCCGGGTTCCGAGCCCAGGTAACGGCAGATCTTCCGGGCGAGGCCCGGGTTCGAGTTGCCGTGATAGATCTCGAACTGATCTGCGTACAAGCGCGCCGCCTCCCGTCCGCCGAAAGCCGAATGACCCGTCAGGACGGCGTCATCCGCCACGTTCCGGTTCGGTCGGGCTCGGGCCGGCCGTTCCGGGGGCGCCATCGTCGCCCATGGCGTCCTGGTCTGCAAGTCCGGCGCGGAAGGCCGCGATGGCCACGACTCGGTCGCCTTCGGCCAGGCGCATGACGATGACCCCGCGTGCCGCCGACGAGTAGCGGTTGATCGTGTTGGTCTCGGTCCGGATCACCTGGCCCTGGGCGCTGATCAGGAGCAGTTCTTCGTCCGCCTCGGTGACCTGCTGGACGGCGGCCACGTCGCCGGTCTTGCGGCCCTCGAGCGAGATCAGCCCGACACCCTGCCCGCCGCGATGCTTGCGCCGGAATTCCGGCAGCGGCACCCGCTTGCCGTAGCCGGTTTCGGACAGGACGAGCAGGTCGCTGTCAGGCTGGACGACGCTCATCCCGACGACCGAATCGCCCTTGCGGGCGAGACGGATGCCGATGACGCCGGCGGCGTCACGGCCCATCGGACGGACCTCGGACTCGGAGAATCGGGCCAGCTTGCCCTGGGCGGTGGCGATGATCACGTCGTCCGAGCCGGTCGAGACGTCGACCCAGGCCAGCTCGTCGTCGTCGTTCAGGGTGATCGCGCGGATCCCCGAGGATCTGACCTTCTCGAACTGCTCGAGCGGCGTCTTCTTGATGATGCCCTTGCGGGTGGCCAGGACCAGATACGAACCGGCCGTGAAATCGGGCAGCGTGATCGTCGCCATCGGGACCTCGCCCGACTCGACCTGGACCCCTGGCAGGTTGATGATCGCCATCCCCTTGGCCTGCCGGCTGGCGTCGGGAATGGCATGGACCTTGGCGCTGAAGACCCGTCCGCGATTGGTGAAGAAGAGGGCCCAGTGGTGGGTGCTGGCAACGAGCAGGTGCTCGACCGCGTCCTCCTCGCGGGTGACGTGGCCGATGATCCCCTTCCCGCCGCGGTGCTGGCGGCGGTAGGTCGCCACCGGCTGGCGCTTGATGTAGCCGCGCCCGGAGATCGTCACGACGACATCCTCGTCGGCGATCAGGTCCTCATCGGTCATCTCGCGACTGGCGTCGTCGGCGACCCGGGTCCGCCGCTCGCCGGCGTACTTCTTCTTCAGCTCGGCCAGCTCGTCCTTGATGATCGAACTGACCCGGGCCGGGTTGGCCAGGATGTCCTCGAGCTCGGCGATGAGCTGGATGATCGAGAGGTACTCGTCCTCGATCTTCTTGCGCTCGAGGGCGGCCAGGCGGGCCAGGCGCATGTCCAGGATCGCCTGGGCCTGCAGCTCGGACAGGTCGAACCGGCTCATCAGGTTGGAGCGCGCGTCCTCGACCTCGCTCGACTCGCGGATCGTCTTGATCACCGCGTCAAGGTTGTCGAGCGCGACCTTGAGGCCTTCGAGGATGTGCGCCCGGGCGCGGGCCTTGCCGAGATCGAACTCGGTTCGGCGCCGGACGATCTCGCGCCGGTGGTCCAGCCAGTGGACCAGGACACTGCGCAGCGGAAGTGTCTGGGGCTGGCCGTCGACCAGGGCCAGCATGTTCATGTTGAAGGCGAGCTGCATCGGCGTGTGCTTGAACAGGTTGTTCAGCACCTTGTGCGGGTTGGCATCGCGCTTGAGCTCGATGTAGATGCGCATCCCGTCACGGTCGGACTCGTCGCGCAGGTCGCCGATCCCCTCGATCCGCTTCTCCTTGACCAGGTCGGCGATCTTCTCGAGCAGGCTGGCCTTGTTCACCTGGTAGGGCAGCTCGGTCACGATGATCGCGGTGCGATCACCGCGAACCTCCTCGAAGGCGACCTGGGCGCGCATCACGACCCGCCCGCGGCCGTGGGCGTACATCAGCCGGATGGCGTCGACGGTCTCCCACTCGCCGCTCAGGAGGTTGCGCTGCTTCTCGAAGCGGAAGATCGTCCCCCCAGTCGGGAAGTCCGGTCCGCTGACGAACTTGCACAGGTCGTCCGAGGTGAGCTCCGGGTCGTCGATCAGGGCGATCGTGGCATCGGCGATCTCGCCGAGGTGATGCGGCGGGATGTTGGTGGCCATCCCGACCGCGATGCCGGAGCTGCCGTTGACCAACAGGTTGGGCAGCCTGGACGGCAGGACGGACGGCTGTTTCTGGGTCCCGTCGTAGTTGTCGACGAAGTCGACCGTCTCCTTGTCGATGTCCGCGAGCATCTCGCCGGCGATCGCCGTCAGGCGCGCCTCGGTGTAGCGCATCGCCGCCGCTCCGTCGCCGTCGACCGAACCGAAGTTGCCCTGGCCATCCACCAGCGGATAGCGCATCGAGAAGTCCTGGGCGAGTCGGACGAGGGCGTCGTAGAGGGCGACGTCGCCGTGCGGGTGGTACTTGCCCATCACCTCGCCGACGATCGCCGCGCACTTGCGGAACGAGCTGGTTGCCGAGAGGCCCATCTCGCCCATCGCGAAGAGGATCCGGCGATGGACCGGCTTGAGGCCGTCGCGAACGTCGGGCAGGGCACGCGCCACGATCACGCTCATCGCGTAGTCGAGGTAGCTGACCCGCATCTCGTCCTCGATCCGGATCATCCGGATGTCGCCCTGGTCGTCGGTCACGGTCGGTTACTCCTGGATCGGATCAGGTGAGCGGTGGCTCTGGGTGGACGGTGGGATCCGGCAGCCGGCCGAACCGGGCGGACGTCTCGGCCGCCATCGAGGTGGCCGTGGCGCCGGGCCGCCGGCGGAGCCCGGCGAGCCGCTCGGTGAGCTCGCCGGCCAGCGCGAGATCGAGCTTGGGAAGGGCATTGCGGATGACCCATGCCCGCTGGCCGTCGCCGCTGGTCGCCGCCGTCTCGGCTTCCGCGCGCAGGGCGGATCCGGTGGCGATCGGGTCGAGCTGGGCGAGCGAGCGGTAGGCCCACGACAATGCCTTCTGGACATCCGGCTCGACATCGCCGATCAGCTGGGCGAGCAGCGCCAGGGCCCGCCGGATGAACTCCGGATCGGGACCGGCCCGGCGCCCGCCGTGGGTCATCGTCGCGATCGTGGAGCCCACCAGCCGACGCTCCCAGCGCGAGGGGCTGTAGACGAGCTGCTCGAGTTCCGCCCAGCGATAGGCTTCCTGGGCGACTCCGGTCGCGTAGGCGTGGGCGAGCGTATCGATCGTGATCCAGTCGCCCGCCTCCCGGGCCGCTCGGCGCAGGAGCTGCCAGGTTCGCTCGGTCTCGTCGGTCAGGGTTCGCTCCAGGAGGCCGAAGGCCAACCAGCGATTCTCGAGCTCCGGTTCACGGAAGAGCCGATCGGCGACGAACAGCAACGCCGTCGCGCGATCCTCGACCGTGGCCGCCCGATAGCCGCGTTCCAGGGCTGCCAGCAGCGGTGAGCGGACGCCATGCACCGCGCCGAGACCCGGCGCGACCCGGCGCCGCCCCTCGCGGTACTCCGGATCGGCGAGCGCCGCCAGCGCGCTTCCGAGCGCCTGGACGAAGGCATCAGGATCGTTGGTCGACTCAGCGAGGGAGCGCCCGAGAGCCTCGGCACGCTCCCGCCGCTCGGCGACGAAGGCGACCGCCCGGGCGGTCGTGGGGCTCGGTGCGACGGCGGTCGTCATCGGGCGATCCCCGCCGGAGCGACGTCGAGCCGGCGGAAGCCGTAGCGAGCCTGGAGTTCCTTCTTGCGAGCCGCATCGGCGGCGAGATAGACGCCGGTGGCGGTCGCCAGCTCGGCCCCCGAAGCGGCATCCACGATGCGGGCGGCCGTATCGACGACGCGCCGGCGTGAGCGCGTGATCCAGCCCTCGGCGCGGATCGGACTGGCCAGCGGGACCGGACGGCGGAAGTCCACCGCCATCCGCGCGGTGACGCCCCAGTCGTCGTTCCCGACGAGCGACCAGGCCATCACCTCATCGAGGATGGTGCAGGCGATCCCGCCGTGGGCGATCCCCTCCCAACCCTCGAATCGCCGGTCGAGTTGGAGCTCCGTCCAGCAGCGCGCCGGCTCGACGTGCAGGATGAGGCCGAGTCCGTTCGCGTTGAGCGTCCCGCAGGCGAAGCAGTTGTGGGCGGCGAACTCGAAGCGGGTCGCGCTGGCGGCCTCGAAGACGGGTCGGATCCCACCTGCCTCAGACGTCAAGGTTGCGGACCTTCCGAGCCTCGGCCTTGATGAAGTCCTTGCGCGGCGCCACCTTCTCGCCCATCAGCATGGTGAAGATCTCGTCGGCGGCCGCGGCGTTCTCGCTGTCGACCCGCAGCAGCGTCCGGGTCGCCGGGTTCATCGTGGTTTCCCAGAGCTGGTCGGCATTCATCTCGCCCAGGCCCTTGAAGCGCTGGACGGACAGGTTCTTGACGTTGAACTCCTTGATGATCCGGTCGCGCTCCTTCTCGCTCTGGGCGTAGCGGGTCACCTTGCCGGTGCTGACCCGGTAGAGCGGCGGCTGCGCGATCAGGAGGTAGCCGGCCTCGATCACCGTGGGCATGTGCCGGTAGAAGAAGGTCAGCAGCAGCGTCCGGATGTGGGCGCCATCGACATCGGCGTCGGTCATGATGATGATCCGGTGATAGCGGATCTTGGCGAGGTCGAAGCCCTCGCCGATCCCGCCACCGAGGGCGATGATCAGTGGCCGGATCTTCTCGCTCGACAGCACCTTGTCCAGGCGCGCCTTCTCGACGTTGAGCATCTTCCCGAACATCGGCAGGATCGCCTGGAAACGCCGGTCGCGACCGGCCTTCGCGGACCCGCCGGCCGAATCGCCCTCGACCAGGTAGATCTCGCTTCGGGCGGGATCACGTTCCTGACAGTCGGCGAGCTTGCCCGGCAGCGACATCCCCTCGAGCGCACCCTTGCGCAGGACGAGATCGCGGGCCTTGCGGGCAGCCTCCCGGGCACGAGCGGCGGTCAGGCACTTCTCGATGATCCGCCGACCGTCGGCCGGGTTCTCGTCGAGGTACTGGCCCAGGCTATCGGAGACGGCCGTCTGGACCTGGCCCTTCACCTCCGCGTTGCCGAGCTTGGCCTTGGTCTGGCCTTCGAACTGCGGATCGGTCAGCTTGACGCTGACGACCGCCGTCAGGCCCTCCCGCACATCGTCGCCGGACAGGTTGGCGTCGCTCTCCTTGAGCACGGCGGCCCGGCGGGCCCAATCGTTCAAGGAGCTCGTGAGCGCAGCGCGGAAACCGGTGATATGCGTGCCGCCGTCCACCGTGTTGATGTTGTTGGCGAAGGCGAGCACGTTCTCCGTGTATGCGTCGTTGTACTGGAGCGCGACCTCGACGGCGGTGCCGCCCTCCCGGCGCTCGACGTAGATCGGGCGGGCGTGGAGGACTTCCTTGTTCCGATTGAGGTGGCGCACGAACGACTGCAGGCCGCCTTCGAAATAGAACGAGCGCTCGCGATCGTTGCGCTCGTCGATCAGGGTGATCCAGACGCCCTTGGTCAGATAGGCCGATTCGCGGATGCGCTGGCTGATCAGCTCGAACGAGTACTCGGTCGTCTCGAACATCTCGGGGTCGGCCCGAAAGCTGGTGGTCGTGCCGTGGCGCGACCCCTGCGGACCCAGCTTCCGGACCGGGGTCGTCGGCTTGCCGCGCTCGTACTCCTGCGCCCAGATGTGACCGTCGCGCGCGGATTCGACGCGCATCCACGACGAGAGCGCGTTGACGACGCTGACCCCGACGCCGTGGAGTCCGCCCGAGACCTTGTAGCCGCCGCCGCCGAACTTGCCGCCGGCGTGGAGGACCGTGTGCACGACTTCGAGAGCATCCTTGCCGGTCGAGTGCTTGCCGACCGGAACGCCACGCCCGTCGTCCTCGACCACGACCACCCCGTCCGTCCGGATGGTGACCGTGATGATCGTGGCCTGACCGGCCATCGCCTCGTCGATCGAGTTGTCGACGACCTCCCAGACCAGGTGGTGGAGCCCGCGGGCGTCGGTCGATCCGATGTACATCCCCGGACGGCGGCGGACCGCCTCGAGCCCCTCGAGCACCTGGATGCTGGCGGCCGTGTAGTCCGAGGCGCCCGCCCGTGCGCGTTTACCTCGGCCGGTCGAGCCGGTCGTGGCGGTCGTACGGGTGGCGTCCTTGGTCACGCGGTCCCTCCGGTCAGGCGGTCGTAGAGTCGGCCCAGTTCCTCGTCGCTGTAGTACTCGATGACGATCCGGCCACCACGGCGGGAGCGGGCAAGACTCACCTTCGTGCCCAGCGCCCGGCGCAGATCCTCCTCGACGCGCTCGAGGTCCGGATCGGCGCGGCGCGCCGGGGCCGCCGGGGCTGATGGCCGAGGTTCACGCAGGCGCCGAACGAGTTCCTCGGTCTGGCGGACCGAGAGCTCCTGGCCAAGCACCGTGTCGAGCACGCGCGCCTGGACTTCGGCCGGGAGACCACCGAACGCCCGTCCGTGACCCTCGGTCAGGCGCCGATCGGCGACCGCGGCCTGGATCTCCGGCGCCAGGTCGAGCAGTCGGAGCGTGTTGGCGACCGTCGAACGCGCACGCCCAACCCGCGCGGCCACGTCGTCCTGGCTCAGTCCGAAGCGGTCGATCAGCTGGCGATAGGCGTCGGCCGTCTCGATCGGGTCGAGATCGGCGCGTTGCAGGTTCTCGACCAGGGCCAGCTCCAGCTGGTCGCGATCGATGAGCTGGCGGATGACCGCAGGGATGCGCTCGAGGCCGGCCGCCTGGGCGGCGCGCAGGCGGCGCTCGCCGGCCACCAGCTGATAGCCCGTGGCCGTCTCGGAGACCAGGATCGGCTGGATCACGCCATGAGCTTCGATGCTTGCGCGGAGAGACGCCAGGCCCTCCGGATCGAAGCGCTTGCGCGGCTGATACGGGTTGGGACTGATCCGCGAGATCGGGATCTCGATCGCACTCGGTTGGCCCCCTCCGCGCTGCGGGATGAGCGCACCGAGGCCGCGGCCCAACCCGCTTGATCGCCCGGGCCGCTCAGGTCGCTCGTTCACGACGCGATCGCCACTTCGAGGGGCGCCCCGGGAGCGGAGCTGACCCGGCCGTCGCGCCGCCTCAGCTCGGTCGCCAGCGAAGCGTAGGCGACGGCGCCGGTCGAGTCCGGCGAGTAGCGCGGGATCGGCAGGCCGTGACTCGGTGCCTCGGAGAGTCGCACGGATCGCGGGACGACCGTCTCGAAGACCAGGTCGCCGAGATGACGTCTGGCTTCGGCCGCGACATCGGCCGACAGCTTCGTCCGAGCGTCATACATCGTCAGGACGATGCCCTTGATGGCGAGACCGGGATTCAGGTGATCGCGAACGAGATCGAGCGTGGCAAGCAGCTGGGTCAATCCTTCCAGGGCGTAGTACTCGCATTGCAGCGGGATCAGGACCGAATCGGCGGCGGTCAGGGCGTTGACCGTGAGCAGCCCGAGCGCGGGCGGGCAATCGACGAGCAGATAGTCGTAGCGGGCGGCGATCTCCGAGAGGCCCCGGGCGAGTCGGCGCTCCCGCCCCGGCACCGGTGCCAGCTCCAGTTCCGCTCCCGCCAGGGCGATGGCGGATGGGACGACGTCGAGCCCGGGGATCGGCCCGACGATGACGGATTCGCTGATGGGCGCCCCATCGACGACTGTGTCGTAGACGGATCGCTTGATCGAACCTCGGTCGAACCCGAGGCCGCTCGTCGCATTACCCTGGGGATCCAGGTCGACGATCAGGACTCGCTCGCCGGCGAGAGCGAGGTAACTGCCGAGATTGACGACCGTCGTGGTCTTGCCGACGCCGCCCTTCTGGTTCGCGCAGGCGATCGTCTGGCCCACTCAGTGGCCTGTCCGGGAGGCTCTCACGAGGTCGAATTCTACCATCGCCGGGCCCTTGACTCCCGATCCCACGGCGGGTGGCGAGTCCGCCACGCGGTGCCTGCGCCGAGCTGCCGGCCGTTCACGAGGCGATCATGGCCCGGTTTCACGTGAAACGCGGCGTCACAGGCAGCAGACGGGGAACCTGCGTCGTTTCACGTGAAACACTCGCCGCGTGCCCGCGGATCCTGACCCGACCGTTGCCGGGATCGGGACCGCGTGGGATACTGCGCCTCCGCCGTTCGATCGTCACCGGGTGGCGTGACGACGGTCACGGACCTTTGGCCCCATCGCCGAGGATCGACTCGCTCCATGACCCTGCTCCTCGCTGCGGTCGGCGCGACGGTGACGGCCCTGCTGGAACTCAGCGTCGGCCCCTACCTGCGGGTCGGAACTGCACAACCGCATCTCGTTCTGGTCGTCGGGGTCATCGCCACGATCGCGATCGGTCTCGAGGCGGGCCTGGTCTGGGCGTTCGTCGGGGGCCTGGTCGTCGATGTCCTGGCCCAGCGGCCGCTCGGATCGACCGCCTTCGCGCTCCTGCTCTGTCTGGGCGGGGCCGCCGCCGCCGGCCGCCTGTTCATGCGACTCCGTTCGATCGTCCCTGTCCCGGCCACCTTCATCCTGAGCCTGGTCTACTCGATGACGCTCTTCGTCGCGTTCAACGCCCTTCGGGCGACCATCCCGGTCGCGGATCCCTACCTGGAGATCCTGCCGGGTGCCGTCTACGACGCGGTGCTCGCCCTCCTCCTCGGGCCCCTGTCGATCTCCATCCATGACCGACGAGCCAGTGTCGAGCGGGTGGACTGGTGACGGCCTACCTGGACGGTCGGCCCCGGCCCGTCCGACGCCTGTCGAGGTTCATCACCTTTGCGGTCGTCATCGTCCTGGCCGTCGGCGGGCTCACCGCCAGGCTGTTCTACCTTCAGATCGTCGATGGCGGTCGGTACGCGACCCTGTCTGCGCGCAATCGCTCCGTCCTGGAGGCCGTGCCGTCGCCGCGCGGGCTGATCTACGACCGCGCCGGTCGGGTGCTCGTGACCAACGTGCCGACCTACGCGGTCAAGGTGCGGCCGGCCGATCTACCGCAGGCGGACCGAGCGCAGGTCGTCGAGCGGCTGGCCGCCCTGCTCGATCTGAGCGTGACCGAGATCAACGCGACCATCGATTCCAATCCGGGATCCAACTTCGACCTGGTCCGGATCGCCGGCGACGTCGATGAACGCACGGCGCTCCTCATCTCCGAGGCCGGCTTCGAGCTGCCCGGGGTGCAGGTCGCGGTCGAGGCGCGCCGCCAGTACACCTACGGTCCGCTCCTGTCCCAGGTCCTCGGCTACACCGGTCCGGTGTCCGCGGAGCAACTCCCCGAGCTCAGGCCGCGCGGCTACCTGCCCGACGATCTGCTCGGCAAGGCCGGCGTGGAGGCGCGCTACGAGGAGGAGTTGCGCGGGACCTACGGCGTCGAGAGCGTCGAGCGCGACGCCACCGGTCGCCGGACCCAGGTGCTCCAGACCCTTCGCGAGGCGAGCCCCGGGGCCTCGCTGCACCTGACCATCGATACCAAGGAACAGAAGTACGCCGAGAAGGCGCTCAAGTGGGCGTTCGGCGAGGTGGGTCTGCAGCGTGGCGTCGTCATCGTCATGAACCCGCAGACCGGCGAAGTGGTGGCCCTGGTCAGCCTCCCGACCTACGACAACAACCAGTTCGCGCGGGGCATCAGCAACACGGACTACGGGGCCCTGCTCGCGGACCCGGACAAGCCCCTCCTGAATCACGCCACCCAGGCGCACTACCCGCCCGGTTCGACGTACAAGCTGGTCACCGGGACCGGCGGACTGGCCGATCGCAAGATCACGGCCCGGACCGAGCTCGCGACATCGGCCTACCTGACCATCGGCGACACCAAGTTCTACGACTGGAACCGGCGCGGCTTCGGACCGTGCGACATCTACTGTGGCTTCGGCCATTCGAGCGACACCTACTTCTTCCAGGTCGCGGGGATGCTCGGCATCGATCGCCTCGGCTACTGGGGCAAGCAGTACGGTTTCGGCAGCCCTACCGGGATCGACCTCCCGGGCGAGGTGGCCGGGATCGTCCCGACGAACCAGTGGAAGCAGGACGTCCTGGGCGAACCGATCTTCCCGGGGGAGACCTACCAGGCCGGGATCGGCCAGGGCTACGACGTGGTGACGCCGATCCAGCTGATCAACGCCTATGCCGCGCTGGCCAACGGCGGCACGCTCTATCAGCCGCAGATCGTCGGCGAGATCGTGGGGCCTGACGGCCAGGTCGTGCGACCGTTCGAGCCGAAGGTGCTCCACGAGCTGGACGCGCCCGCGGGTGTCCTCAGGACGATGCGCAATGCGGCACGATCCGTGGTCGAGCTGCGGCACACGTACAACCTGGTGGAGCTCCCGATCAAGGTCGCCGGCAAGTCCGGGACAGCCGAGTTCGGTACCCGTGACAAGGAGGGTCGCCTGCCGTTCCACTCGTGGTTCGTGGGCTTCGTGCCCAGGGACCCCGCGGACGGGTCCTTCGATGAGCCGGATTCGGAGCTGGTCGTGCTCGCCTTCGCCTACGACTCGCGGACCAAGGGCAACGTGGCGACCGAGATCGTCAAGTACTACCTCCAGCAGCATTTCGGGATCGAGCAGGACTACCGTCTCCCGAACATGCTCGAACGCGGCAACTTCTACCAGAGCAATTGATGGGCGCCATCCGGGCCGAACCTGCGCGCGTCACCGACTGGGCGGCCAAGTCCGTCGGAGCAGCCTGGCGCGCGTTCGACCTTCAGCTGACCACCTACGCCGCGCTGCTGGTCGCCGTCGGCCTGGTGATGGCCTACACCAACAGTGTCGAGGACGGCGCCGTCCCGCTGGAGGCCGGCACGACCTTCAGCCGCGGCCTGCTGTGGGCCGTGATCGCGGTCGTGACCTTCGTGCTGGCGACGGCCTTCGACTATCACTGGCTCAAGACCCTGGCCTGGCCGATCTACGGGGTCCAGTTCGGCCTGCTGGTCGTGACCCTGCTCATCGGGGACGGGGTCGGCGGTTCGGCACGCTGGGTCCAGGTCGGCCCGCTGACCTTCCAGTTCAGCGAGATCGCCAAGATCCTGATGATCGTCGTCCTCGCCAGCTTCCTGTCGGCCCAGGGACGGAGCCTCGATTCGCTCGGCGCGATCCTGGGCGCGTGTCTGCTCGTGGGACCGCCCCTCGTCCTGGTCATGCTCCAGCCGGACCTCGGCACCTCGCTCGTGTTCGGGGCGATCCTCGCCGGCATGCTCTGGATGTCAGGTGCGAGCCTGCGCTGGCTGACCGTTCTGGGCGTGACGATCGTGGCCATGGTTCCGCTCGCCTGGACCTACGTCCTGCGCGACTATCAGAAGGAACGGCTGTCATCCTTCCTTGATGCAAGTCCCGACATCCAGGGGGCCGGTTACCAGCTCTACCAGGCCCAGATCGCGGTCGGTTCCGGCGGGCTCGTGGGCAAGGGCCTGACCAACGGGACGCAGACGCAGGGCAACTTCCTGCCCGTCCAGTCCACCGACTTCGTCTTCGCCAGCCTGGCCGAGGAGCTCGGGTTCGTGGGTGGCGTCGTGCTGTTCGTGCTGTTCAGCCTGCTCCTCTGGCGGGTGCTCGTCACGGGCTGGCGGTCAAGGGATGCCTTTGGCACGCTGTTCGCCGCCGGCGTCGCCTCGATGGTCCTCTTCCAGCTCGCTGTGAACGTCGGGATGGTGCTCGGCGTCATGCCGATCACCGGCATCCCGCTCCCGTTCGTCACCCACGGCGGCGCCTCGCTGGTGAGCTTGGCCGCGGGCCTCGGCATCCTGCAGAGCATCAACATCCGCCAGAATCGGGCAGCCTGGTAGGCGGGCCGCTACCATCGGCGAATGACCGGACGGTTCAGCCTGGCCCGCCACACGCCGGTTTCGGCCTGCCAGCAACGGCTCGCGATCGAAGCGTTGCTCGTCGGGCCCGACGACGATCTCCTGGTGGTCATGCGCCGATCGGCCGCCCAGCCCGAAACCAGGATGATCGGCGTCGTTGATCAGGCGGGAACGCTGATCGGCGTCCTGCCCATCCTGCGGCTGGCGGAATCGGTCGTGGCCCGCGTGGCTCCCGAAGCGCTGCTGACCGATATCACCGACATCGTGGACATTGCCAGATTCGGACATGCGGTGGAGGCGCGGACCGTCCGGGACGTCATGATCGAGCCGGCCGTCGTGCTGCCCGACGCGACCCTCGACC
The DNA here is from genome assembly GCA_038915815.1 of Candidatus Limnocylindrales bacterium. Taxonomy (GTDB): domain Bacteria; phylum Chloroflexota; class Limnocylindria; order Limnocylindrales; family CSP1-4; genus SPCO01. The sequence continues at coordinate 13,817 of JBCLCL010000036.1, forward strand.
AGGCCTTCCGGCAGATGCATCTGCGCCATCTATCCGGGCTCTACGTCGTAGACGCCGCGGGCCGTCCGACCGGCTACCTCGACCTGCTGGAGTTGGTGATCCTGTACGTCGACGCCCTCGAATCTCCGCCGCCCGCGTCGTCCGGCTAGCGAATGGAGTTCGACGTCGCGCTGACGGCGCTCATCTTCATCGCCACCTACGCTCTCATCGCCACCGACCGGATCGACAAGACGATCGCCGCCCTGCTCGGTGGCACCGCCGTCGTGGTGCTCGGCGTCATCGACCAGGAGGAGGCGTTCGGGGCGATCGACCTCAACGTCATCTTCCTGCTGGCCGGAATGATGGTCCTGGCGGCCATCCTGCGCCGAACCGGGTTCTTCCAGTGGCTGGCGATCCTCTCCGTCAAGGTCGCCGGCGGCGACCCGTTCCGCCTGCTGGTCGTCCTGAGTGTCGTCTGTGCAGGGCTCTCGGCGCTTCTTGACAACGTGACGACGGTGGTCCTGATCGCCCCCGTCACGCTCTACATCGCGACGGTCCTGCGAGTCTCGCCGGTACCCTTCCTGATCAGCGAGATCCTGGCCTCGAACATCGGCGGCACGGCCACCCTCATCGGCGATCCGCCCAACATCCTGATCGGATCCGCCTCCGGTCTCGGGTTCCTGGAGTTCGTGGCCAACCTCGGCCCGATCTCGCTCGCGATCCTGATCGTCTTCCTGCTCATGGCCCGGTTCATGTTCGTGCGCGACCTCGCGAGCCATGCCGATATCCGGGATGCGGTCCTGGCGCTCGACGAACGTGAGGTGCTGACCGACCCTGCACTCCTGCGGACCAGCCTGCTGGTCATCGGTGCCACGATCGTCGGCTTCCTGCTGGCGACGCCGATCGGGCTGGAGCCCGGCACCATCGCACTCCTGGGAGCCGCGGTCCTTCTGCTCCTCTCCCGACTCGAGATCGACGAGGTCCTGCGAGAGGTGGAATGGCCGACGCTGTTCTTCTTCATCGGGCTGTTCATGCTGGTCGAGGCCGTCGTCCACGTCGGCATCATCGATGCCCTTGCGATGGCGCTCTTCGACCTGACTGGGGGCGATCCGACGGTCACCACGCTCGGGCTGCTCTGGCTGTCCGGGATCGCCTCTGGCATCGTCGACAATATCCCGTACACGGCGACGATGATCCCGGTGATCGGCCAGCTCGGTGCCGCCGGCCTCCCGGTCGAGCCGCTCTGGTGGTCGCTCGCCCTGGGTGCCTGCCTGGGCGGCAACGCGACGATCGTCGGCGCCTCTGCCAACGTGGTGGTCGCCAACATGGCCGGTCGGGCCGGTCACCCGATCACCTTCCGGGCGTTCCTGCGCTACGGGTTGGTCGTGGCCGCCGTCTCGCTCGTGATGTCGACGATCTACCTCTACGTCCGCTATCTGGCCTGACCGTCCTCCAATGCCGCCGATCGCGTCGATCATCCTTCCGACGGCCGACCTCGGGTCGCAGGCGCCTGGCGCAGCGGGGGCGCCCCTCGACGTGCTGCTCGGTGTCTTTCTCCTGTTCGCCGGCGCCAAGTTCGGTGAGGAGATCGCGAGGAGGCTCGGTCAGCCGGCGGTCGTGGGGGAACTGCTCGGCGGCTTTCTGGTCGGGTCTCATGCGCTCGGCCTGGTCACCCCGGGCGAGACCGGTGCCATCCTCGCCGAGATCGGCGTGGTCATCCTGCTGTTCACGGTCGGTCTGGAAGTCCGTCTCGACGATCTGCTCGCGGTCGGCAGACCCGCGGTCCTGACGGCGCTGAGCGCCATGCTGTTGCCCCTTGCCGCCGGCATTGCGATCGCCCTGCTCGGCGGAGAATCCGTGTCCACGGCCGCGTTCGTGGGTCTGGCCCTGGCGGCCACCAGCATCGGGATCACCAGCCGGGTCCTCGCCGACATGGGTGTGCTCGACCGGGCCTTTGCACGTGTCGTCCTGGGCGCCGCCGTGATCGACGACATCCTTGCCCTGATCCTCATCGGCCTCGTATCCGGAGCTGCCACCGGCGACCTGTCGGCTTCGACGCTGTTCGTGGCCATCGCGGCGGTCGGGCTGGTCGGGCTCGGGCTCGCCGTGGCTCGCAGGGCGCGCGGACTGTCTCGCGACGTCTTCACCTGGCCGCTGTTCGCCGATACGCCGCTGGTGCCCGCGTTCATGGTCATGTTCGCCCTCGCCCTGATTTCGGCCGCGATCGGTCTGGCCGCGATCATCGGCGCCTTCGTGGCCGGCCTGATCGTGGCCGAGACGGAGGCTCGCGACGAGCTGGAACACGAGATGAGCCCCCTCGGCCAGATCTTCATCCCGTTCTTCTTCGCGGTCACCGGCGCTCAGCTGGACCTGGGTGCGCTGCTCGATCCGGCGATCGCGCTTCTGGCAGGGGCCCTGGCCATCGCCGGCGTGCTGACCAAGATCGCCGGCGGGCTGTTCGGAGCGCGGTCGCTCGGTCGCTGGTCGTCGTTCGCCGTCGGCAGCGGGATGGTCCCGCGCGGAGAGGTCGGGATCGTCGTGGCCAACCTCGGCCTGACGGCCGGTCTGCTCAGCGCCGGGCTGTTCAGCGCCGTGCTCGTCGCGGTGGTGTTGACCACCATCGCAGCACCCTACCTCCTCGCCGCGACGGTCCCGCGTGCGGAGGCCGAGGCGGCGCGACTCGGCCCTCCCTAGCGTCGCCGGAACAGCCCTCGGCGATGCGGCGCTTCGGCCTCGGCCGAGCGGCGCCGGCCGGCTGCGCGCAGGATCGCGTCGATCTCCTCGCGATGGCTCCGCCCGATCGGCATCCGGTCGAGCCATTCGAGGTAGTCGAGGTCGCGGCGGGCGATCTCGCCGAGTGACCAACCGAGGTAGCGGCCGAAGCCGAGCACGGTGCCCGAGGGCCGGCCGGGTGGCGGGCCAGCCGCGCCGAGCCCTTCGGCGGTCCGCATCGAGGCATCGAACCCGCCACCGTGCGTGGATCGCCCGGGTGTCCAGTCGCGCGAGACGGTTTCGGGCGAGGGTGGCGCGGCGGTCGGTCGCGTTCCAGCCGGCGCAACAGGGCGGTCCTGCGCAGGTCCGCGGCTGGGATCCGGACCGCCGGAGCGCGGCGGCGAGCCGGCCTGCGCCGGACGGGATCGATCGTAGGCGGCCCGCGCCGCCGGCTCCCCGATCAGCTCCCAGGCCGCATTGATCGCCGCCATCCGCACGGCCGCCTCGGCGCCTTCGGCCAGGTCGGGATGATATTTACGGGCCAATCGGCGGTAGGCGGCCTGGACCACCTCGTCCTCGGCCTCCGAGTCGACCTGCAGGACCTTGTAGGCATCGGGCGGCTCAGCCACTGCCAGGGCCCATCCCGATGTTTCGCAGCGAGCCGGCCAGCGCCTCGGGCTCGTCCGGGCTGAGTCGCCGGAACAGGTAGCGGATGACGTCGCGCGCGGCGGCGGTGACCGGCAGGGCGAGGATCGCCCCGAGCAGCCCGGCCAGCGAGCCCCCGATGATGATCGCGAACATCACCACCGCCGGATGCAGCTCGACGGCGTCGCCCTGGATCTTGGGCACCAGGAGGTTGTTCTCGACCTGCTGGATGACGGTGTAGAGCACCAGCATGGCGACGATGGCGCCGGGCCCCGCGGTCGCCGCCAGCAGCACCGCCGGGATCGCGGCGATGATCGGGCCGATGATCGGGATCAGCTCAAGGACCCCGGCGATGACCGACAGCAGGATGGCGTAGCGACCGAAGATCGGATCGATCAGTTCGCTGGCGACGAGCAGGCCGACGAAGGTCAGGACCGCGACGGAGAGGCCCAGAACGATCTGGCCGCGAACCCACTGGCCGAAGACCCGCTCGATGGTCCGCAACACCGCCCAGACATCGAAGCGCCAACTCGCCGGGATCGCGCGGTCAAAGGCGTTCGTGAGGACGACCCGGTCCTTGAGCAGATAGGCGACCCAGACCGGCAGGATGAGATACCCGAAGACGGTGCCGATCACGCTCGTCGCGCCGGTCAGCACCGGCAGGAGCAGCGTCAGGTCGACGGTGCCCGCGCCGACCCCGCCCTCCTGTCCGATGCCGGCCAGCAGGCCGTCGATCCAGCTGCGGACGGCATCCGGGATCTGGAGCCGCGCATAGAACTGGCCCAGCTGCTGGAGCTGGCGGTCGAGATCGTCGACCAGCGTCGGGAGGTCCTCGATGAACCGCAGGATCTCGTTGAGCAACGGGGTCAGGGTGAGAGCGAGGAACTCGACGATCAGGAAGATCGTGACGACGTAGACGATGAGGATGGCCAGGACCCGCGGGAGATGGAGTCGGACAAGCCAGCGCACAGGCGGATCCAGGAGGTAGACGAAGAGCAGTCCGACGATGAACGGACGGACGCTGTCGGCGGCCATCGACAGCACCAGCCCCAGCAAGGCGGCGCCGGCGATCAGGATCGCGACGCGGGGCGACAGGGGAGCGAAGCGCCCGGTTCCGGTGCCGCCCGCCGGATCCACGAACGGTGGAGGCGGCAGCGAGGCAGCCCATCGGGCGGCGGCGGACGCAGGACCGTCGGCCGCAGGACCGTCGGCCGCAGGACCGTTGGCCGCAGGACCGTCGAGAGCCGGCTGGGCGGGCTCGTCCATCGTGCCGCAGACTAGCAGACGTGGAGCCCAGCCCAGCGTCGCCCGAGCGTGCGGCCGGTGAACCCGGTGCCGCGCCTCGACAGCGCTGGCGGCTGGTTCTCGCCCGCACGGCCGACGCGCCGCGACTCGCCGGTCGCGAGCTGTTCGACGAGTGGGACCTCGCGCTGGAGGCGACCGGGCTGCCGTTCCACCGCCCGGTCGGTAGGGTCCGCCCGCGCATCGCGTTCGGAGCACCGCTCCAGCTGGGCATCGCAGCGGAGCGCGAACTGGCCGATCTCCTCCTGGCCGAGCGCGTGCCGGTCTGGCGGATGCGAGACGCGCTCGTCGCCGCGATGCCGGAAGGCTGGAGCCTGGTTGAACTGCTCGACGTCTGGGTGGGCGGTCCGCCGCTGGCCCGTCGCGTGGTCGCCGCCGACTACCGGGTCGAGCTCGAAGGCGACGCCGATCCCGGCGCCATCGCGGACGCCGCGCGCGCGCTGTTGAACGCATCGACCTTGCCGCGGGTCCGCTCGAAGGGGGAGGCGTCCGTCAGCTACGACCTGCGTCCGCTGCTGGTCGCTGCAGCGGTCGCCGACCCGGGCCCGCCGACCGTCCTGCGCCTGCGAACGCGGTTCCATCCCGAATTCGGGACGGGCCGCCCGGAAGAGGTCATCGCGGCCCTCGGCGAGCGGCTCGGGCGCCCGCTGGCGGTTCGGGCCGTCGTTCGCGAGCGCCTGATCCTGGCCGACGATCCTGCCTGAGTGGCGCAGCGGCCACGGAGTCGCCAGCAGTGGGTCCTTCCGCGACGTTGGTGCGTGGGACGGCGGCCCCTGTCGCCGATCGCCACCGTGGGTGGCGCTAGGTGCGACGTCGCCAGCCGGATCGGTCGTCGCCCCCGCGGCCGCGTGTCGAGTGCCACCCGGGATGGCGGTTGGGCAAGAACGAGCACGGCCGCGTGTCGAGTGCCACCCGGGATGGCGGTTGGGACCGCGAGAGAGCCGCTGGGCGTCCACGCGACGGGTCACGTCGCTGGTGGAGCATCAACATGGTGGAGCATCAACATGGTGGAGCGGCCACAGGTGGAGCGGCGACGATTGACCGTTTCGTGCTCGGAGTCGTACAATCCCCGGTCTGCGCGTGGCTCGTCTGTGCGTATCTCCAAGTCCGTGGACGCGGTCGCCGCGCGCGGCCGCCCGTCAAGCACCCTGAGGATCCATGTACGCAGTCATCGAGACCGGCGGAAAGCAGTACCGCGTCGAGGTCGGCACAGAGCTCCAGGTCGAACTGCTCGACGTCGAGCCAGGCAAGACGATCGTCCTCGATCGCGTCCTCCTCGTCGCCGACGGCGACACGTCGTCGATCGGTCGCCCGCTGGTCGCAGACGCGTCGGTCAGCGCCGAGGTCGTGCGCCAGATCCGTGGCGAGAAGCTGATCTCCTTCAAATATCGGCCGAAGGCCCGCAGCCGGGTCAAGAAGGGGCACCGCCAGGAGCTCACGGTCCTCCGGATCAGCGACATCACCCTCGACGGCAAGAGCGCCGCGAAGTCCGCGTTGAAGGCTCAGGGCGACGCCAGGACCGAGCGCCAGCGACTCGAGGAAGCGGCGGCTGCGCAGGGCGCCAAGGATGCCGAGCTCGCCGCCAAGCTCGCAGTCGGGACGGTCGCCCCCGCCAAGTCACCGGTGAAGGGCAATGGAACCGCGGCCAGGGGCAAGATCGCCCCGGCCGAGACGAAGGCCGCCAAGCCCAGGGACGCCAAGCCCAGGGACGCCAAGCCCAGGGCTGCCGCGACGACGGCCGATGCCCCGAAGCGCAGCCGCGCCACCAGGAAGGACGAGTAGACGAGATGGCCCACAAGAAAGCCGGCGGCAGCGTCAAGAACGGCCGCGACAGCGTCGGCCAACGCCTCGGCGTGAAGGCCGGCGACGGCCAGTCGGTCACGGCCGGCTCGATCATCGTCCGACAGCGCGGGATGACCTTCCTGTCCGGTCCCGGCACGGGCCTCGGCAGGGACTACACCGTCTTCGCGACGGTCGCCGGCAAGGTCAGGTTCGAGCACGCCACCAAGGCCAAGAAGCGGATCCGGGTCGAGGCTGCCGAGACGGCAGTCGCGAGCGCCTGAGAGTCCTGCGCAGAGCCGACGGTCACCGGCTGGGCGATCGCCCGGCACGGACGGCGTCGGAGGAGAACGACACGTGAAGCCCGAGATCCACCCGAAATACCATGAGTCCAAGGTCCATTGCGGATCGTGCGGGACCGACTGGACGGTCGGTTCGACACGAGCGGAGCTGCGCGTGGACGTCTGCGCCAACTGCCATCCGTTCTTCACCGGCACACAGAACATCATCGACACGGCCGGCCAGGTCGAGCGCTTCACGAAGCGCCTGGAGCGCCAGGTTCGAAGCTAGCGCCGGTCGGTGCAGGCCCCCGCTCGGGGTGGGCCTCGCCGCAACCGCTAGACTGCGCCCCATGCCCACTTACACCTACGGCGGCCAGGCGCTGATCGAGGGCGTCCTGATGCGTGGCCGCGACGCGATCGCCGTCGCCCTGCGCCACCCCGACGGTCAGATCGTCTACGCCACCGAGCGCCTCGACTCCGGGTTCCACGGCACCCGCTGGTCGAAATGGCCGTTCATTCGCGGCCTGGTCGTGCTCTACGAGACGCTCGTCGTGGGTACCCGCTGGCTCGTGCGCAGCGCCAACGTCCAGGCCCAGGAGGACGGCGTCGAGCTCGGCAAGGGCTCGATCGTGCTGATGCTGGGGCTGACCCTCCTGGCCGGCGTGGGGATCTTCTTCCTGCTGCCACTGCTGGTCGCCTCGGTCACGACGGCGAACATCGAGAACGGCCTGGTCCAGCACCTCGTCGAGGGTCTCGTCCGGGTGGGCATCTTCCTGGGCTATCTCGCGCTCATCGGTCGCGCCCCGGATATCGCCCGGGTCTTCCAGTACCACGGCGCCGAGCACATGACCATCCACGCCCTGGAAGCCGGCGATCCGCTGACCGTCGCAGCGGTCCGCAGGTATCCGACCGCCCACCAGCGCTGTGGCACGGAGTTCCTGGTCGTGGTCATCCTGTTGTCGATCGTCGCCTTCTCGCTGGTCGGCCGGCAGGAGCCGCTGGTGATGATCGGCAGTCGAGTGCTGCTCATCCCGGTCATCGCCTCGATCGGCTACGAGATCCTGCGCTTCGGCGCCCGCCACCGCGCCAACGGGCTGGTCAAGGTGCTCCTCTACCCGGGGCTGCTGGTCCAGATGATCACGACCAAGCAGCCGAGCGACGACATGATCGAGGTCGCCATCGTGTCGATGGAGCAGGCCCTCGAGGCCGACGGCGAGAGTATCCCCGACGGTTCGGCGGACTTCCCGCGTCAGCCGCTCCAGTTCGACGCGCCGGCCAAGGTCGTCGCGGCGATCGCACCTGTCGGATCGGCCGCGTCCCCGATCGCTCCGCTAGACACGCCGCCGGGGTCGTGAGCGACCTCGACGCCAAGCTGGCTGAGGTCGCCCGCCAATACGACGATCTCCAGGCCGAGTTGGCACGGCCCGAAACCTCCACGAACCCGTCCGAACTCCGGCGCCTCGGCCAGGAACTGGCCCGCCTCGAGCCGGCCGTCGAGGCCTTCCGCCGCCTGGAGGCGACCCGCGCCGAGCTGGCCGGTGCCCGTGAGCTGCGCGGCTCGGCCGACGCCGACGACGAACTCAGGGCGATGGCCCGCGAGGAGATCGATCGACTCGAGGCGGACGAGACCAGGCTGCTCGAGGAGCTGAAGTTCCTGCTCCTGCCGCGCGATCCGAACGACGACCGCGACGTGATCCTGGAGATCCGGGCCGGCGCCGGCGGCGGCGAGGCGGCCCTGTTCGCAGCGGAGCTCTACCGGATGTATGTCCGCTACGCCGAGCGCCACCGCTTCACTCCCGAACTGCTCAGCCTCAACGAGACCGGCATCGGCGGGATCAAGGAAGCGATCGTCCAGGTGCACGGCGACGGCGCCTACAGCCGCCTGAAGTTCGAGGGTGGGGTTCACCGCGTCCAGCGCATCCCGGCGACCGAGTCCTCGGGACGGATCCACACCTCGACCGTCACGGTGATCGTCCTGCCCGAAGTCGATGAGGTCGAGATCGAGATCGACGAGGAGCGCGACCTGCGGATCGACGTCAAGCGCTCGTCTGGCCCGGGCGGCCAGTCGGTCAACACGACGGACTCCGCGGTGCGCATCACTCACCTCCCGACCGGCCTCGTGGTGGAGATCCAGGACGAGAAGAGCCAGCACAAGAACAAGGCCAAGGCGCTCTCCGTGCTCCGTTCGCGGCTCTACGACCTGGAGCTCCAGAAGCAGCGGGCGGCGGACTCGGCCGCGCGCCGGTCGATGGTCGGGTCAGGTGACCGGTCGGACAAGGTCCGGACCTACAACTTCCCGCAGGATCGGGTGACCGACCATCGGATCGGCAAGACCGTCCACAACCTCCCGGGCGTCATCGATGGTGACCTGGACGACCTGATCGACGCGCTGGTGATGGCGGACCAGGCGGATCGGCTTTCGACCCTGACCGACGGCGCCGGGACCTGACGGGCCCTCGGATCCGGTGACCGCGGCATCGATGGACGCGACCGGGGCGCTGCTGCGCGAGGGGATCGAGCGCCTGCGCGCCTCCGGCTCTGAGACGGCCCGCCTCGACGCCGAGCTCCTGCTCGGTGACGCGCTGGGTGTCGGGCGGACGATGATCCTGGCCCATCCGGAGGCGCTCGTCGACCACGATGCGGTCGCGCGCTACCGGGCCGGCCTCGAGCGGCGAGCCGCCGGCGAGCCGGTGGCCTATATCCGAGGCATGAAGGAGTTCTTCGGCCTGGTCTTCGCGGTGGACCGGCGCGCGCTCATCCCGCGACCCGAGACCGAGCGGCTGGTGGAACTCGCCGAGATGGAGCTGCGCCGACGCCTGGCCGTCGGTACGCACGCCACAGATGACCGGCCGATCCGGATCGTGGACGTCGGGACGGGGAGTGGCGCCATCGTGGTGGCCCTGGCCGTCTCGCTTCGGCGACGCGGCGTGTTGGCTGCCGTGGAGCTCGTGGCGCTCGACCTGGCCGAAGAGGCGCTCCGACTGGCGCGTGAGAACGCCGCGAGTCACTCGGTGGCGGATGCCATCGCCTTCGGCCAGGTGAATCTCCTGGCAGCCGAGGGCCCGGCGGGAGGTCCACCATTCGACCTGGTCCTCGCGAATCTGCCCTACGTTCGGCGCGATGCCCTGGCGGGATTGCCGGTGGCCGCCTCGTTCGAGCCGGGGCTCGCCCTCGACGGCGGCGCCGACGGGCTCACGGTCATCGAGCGCCTCCTGGCGCAACTGCCTGATCGGCTGGCCGAAGGTGGCCTGGCGCTGCTGGAGATCGGGGCGGACCAGGGGGAGGCGATCGTCGAGCGCTGCGCGTCCGTCCTGCCGGGCTGGCGCTGCACGGTCGAGCCGGACCTGGCGGGCCTGCCGAGGGTCGCCCTGATCGGGCGGGATCAGGTCGTCGAAGCGTTCGCCGGCGTCGCCGCGCCGGGTGTCGAAGGCCCGGCGACGGGCCAGCCCCAGCGTTCGCGGCCCCGTGGCGGGCGGCCGGTCGGCCGGTCGGGCATCATCTCGGGGTGCCCGACCGCCTCTCTCCGCCACCGCTCCTGCCCATCGAACTGATCGCGCTCGACATCGACGGGACGCTCATCGGCGACGACCTGGTCATCGGGCCCGATACCCGGGCGGCGGTTCGGGCCGCGCTCGCGCGTGGCGTCTTCGTGAGCATCGTGACCGGCCGGATGGTCTCGAGCGCCATGCGCTTCGCCCGCGAGCTGAACCTCACCGCGCCGGTCGTCGGCTACCAGGGCGGTCTGATCCGATCGATGCCCGAGCCCGGCTCCGACCGGCTGGGTCGCCTGCTCCATCACAGGCCGATCCAGGCCCAGACCGCCCGTGCGATCGTGGAGTGGACGCTCGAGCAGGGGCTCGACCCGCACATCAACCATCTTGAACGCTTCATCCTGCGCGCAGACGACCCCAACGCCGACGACTACAGCGCGTTCATGGGCGCCCGGGCCGAGCTCGTGCCGGACCTCGCTGACTCCATCCGCCACCCGGTCACCAAGATCCTCGCCGTCGGCCGGCCTCCGCGGCCGGTGGACCTCGCGCCGCTCGCCCGGGCTCACTTCAAGGGCGTCGCCGATGTGACGATCAGCCACCCGAAGTTCCTCGAATTCGTCGCGCCGGGCGTCTCCAAGGGCTGTGCCGTTCGCTTCCTGGCCCGGCGACTTCGGGTGCGGCTGGGTGCGACGCTCGCGATCGGCGACCAGTGGAACGACCTCGAGATGCTGGCCGAGGTCGGACACGGGGCGGCCATGCCGAGCGCCCCGGCGGCGGTCCAGGCGGTCGCCCGCTACATCGCCCCGCCGTTGGGCGACGAAGGCGTGGCCCGGATGATCGAGGCGCTCGTGCTGGCGCGACCGGCCGTCGCCCTGGCGGCATCGGGGCGGATGGCGGACGAGGCCGACGCGGCTCGAGCACGGCGCGCCCAGACCGAGACCGCGGCGGCGGTGGACGCCCCGTCGGCGAAGGCGGCGGCACGGCGCGCCCAGGGTCACACGGCGTGACGGCCCGGATCGTGCCCGACGGCCCGGAAGGCCGGACGGTCGCGGTCGCGACGCTGCGCGCCGGCGGGGTGGTCGCCCTGCCGACCGACACGGTCTACGGCATCTGCGTCGCGCTCGAGACACCCGGCGGCGTGGAGCGGCTCTTCGAGCTGAAGCGCCGCCTCCCGGACAAGGGGATCATCCTGCTGCTGGAGGACGAGGCGCAGGCGGCCCGGATCGGGCTGATGACGCCGGCCGCGAACGCGCTCGTCGCCGCGTGCTGGCCCGGCGGGCTGACCGTCGTGGTCCCGCAGCGGACGGATGTCCCGTTGCCGGCGGCCCTCACGGCGGGGAGCGCCACCATCGGCCTCCGCGTTCCCGACCACGCCACTCCCCGGGCGCTCGCGGCGGCCGTCGGGCCCCTTCCGACGACATCGGCCAATGTCTCCGGCCTGCCGGAGGCGCGCGATGCCGGCGAGATCCTCGAACAGCTCGGGAACGCGATCGATCTTGTCCTCGACGGCGGGCCCGTCCCTGGCGGACCGGCCTCGACCGTGGTCGACTGCACCGGCGCGCTGCCACGGATCCTGCGCGAGGGGGCGATCTCGACGGAGCGGGTCGCGGCGATCCTGGACGCTGCAGGTGTGCAGCACGAACTGGCCGGCCGGGGCCGATCGGGATCACCTGCGGACTGACCGGCGGCTGCTTCGTTCGTGGGAAGATACCGCCGCAGGAGCACCGGTGGAGGGGGCGCCCGAGCCACGGAAGGAGTCGGCGACAACATGACCATCTCGCCCTCGACGGGTCTGGCCCTGGAATCCGTCGCGCAGCTCGATCCCGTCCTCTGGGAGGCGATGCTCGCGGAGCGCCGCCGCCAGCACGACAAGATCGAATTGATCGCGAGCGAGAACTACACGTCGGCAGCGGTCATGGAAGCCCAGGGCTCGTGGCTGACGAACAAGTACGCCGAGGGCCTGCCCGGCAAGCGCTATTACGGTGGCTGCGAATACGTCGATGTCGCCGAGCGACTCGCCCAGGAACGCGCCCTGGCCCTCTTCCCGGGTGCCGAACACGTCAACGTCCAGCCCCACTCGGGCGCCCAGGCGAACATGGCCGCCTATTTCAGCGTGCTCCAGCCGGGTGACCGGATCCTGGGCATGAACCTGGCCCACGGCGGCCACCTGACCCACGGCATGGCCCTCAACTTCTCCGGCCGGCTCTACGAGGTCCATGCCTACGGCGTGCGCCCGGACACCGAGCGGATCGACTACGACGCGATGGAGGCTCAGGCGAAGGAGATCCGCCCCAGGCTCATCGTCGGCGGAGCGTCAGCCTATTCGCGGACCTGGGAGTTCGAGCGGATGGCGGCCATCGCCCACTCGGTCGGGGCCATCCTGTTCATCGACATGGCCCACATCGCGGGGCTCGTCGCCGCCGACGTCCATCCCAGCCCGTTCCCGCACGCCGACCTGGTGACGACGACGACGCACAAGACGCTGCGCGGTCCGCGTGGCGGGATGACCTTCAGTCGGCGCGACCTTCCGGCGGCGCTCGATGCGGCGGATTTCCCGGCGGTCAAGGGCGGCTCGGCCGAGGGAGCGCTCGCGGCGTCGGTCGATCGCAGCGTCTTTCCCGGTACCCAGGGCGGGCCGCTCATGCAGGTCATCGCCGCCAAGGCCGTCGCGCTCAAGCTCGCCGCCGAGGAGGCCTTCCGCGAGGACCAGCGACGGACCGTGGAGAACGCGCGGGTGATGGCCGAGACCCTCGCCGGTCTGGGCGCCCGGGTCGTCTCCGGCGGGACAGACAACCACATGATGCTGGTCGACGTGACGCCGCTGGGCGTGACCGGCAAGGAAGCCGAGCACCTGCTCGACGAGATCGGGATCACGGTCAACAAGAACGCGATCCCGTTCGACAAGCTGCCCCCGAACACCGCGTCGGGGATCCGGATCGGAACGCCGGCGACCACCTCGCGAGGTTTCGGGCCGGACGAGATGCGAGCGGTGGGGCGGATCATCGTCGAGGCGATCCAGCGGCGCGACGAGCCGCCCGTCCAGGGTCGACTGGCCGGTGACGTCCGCGCGATCGTCGGCCGGTTTCCGGTTCCGGGCCTGCCCGCGGCGTGACCCTGATCCCGGCCCTCGGCAGCGCCATCGGCCCGATCGTGGCCGTCTTCCTAGCGGCGGCGCTCCTGTCCTTCGGCCTGACTCCATGGGTGCGGCGGATCGCGCTGCGCTACCGGATCGTGGACCGGCCCGGGGCGCGGCGGATGAACCTGAAACCGGTCCCGCGCAGCGGCGGGCTCGCGGTGGCCGCCAGTTTCCTGGCTGTCACCGCGATCTTCCTGCTGGTGAACGAGAACGCGGGACTCATCGCCGTGCCGTTCAGCCTCGGCCGCCATCCACTCGCCCTGGCGGCGCTGCTCATCGGTGGCGCCGTCGCGGCGACCCTCGGCGCGATCGACGATCTGCTCGATCTGCGTGCCCGGTGGCAATTCCTGGGGCAACTCGGACTGGCGGCGGGAGCCGTGGCGCTCGGCGTGAGCATCGACGCCGTGAACAACCCGTTCGGGTTCGGCGTGGTCCTCTTCCCGGGGCTCGTGGCGGCGGGTTTCACGGTCTTCTGGATCGTGGGCATGATCAACAGCATCAACTGGATCGACGGACTCGATGGACTCTCGTCCGGGGTCGCGATCATCGCCGCGGTGACGCTCGGCCTGATCAGCCTCTCCACGCGGGTGAACCAGCCGTTGGTCGCGGTCCTCTGCTTCGTCCTGGCCGGTGCGCTGCTCGGCTTCCTTCGCTGGAACTTCCACCCGGCGAGGATCTTCGCGGGCACGAGCGGTGTCCAGTTCGTCGGCTACACCCTGGCGGTGCTCTCCATCCTCGGGACGGCCAAGGTCGCGGTCGCCCTGCTCGTGCTCGGCGTGCCGATCATCGACACGTTCTGGATCATCGTTCGGCGCATCTCGCAGGGCCGCTCGCCGTTCAGCCCGGATCGCCAGCACATCCACCACCGCTTGCTGGACCTCGGCCTCTCCCATCGCCAGACGGTCCTGGTGATCTACGGCGTCTGCACGGCCCTCGCGATCCTGGCTCTCATCCTGACCGGCGTCTCCCAGCTCTACGCCTTCCTGGGCGTATTCATCGCCTCGGGTCTCGTCCTGTTCCTGCCGACGCGAGGCGATTTCGGTCGTCCCGACGAACTCGAGGCCGAGTCCTACGAACCGGACGACCTGACGCCGAGCGGCGGCTGATCACACTCGACCGCGACCCACCGCACTGGCTTCCTGGCCGGCGCCAGCCTCGGTGCTAGCATCGCTCCTGCCATGAGTCAGGAATCGCTCGCCGTCCTCGCCGTCGCGGTGATCGTGCTGCTTGCCGGCCTGACGACGGGCCTCCGACAGCGTCGACGTGGGCGCGGGAGCGCATCCATGGATGCCGTCGAGCAGGCCCATCGCGCCGGGCTCCTCGAGCGGCTGCGGGACGTCGTGGATCGCTCGGTGGGGCTCTACCTGGTGCGACGTCTCCTGGGCCGGCCGACGGACCGGATGCACCGACAGCCTCTGCCGGCACTCTCCGCGGAGGAGGTCGCCTTCCGGATCGGTGTCCCGGACGCCAAGCACGAGCCGCACGCCCGGCCGATGTTCCTCAGCGAGGTGGCTCCGACCGTGTCGACGCCCGTTCGCGCCGTCCGTCCGCCGGCCCGCGCAGCGCTCGAGCCGCGCGGCCGCCTGATCCGGGATACGAGCGCGGCCCTG
>JBCLCL010000037.1:0-26338 GCA_038915815.1 Candidatus Limnocylindrales bacterium
CTGTGACAGGCTGTGAGTGCTCATGTCGAGTGTCAGTGCCCAGCGACTGAGCCCGGCGCTCGACGGGCTGTATTCAGAACCACCTCAGCCCCAAGTTCCAGGCTGGCTGGTGTACGGGCCGGGCCCAGGTTGAGCCCCCTTGGGAGCCTGGAACTCCCGACGGGGCCTGGGAGTCCTGGGCCTGCGCCTCCCGTGAGGTTGGAGAGAGCGACCGATAAGGGTTCCGGTGTGTCCCGTTGACCAGCCCGACTGGAATCGGGACCAACACCCGCGAGCAACAGGGACCCGCGCGCGGCATGTGGCCTGGCTGGTGTGGAAGCCGTCGATCCAGCACGCCCAAACTCGCAGGTGAGCCTCGAGTGATCGGCCGGTGACCGCTGAACAAGCGCCACGGGCCAAGATCACGCCGCGGTCATGACCGCCTGCAGGCTCCTAACGCACTACGGACACGCCGCGACCGGGCAGCGCGTAGCATCGCAGGATGTCCGATCGGCTTCGCGACCGCGTCTGCCTGATTACCGGGTCGACCGGCATCGCGGCGGCGAGCGGGCGTCGTCTGGCCGCCGAGGGCGCCGCCGTCTTCATCGTCTCGAGGACTCCCGAGCACGCGCGGACGCTCGCGGACGAACTTGCGACCGCGGGGCGTCAGGCCGCCTGGGTCGTGGCGGACCTCACGGTCGAGTCCGAGGTGGATGAGGCAGTCGCCACGGCGGTCGAGCGCTTCGGGCGGATCGATGGCCTCTTCGCGATCGCCGGAGGCAGCGGCCGGCGGTTCGGCGATGGACCGATCCACGAGCTGAGCGCCGCCGGTTGGGACCGCACGCTCGAACTCAACCTCCGGACCCAGGCCCTGACCTGCCGGGCGGTGGTCCGGCAGATGCTCGCCCAGGGGCCGAACAGCTCCGGGACGCGCGGCTCGATCCTGCTGATGGGCAGCGTGACGGCCACCGATCCGGCGCCGGAGTTCTTCGCGACCCACGCCTATGCCGCGGCCAAGGGCGCCACGACGGCCCTGATGACGGCGATGGCGGCGACCTATGCGGCCGCCTCGCTCGCCGATCCGAATCCGACTAGACTGTCTAGACGTTCGCCCCGCACAAGCAGACAGGTGAGCAGCGCATGAGTGGGATCGCCGGCATCGGTGCAGCCGTGATCGGGACGGGCTTCATCGGGACCGTCCACGTCGAGCAGCTGCGTCGGATCGGCGTCGGGGTCCGCGGCGTGCTCGGGAGCACACCGGAGCGAGGCCAGGCCCGGGCAGAGGCACTCGGCGTCCCGCGGGCCTACCCCTCCCTCGAAGCCCTCCTCGACGACCCGTCCGTGGACGTCGTCCACGTGACGTCGCCGAACCACCTTCACGTCCCCCAGACGAAGCAGATCCTGGCGGCCGGCCGGCACGTGATCTGCGAGAAGCCGCTGGCCCTGACGGCCGCCGAGTCGGCCGAGCTCGTCGACCTGGCCGCACTGAGTGGCCGGGTCAGCGCGGTCAATTTCAATATCCGCTTCTACCCGCTCCACCAGCACGTCCGCGAGCTGGTCGCGGGCGGCGGTCTCGGCGACGTACGCCTGGTGACCGGCCACTACTTCCAGGACTGGCTCCTCCTCGAGACCGACTGGAACTGGCGCCTGGAACCGGACAAGGGCGGCTCACTTCGGGCGGTCGGTGACATCGGCTCGCACTGGCTCGATCTCGCCACGTTCCTGACCGGTCAGCCGATCGTCGCGGTCATGGCCGACCTGGCGACCTTCATCCCGCAGCGTGCCCAGCCTCGCGGCCCGGTCGAGAGCTTCTCCACGGAGCGGAGCGCCGACACGGTCCAGCGCGAGGTGGCCACCGAAGATGTCGCCACGATCCTCCTGCGCTTCGCCAACGGCGCCCGCGGCGCGGTCGCGGTCTCGCAGATCAGCGCGGGCCGCAAGAACTCGCTCCAGTGGGAGATCGACGGCTCGACCAGCTCGGCGGCCTGGGACTCGGAGACGCCCGATCACCTCTGGCTTGGGCATCGCGAGCGGGCCAACGAGATCCTTTTGCGCAACCCGGCGCTCATGGGCCCGGCGGGCAGGGCGGCGTCGGCCCTGCCAGGGGGCCACGTCGAGGGCTTCGGCGACACGTTCGGGGCGCTCTTCCGCGCCGTCTACGCGGACGTGATCGCCGGTCGCCCCGCGGAGCGACCGCCGTATGCCACGTTCGCCGACGGCCATGACGAGATGCTGGTCGGCGACGCGATCGCAGAGAGCGCCCGCCTCGGGCGCTGGGTCGAGGTGCCCCGCAGGCCGGAGGTCGTGCGATGAAGCTCGGTCTGCTGACCGCCCCGTTCCCGACGACACCGTTGATGGAGGTCGCCGACTGGACGGCCGCCAACGGCTTCGGGGGGACGATGGTCGGGGCCCTGATCCTCACCGTCGTCACCTCGCTCCTCTCGTCGCTCGGCCCCAGGCCATCAGCCAGGTCCTGTTCGGGGCGATCATCGTCGCCGTGGCGGCCGCCTACACAATGGTCACCGGCGAAACCTGATCGGCCGTGAGTGCCCGCCCGGCCGGCAGCAGGCACCTCGGTCTTGACCTTGGTGCCACGAATCTGAAGTGGGCGATGGTGGCGCACGCCGACGGCACCTGGACCACCGTGGCCAGCGGCCAGGTGCCGACGCGGGTCGCTGAAGAGCCCGACGCCGTGCCCGCCGCGGTCGTCGCCCAACTGGCCGAGGTCGCCGCGATCGCCATCGCCGAGTGGGGACCGGTCACAAGCATCGGGATCGGGGTACCCGGCCTCTACGACCCGGCCTCGGGCCGGACCCGTTTCCTGGTCAACGTCCCCGGGCCGTGGGCGGGCCATCCCGTGGCCGGCCCCGTGGCTGACGCACTCGGCGTGCCGGTCTTCCTGATCAACGACGCACGCGCGTTCGGGCTGGCCGAGTTGCGACTGGGAGCCGGGCGGGGGGCCTCGTCGATGGTCGGGCTGACACTCGGCACCGGCGTCGGCGGCGTCTTCGCCATCGACGGCCGCGTCCACCAGGGTCACGACGGGACAGCGGGCGAGATCGGCCACCAGACGATCGATCCGGACGGGCCCTGGTGTGGCTGCGGCAACCGTGGTTGCCTGGAAGCCTATGCGCGGGCGGACCGGATCGCGGCCGCCTGTGGCACTGCCACGGCCGAGGAGGCGGTCCGCGCAGCCCGGGAAGGCGACGCTCGGGCGCGCGCGGGCCTCGCCGACGTCGGGCGCTACCTGGGAATTGGGATCGCCAACATGATCACCGTGATCTCGCCGGACCGGGTCGTCCTGGGCGGGGGGGTGGCGGCCGCCGGCGAGTTCCTGTTCGCCCCCATCCGCGCCGAGATCGCTCGGCGGGTGAGGACCACCTCGATCGACGACGTGACCCTGGTTGCGGCCGAACTCGGGACCCTGGCCGGTGCGATCGGCGCCGCGGTGCACGGCGCGGAGGCGGTCGAGCAACGGGGGGCGGCCGCCGACGGCGCGTCCGCGGAGACCTGATGAACGAGACGAGCTACCAGCCACACTACCGCCAGATCGAGCAGGCCTTGCGCGAACGGATCTCGACCCTTCGGCCAGGCGCACGGCTGCCCTCGGACGCGGAGTTGTGCGCCGAGTTCGGGGTGAGTCGGATGACCGCGCGGAACGCCATGCAGCGACTTGCCGAGGATGGTCTCATCGCGCGAGAGCCTGGGCGGGGCAGTTTCGTCACAGAACCTCCGCCGTATCGGCGCGCGAACCGCCTGATGACGTTCTCCCATGAGATGCTCCGGGCCGGGCGCGTCCCGAGCTCGCGGATGTTGACCCGGGTCATCCGTCCTTCCTCGCCGGCTGAGGCCATCAGCCTCGGCATCCCCCCAGGCGAGCCCGTCGTCCACCTGCGTCGATTGCGACTGGCGGACGACGAGCCCATCGCCCTCGAATCGGCCGTCCTGATCGGTGCCTGTGCCGACGCCGTGATGACCGCGGATCTGGCCCGCGGGTCGCTCCACGAAACGCTCGGCCGGGCCGGCTTCGTGCTGCGCCGTGGTACTGGCACGATCGCCGCGGCCGCGGCCACGGCCGAGGACGCTCGACTTCTGGCGATCCGGGCCAGCAGCCCGCTCCTCGTGGAACGGCGAGTCATCCGGGACGGTCACGGCCGTCGCATCGAGACGACCGAGTCCCGCTATCCCGCCGACCGATATGGGCTCGTCGTCCACTTCGATGTCGAGGAACCGGATCTCGGCGCGGCCGACCGATGACTGCCGGCGGCGCGAACACCAGCAGCGGTCGACTGGTCCTCGATGATCGCGTCGCGCCTGGCCGAATCACGATCGAGGATGGACGGATCGCCTCGATCGCCCTCGATGAGGAGCTGGCGGGGGAGAGCCCGTATCTCGCCCCGGGGTTGGTGGACGTCCACGTCCACGGCTGGGGCGGCCACGACGCGATGGGCGATCGCGCCGCGCTCGACGGGATGGCTCGTCGGCTGCTCCAACGTGGGGTGACCTCGTTCCTGCCGACCGCGGTGACCGCGCCGCTCGGAGAACTCATCGCCTTCGCCGAACGCGTCCGGAGCTGGCTGCCCGACGCTCCGACCGACGGGGCCGAGCCACTCGGGTTCAACCTGGAGGGACCGTTCCTCGCCGCGACCCGATGCGGGGCGCACGACCCGACCCTGCTGCAAGTCCCGGCCGGCGTTCCGGGCCGGACCCTCGAGCCGCTCATCGACGGACTCCGGCTGCTCACCATCGCGCCCGAGCTGCCCGGCGCGACGGACCTCATCCGCTGGCTCCGTGACCACGACGTGGTGATCTCGATCGGTCACTCCGCGGCGACCCTAGAGGAGGCGCGAGCCGGCTATGAGGCCGGCGGGACGTCCACGACCCACCTCTTCAACGCGATGAGTGGCGTCGATCACCGAGCGCCTGGCGTCGCCGTGGCCGCCATGCTCGACGACACGGTCTACGTCGAACTCATCGCCGACGGCATCCACGTCCATCCCGCGTTGTGGCCGCTCATCACGAGGCTCAAACCGCCGGAGCGGCTGCTGCTCGTCAGCGATGCCGTCGCGCTCGCCGGCACGGCAGATGGACGAGGGCGGATCGGCGGCCTCGAGGTAGAGGTCGTGGGAGAGCGCGTCACCCTCGTCGGGACGTCAACACTGGCCGGCTCCGTCCTCGCCCTGGACACTGCCGTCCGGAACCTCGTGGCATCCGGGGTCCCGCTACCCGCGGCCGTCGCGGCCGCCAGCCGCAACCCGCTCGCCCTGCTCGGCATCTCGGACCGTGGCCGGATCGCAGTGGGCCAGCGGGCCGATCTCGTCGAGCTCGACCCGCAACTCAGGGTCCGCCGCGTCATGCGCGCCGGGACCTGGTTCGCCGGCGAGGCGGACTGACCCATGCCGGGGTGCGGCCCTCAGCGCTGCGGCATCGCCTCGAACGTCCGCTCGATGTCGTCGAGCATGCGGATGGTCGACTCCACCACGATCTTCTCGTCGCTGGTGAGGTGGGGTCCCTCGCCGGTGTCCACGTTGATGGCCAGGGCGACGGGACCCTGGGCGACGACCCAGCCGATGTACGAGCGCAGGGCGGCCTCGTCGATGCGCCCATCCGCGGTCATGGGGAGGACGGTGGCGGGGATCAGGCCATTGAGGTTCAGCACCATGGCACGCTCGGTCGATCGGGATGCAGGACCAGCAACCGTTTACTACCGTGCGCTCCGAAGGTGCCGTGTCAGGCGAAGGCGTCAGCGTCCGCACCGTCCGCCCCCACGACCCGGCGCGCCAACCGCGCACCGAAGGCGCAGAAGACCTCGTTCGGGATGCTGTCGCGGAGTCGAGCGAGTTCGACCGGCGTGATCCGCTCGTCGGCCTGGCCACCCAGAAGGACGAACGGTTCGTCCATGCCGACCTCGCCCGCGTCGGTGGCATCCACGCAGACCGAGTCCATCGAGACGCGGCCGACGAGCGGCACCCGACGCCCACGGACCAGCGCGCTCGCCCCAGGCCAGTAGTGCCGGGTCCAGCCATCCGCGTAGCCGATCGGCAGCGTGGCGATCAGCGATGGGCGTTCGGCTGTCCATTCGCCGGCATAGCCGACCGACGCCCCGGCCGGCAGCCACTCCAGGCGGGCCGGGCGGGCAGCGACGGTCATGGCGGGCCGCAACTCCGCGGCGAGGGAGGCCAGTGCCGGAGCCGGCCGGACGCCCACCCCGAGCTCCCCATAGAAGCCGAGGCCGATGCGGACCATGTCGTAGGGCGGCGCCGTACCGCAGACGACGCCCTCGGTCGCCGCGAGGTGGCGGGACGGGAGGGCTCGTCCGCTCGCGACCACGGACGCGAGGGCGGATTCGTAGGCTCGCACCTGATCCCCGGAGCGACCCGGATCGCTCCCGTCCGCCAGGTGGGACCAGATCCCGACGATCTCCGTGGACCCCGCCGCATCGATGCTGGCGATCACGCCGGGGAGGTCGGCGGGTCGGACGCCGCCGCGGCCCATCCCGCTGTCGACCTCCACGTGGAGCCGCAGCACGCCACCATCCGCCCGGGCGCGACTCGTCAGCCATCGATCGAGGAGCCGGCGGGTGGAATCCAGGCCCGACACGCTGACCTCGAACCCGGCCCGGACCGCCTCGTCGATGGCCGCGGGGTCGATCGGATAGACGATCAGGACGGGGGCGGTCAGCCCGGCCGCCCGGAGCGTCAGGGCCTCCTCGATCGAGACGACCATCAGCTGGTCCGCTCCACCGGCCATGGCCGCGCGGGCGGCGACGACCATGCCGTGGCCGTAGCCGTTCGCCTTGACCAGGAGGCCCAGCCGGGTGCCAGATGGGATCGCCCGGCGGAAGACCGTGGCGTTGTGAGCGAGGGCGGCGACATCGACCTCGATCCAGGCGCGGGGCTGCATGGCGCCAGCCTACCCGGGGGGGGGGCGACCCGCGCGTTGACGGCATCCACCGTCGACGATGACCCGCCCGGCGAGGCGCCCGGACCACGGTGACTGGTGGACGGTGGTTCGAAGGGCCTTCGGGCGTCAGGTCTTGGCGGCCGCCGCCTCGCGCGCCTTCTGCCAGTCCGCCTTGAACTGGACGATGCCCTTGTCGGTCAGCGGGTGATGGATCATCTGCTGGAGGACCTTGAACGGCAGCGTCGCGATGTGGGCGCCCGCCAGCGCGGCCTGGGTCATGTGCAGCGGATTGCGGATCGATGCCGCCAGCAGCTCGGCCTCCATCTCGTGGATGGCGAAGATCTCGGCCAGCTCGCGGATGACGATCATGCCGTCCTGGTTGATGTCATCCAGCCGGCCGACGAACGGGCTGATCAGGCTCGCTCCTGCCTTCGCCGCCAGGAGGCCCTGGTTGGCCGTGAAGATCAGGGTGCAGTTGGTCTTGATCCCTTCGTCGGCGAAGCGGCTGATCGCCTCGAGGCCGTTCTCGCTCATCGCCACCTTGACCACGATGTTCGGGGCGAGCTTGGCGTAGTGGCGGCCCTCCTCGAGCATCCCGTCGACGTCGTCGCTGACGCACTCGGCGGAGACCGGGCCGGGCGTGATCTTGCAGACGGCCTGGAGGATCTCGTCGTACGAGCCGCCCACCTTGGCGTAGAGCGTCGGGTTGGTGGTCACGCCGTCCAGGACGCCCCAGCGGGCGGCGATCCGGATCTCTTCGATGTCGGCGGTGTCGAGGAAGATCTTCATGTCGGGCGGGCTCCTGTGCACGGCGAGAGCGCGATTCTACCCCGCGTCGGGACGGCGGGACTCGGCGGGGCGTCGGCGGCTAGTCCGCCCGGGAGACCTCGACGACGGCGGCGGACTCGGGTGCGATCCGCTTCGAGGCCCGGGCCCGCAGGACCGGTTCGCGGCCGTCGCGGACCGCCAGCGAGGCGCTCACGAAGCCGTCGAACAGCGGATGGGGGCGCTCCGGTCGTGACCGGAACTCGGGATGGAACTGGCTGGCCACGAACCAGGGATGGTCGCGCAGCTCGATGATCTCGACCAGGCGGCCGTCGGGCGACTGGCCGGACAGGACCATGCCTGCCGCCTCGAGCGTCTGACGGTAGCGGTTGTTGACCTCGAAGCGATGGCGGTGCCGCTCGTAGATGACCTCCTGGCCATAGACCTGATGGGCCTTCGAACCCGGGGTCAGCTTGGCCGGATAGAGGCCCAGCCGCATCGTGCCGCCCTTGTCCTCCATCTCGCGCTGGTCGGGCATGAAGTCGATGACCGGGTGCTCGGTGAACATGTCGAACTCGGTCGAGTTGGCGTCCGCCGTGCCGACGACGTCGCGGGCGAAGTCGATGACCGCGCACTGCAGGCCGAGGCAGAGCCCCAGGTACGGGACGCGATGATCGCGGGCGTAATGGGCGGCCAGGACCTTGCCCTCGATCCCGCGATGGCCGAAGCCACCGGGCACGAGGATGCCGGCCGCCCCGGCAAGCCGCTCGGCGACGTTGTCGCGGGTGAGCGCCTCCGAGTCGACCCAGCGCACCTTCGCATCCACCTCATGCGCCCAGGCCGCGTGGCGGAGCGCCTCGGTGACCGACAGGTAGGCGTCGGGGAGTTCGATGTACTTGCCGACCAGGGCGATCTCAAGGATCGGCTTGGGCGCCTTGATCCGGGCGACCAGTTCGCGCCATGATTCGAGGTCCGGGATGGCGTCCGGATCGCCGAGGCCGAGTTCCCGGACGACCCGCCGACCGAGGCCGGCCGCCTCAAACATGAGCGGGACCTCGTAGATGGTCTCGGCCGTCTCGGCCGGGATCACCGCTTCCATGGCAACGTCCGTGAAGAGCGCGATCTTCTCGCGGATCTCGTCACTGACCGGGTGGTCGCTGCGCAGGACGATGACGTCGGGCTGGATGCCGATCCCGCGCAGCTCCTTGACCGAGTGCTGGGTCGGCTTGGTCTTGAGCTCGCCCGTGGCGGCCAGCGCCGGGAGCAGGGTGACGTGGACATAGAGGACGTTCGCCCGTCCCACGTCCTTGCGCATCTGGCGGATCGCCTCGAGGAACGGCAGGCTCTCGATGTCGCCGACGGTCCCGCCGACCTCGACGATCACAACGTCAGGATCACCCTGGCGAGCGACGCGGACGATGCGCTCCTTGATCTCGTTGGTGATGTGGGGGATGACCTGGACGGTCCCACCGAGGTAGTCGCCGCGCCGCTCCTTGGCGATGACCGCCTGGTAGATCCGCCCGGTCGTGACGTTGCTGAGCTGGGTCAGGTTCTCGTCGATGAACCGCTCGTAATGACCCAGGTCCAGGTCCGTCTCCGCGCCGTCGTCGGTGACGAAGACCTCGCCGTGCTGGTAGGGCGACATGGTCCCCGGGTCCACGTTGATGTACGGATCCAGCTTGAGGATGGAGACCCGGAGGCCGCGTGCCTTGAGCAACCGGCCGATGCTGGCGGCGGTGATGCCTTTGCCCAGGGAGGAGGTCACGCCTCCGGTCACAAAGACATACTTCGCCATGGGTCGGATCCTCCGGGGGTTTTTCGAATGCTACCGGAATTGCCGGACCCGGACAAGGCCGTGTACTGGTCCGGCACGTCCGTTACACCTCGGCCCCTCGACGGGCCGCCGTCCGATCATCCTCGGCCCAGGTTCCAGGCTGGCTGGTGTACGGGCCGTGCCTAGGTCGGGCTCCCTTGGGAGCCTGGAACTCTCGACGCGGCCTTGGGGTTTCCGGGTCAGCACCTCCCGTCAGGTTGGAGCGCGCGACCGATCCGGGTTCGAGTCTGTCCCGTTGACCAGCCCGACTGGAATCGGGACCACTACCGCTGCCGACGCCCGATCGGGGACCCTCGCATGCCCTTCCTGGTGAGCCCGGTGTCACGGACGTATCTGGACGCACTCAGCTGACAGTGCCCTGGAGCCAGCATCCCAACGTCTGCGCTGGGCCGGCCCGGGAGGAGCTGGGCGTGGCATCCGTGCGCCGGGAGCCTGATGCAGGAGCGCATCATTCGGGAGACAGCCACGCTCAGCGGCCGTCGAGTCTCGACAGGACTCGGCCGGCGCCACGCTCATCTGTCTTTACGTTGATGCAGTCCAGGATCACCCGGCTCATTGCCACTGGCTTGGACTCACCTCCCGTGTGCACGGTTTCGCTTCGTGGCGGCCGGCCCGTACATGGTGCGTTCAGCATCACGTTGATGATGCTATGATGTGTCGATGCGAACGACCATCACCCTGGACGATGACGTCGCCGCTCGGCTGCGTCGCCTTACCCGTGAGCGCCGGATCTCGTTCAAGGAAGCCGTCAACTCCACGTTGCGGACGGGCCTCACGGGCGAGCCGCGGGCGACCCCCTACCGATTGCCGGCTTACCCGATGGGCGTGCGCCCCAATATCGATCTCGATCGGGCGATGCAGCTTGACGCTGCGCTTGACGACGAGGAGACCATCCGCAAGCTCGAGATGCGGAAGTGATCCTGACCGATGTCAACCTGCTCCTCTACGCGGTCGACTCGACGTCGCCTCGACATGCCGTCGCTCGAGACTGGCTGGAGCGACGACTTTCCGGCTCCGAATCGTTCGCCTTCTCCTGGTCGGTCCTGACGGCGTTCATCCGCCTGAGCACCCGGCCGGCGGTCTTCGAGCGACCGCTCACCACGGCGCAGGCCTTCGACCTTGTGACCGGTTGGCTGGCCCAGCCGCCGGTCGTCGTGCTTCACCCGACCGAGACGCATCACATCGCCCTCCGGGAACTGCTCGAACCGCTCGGCACCGCCGGCAACCTCGTACCGGACGCGCACCTCGCCGCGCTGGCGCTCGAGCACGGCGCGACGATCGCCTCGAGCGACCGTGACTTCGCCAGGTTCCCCAGCGTGCGCTGGGCGGACCCGCTGGCCGCCTGAGGGCTTCCGCCCGCCGTGGCGATCACGGCGTGTACACGTCGGTCGGGCCATCCGGGGCGTCATCACGCGGTGGGCCGTCGGTCAGCGCGCGGGCGGCCAGGCTCCCGGCGCGGGATCCGACCGACCCTCGCCCCACGCCTCGGGCCCGCAGAAGTAGCCATTGGGCGGTGGCGCGCCGGCGGCCAGGGGCGTCAGGGTCGTGGGGTCGCCGCGCCACCGGTCCAGTGTCCCCGCCAACCAGGTCTCGATCTCCGCGAACTCCGTCCAGCGCTGGAACGGCCAGCCCGCCTCCAGGCAGATCCGGACGAGCGACCGCTTGGCGAACACGATGTCGCTGTATCCGGCGGCATAGCGGTCGCTCTCGCCGTCGCCGATGAAGACGACGCGACGCCCGGCGGCCCGATGCGCGAGCACCCGGTCGCGCTTGCACGTCCCGCAGACGAGGCAGCGGGGGTTCCCGTTCGGGTAGGCGATCGACGCACGCCGGCCCTGGAACGACGCCCGGGCGGTGACGATCGGCAGGTCCGGCACTCCGAGCGCCGCCAGCGCCGGCTCGATGAAGAACCCGAACCCGTCCGAGACGATCTCGACGGGGAGGCCGGCCGCCCGGGCCCGTCGCACGAACGGGGCGAACCCGGCATCGTGGGGTTGGGCCGCGGCTGTCGCGAACAGGTCCGCTGGATCCGAATCGACCATCGCCATCTCGAGGGCCATCAGCCGGCGCGATCCCATCCGCCCGGCGTCGTAGGCCGCGGCAGCCGCCTCCCAGTCGCCGCTCACGTACTCAGCCATGACCATGTCCGAGACGTCGGTCAGGGCGATCGTCCCGTCGTAGTCCACCAGGATCGCCAGCGGCGGCTCCCCCGAGTGCAGCGGCGGGACCGTCGGCGCGGCACCGGCCATCGGCTCGGGGATCGGCATCACGCCCGCACCGGCACGGCCCGGCGCGACGCCAGCCGGGTCAGCGCCACGCCGCCGATGATGATGGCGCCGCCGATGACCTGCCCCGCGTGGATCGCCTCGCCGAGGACGATGAACGCGAGGACCACGGCCATCGCCGGGATGAGCGCCTGGGTCGTGGTGATCCAGGTCGGACCCAGCAGCCGGACCCCGCTGAACACGACGATGTTGGCGAGCGCCGCCGCGAGCAGGCCGGAATAGGCGATCGCCGCAGCGATCGGGAGCGGACCCCCGGCCGCCTCCAGGTGGATCGCGCCCGGAGCCAGGAGCTGCGCGATCCCGACCGGCGCGAGAACGAGCGTTCCGCCGATGACGGCCCACGTGGTCAGCACCAGCGCTGAGTGCCGGCGAAGCATCCTGGCTCCGAACGCGGTGTAGGCCGCCCAGCAGAGGGCCGCACACAGGGTCAAGGCGAAGCCGATCGGCGATCCGGACAGCTCGACCCCGACCCCCGCGGCGACGACCAGGACGACCCCGACGAACGACAGCCCGACCCCGACGGCCTTGCGCAGATCGAGGGTGTCGGTCCCGATCAGGACCGCGATGACCGCCGTGAAGACCGGGGTCGCAGCGATGAGCAACGCGGAGTCGCCGGCCGGGATCGTCAGCAGACCGACCGTCCAGAGGATCTGGTAGAGCCCGAAGCCGAAACCGCCCAGCAGCACGATCCGCATCGTCTCGGGCCGTGGGAGGCGGATGGCGCCCTCGGACCAGCGCAGGACCGCCAGCAGCGCCACGGATGCGAGCAAGTAGCGCAGGAACGTGAAGGCGACCGGCGGCATGAAGCCGATCACGTCCTTGACGACGATGAAGTTTCCCGCCCAGACGACCATCACGGCGAGCACGCCGATCTCGACCAGCCGGCGGTCCGCCTGGCCGGACAGTCTGACGCCCGCCGGTCCGGCGGGCGTCTGGATCGGATCGATGACCGGCTCCGGAGAGATCAGGC
This sequence comes from Candidatus Limnocylindrales bacterium, assembly GCA_038915815.1. Taxonomy (GTDB): domain Bacteria; phylum Chloroflexota; class Limnocylindria; order Limnocylindrales; family CSP1-4; genus SPCO01. The sequence continues at coordinate 12,737 of JBCLCL010000037.1, forward strand.
GGACGTCTCCTCGTCGAGTTCGAGGATCTCCTCGTCGGCCTCCTCGGTCAGTTTCAGCCAGACGAAGAGTCCGGCCAGGACCGCGAGCGGGATGACGATCAGTGCGGCCAGGGTGACCCCCAGCGCGACGGCGACGGTCTTGAGTGCTTTCATGGCGTGCCTCCGCGGTTCGATGCTCGATGGTTCGATGTTCGATGGCTTTGGGTCAACCCGGTGCCTCGACCGGTGGTGTAGCGGCCAGTGACGTCGTGGGCCGGCGCAGGCCGGGCCCGCGCGCGATCAGGCTGCTGACGTCCTCGGCTGTGAACTCGGCGAGCTCATGTCGCGGCCCGGCCTGGGCATTCATGAGCAGCCGGACGACGAAGGCTCCCTCCTGTTCGAAGAAGAAGACGTCGCGGGGCTTCTGCTCGTCCATGTAGCGGCCGATGACGCGGAAGGCCGTCTCGTAGCGGCCGGCGACGTGGGGTGGGGGCGGATCGGGGCGGCCGCGCCGAGCGCCGGCTTCCTCCATGAACCTCGCGATGTCATCGTCGAGGAAGGTCAGGGTCTCCTTCACCTGGGAGCCGATCGACTCCGACCAGGTGCCCCCGGCTGCCCCGCTGGTCACCAGCCCCTGGACGATGTAGCCGTCCGGCGCCTCGAGCAGCAGGACATCCTTCATCCCGCGCTGGTCGATGAACGCGCCCATCGAGCGAAAGACTTCCTCGAAGTCCTGGCGTGGGCTGCCCTCGTAGATCCGCATGCGCCGGCGCCCCTCCTCGGGTCACGGGCCGGTCATCCGGCCGCGACGAGTGTACCAGCGAGTCGGTGGGCGGCATAGGCGGTCGTCGGCCCGCGTCGGGGCGCGACGGCTATACGGGTCCGTGATGCTCCCACCAGCAGTTTCCGCGCAGGCGGTGCCATGGCGGTCGGGCCGAGACCGAGATGGCCGGCCTGTAAGCCGGTCCCACGCTCGATGGGGCGGTAGTCACGAGGGATCGGCGGTCGACGGCGGCGCTTGTGGCGATTCTTCCCCTGGATCTGCTGCTGCCAGCAGCATTCGGCGTCTGAACGGTCATCCGCGACGCGGCGGCGAGGTCAGCCCGACCCGGCGACGCGGCGGCGAGGCGCCGGCTCGCCCGGTCGTGCCGTCAGAGCCTGGCGAGGCGGGCGGCCAGCTCTCCCGCCACCCGGGCGTCGTGCACGATCAGCGACGTGTTGGCCCGGATCGAGGCGCCCTGGGTCAGGCTCGCGATCCGGGCCAGCAGCCAGGGCGTGAGGGCGGGGCCGCCGATCCCCTCGTCCTGTGCCTCGCGAACGGCCCGCTCGACCGCGTCGCGCGCGACCTCATCGGGCAGAGCATCCGCGGCCGGGACCGGGACGCAGACGACGATCCCGCTGCCAAGGCCGAGTGCCAGGTGCGTCGCCACGAGGTCTGCCGCGGCGGCGAGGTCCGGCACGGACGCCGGGGCCCGGAACCCGGCCGAGCGGGCGAAGAACCCGGGCAGCTCCTCCTGACCGACCGATACGACCGGGACGCCGCGCGTCTCGAGGTATTCGATCGTGGCCGGGACGTCCAGGATCGCCTTGGGGCCGGCACACACGACTGCGACCGGCGTCTGGGCAAGCTCCTCGAGATCGGACGAGATGTCGAAGCTCGGCGGCCTGTCGGGGGCGGCACTGTCGTGGCCGGCCGAAACGCCAAGGACGCCCGCGGCGCCCAGCGCGCCGCGATGGACGCCGCCGATGCCGCCGGTCGCGAAGACGCGGATCCCGACCGCGTGCGCCGCGATCATCGTCGCCGAGACGGTGGTCGCCGCCCAGCCTACCGCGGCAAGGGCGAGCGCCAGGCTCGGTCGGGCGGCCTTGCGGACCGTGCCGGCCGGCGCGATCGCCAGGGCCTCGAGCGCGGCGGCGTCCAGTCCGACCAGGATCCGGCCGTCGTGGATCGCCACGGTGGCCGGCACCGCTCCCGCAGCACGGACCGCGGCTTCGGATGCGGTCGCCACCTCGAGGTTCCGCGGGTACGGCAGGCCGTGGCTGATCAGCGTCGATTCGAGGGCGACGACCGGCGCCCCGGCGGCCAATGCGGCGGCGACGGACGGCGTGACGATCAGCCGTCGGCTGAGATCGAGTGGGGCAGTCATGTCGCAAGCGTAGCGCGGGCACTACCCTGTCGCTCGTGCCCACACGCCGCCCGATGACCCCCGCCGACATCCGCCGCCAGGTCGTGATCGAGGAACTGGACCTGTCGCTCGATGGGCGCCTCGCCGTCGTGGCGCGGCGGTCCGTGCGGGGCGATCGCTACGTGAGTCACCTCCATGGCATCCCGCTGGATCGCGGGCGCGTCGGACGACCGCGACAGCTGACCTCGGGGATCGTGCGCGACGGCTGGCCCCGGATCTCGCCCAATGGCCACTCGCTGGTGTTCATCCGCACCGACCCGACCGATCAGGCCGAGCCCGCCTCGCTCCTCATCCTGGACATTCGCAGCGGCGGACAGCGCGTCATCCCAAGGCGGGCCTACGGCGCCGTGAGCGAGGTCGTGTGGTCGCCGGACGGCCGCCGGCTCGCCTTCACCGGCGAGGTCGATCCGCCGCGGTTCCTGGTCGGGGAGATTCCCGCCCTGGACTCCCGCCGTCGTCACGGGGCGGCCGACGGGGCGGATCGGCCCTCGCCCCTCGCCCGGCGGATCGACCGCGTCGACTGGCGCTGGGACGGCGAGGGCCACCGGGACCGCTGGTCGCACCTCTTCGTGATCGACGCGCGGCGAGGAGCGCGGGCGCGGCAGGTCACCGCCGGCGACTGGGGCGTGTCGGACATCGCCTGGGCACCTGACGGCCGGACCGTCGCATTCAGCGCCGACCGCGGTCCCGCGCCGGACCTCTATCCCCGAACCACGATCTGGGCCGTCGACGTGGACGGCGGCCGCGGCCCGGACGCCGGCATCGTCGAGCCGCAGGAGGTGATGGCTCCGGGCGGGTTCGCGACCCACCCCACCTACTCCCCGGACGGCCGCTGGCTCGCCGCCATCGGCGTGCTGGATTCGGAATCGCTCGACGACGTCAGCCCGACGATCCTGCTCGGTCGGGCCGACGGGTCGGCTCCTCCCCGGGCGATCGCTCCGGACCTGGACCGTCCGGTCGGCAACTGGGCCGACACCGACCTCAACGGCTGGATGGTCTCCGGGCGGCCCGGGCCGTACTGGCTGGATTCGGCGACGATCGTGACGACCGTGACCGATCGCGGGCGCTCCCAGCCGGTCCGTTTCGAGCTGGACCCCGAGACCGGCGCCCCGCGCAACCCGCCGACCGGCACACCACGCGACGCGCCAGGGCCATGGTCCGATGCCACCAGCCACGCGCTCGGCGTGGCCCGGACGGGCTTGATCGCCGTACTCGGCACACTGGGAACGCGGGCGATGGAGCTGATGACCCTCGACGCGGACGCTGCGGGCCGGCCGCGCTGGACCACCCGCTCGACGCTCGGCTCGGCCTGGCAACGGCGTCATCCCCGACCGGAGATGCGCCGCCTCGACGCGCCCGGGGCGGGCGGCCCCATCGAGACCTGGGTCGCCTCCCCGCCCGGCGTCGGCGACGCCACCCTCCCGACCGTTGTCGACGTCCACGGCGGACCGCTCGGGGCGTGGGCACCGGCGCCCCATATCGAGGTCGCCATGCTGGTGGCCCGCGGCTACCGGGTCGTCCTGCCGAACATCCGCGGCTCGACCAGCTACGGACGGGCGTGGATCCGCCCGCAACTCGGCGATTGGGGCGGTGTCGATGCCGACGACGTCCATGCCGCGCTCGATCACGTCGTCGCCCTTGGTCTGGCGGATCCGGCTCGTCTCGGCGTGCTCGGCCTGAGCTACGGCGGTTTCATGGTGCACTGGCTGATCGGCACCTCGGATCGCTTCCGGGCCGCCGTCTCAGAGAACGGGGTCACCAACCAGATCTCGACCTGGGCGAACTCCGACTCCGGGCCGGACTTCGACCGCGCCGCCCTGCTCGGGCATCCGTTCAGCCCCGAGGGGATCGACCGACTCTGGCGCCAGTCGCCGCTCCGCCATGTCGGCGCGATCCGGGCCCCGCTCCTCATGTTCCAGGCCGAGGCGGACCTGCGCTGCCCGCCCCAGGACAACGAGCAGCTGTTCATCGCCCTGCGTCATCTCGGGCGAACCGTCGAGTACGTCCTCTACCCCGATGAGTCGCATGTCTACTCGTCGAGCGGCCGTCCGGACCGTCGCGTGGACCGGATGACCCGGATGCTCGCCTGGTTCGACCGCTACCTGTCGTAGCGGGGGCCTTCGGCGGCGGGGCGGCCGGTCGTTCAGCCGAGTGGCAACTCCGGCCTCGGCGCGGAGAGCTGCCTCGCGGCGGCTCGGTGACCGGCCGACGCGGCCCGCTGGAGCGAGATCGCCAGCGACCGCCCGGCGCCTCGCGCCGTGAACCAGCCGACAAGGAAGCCGGCGTCGAAGGCGTCGCCGGCGCCGGTCGTATCCACCGGGCTCAACGGCGCCGTCGCGACCTCCAGACGCAGGGATTCGGCGCCGGCCCTGGCCAGCACCGTGGCGCCCTTCGAACCGCGCTTGACGACGGCGATCGAGGCGAACTCGAGCAACCCGTCGACCCGGCCCGCGCCGAGGAGGGCGTCGGTCTCGGACGCTGTCGCGAAGAGGATGTCCGGGGCCAGGGTTGCGATGAGATCCCGCGCCGCGCGTCGGCCCCCGGCCATGAGGGGCCCGATCGAGGCCAGGTCGATGCTCACCAGGGCGCCCGCGGCCCGCGCGAGCTCGATGGCTCGCCGGCCGGCGTCTCCGAGCGGCCCGCCGAGCAGCGAGTAGACCGGCAGATGGAGCGCCTGGGCACCGACGAACCAGCCGGCCTTGAGGTCGGCCGCGTCGAGCAGCTCGGCCGCGCGTCGGTCCGGGACGAAGCTGCGCTCACCGTCAGGGCTGACCACGACGCCGATCCGGGCGGTCCGGGCGCCGGCGATGCGCGAGACCCGGACCGTGACGCCGTCGCGCCGAACGGCATCGACCAGGGCACGCCCCGTGGCGTCACGACCGACGGCACAGATGAGGGTCGTCCGGGCCCCGAGCCGACCGAGCCAGCGCGCCGTGTTGGCGGCGGAGCCGCCCTGGACGAACGCGACCCGACCGGAGACGTCGGTACCGCGCTCCAGCGGGGCGATGGGCGCGAGGACGACGTCGAGGACCAGGTCACCGAGGACCAGGATTTGCGGCGCGCCTGGGCGGGTCGGTCGGTGGCTCGACGGCATCCTCGGAGGATAGCGGCGCTCGCGCCCTACCTCGCGCCTACAATGGCCGGACCCACGATTCGTGCCCGAGCCCACATGGGAGCCACTCTCCATGACCGTCGCCACGGACCTCGACCGCCTTGCCGTCGACACGATCCGGACGCTCTCCATCGACGCGGTCCAGAAGGCCAACTCCGGCCATCCGGGCGCCCCGATGGGCGCCGCGCCGATGGCCTACGTGGTCTGGACGCGGTTCCTGCGCCACGCGCCGACTCGCCCGGCCTGGCCGGACCGCGACCGGTTCGTCCTGTCGGCCGGGCACGCCAGCATGCTCCTCTACTCGCTCCTCCACCTCACGGGCTACGACGTTTCGCTGGAGGATCTCCAGGCGTTCCGCCAGTGGGGAAGCACCACCCCGGGTCATCCCGAATACGGGCTGACGCCCGGCGTGGAGGCGACGACCGGACCGCTCGGCCAGGGATTGACCAACGCCGTCGGGATGGCCATCGCGGAGCGGCGGCTGGCGGCCGAGTTCGACCGGCCCGGCCATTCGATCGTGGATCACCGGACCTGGGTGATCGCGTCCGACGGTGACCTCCAGGAGGGGATCGCGTCCGAGGCGGCCAGCCTGGCCGGCCACCTGCGGCTCGGGAAGCTGGTCGTGCTCTACGACGACAACCGGATCCAGCTCGACGGTCCGACCGCGATGGCCTGGTCGGAGGACGTGCCGAAGCGATTCGAGGCCTACGGCTGGCACGCCCAGCGCGTGGCTGACGGCAACGACCTCGCCGCCATCGAGGCCGCCATCAAGGCCGCCCAGGCCGATGACCGACCGAGCCTGATCGCGGTCCGCACGCACATCGGCTTCGGCAGCCCGAACAGGCAGGACAGCCAGAAAGCGCACGGCGCACCCCTCGGACCGGACGAGGTCCGCCTGACCAAGGAGGCCTACGGCTGGGACCCCGACCGCTCGTTCCACGTGCCGGACGAGGCGGCCGCTCATTTCAGGACGGCGATCCCCGCCGGTGAGGCGCTGGTCGGCGAGTGGGAGGCGCGTCTCGAGGCCTACGCCTCGGCCCACCCCGCCGCCGCGGCCGAATTCCGCCGTCGCATCGAGGGGACCCTGGCCGGCGGGTGGGATGCGGACCTGAAGACCTACGAGGCCGGCTCCGAGGTCGCCACCCGCAACGCCAGCCAGGACGCGATCGCGGTGCTGGCGCCCCGTGTTCCAGAGCTGTTCGGCGGTGCCGCGGACCTCTCGGAGTCGAACCTGACCGACGTCAAGGGCGAGCCGAACTTCAGCGCCGACGAGCCCGGCCGGAACCTGCGCTTCGGTGTCCGCGAGCACGCGATGGGCGGCGTCGCCAACGGGATCGCCTACCACGGCGGGTTCATCCCGTACGCCGCCACGTTCCTGACCTTCAGCGACTACATGCGCGGGTCGGTCCGGCTGGCGGCGCTCTCGGGGCTCCACGTCATCTACGTCTGGACCCACGACTCGGTGGGCCTCGGCGAGGACGGGCCGACCCACCAGCCGGTCGAGCACTACGCGGCGCTCAGGGCGATCCCGAATCTCTGGTTCGTCCGGCCCGGCGATGCCAACGAGGCGGCGGCGGCCTGGGCGATCGCGCTGGAGCGGCGCGATGGGCCGGTCGCGCTGGCCCTCACCCGCCAGAAGCTGCCGACCCTGGCCGGCACCGGCGAGAAGGCCCGGGCAGGTCTCGCGCGCGGCGGCTACGTCCTGCGCGAGGCGGCGGGCGGTGCGCCCGAGGTCATCCTGATCGGCACGGGTTCGGAGCTCCAGTTGGTGTTCGCTGCCGCAGAGGCGCTCGAGGCCGACGGGCTCGCCGCCCGGGTCGTCTCGCTGCCGTGCTGGGAGCTCTTCGAGGCCCAGGACCAGGCCTACCGCGATGCCGTCCTGCCGCCGGCCGTTCGGAAGCGGGTCAGCGTGGAGATCGGCGTCTCGCTCGGCTGGGAGCGCTGGGTCGGCGATGAGGGCGCGATCGTCGGGCTCGACCACTTCGGCGCCTCGGCGCCGGCCGGCACGATCTTCGAGCAGTTCGGCTTCACCGCCGAGCGCGTGGCGGAGGTCGCCCGGAAGGTCGTCCGGGAGGGGCTTCGGGGTCGCATCCCGACGCTCGATGGGGGCGAATCCGGGTCGCATCCGCAGGGGTGATCAATCGGTGCTGAGCGGGCGCCCGATCATCTCTTTCCAGTGGCCGTCATCCACGAAGCGAAGAAAGGCCTCGTCGACTGGACCGAGGCGCTTGTCGCGGGCGAAGACCAGGTGCCACTGGCGGCGCAGCGGGAAGCCGACGACAGGCAACTCCACGAGATGGCCGACCTGGATCTCCAGGCCAGTCGCATAGCGCGAGAGGATCGACACCCCCAGGTCCTGGGCGACCGCGCGCTTGATCGCGCCGTTGCTTGCCAGTTCCATGACGGGTCTGACGGCCAGCCCGGCGGCGCGAAGGGCCTCCTCGGCGGTGTCGCGGGTGCCCGAGCCAGGCTCCCGGCCGATGAATGGCTCGGCCGCCAGTTGCGCCAGTGTCACCCGCGATCGACCGGCCAGGCGGTTGCGCGGCGATGCGATGGCGATGAGCTCATTGGCAAGGAACGGACGGACGACCAGCGGGATCGACGGGTTGTCCCACGGTCGTCCGCTCACCGCGAAGTCGACCTCGTTGGCCACCAGCCGGTCGTACAGTCCCTGCCGATTGTCGACACCGAGGCGCACCTCGACCCCCGGGTACGCGTGCCGGAAGGCGCCGAGGAGGTCCGGCAGCACGTAGATGCCGACCGTCGTGTCGCCTGCGAGTCGCAGGCTTCCACGCTGTAGGCCACGCAGCTCGTCCAGGGCCGTGCCGGCGGCCTCGAACTCCGCGAGGATCCGTTTTGCGTGCTCGTACAGCAACTGGCCGGCCTGGGTCAGCTGGACTCGCCGCCCGATGATCTCCAGCACCGGGATGCCGACGGCCGCGGACAGCGCCTTCAACTGGTGCGATATCGCGGGCTGACTGAGGCCCAATGCGTCGGCCGCACGAGTGAAGCCTCCCTGCTGGATGACCGCCGTAAACAGGCGGAGCTGGTGGATCGAAACCAGCTGGTCCAGGTCCCGCGAGAGTCGCGGATCGTCGGCCGACAGACGAGTGTTCATCCATATATCTTATCTGCACCATCAGAAACATGCATTGGACAGCATCGAGTCTGTCCGGCTAAGCTCGACGGCGTGACGGGTGCGACGGCCCTCGTGGCTTGGTTCGGCGGTCCACCGCCATCCGTCCGGCCGGGCGGTCGCAATCCGGGCACTACGCGACGCGGGGATGGCCGCAGCGACGGCCGGAACGGGCCTGAATCACTGGCAAGCCAGCTGCGTCATCTCGACGGCGCGAACGCCGGAAGGAGTCAACACATGGCAGTGGAGACTGAACGACCCACGCCGCTCGACACGGCAGATCGCTACAAAGCGGGCGTCCTCAAGTACGCCCAGATGGGCTATTGGGCGCCCGACTACGAGCCGTCGGAGACCGACGTGCTGGCGCTCTTCCGGATCACGCCCCAGGACGGCGTCGATCCCGAGGAGGCCGCAGCGGCGGTGGCGGGCGAGTCGTCGACCGCGACTTGGACCGTCGTCTGGACCGATCGGCTGACCGCGGCCGACGTCTACCGCGCCAAGGCCTACAAGGTGGAACCGGTGCCCAACACCACCGACCAGTACTTCGCCTGGATTGCCTACGACCTGGACCTGTTCGAGCCGGGCTCCATCCCCAACCTGACGGCCTCGATCATCGGCAACGTGTTCGGGTTCAAGCCACTCAAGGCGCTGCGTCTCGAAGACATGCGCATCCCCGCCGCCTACGCAAAGACGTTCGACGGACCGCCCACCGGGATCGTCGTCGAGCGCGAGCGCCTGGACAAGTTCGGCCGGCCGTTGCTGGGCGCCACCACCAAGCCGAAGCTGGGCCTGTCCGGCCGCAACTACGGCCGGGTCGTCTACGAGGCGCTCAAGGGTGGCCTCGATTTCACCAAGGACGACGAGAACATCAACTCGCAGCCGTTCATGCACTGGCGCGACCGCTTCCTGTTCTGCATGGAGGCGGTCAACCGCGCCTCGGCGTCGACGGGCGAGGTGAAGGGCCACTACCTCAACGTTACCGCCGCGACGATGGAGGACATCTACGAGCGCGCGGAGTTCGCCAGGGAACTCGGCAGCGTCATCATCATGATCGACCTGGTCATCGGCTACACCGCGATCCACTCCATCTCGAAGTGGGCCCGCCGGAATGACATGATCCTGCACCTCCATCGGGCCGGCGCGTCGACCTATACGCGCCAGAAGAACCACGGGATCTCGTTCCGTGTGATCGCGAAGTGGATGCGTCTCGCCGGCGTGGACCACATCCATGCGGGCACCGTCGTCGGCAAGCTCGAGGGCGACCCGAACACGATCCGGGGCTTCTACAACGTCCTGCGCGAACCGCACAATCCGGTCGACCTGCAACGCGGGATCTACTTCGACCAGGACTGGGCCGGGCTCCGCAAGGTCATGCCGGTGGCCTCGGGCGGCATCCACGCCGGCCAGATGCATCAGCTGCTGACCTACCTGGGCGACGACGTCGTGCTCCAGTTCGGGGGCGGCACGATCGGCCACCCGATGGGCATCCAGGCCGGTGCCACCGCCAACCGCGTCGCCCTCGAGGCCATGGTCCTCGCGCGGAACGAAGGCCGGGACATCTGGAACGAAGGCCCCCAGATCCTGGCCGACGCGGCCCGCGACTGCACGCCCCTCAAGGCCGCCCTGGACACGTGGGGTGAGGTGACGTTCGACTACGCGAGCACGGACACGCCCGACTACGTGCCGACGCCGACGCCGGCCTGAGGAGTGACACCATGAGGCTCACCCAGGGAACGTTCTCGTTCCTGCCCGACCTGACCGACGATCAGATCAACGCCCAGATCGAGTACTGCCTCGAGCACGGCTGGGCGATGTCGATCGAGTACACGGACGACCCCCATCCCAGGAACACGTACTGGGAGATGTACGGCCCGCCGATGTTCGACCTGCACGACGCGGCCGGCGTGATGGCCGAGCTCGACAGCGCACGGCGAATGTTCCCCACGCACTACATCAAGCTCAACGCATTCGACTCGACGCGGGGCTTCGAGACGCTCCGCCTGTCGTTCATCGTCAACCGGCCGGCGCCGGAGCCCGGGTTCGCGCTCACCCGCCAGGAGGCGGGCGGGCGGGCGATCCGGTACACGACCCGCGCGTACGTGACCGACCGGCCCGAGGGCGAGCGGTACGACGCCCCGTGACGGTGGCACCGGGACTCCCCCTCGACCTCGACGCCGCGCTCGCGGACTCGGGCGTCGAGGACCTGCTGGCGACACTCGATCGCGAGCTGGTGGGCCTCGCCCCGGTGAAGACCCGGATCCGCGAGATCGCCGCCCTGCTGCTCATCGAGAAGCTGCGCGGGCAGGTTGGGCTGTCGGCCGGTGCGCCGTCGCTGCACATGAGCTTCACCGGCAATCCGGGCACGGGCAAGACGACCGTCGCGCTGCGGATGGCCGAGATCCTCCACCGCCTGGGTTATGCGCGAAAAGGCCATCTCGTCGCCGTGACCCGCGATGACCTCGTCGGCCAGTTCATCGGCCACACGGCGCCCAAGACCAAGGAGGTACTCAAGCGAGCGCTGGGCGGCGTCCTGTTCATCGACGAGGCCTACTACCTCTACCGCCCGGAGAACGAGCGCGACTACGGCCAGGAAGCGATCGAGATCCTCCTGCAGGTCATGGAGAGCCAGCGCGACGACCTCATCGTGATCTTCGCCGGCTACAGGGACCGGATGGAGCGCTTCTTCGGCTCGAACCCGGGCCTCAGCTCGCGGATCGCCCACCACGTCGATTTTCCTGACTACACGCCCGACGAGTTGTACGCCATCGCCGAGCTGATGCTGGAGAAGATGCAGTACCGGCTCTCGAAGTCTGCTGCCAGGGCGCTGGCCGAGTACATCGAGCTGCGCCGGGCGCAGCCCAACTTCGCCAACGCCCGCTCGATCCGCAACGCGCTGGACCGGGCCCGGCTGCGCCACGCCAACCGCCTCTTTGCCGCACGCGGCAAACCGCTGGGGCGCGAGGATCTGATGACGATCGAGGCCGCTGACATTCGGGCCAGTCGGGTCTTCAGCCAGGCGGAGGACGACGAACGCTGATGCCTGACACGATCAGCCGTGACCAGACGTTCACCGAATTCATCATCGGGGAACAGCGGAAGTTCCCCAACGCCACGGGCGGGTTCACCGCACTCGTCCACGACATCCGACTCGCCTGCAAGCGGATCGCCTCCATCGTGGGCAAGGGTGCCCTGTCCGGGGCCCAGGGCAAGGCGGGCACGACCAACGTGCAGGGTGAGGAACAGGCCAATCTGGATATCCTGGCCAATGATATCTTCCTGCGCGCCACCGATTGGGGTGGCCATCTCGCGGGGATGGTCTCGGAGGAGCTCGAAGAGCCCTACCGCATCCCCGACGGCTTCCCACGTGGCCGCTACCTGCTCTGCTTCGATCCTCTCGACGGGTCCTCCAACATCGATGTCAACGTCTCCGTCGGCTCGATCTTCTCGGTCCTGCTCTGCCCTGAGGGTGTCGCCGAACCGGACGAGCGGTCCTACCTGCAGCCGGGCGCGCAACAGGTCTGTGCCGGCTACGCGATCTACGGGCCGACCACGATGCTCGTGTTCACCTTTGGCCATGGCGTCTACGGCTTCACCCTCGATCGGGAGATCGGCGAATTCATCCTGACCCACCCGGATCTGAAGATCCCCGAGCAGACCAGCGAATTCGCGATCAACTCCTCGAATGCACGGTTCTGGGAGCCGGCGGTCAAGCGCTACGTCGACGAATGCCTGGCCGGGCGAAGCGGACCGCGCGGCAGGGACTTCAACATGCGCTGGGTCGCATCGCTGGTCGCCGAGACCCACCGGATCCTGATGCGAGGCGGTGTCTTCCTCTATCCGCGCGACGATCGCGAGCACGGCCGCAGCGGCAAGCTTCGCCTGCTCTATGAGGCGAACCCGATCGGGTTCGTGATCGAGCAGGCCGGCGGTCGCGCGAGCGACGGCTTCGGACCGATCCTGGATGTCCGGCCGGAGGCACTCCACCAGCGCACCGGTTTCGTGTTCGGTGCGCGCGGCGAGGTCGAGCGTATCGAGCGTTACCACCGCGATCACAACGAACGGACCTACGACGCGCCGCTGTTCGGGGCGCGGGGCCTGTTCCGCGATCCGGGCTAGGAGATCCGCATGTCGACGAAGTACCCGATCATCGCGATCACCGGTTCGTCCGGCGCCGGCACCACCTCGGTCTCGCGGACCTTCCAGCAGATCTTCCGACGCGAGAGCGTGCAGGGCGCGTTCGTCGAGGGCGACGCCTTCCATCGCTACGACCGGGCCGAGATGGCGCACAAGCTGGACGAGGAGACGGCCCGCGGCAATCACGAGTTCAGCCACTTCGGCCCGGACGCGAACCTGTTCGCGGAGCTCGAGGCGCTCTTCCGCGACTATGCGGCGGATGGGCGAGGGATGGTCCGCAGATACCTCCACGACGAGGACGAGGCCGCCCCGTTCGGGCAGAAACCGGGGACGTTCACGCCGTGGGAGGAGCTGTCCGCGGACACGGATCTGCTCTTCTACGAGGGCCTGCACGGCGCGGTGCGAACGGACGAGGCAGACGTCGCCCAGTACGTGGACCTGCTGGTCGGCGTGGTTCCCGTGATCAACCTCGAGTGGATCCAGAAGATCCACCGCGACAAGGCGGCACGGGGCTACTCAGTCGAGGCCGTGACCGACACGATCCTGCGCCGGATGCCGGACTTCGTGAACTACATCTGCCCGCAGTTCACACGGACCCACATCAACTTCCAGCGCGTTCCGGTCGTCGATACGTCCAACCCATTCATCGCGCGCTACATCCCGACGCTCGATGAGAGCTTCCTGGTCATCCGCTTCGCCAAGCCGGGCGACATCGACTTCCCGTATCTCCTCTCGATGCTCCACGACTCCTTCATGTCGCGGCCCAACACGCTCGTCTGTCCGGCCGGCAAGATGGAACTCGCCATGCAGATCATCTTCACGCCGCTGATCCAGCGTTTGATGGAGCGGCGGCGCCAGGCCAGGCCGGCCTAGACTCAGGCCGGGTCGGGCGCCGATCGAGGACGTATCCTTCGGGCATGACCCCGATGCGCGTGGCGTTCGCTGCCGACCATGCCGGTGCGGCGCTCAAGGCCGAGCTGCTGCGCCGACTGCGTGCCGCGCATCCGGATCGCGGATGGATCGACCTCGGTGGCGACGGCTCCGATCCGAGCGAC